>NZ_JBIBKK010000013.1:0-293467 GCF_042959105.1 Streptomyces sp. NPDC007917
CAAGACGCTCGGCTGGGATACCCCAGCCGAGCGTCTACGTGATCTACTCACCACCTGAAACCAAGTGGTGTTGCGACGACCCCTTGAACCCAAGCCGTTCCTTGACGGTGCGGGGCCCCTTCGTATGCGGGAGAACGGGAGACAGGGTTACGAGCAGACCTTGCCGTCCGCCGGCACCTTCCCGTTCAGCAGGTAGTCGTCCACGACCTTCGTCGTGCACTTGCTGCCGCCGTTGTACGCGCCGTGGCCCTCACCCTTGTTGGTGAGCTCCACCCCGACGCCCTCGCCCAGCCCCTTGGCCATCTTCCGCGCGCCCTCGTACGGCGTGGCCGGGTCACCGGTGTTGCCGACGACCAGGATCGGCGCCGAGCCCGGGGCGCTGACCTCGGGGTGCTCGGTCTTGCCCGCCACCGGCCAGTCCTGGCACGAGAGCATGCCCCAGGCCAGGAACTCGCCGAAGACCGGCGACGCCTTGCGGTACTCGGGCAGCTTCGCCTTCACATTGGCGACCGTGTAGCGCTGCTTGTCGTCCGCGCAGTTGATCGCGACGTTGGCGGGCCCGATGTTGCTGTAGTGGCCCTTCTCGTCGCGGCCGGCCATGGAGTCCGCCAGCAGGAGCAGCATGTTGCCGCGCTTGGCGTGCAGGGCCTCGGTCAGTCCCATCGTCAGGTACTGCCAACTGTCCTTGCTGTACAGCGCGGCGGCGATGCCGCCCACGGCCTGGTCCTGGGTGAGCTTGCGGCCGCTCTCGGTGGGCAGCGGGTTCTTGTCGAGCTTGTCCAGCAGCGAGATGATCGTCTGCTCGGCCTTGTCGGGGTCGCTGCCGAGCGGGCAGGTCAGACCCTTGGTGGCACAGTCCTTGAGGTAGTTGTCCAGGGCGAGCTGGAACCCCTTCGCCTGGCCGAAGTTGCCCCGCTCGGGGTCCTCGGTCGGGTCGACGACGGCGTCGAAGACGGCGCGCCCCACGTTCTTGGGGTAGAGGTGGGCGTAGACGCCGCCCAGTTCGGTGCCGTACGAGATGCCGAAGTAGTGCAGCTTCTTGTCGCCGAGCACCTCCCGCATCAGGTCCAGGTCGCGGGCGGCGCTGACGGTGTCCACGTGCGGGAGCACCTTGGCGGAGTTCTTCTCGCACGCGTCGACGAACTTCTTCTGGTCCGCCGTCGCCGCCGCGATCTCGGAAGGGTCGTCAGGCGAGCCGTCCACGGCGTCGGATGCGTCGGCTTCCTTGTCGCTCAGGCACTTCACGCCCGCGCTCTCCCCGACCCCGCGCGGGTCGAAGCTCACCAGGTCGTAGCGGGCGCGCAGCCGCTGGTAGTCCGCGCCGAAGCCGGGGAGGGTGGAGACCCCGGAGCCGCCGGGGCCACCGAAGTTGAAGATGAGCGAGCCGATCCGCTTGTTCGGGCTGGTGGCCTTGGAACGGATCAGGGCGAGGTCGATCGTCTCGCCGTCCGGCTTGGCGTAGTCCAGCGGAACGCGCATGGTCGAGCACTGCCATTCGCTGCCCGGGGCCTCGCCGGCGCCCTGGATGGCGCTGGGCGCCGGGCAGGACTTCCAGCTGAGCTTCTGTCCGGTGAGGGAGGTGGGCAGGCCGGAGGCCGACGGCGCCTCGGACGCCTTGTCCTGGCCGCCCTTGCCCTTGTTGGAGCCGCCGTCGTCGTTACAGCCCGCGACGGCGGTGAGTGCGACCACGACAGCCGCGGAGACCAGCGCCCTGGCCCGTATGGTGCGTATGGAACTCGACATAGCCGAGGATCCTATGAGCACCGTATGACCTGGAAGGTTCAGTTCTCTTCTCAGTTCGGTCACAGATTACGGAATGTAAGGGTGCCTGCTCACCGCAGGCCCCACTGGACGAAACTAGCCGCAGGCCTTTCCGCTCGGCGGCACCTTGCCGCGCAGCAGATAGTCGTTGACCGTACGGCGCACACAGGCGTTGCCGCTGTCGTACGCGCCGTGCCCCTCGCCCCGGTACGTCAGCTCCACGCCGACACCCGGGCCCAGCTCCTCCACCATCTTCCGGGCGCCCGCATACGGGGTGGCCGGGTCGCCGGTGTTGCCGACGACCAGGATCGGCGCGGCGCCCGGGGCGCTGACGTCCGGGGTGCGCCAGGCGCCGCGCACCGGCCAGTCGGTGCACTGGGTGAGGCTCCAGGCCAGATAGTCGCCGAAGACCGGGGACGCCTTGCGGAACTCGGGCAGCTTCGCCTCGATGTCGTGGACGGTGTAGCGCTGCTTGAAGTCGGCGCAGGAGATGGCGGTGAGGGAGGACTGCAGGGTGCTGTAGTGGCCGTCCGGGTTGCGGCCGTTCATGGCGTCGCCGAGGGCCAGGAGGATCTTGCCGTCGTCCTTTTCTGCGTCCGCGATGCCCTGGGTGAGGTACTGCCAGAAGTCCTGCGAGTACAGGGATTGCGCGATGCCCCCGTTGGCCAGGGCCTCGGTCAGGTCGCGGCTGCCGATGCCGGGCACCGGGCGCCGGTCGAGCCTCTTCAGCAGCGCGCGGATCTCCCTCTGCGTGGGGCAGCTGTAGCCGTTGCCAGTGGCGTCGCACGCTTTCATGTAGTCGTTCAGCGCCAGCTGAAAGCCCTTCGCCTGGCCGAGGGAGCCCTGCGCGGGGTCCTGCGCCGGGTCGACGACGCCGTCGAAGAGCGCGCGCCCCACCTTCTTGGGGAACAGATGGGCGTAGACGCCGCCCAGTTCGGTGCCGTAGGAGACGCCGAAGTAGTAGAGCCTGTCGTCGCCGAGGACGCCGCGCATGAGATCCATGTCCCGGGCGGCGTTGGTGGTGCCGACATACGGAAGCACCTTCCCGGAGTTCTCCTCACAGGCGGCGGCGTACCGCTTGACGCGGCCCACCAGGGACTTCACTTCCGCGGAGTCGTCCGGGGTCGAGTCGGCCGCGTAGAAGGCGTCGAGCTGCCTGTTCCCCAGGCATCTCACCCCGCTGCTGCGGCCGACCCCGCGCGGATCGAAGCTGACCAGGTCATAGCGGGTGCGCAGCTCCTTGTAGCCGCTCGCGAGGGCGGGCAGGGTCGCGACGCCCGAGCCGCCGGGGCCGCCGAAGTTGAAGATGAGCGAACCGATGCGATGGCGCCGGTCGGTGGCCTTGGCGCGGATCATGGCGATGCCGATGGTCTCCCCGTGCGGCTTGCGGTAGTCGAGCGGGACGTGGAGCGTCGCGCACTCCCACTGTTTGCCGGGGGCCTTGGTCGCCCCGTCCTCGCTGTCCTCGGGGGCGGGGCAGGTGGACCACTTCAGTTTCTGGTGAGCCGAGGTGTCCGGCCGCCCGCCACCGCTTTCGCCGCAGCCCACGGCGGCGGTCAGCAGCAGGGCGACGGCGGCCAGGGCACCGGCGCGTACGGGTCGGGACACGGAGGCTCTCCGGGAGTGGGGGCGTGGTGCCATCCTCGGCCCCGGGCGGGCCCGGCGCGCGCGGTGCGGGCGTACGGGTGAGTCCCGGGCCGTGCCCGTGTACGGAGTGAGTCCCGCGCCGCGCCCGGCCCTCCACCGGGCCGCCCGGGCCGCTACAGGGCCTCTTTGCGGGTGAGGTGGGTGAAGGCCAGCCAGCCCGGCAGCACCGGCAGCCAGAAGACCATGAGCCGGAACAGGAGCACCGCGGGCGCGGCCGTCTCGTACGGCAGTCCGGTCAGCGTCAGACCCGCGATCAGCGCCGCCTCCACGGCTCCCACGCCGCCCGGGGTGGGCGCCGCGGACCCCAGGGCGTTGCCCGCGAGGAAGACGACCGCGATGCTCGCGTAGCTCATGTCGCCGCCGAACGCCCGGATCGAGGCGTCGAGGCACAGCACGTTGGCCGCCGTCAGCAGCAGCATCCCGCCGATGCCGGCGAGCAGCTTCTTGGGTCGCTGCAGCACGTCCAGCATGCGCGGGACGACGCCCGCGAACAGGGACCGCAGACGCGTGGACACGAACTTCCGCAGCACCGGGATCGCGGCCACCACGAGCGCGAGCACCGCGGCCGTCAGCAGCCCGGCGATCACCGTGCGGGACGGCGAGAGGGTCGGGGTGCGCTCGGTCCCGGTGATGTAGCCGAAGGTCAGCAGCAGCAGGATGTGGCTGGCGAGGCCGAACAGCTGGGACGCGCCGACGCTGGCCACCGCGAGCCCCGGGCGCACCCCCTGGCGCTGCAGGAAGCGGGCGTTGAGCGCGACGCCGCCGACCGCGGCGGGGGCCACCAGCTTCACGAACGACGCGGCGACCTGCGCCAGCACGGTGCGCCCGAACGGCACCTTCTCCGGTACGAAGCCCAGCAGGCTCAGCGCCGCCGCGACGTAGGTCAGCGCCGAGAAGACCAGCGCGCCCACCACCCAGATCCAGTTGGCCTCGCCGACCACCGTGCCCAGCTTGATGTGGGTGAACTGGGACAGCAGGAAGTACGCGGCGAAGGCGCCGGCGCAGAAGCTGACCAGCGTGCGCGGCTTGATGCGCTCCAGGCGCACCGGCTCTATCGGCGCCTGCGGCCTGATCAGCAGCACCTGTTGACGGATCTGGGAGAGCAGGTCCTCCTCCCGGGCCCCCTCCAGGGCCTCGTCGAGCGCCCGCTTCTCCGCCTGCTTCTCGGCCTTGAGCACCTTGCGGTCGACCGCCGCCGCGGCCGTGACCGGCCGGACCCTGGCCTTCTCCGCGGTCTCGTCCGCCGCCTCGGTCTGATCCGCCGCCTCCCGGGCCGCCTCGGCCTCTTTGGCCTCCCTGGCCTCCCGGGCTTCCTTGGCGACGCGCGAGGCCTCGAGGACGGCTTCCCGCTGCCGCTGCGCGCGCTCGCGCGCCAGCTGGCGCAGCGTCGCCCGCGTGCTGCGGTTGAGGGCGAGGGGCTGCAGCAGCGGGAGGCTGTCGGCGACCGCGTCCGGGCCGAGGACCCGGGCCGCGGCGGCGACGGACCGCTCCGCGCCGACCCGCAGCCCGAGCGTGGTGAGCAGCTGCGCGACGTCCATCCGCAACACCACGTCACCGGCCGCGATCTCACCGCCGCGCAGCTCGGTCAGCACGACCTTGCCCGAGCGGTCCACCAGCAGCGCGTCGCCGTCCAGCCGGCGGTGGGCGATACGGCGCGACTGGAGCGCCTGGACCTGGCGCCAGGCCCCGGCCAGCAGCTCGTCGGTGATCGCCTCGTCGGGCAGCGCGTTGAGCGGGCGGCCGCCGAGGTGTTCGTAGACCAGCATCACGGCGTCCGGGCCGAGCTCGGAGGTGGCGATCAGCTTCGGCGCGTTGGCGCCGGCCGCGATGGCCGCGTACGCCAGCAGCGCCTCCTGTTCGAGGGCCTGGCGCAGCGACTGGAGGCTGCGCGGCGGGGTGATGGTGCGCAGCGTCAGCCGCTGCCAGACGCCGTAGAAGAAGCCCTGGGCCTGCTGTTCGCGGTCCACGACGGTGACGTCCAGGGGCGGGCCGTCCTCAAGGGTGACCAGATAGCGGCGGCCCCGGTCGGAATGGCCTGCCTGTCCCGTCTGTCCCGTCTGGCCGGTCCGGTCGCCGTGGTCGCTGTCCGCGGAGTCGGAGTCGGAGTCGGAGTCGTCGAATCGCAGCGCGCTGACCGGCGCGAAGCCCACGCGGCGCAGCCCGGCGAGCAGGTGCTGGCCGGTGGGCCGCACGTTCGGCGAGCCGACGGCGTACAGCGTGCCGTAGGCCACGGTCCAGCCGATCAGCACGGTGATGATGATCGAGAAGGGGGTGGTGTAGCCGCCCACGAGCACCGCGAAGGCGTCGAGCAGCAGCACGAACCACATGGCCACCCGCCAGCGCGGGCGGCGGGCCATGCCGACGGCCGTCATATAGGCGATGACGGGCGCGAGATAGCCGTGTACGGGGTCGCTGAGGGTGCCGCCGGGCGCCGTCTGGGTGAGCGCCTCCCGGATCGACTCGGGGGCGCCGCGGGCCACCCACAGGTCGGTGGCCAGGGACACGCCGTGGGCGAGGACGGCGGCCAGCACGCCGTCGGCGATCCGCAGCCCGTCCCGTTTGATCAGCCGCTCGATGGCGAACGCCATCGGGAGCAGGAGCACCGCGACGCTGGCCGCCAGGCCCGCGAAGTCGATCAGCAGCGTCGGCGCCTGGTTGGCGCCCTGGCCGATGTCCTTCTCCAAGCCGGCGGTGGTCCCGTGCGCGAAGGCGGCGATGGCCAGCACCGTGGCGATGCCCAGGATGCCGAGCAGCAGCCGCAGCAGGTCGAAGGGGCGGTGGACGCGGGCAGGGAGCAGCGGCTCGTCGCCTGACACCCGGTCGACGTGCGGATGGGGGTCGTCACAGTCGGGAGAACCGGGGGAATCCGCGGCGGCGGGGGACGGCTCCCGCTCCTGGGCACGGGGCAGCGCCTCGGGGGCGCGGGCCTCTCCTTCAGGAGGCTGCGCACCCTGCTGCTCGGCCGTTTCTTCTTGATCTCGTATCACCAGTCACCGCCCGGAAGATGGTGGCATGCCCGGGCTGAGGAGGTGGGCATCAGGGTGCATTTCGGGGACGTGAAATTCGGATCGTACGTCGTGTACGGGATCGGTGCACTCTCGGTGAGGGGACCGGGGGAGGGGTCGGTGGGAGGCCGGCGGGGCTGTCGGTGGGGTGCGGCAGGATGTGCCGGATGAGCCGGATTCCCGATCAGAGCGGTGGGCGCGCCGAGGGCGAGCGGACGGGGGCCGCCCACGAGCTGCCTGAGTACGCGGAGCGAGTGCTGGAGGTCGCCGAGCTGATTCCGCCCGGCCGGGTGATGACGTATGGCGATGTTGCCGAATGGCTGGGCGAGGGCGGCCCGCGGCAGGTGGGCCGCGTCATGGCGCTCTACGGGGGCGCCGTGCCCTGGTGGCGCGTGGTGCGCGCGGACGGCGTGCTGCTGTCCGGCCATGAGCTGCGGGCGCTGGACCACTACCGGGAGGAGGGCACGCCGCTGCGCGAGGCGGCGCGGTCGGCCGAGGGCCATCTGCCGCGGCTCGACATGGTCCGGGCCCGCTGGGACGGCGGTGACGGTGGTGCCGATGGTGCCGATGGTGATGGCGGGGACGGCGGGGCCGGTGCCGACTGACGTCGGGCCGCGGGCCCGCCGGTACCCCGGCCGGCCGGAGCCGTGCCGAAGCGCCGCGGCGCGCCCGCGGCCGTATCCACAGCCATTCGGGTGACGCCCCGCGTCACATGAGAGGCTGAGCCGCACCCAGCACACCCACCAGGACCGGCGATCCACGTGAGCTCCTCCTCCTCGTCCCTTCCGCGCCAGCGGCAGGCTCGACAGCCGTCCTCGCGGCAGCCGACCCCGGGCACGTACCGGCTGGTCCGCACCCGGCCGGACCCGGTGGCTCCTCCTGCCCTGGACGCAGCGCAGCGTGCCGTGGTTGACCACCCGGGCGGGCCGCTGCTGGTGCTCGCGGGCCCGGGCACGGGCAAGACCACGACACTCGTGGAGGCGGTGACCGAGCGGGTGCGGGGCGGTGCGGACCCCGAGCGGATCCTCGTGCTCACCTTCAGCCGCAAGGCGGCGGTCGAGCTGCGCGATCGGATGGCGGGGCGCCTGGGGGGCGCCCGCGGCCCGCAGGCCACGACCTTCCACTCCTTCTGTTATGCCCTGGTCCGTGCACACCAGGACATGGACATTTTCGCCGATCCGGTGCGTTTGCTGTCGGGCCCCGAGCAGGATGTCGTCGTCCGTGACCTGCTGGCCGGACAGGCGGAGCTGGAGCGGGAGGGGCGCGCCGCGGTCCGCTGGCCGGACGAGCTGCGCGCCTGCCTGACCACCCGCGGCTTCGCCGACGAGGTGCGCGCGGTGCTCGCGCGCAGCCGGGAGCTGGGTCTCGACCCGCGCGCGCTGGGGGACTTCGCGGCGCGCCAGGGCCGGCCGGACTGGCGCGCGGCGGCGGCCTTCCTCGCGGAGTACCTGGACGTACTGGACGCCCAGGGGGTGCTGGACTACGCGGAGCTGGTGCACCGGGCGGTGCTGCTCGCCGAGCGGCCCGACACGGCGGCGGAGCTGGCGGCGCGCTACGACGCCGTCTTCGTCGACGAGTACCAGGACACGGACGTGGCCCAGCTGCGGCTGCTGCGCGCGCTGGCGGGCGGCGGCAGGACGCTGGTCGCCTTCGGCGACCCGGACCAGTCGATCTACGCCTTCCGCGGCGCCGATGTGGGCGGCATCCTCGAATTCCCGTACGGCTTCCCGCGCCGGGACGGCAGACCGGCGCCCGTCAAGGTCCTGACCACCTCCCGCCGCTCCGGCGCCGCGCTGCTCGCGGCCACCCGCCTGATCACCCACCGGATGCCGCTCACCCGCCTCCCGGCGGACGCGGTGCGCGCCCACCGCGAGCTGTCGGCCGCCCGCCCGGGCGGCCGCGTCGAGGCGTACACCTACCCGACCGCGGGCTCCGAGCTCGACAACATCGCCGACATCCTGCGCCGCGCCCACCTGGAGGACGGCGTTCCGTGGCAGGAGATGGCCGTACTGGTGCGCGCGGGAGGCCGCTCGCTGCCCGGTGTGCGCCGCGCGCTGACCTCGGCGGGCGTGCCCGTGGAGGTCGACGGCGACGACATCCCCCTGCGCCACGAGCCCGCGGTCGCCCCCCTCCTGACCGCCCTGCGCGCCGCCGCGACGGCCGCCCTGCGGGAGCCCTCCGGGCCGGGAGCCCCTCAGACGGCCCCCGCCCCCGCGCGCGGCTCCGCGCCTGGCGACCCCGCCCCCGCCGACGCGGGCGCGCTGCCTGTCGGGGGGCCGGGCGCCGATGGCGCCCCAGGGGCCCCGGCCGCCGCCGGGAAGGCCGCCGCGCTCGACGTCGAGACCGCGCTGACCCTGCTGGCATCGCCCCTCGGGGGCATGGACGCCGCTGATCTGCGGCGGCTGGGGCGGGCGCTGCGGGAGGAGGAGCGGGCGGCGGGGCGGGGCGTGCCGCGCCCCTCCGACGTGCTGCTCGCCGAAGCGCTCGCCGAGCCCGAGCGCCTGGTCGCACACGACCCGGCGTACGCGCGCGGCGCGCAGCGCCTCGGGCTGCTGCTGCGCAAGGCACGCGAACTGCTCGCGGCCGGCGGCACGGCGGAGCAGGCGCTGTGGGAGCTGTGGGACGGCACGTCCTGGCCGCAGCGGCTGGAGCGGGCCGCCCAGCGCGGCGGGGCCGCCGGGCGCAACGCGGACCGCGACCTGGACGCGGTGTGCGCGCTGTTCGAGACCGCCGCGCGCGCGGAGGAGCGCGTCGGCGGCCGCGGCGCGCTCAACTTCCTCGACGAGATCGACGCGCAGGACATCGCGGCCGACACCCTCTCGCGCCGCCTGGTCCGCCCCGACGCCGTACGGCTGATGACCGCGCACCGCTCCAAGGGGCTCGAGTGGCGGCTCGTCGTGGTCGCGGGGGTGCAGGAGGGGCTGTGGCCCGATCTGCGGCGCCGTGGCTCGCTGCTGGAGGCGGACCGGATCGGCCGCGACGGGCTGGCCGAGCCGCTGTCCCCGGGGGCGCTGCTGGCCGAGGAGCGCCGGCTGTTCTACGTCGCGGCGACGCGGGCCAGGGAGCGGCTGGTGGTCACGGCCGTCAAGGCCGCCGCGGACGACGGGGACCAGCCCTCCCGCTTCCTGACCGAGCTGGGCGTCGAGCCGGTGGACGTCACCCAGCGCCCGCGCCGCCCGCTGTCGGTCGCGGCGCTGGTCGCCGAGTTGCGCGCCACCACCGTCGACCCGGCGGCCTCCGACGCCCTGCGGGACGCCGCCGCGCGCCGCCTGGCGCGGCTGGCGGCGCTGCGCGACGACGACGGACAGCCGCTCGTCCCGGCGGCGCACCCCTACCGCTGGTGGGGCCTGTACGAGCCGACGCACAGCGCGGTCCCGCTGCGGGACCGAGAGCGCCCCGTGGCGCTCTCCGGGAGCGCGCTCGACCAGCTCGTCAACACCTGCTCGCTGCAGTGGTTCCTGGGGCGGGAGGTGAAGGCCGACACGCCGTCGACGGCCGCCCAGGGCTTCGGCAATGTCGTCCACGTCCTGGCCGACGAGGTGGCCTCCGGCCGCACCCCGGCCGACCTCGCGGTCCTCATGGAGCGGCTGGACTCCGTATGGGACGCGCTGGCCTTCGACGCGCCCTGGAAGTCGCGGCAGGAGAAGGAGCACGCGCGGGCGGCGCTCGAACGCTTCCTGCGCTGGCATGTGATGGAGCGCGGCGGCCGCGTCCCGGTGGCCACCGAGCACGAATTCGACGTCACCTTGGAGGCGGACGCCTATCTGGTGCGGATCCGCGGCAGCATGGACCGGGTCGAGGCGGACGGGGAAGGCCGCGCCTACGTCGTCGACTTCAAGACCGGCAAGCAGGCGGTGACGCGGGACGCCGTCGCCCACCACCCCCAGCTGGCCGTGTACCAGCTCGCGGTGCGCGAGGGCGCGGTGGACGGCCTCTTCGCGGACGGCCACCCCGAGCCGGGCGGCGCGGAGCTCGTACAGCTGCGCCAGGGCGCCGCCCAGAAGGACGGCGGGGACGCCGTCCCCAAGGTGCAGGCGCAGGAGCCCCTGCAGCCGCCGCGACAGGGGGAGTGGGTGGGCGAGCTGTTGGCCACGGCGGCCGGGCGCGTCCTCGACGAGCGCTTCTCCCCGAGCGCGGGAGAGCACTGCAACCGCTGCTCGTTCCGCGGGGCGTGCAGCGCGCGGGCCGAGGGGCGGCACGTCGTGGAGTGAGCGAGCGATGTGGCGTTCGCTACACCAGTTCTGATTGGTGTTGATTGATACCGATCGGTTCCCTCCGGTGGGGTCCGCGTACGGACCCGCGCCGACCTCGGTGTTGACGCCGGTGTCAGCGGGCCCCGATAGCCTCACTGGAATGTCCGCCCGCATCACCGACCCCGAGCAGCTCAAGGAGCTCCTCGGCATTCCGTTCACCCCGGAGCAGATCGCGTGCATCACCGCGCCGCCCGCTCCGCAGGTGATCGTGGCCGGAGCGGGCTCGGGCAAGACCACGGTGATGGCGGCGCGGGTGGTGTGGCTGGTGGGCACCGGCCAGGTCGCCCCCGAGCAGGTGCTCGGCCTCACCTTCACCAACAAGGCGGCCGGGGAGCTGTCCGAGCGGGTACGGAAGGCGCTGGTCAAGGCGGGGGTGACGGACCCCGACCCGGTGCCGGGCCCGGTGCCGCCGCCGGCCGGAGCGCAGCCCGCGCAGGCCACGGGGGCCGCGGGCGCCGGGGAGCCCGCGGGGGCCTGGGAGACCGCCGCGGGCGAGCCGCACATCTCCACGTACCACGCCTTCGCCGGGCAGCTGCTCAAGGAGCACGGCCTGCGCATCGGCCTCGAGCCGGGCGCCCGGCTGCTCGCCGACGCCACCCGCTTCCAGCTCGCCGCGCGCGTGCTGCGCACCGCCCCCGGGCCGTTCCCGGCGCTCACCCGCCCCTTCGCCGACCTGGTCACGGACCTGCTCGCGCTCGACGCCGAGCTGGCCGAGCACCTGGTCCCCGCCGAGCGGCTGCGCGCGTACGACAGCGAGCTGCTGCACACCCTCGACGGGGTGAAGCTGACCAACGCCGAGCTGCGCAAGGTGCCCGAGGCCGCCCGCGCCCGCCTGGAACTCCTGGGCCTCGTCGAGGCGTACCGCGCGGACAAGCGCGGCCGTGACCTGCTCGATTTCGGCGACCAGATCGCGCTCTCGGCCACCTTGGCCCGCACCCGCCCGGAGGTCGGCCGGATTCTGCGCGAGCAGTTCGCGGTGGTGCTCCTGGACGAGTACCAGGACACCTCGGTCGCCCAGCGCCTGCTGCTCTCCGGCCTCTTCGGCGGCGGCACGGGCCATGCCGTCACCGCCGTCGGCGACCCCTGCCAGGCCATCTACGGCTGGCGCGGCGCGTCCGTGGCCAACCTCGACGACTTCCCCGAGCACTTCCCGCACGCCGACGGCAGCCCGGCGCGCCGTTTCGCGCTCAGCGAGAACCGGCGCAGCGGCGGCCGCCTCCTGGACCTCGCCAACGGGCTCGCCGCGCCCCTGCGCGCCATGCACGAGGGCGTCGAGGCGCTGCGCCCCGCCCCGGGGGCGGAGCGGGACGGTGTGGTGCGCTGCGCGCTGCTGCCCACCCACGCCGAGGAGCTGGCCTGGCTCGCCGACTCCATCGCCCACCTGGTGCGCACGGGCACTCCGCCCGGCGAGATCGCGGTGCTGTGCCGTACGGCCGGCGACTTCGCCCGGATCCAGGGCGCGCTGGTGGAGCGGGAGGTCCCGGTGGAGGTCGTCGGCCTCTCCGGGCTGCTGCACCTGCCTGAGGTCGCCGACCTGGTGGCCGTCTGCGAGGTGCTGCAGGACCCGGGCGCCAACGCCGCCCTGGTGCGCCTGCTGACCGGCCCGCGCTGGCGGATCGGCCCCCGCGACCTGGCGCTGCTCGGCCGCCGCGCCCGCGCCCTCGTACGGTACGAGGCGGCGGGGCCCGGGCCGGACGGGGGCGAGGACTCCGACCGCCGCCTCGCCGAGGCCGTCGAGGGCGTCGACCCCGCCGAGATCGTGTCGCTCGCCGACGCCCTGGACACCTTCCTCACCCCCGACGGCCCGGACGACGGACTGCCGTTCTCGGCCGACGCCCGGGTCCGCTTCGCGCGCCTGGCCGCCGAGCTGCGCGAGCTGCGCCGCTCGCTGGCCGACCCGCTCATGGACGTGCTCCACCGGGTGCTGGCCACCACCGGCCTGGAGGTCGAGCTGTCCGCCTCGCCCCAGGCCCTGGCCGCCCGCCGCCGGGAGACGCTGGGCAACTTCCTCGACGTCGCCGCGGGCTTCGCGGCCCTGGACGGCGAGGCCACGCTGCTGGCGTTCCTCGGCTTCCTGCGCACGGCGGCGCAGTACGAGAAGGGGCTCGACAACTCCCTCCCCGGCGGGGAGAACACGGTCAAGGTCCTCACCGCGCACAAGTCCAAGGGGCTGGAGTGGGACGTGGTGGCGGTGCCGGGTCTTGTCGCCAAGCAGTTCCCCAGCGACCAGGCCCGAGAGTCCTGGACGGCGAACGCGCGGGTCCTGCCGCACGCCCTGCGCGGCGACGCGGAGACGCTTCCGGAGGTCGCCGCCTGGAGCGCGAAGGGGCTGACCGCCTTCAAGGAGTCCATGAAGGCGCACCAGAGGACCGAGGAGCTGCGGCTCGGCTATGTGACCTTCACCCGCCCCCGCTCCCTGCTGCTCGGCTCCGGCCACTGGTGGGGGCCCACGCAGAAGAAGCCGCGCGGCCCCTCGGCCTTCCTGGAGGCCCTGCGCGAGCACTGTGAGGCGGGCCACGGCGAGATCGAGGCGTGGGCGCCGCCCCCGGAGGAGGACGAGGAGAACCCGGCCCTCAAGGCCGCGGCCGCCGACCGCGCCTGGCCGCTGCCGCTCGACCCACAAGCCCTGGCCCGCCGCCGCCGCGCCGCGGACGTGGTCCTCGCCCACCTGGACCGCCTCACGACGGCGGAGAGCGAGCCGCGCGCGGCGGACGGCCCGTCGGCACACGACACGCACCACCCGTCGGCCGCAGGGCCTCCGCCCGGCCCACTGCTCGGCCCGGCCGACGACGCGTACGACGACCCGTACGCGCCGGAGCCGTACCCGGAGGACCCGTACGCCGACGACGATCCGTACGCCGACGACGTCCTGGAGCCCGACGACGTCGTGGACGCCGAGGACGTCATGGAGCCCGGGGATGACGCCGCCGACCCAGGCGGCGACCTCTGGGCGGGCTGGCCCGCCGGAGCCAACCGCCCCCACCCCGCCCCCGGCGAGGGGGCGGCCGCATCGCCCGGCGGCGGCCTGCCGCCCGAGGAGGCGCGGCTGGTCGCCTCCTGGGACCGGGACCTGGACGCGCTCGCGGGCGAGCTGCGGCGGGCCCGCGCCACGGTGCGGGACGTGCCCATGCCGTACACGCTCAGCGCCTCCCAGCTGCTGCGCCTGGCCGCCGACCCCGACGGTTTCGCGCGGGAGCTGGCCCGCCCCATGCCGCGCCCGCCGCGCCCCGCCGCGCGCCGCGGCACCCGCTTCCACGCGTGGGTGGAGTCGCGCTTCGAGGCGCTGCCGCTCCCGTTCCTCGGCCCGGACGAGCTGCCGGGCGGCGAGGACGACGATCCGGAGATCGTGGACGAGCGGGACCTGGCGGGGCTCAAGGAGGCGTTCGCGCGCACCCCGTACGCGCATCGCACCCCCTATCGCGTCGAGGCGCCGTTCCAGCTCTCGCTGGCGGGCCGGACGATCCGGGGCCGGATCGACGCCGTGTACCGCGTGCCGCGGGCGGTGGGGGCCGGGCCGGGGGTGCGGTACGAGATCGTCGACTGGAAGACCGGCAGGTCGCAGGACGCCGATCCGCTCCAGCTGGCGGTCTACCGCCTGGCCTGGGCGGAACAGCGGGGCCTGCCCCTGTCGGCGGTCTCCGCGGCGTTCCTCCATGTGCGCAGCGGCGAGATCATCCGCCCCGCCGCCCTGCCGGGCCGGGCGGAGCTGGAGCGCATCCTGCTGGGCGAGCCGCAGGAGGCGCACGAGCCCACCCAGCCGCACGAGCCCCACGACCAACCCCACGACCAACCCCGGGAACCTGGCGACGGCCACGTGACGGAGAACACCTAGCGGCAGCGGCCGCGCGCGGACCCCGGCCCTGGCACCGTTCCGGGCCGGATAGGCTCAAGTGCATGAGTAATACCCCGGACACGGACATCGCCGTCCGCGCCTACGTGGACGCTCACCGCGCCGCGTTCCTCGACGACCTCGCCGAGTGGCTGCGCATCCCGTCCGTGTCGGCCGACCCCGCCCGCGCCGAGGACGTCCGGCGCAGCGCGGAGTGGCTGGCGGCGAGCCTGACCGCCACGGGGTTTCCGGTGGTCGAGACCTGGCCGACGGCCGGGGCGCCGGCCGTCTTCGCCGAGTGGCCCTCCGGCGACCCGGGCGCCCCGACCGTCCTGGTCTACGGGCACCACGATGTCCAGCCCGCCGCCCGCGAGGACGGCTGGCACACCGAGCCCTTCGAGCCCACGGTCAGGGACGGTCGGCTGTACGCGCGCGGTGCGGCCGACGACAAGGGACAGGTCTTCTTCCACACCCTGGGCGTACGGGCCCACCTCGCGGCGACCGGCCGTACCGCCCCCGCGGTCAACCTCAAGCTGATCGTCGAGGGCGAGGAGGAGTCCGGCTCGCCGCACTTCGCCGACCTGATCCGGGCGCACGCCGACCGGCTCGCCTGTGACACCGTGATCGTCTCCGACACCGGGATGTGGTCCGAGGACACCCCGACCGTCTGCACCGGCATGCGCGGGCTCGTGGACTGCCAGATCGATCTCCACGGGCCTGACCAGGACATCCACTCCGGCTCGTTCGGCGGCGCGGTCCCGAACCCGGCGACCGAGGCGGCCCGGCTGGCCGCCGCCCTGCACGACGCCGACCGCCGCGTGGCGATCCCCGGCTTCTACGACGGGGTCGTGGAGCTGACCGACCGCGAGCGCGAACTGTTCGCCGAGCTGCCCTTCGACGAGCGCGCCTGGCTGCGCTCCGCGCATTCGCACGCCGCGCTCGGCGAGGCCGGCCACACCACCCTGGAGCGGATCTGGGCCCGCCCGACCGCGGAGGTCAACGGGATCGGCGGGGGCTACCAGGGGCCGGGCGGCAAGACGATCGTGCCGTCGTACGCCCAGCTGAAGCTCTCGTTCCGGCTGGTCGCCGGCCAGGACGCGGACAAGGTCGAACTGGCGGTGCGGGAGTGGGTCGCGACCCGGCTCCCGGCCGGGATCCGCCACGAGATCACCTTCGGGAACGCCACCCGCCCCTGTCTGACCCCCCTGGACCACCCCGCGCTCCAGGCGCTGGCGCGGGCCATGGGGCGGGCCTTCGGCGCGGAGATCCGCTTCACCCGGGAGGGCGGCTCGGGCCCGGCCGCCGATCTCCAGGACGTGCTCGGCGCGCCGGTGCTGTTCCTGGGCATCTCGGTGCCCTCCGACGGCTGGCACGCGCCGAACGAGAAGGTCGAGCTCGACCTGCTCCTGAAGGGCGCCGAGACGGCCGCCTATCTGTGGGGCGAACTCGCGGAAAACCGGGCCGTCTAGCGCTTATGTATGTAAAGCACCCGTTTCTCAGGGGGAGTTGGAAGCAGCCGTGACCACCTGGACCGATCGCACCGCCGCCCAACCGATCACGCTCAGCGGCGCGAGCGGCATCGACCGTGCCGCGCACCACCGCCTGGACGAGGCGTGGCTGGCCGCGGCGTGGAGCCACCCGACGACCCGGGTCTTCGTGGTCTCCGGCGGTCAGGCGCTGGTCGACGACGCGCCGGACGGCCGCACCGAACTCGTCATGACCCCGTCCTTCGAGGCCCCGCCCACCGAGAACCACCGCTACTTCCTGGGCACCGACAAGGACGGGGTGCGCTACTTCGCGCTGCAGAAGGACGCGCTGCCGGGCCGGATGGACCAGTCGGCGCGCCCCGCGGGGCTGCGGGAGGCGGGCGCCCTGCTGTCGGCGCGGGACGCCGGGCTGCTGGTGCACGCGGTCGCGCTGGAGAACTGGCAGCGGCTGCACCGCTTCTGCTCGCGCTGCGGCGAGCGCACGGTGATCGCGGCGGCGGGACACATCCGCCGCTGCCCGGCCTGCGGGGCCGAGCACTACCCGCGGACCGACCCGGCCGTGATCATGCTGGTGACCGACGATCAGGACCGGGCGCTGCTGGGCCGCCAGATGCACTGGCCCGAGGGGCGATTCTCGACGCTGGCGGGGTTCGTCGAGCCGGGCGAGTCCATCGAGCACGCCGTGGTCCGCGAGGTCGCGGAGGAGGCGGGCGTCACGGTCGGCGAGGTCGAGTACGTGGCCAGCCAGCCGTGGCCGTTCCCCTCCAGCCTGATGCTGGGCTTCATGGCGCGCGCGACCTCCTCCCGGATCCAGGTGGACGGGGAGGAGATCCACGAGGCGCGCTGGTTCTCGCGGGACGAGCTGCGGGCCGCGTTCAAGTCCGGGGAGGTGCTTCCCCCCTCGGGAATCTCGATCGCGGCCCGTCTGATCGAGCTCTGGTACGGGGAACCGCTGCCCCGGGCCTGAGCCCCGGTGCGCGGCTCAGACCCCGACCTTCGCCTTGACCTGGGCGAGGGAGGGGTTGGTCAGGGTCGAACCGTCGGCGAAGAGCACGGTCGGCACGGTCTGGTTGCCGCCGTTGGCCTTCTCGACGAAGGCCGCCGACTCCGGGTCCTGCTCGATGTTGACCTCGGTGTACGCGATTCCCTCGCGGTCCATCTGGCTCTTCAGGCGGCGGCAGTAGCCGCACCAGGTGGTGCTGTACATCGTCACAGTGCCGGACATCGGTCTTTACTCTCCTTGGGGCTCGGTGTGATGGCAGTGGTGGAACGTCCGCAGTCGTCATCGCATTCCCACCACATCCGTACGACAAGCGGATGGGATGACCGGACGGGCAGGGCTGTGGACAACCGTCCCGGCGGTCTCAGCGGACCTGGCAGCATGGCGGGGTGACAGCAGCAACGCCCTCCCCTCTCTTCCCGCGGGTCTCCGCGCCGGCCGAGTACGCGGCGGTTCCGCCCGACGCCGACGCGGTGCTCGAAGGGCTCGACCCGGAGCAGCGCGAGGTGGCCACGGCCCTGCAGGGCCCGGTCTGTGTGCTGGCCGGGGCCGGGACCGGCAAGACCCGTGCCATCACCCACCGGATCGCCTATGGGGTGCGGGCGGGCGTCTTCCAGCCCGCGAGTGTGCTCGCCGTCACCTTCACCAACCGGGCGGCCGGGGAGATGCGCGGGCGGCTGCGGCAGCTGGGGGCGGGCGGGGTGCAGGCGCGCACCTTCCACTCGGCCGCGCTGCGCCAGCTGCAGTACTTCTGGCCCAAGGCGGTGGGCGGCGAGGTGCCGCGCCTGGTCGAGCGGAAGGTGCAGCTGGTCGCGGAGGCCGCGGCGCGCTGCCGGGTCCGGCTGGACCGCAATGAGTTGCGGGATGTGACGGGGGAGATCGAGTGGTCGAAGGTCACCCAGACCGTGCCCGAGGACTATCCGGCCGTGGCCGCCAAGTCCGGCCGGGAGGCCCCGCGCGACGCCGCCGAGATCGCCCGGATCTACGCGATGTACGAGCAGCTCAAGCGCGACCGCGGAGTGATCGACTTCGAGGATGTGCTGCTGCTGACGGTCGGAGTGCTCGAGGAGCGGCATGACATCGCCGACCAGGTGCGCCGCCAGTACCAGCACTTCGTGGTCGACGAGTACCAGGACGTCAGCCCGCTGCAGCAGCGGCTGCTCGAGCTGTGGCTCGGCGACCGGGAGAGCCTGTGCGTGGTCGGCGACGCCAGCCAGACCATTTACTCCTTCACCGGCGCCACCCCTGACCACCTGCTGAACTTCCGCACCCGGCACCCGGGCGCGACGGTCGTCAAGCTGGTCCGCGACTATCGCTCCACCCCCCAGGTCGTCCACTTGGCCAACGGGGTGCTGGCCCAGGCCCGGGGCCGGGCGGCCGACCACCGCCTGGAGCTGGTCTCGCAGCGCGAGCCGGGGCCCGACCCGGTCTACACGGCATACGCGGACGAGCCGGCCGAGGCCGAGGGGGTGGCCCGCCGGATCCGCGAGCTGATCACCCCCGTGGGGCAGGGCGGCGGTGGGGTCCCGGCGAGCGAGGTCGCGATCCTCTACCGGGTCAACGCGCAGTCGGAGGTGTACGAGCAGGCGCTGGCCGATGCCCAGGTGCCCTACCAGCTGCGTGGCGCCGAGCGGTTCTTCGAGCGCCCTGAGGTGCGCGAGGCGGGGCTGCTGCTGCGCGGCGCGGCCCGCGCGGGAAACGCCGACCCCGCGCTGACGGACGCGGATGTCCCCTCCCAGGTGCGGGCCGTGCTCGGCACCCGCGGCTGGACGCCGGAGCCCCCGGCCGGGTCGGGCGCGGTGCGCGACCGCTGGGAGTCCCTGGCGGCGCTGGTGCGGCTCGCCGAGCAGTTCTGTGCGAGCCGCCTGGCGGCGGGCCGGGAGGCCACCCTGGCCGATCTGGTGGCGGAGCTCGACGAGCGGGCGGCGGCCCAGCACGCCCCGACGGTCGAAGGTGTGACGCTCGCCTCACTGCACGCCGCCAAGGGCCTGGAGTGGGACGCGGTCTTCCTGGTCGGGCTGACCGAGGGCATGGTGCCCATCACCTATGCCAAGACCGATCCGCAGGTGGAGGAGGAGCGTCGGCTGCTCTATGTGGGGGTCACCCGCGCCCGCCGCCATCTGACCCTCTCCTGGGCCCTCTCGCGCTCTCCCGGAGGCCGTGCGAACCGCCGCCCCAGCCGTTTTCTGAACGGGCTGCGGCCGGGCTCCGCGGCCCCCGCCCCCCGCACGCCGAGCGGGGCCGGCGGCATCGAGCGCGGCGGCGCGTCATATGGCCAGGTCCGCAAGGTGCGTGGCCCGGTCCACTGTCGGGTGTGCGGCAGGACGCTCACGGACGCGGGCGAGATGAAGCTGAGGCGCTGTGAGGACTGCCCCTCGGAGCTGGACGAGGCGCTGTACGAGCGGCTGCGGGAGTGGCGGGGCGAACAGGCCGGGCAGCTGGGCCAGCCCGCCTACTGCGTCTTCACCGACAAGACGCTGCTGGCGATCGCCGAGGCCGTGCCGGGAACCGAAGCGGAGCTGTCGGGCATCCCTGGAGTGGGGAGGCGGAAGCTCGACAAGTTCGGCGCCGACGTCCTCGCGCTCTGCTCCGGGCGGGAACTCACCCGGGCGGAGGGTGTCGACGGGACCGGTGGAAGCGGTTCCGAAGATCCCGCGCAAAACTCGACGGAAAAATAGTTTGCGCGCGTGGAGCGCATACCCATAGCCTTCCGAGCACGGAGACAACGGCCCTTCCGGGATCCGAGGAATCCGTGTTGTACTGAACAAGCCGGACCGGTTTCGAGACGGTCCCTGAGACGCCGAGAGGAGGCGAGCCCAATGATCAGCTTCATGAACACCACCAAAATGACCGATCGTTCGGTCGTCGCCACCTGCCTGCTCGGCTCCGAGCTGCCTGGCACCGGTGTGTCCGCCGGCGCCAGTGAAGCGCGTCTCAGCGAGCGACCGATCCAGGCACCTGCGGTAGCAGCGACGGCACAGGCCATTGCCTATGCCTTTGCGGCCAATGGTGCCGGATCCCGGACGACGCAGCAGCACCACGAGAAGTGGGCCCTCCGCGGGCTCGGACCCTGGAGTTATCCAGCCTGATCCACGATCAGGTCGGCACCCTCCAGGGCCGCGGAACCCACACCGGGATCCGCGGCCCTTTTGATTTGCCAGCGCCCGGCCACCAGCCGGACCGAAAAGACGAGGAACAGACGACCGTGCAACTCAAGGCACACACGCCGTCCGTAGCAACCGACCTGATCCCCCCGCCCGACCCTTCGGAGGACTCCTTGACGCCGCTCACCGCCCTCACCGAGTTGGATGAGGCCATCGAGAACCTCGGTGTCGCCGTTCCGTGCCGCTCCTACGACCCGGAGGTCTTCTTCGCCGAGTCGCCGGCCGACGTCGAGTACGCCAAGTCGCTCTGCCAGACCTGTCCGCTGCGGGAGGCCTGCCTCGCCGGTGCCAAGGACCGCCGTGAGCCCTGGGGCGTGTGGGGTGGCGAGCTCTTCGTCCAGGGCGTCGTCGTCGCCCGGAAGCGGCCGCGTGGTCGCCCGCGCAAGAACCCGGTCATGGCATGAACACCACCGGAACGATCGATCGTCCCGCGACGCACGACCCGATGAAACAGGTCCCGACGATGACCCCATCCGTCTTTGACACCCCCGCCCGTAACACCTCGGGTGCGACCGAGTCGCGCCAGAAAAGGACCCGCGAGATGCAACTCATCCCAGAAGCCCTGGCCCGTGCGCATATGCAGGAACGACTGCACGAGGCCGAGTCCCAACGCAGCGCCGTCAGGCTGGCCGCCGCCCGGCGGATGCAGCGCCGTGCGGAGCGGGCCTCGCTCCGCGCCCGCCGCGCTCTGGCCATGGCGGTCATGCAGTAACGCCGCTGTGCGGTAACGGGGGGCAGCAGGGGCCGGTCCGGTCGGGCCGGCCCCTGCTGCTGCCCGCTCCTTCGAAAGACCGGCCCGGAGGAGGCGGGCGCCTCAGGGGCGGGCGCCTCAGGCGGATGCCTCCGCCGCCTTCTCCGCGGACTGGGGTGCCGGCTTCCCGGCCGCGCTCTCAGCCCCGTGCTCAGCCCTGTGCTCAGCCCCGTTCTCGGACGCGTCTTCCACGAACTCCGCCGCCGTCTCTTCCCCCTCTGCCATCTCTCCCGGCCCCTCTGCCTCTTCCGCTTCCACCTCTTCGTACTGCTCGGCGAAGCCGGGCACCCAGTCCTCGAGCTCCTGCCGCAGCCGCACCTCCGCGCCCAGCTGACACAGCACCCCGATGGTGCTCAGGGTCACCCGGTGGATCAGCAGATAGGCGGGCGGCAGATTGAGCTGATTGCCCAGCTCGTAGACCGGCGAGCGGCGGTCCGCCACCCGCGCCGCCTGGCGGCGCAGCCACTGCCGGTCGAAGGTGAACTCGTCCACCTGGGCCGGCTCCAGCATCGGCAGCAGGAAGTCCAGCAGCGCGTCCGGGTCGAGCTCGATCGTCGGCTTGACGAATCCCTCGCCCCGCATCAGCTCGTACACCCCCTGGGCGTCGCCCTCCAGCGCCATCCGCAGCGCGATCCCGATCGGCTCGGGAAGCCCCTCCGGGAGCCGGTCCACCGAGCCGAAGTCCAAGACCCCCAGCTTCCACTTCTCCGGAGGGCCTTCCGGGGCGTCACCGGTCAGCAGCCGGAAGTTGCCCGGGTGCGGATCGGCGTGGAGCAGACCGGTGCGGGCGGCGCCCGAGAACAGGAAGCGCGCGAGCAGCTGTCCGGCCCGGTCCCGCTCCTCGGGGGTGCCGTCGGCTATCACCTCGGAGAGCGGTGTGCCCTCCAGCCACTCCGTGATCAGCACCTGGTCGCTGTGGTGCACCACCTGGGGGACCATCACATCCGGATCGCCGGCGTACTCCTCCGCATGGATGCGCTGGGCCTCGGCCTCCAGCTCGTAGTCAAGCTCCTCCGACACCCGGTCGCGCAGCTCGGCGATGAGCGGTTTGATGTCCAGGCCCGGCACCAGCGGCCCCAATACTCGGGCAAACCGGCTCAATTGGTTCAGATCGGAGAGCAGTGCCTCGCCCGCGCCCGGGTACTGCACCTTGACCGCGACCGTGCGCCCGTCGTGCCACACCGCCCGGTGCACCTGCCCGATCGAGGCGGCCGCCGCGGGCTTGTCGTCGAACTCGGTGAACAGCTCGCGCCACTCGGCCCCCAGCCGCTGCTCCAGCGCCGTGTGGACCGTGCGGGTCGGCATGGGCGGCGCCGCCTCCTGGAGCTTGGTGAGCGCCGCCCGGTAGGGCCTGGCGATCTCTTCCGGCAGCGCCGACTCGAAGACCGACATCGCCTGGCCGAGCTTCATGGCCCCGCCCTTGAGCTCCCCGAGCACCTTGAACATCTGCTCGGCCGTGCGCTGCTGCACCTCGCGCGCGACGATCTCCGCCGGCCGCCCCCCTATCCGCTTCCCGAGCCCCCACGTGGCGCGCCCGGCGAATCCCAAGGGCAGCGTCGCCAGTTTGGCGGTACGGGTGATCGCCTTGCGCGGCAGATCGGACATGCGCCCTCCAACTACAGCTGAGCCATTCCCGGGGGTGGCCCCCCGGACCCCCGTCGCCCACTTGGCGGACGTCGGTCACCCGGACATTGTCGCGTGCGGCGCTTCGACAACCGAGGCATATACCGCATCAGTCCGGTCGACCGCACCACAGCCGCACTCCGCATGCGGCTCGATCCGCCGGGTGTCCCAGGTGAGAGCCGGAAGCGCCGCCTCCAGCCGCCCTCCGGCGCTGGCCGGCAGCCGCCCGTCCAGGAACCCCAGCGCATGCACGGCAGTGACCCCCGCGACCACTGTGGCCAACGCGGTGTCGCAGGCCCATGTGGGCCGGCGGCGGCCGGACCGCCACTGCGCCAGCATCCTCGGCCAGGTCGGCTCCCGCTCGGTGCGCCCCATGGCGGCACATCCGGCGCACGGCGTGATCCCCGGCAATACGAGAGGCCCCACCACCCCCGTCGCCTCCAGGACCCCCGCATACAGATGGGGCGTCCCCGACGCCAGCAGCGGCTCGGCCTCCGCGGGATCCGGTGCGTATGCCGCGAGCCCGTCGCGCGGGGCGATCACCACGAGGGTCAGCCCCGGCTCGCCGGAAGGCGCCGCTCCTGCCCTCGGCACCGACCCCGCCGCCGGCCTCCGCGGCCGCGGGCCCGGCGCCGCCTGCCGCACCAAGCCGCGCGCTGCCGCGTCCCGCCGCTCCCCGATCCGCTCGGCCGGCAGCCCGCCGGGCGTCACATCCCATGGCTCGACACAGCCGCCGTCCACCACATCGACCTGCCCGACCCCGGAGGCCGACAACAGCGCCGCCACGGCCGCCCCGACCCGGCCCGCGCCCCTGACCTGCACCCGCATCGCGCCCCGCGCCGCCAACAGCCGTGCCGCCGCCCCCGGCTCGGGACACAGCACCGACAGCGCCGCCAGATCGGGCCGCAGCCGGTCGAGCGCGGCGCCGCGGCGCCAGGCCGTGGCCGCCCGCCCGCCGCCCTCCATCGGATCGTCGAGCAGACCGGCCGCTGTCAGCCGCTCCACCAGCGCGTCGGCCTGCCCCTCCGGCAATCCCAAGGCCCTGGCCTCCTGCCGCAGCAGCGGCAGCCCGCGCGTCCCGTCCAGCAGCTCCAGAAAGCTGCCCGTCGCCGTGTCCACCGGACCCAGCACCACCGCATGGGCCCGGGCCACCCCGAACTGCACGGTGTCCCGGCTCCGCCAGCCGCGCCGCAGCGCGGGCTTGAGCATCGGATGCGCCGTGCTTGCCGCCGTCACCGCCGCCCCTGTCCCCGCTGCCCCTGTTCCCGCTGTCCCTGTCCTCGTGGTCCCCGTCCTGGTCGTCGCCGTCCTCGTCATCTCCGCCCCCGTCATCGATCCCCCTCGTCGCCGTCGGACTGCCCCCAGCATGCGCGGCCCCGCCGCGCCGCCGCCGAAAGTTATCCACAGCCCCGCGCGATAGTCGTACAAGCGGTGACCACCGTGGAGTGGTTCGCCCCGCAACCCGGTGCGCGGCGGGACTTCCCCGGCTGCCAGCGGGTAACGTCAAGGGGTGTCCGCCGACCGTTCCCCCCGCTTCGCCGGGGAGACCCCCTCGCACAGCGCCGCCAGAACCTCACGCGGCGCCCAGGGCCCACAGAGCCGGGGCCCGGGCGCGGTCGAGGTCCGCCGGAGCACACGGCGGCGCAGAACGGTCTCGGCCTACCGCGAGGGCGACCGCACGATCGTCCTGCTCCCCGCCCGGATGTCCGAGGCCGAGGAGCAGCGCTGGGTGAGGGTCATGCTCGACAAGCTCGCCGCGCAGGAGAGCAAGCGGATGCTCGGCGACGCGGAGCTCGCGGCCCGCGCCGAGTGGCTGTCCGAGCAGTACCTCGGCGGGCGGGCCCGCCCCGCCAGCGTCCGCTGGGTCACCAACCAGAACACCCGCTGGGGGTCGTGCACCCCGTCCGAGGGCAGCATCCGGCTCTCACACCGTCTGCAGGGCATGCCGGAGTACGTGGTGGACTACGTCCTCGTCCACGAGCTCGCGCATCTGCTGGTGCCCGGTCACGGCCAGCGCTTCTGGCGGCTGCTGGAGGCGTATCCGCGGACCGAGCGGGCGCGCGGGTACCTGGAGGGCGTGGTGGCCGCGGGAAGGCTGCCGCACCTCTCCTCGGCCCCGCAGGAGTAGTCCCCGGAACCACACCCCGCTCCCCGGCGTCGCTCCTTCTCAGCGGCAGCGGTTAGCCTGGCGCGCAATGCATTCTCCGCTATCGGGATGGGGGACGGTCGTTACGTATGGCCAGGGAATTCCAACGCGGCCACAAGGCCAAGCTCAGTGATCTGACGGCGGGGAGGGACCTGTACGTCGGCGTGCAGATCGCCGGTCCCGGTCTGACCTTCGACATCAGTTGCTTCGGCCTCGACGCGGACGAGCGGCTCTCCGACGACCGCTACTTCATCTTCTTCAACCAGCCCAAGTCCCCCGAGGAAGCGATTCAGCAGCTCGGGCCGCAGGCCGGGGACACCGAGTCGTTCCGCGTCACCCTCGACGGCATCCCGTCCCACATCCACAAGCTCTCCTTCACCGCGACCATCGACGGCGCGGGCCAGATGTCCCAGGTCGGCCCCGGCTACATCCGGGTCGTCGCGGGCGGCGAGGAGGTCGTCCGGTACTCCTTCACCGGGGCGGAGTTCAGCACCGAGCGCGCCGTGATGCTGGGCGACTTCTACCTCAAGGACGTGTGGCGGTTCGCCGCGGTCGGCCAGGGCTTCGACGGCGGCCTCGACGCGCTGCTCAAGAACTTCGGCGGCGAGGTCGCGGAGGAGGAGCCCGCACCCGCCCCCGCCCAGGGCGCGGCCCCCGGCTTCGCGCCGCCCGGCCAGGCCGCCCCCGCCCCGGGGTTCGCGCCCCCGGCGGGCGGGGCCCCCGCCGCGCCGCAGCCCGCCCCGGACTTCGGCCCGCCGCAGCCCGCGCCCCAGGCCCCGCAGCCCGCGCCCGCGCAGGGCTTCGCGCCGCCGCCCGGCAGCACGCCCCCTCCGGCGGCCCCGCCGCAGGTGCACGCGGCGCCGACCATCGCCGCGCCGATCACGCCCCCCGGTCAGGTGCCGCCCCCGGGCCAGCCCGGCCAGTTCCCTGGCCAGCAGCCGCAGTTCGGCCAGGCCCCGGGCCAGGCGCCCCCGGCCCCGTACGGCCAGCCCGCCCCGTATCCAGGAGCCCAGCCCGGCCAGCCCGGTCCGTACGGTCAGCCGCAGGGCGCCGCCGCCCCCGGTGTCCAGGCCGCGCTCGCCAAGTACCGCGAGGCGCCCACCGGCCAGCGCTGGACGCCGCAGAACCCGCGGCTCATCCGGGCCGACCTGGGCGTCGGCGGTCAGCCGATCCTGGCCCGCCAGGGCACGATGGTGCTCTACCAGGGCAAGGTCGACTTCAGCTACAAGGGCGCCGGTTTCCGCGGCCGGATCGTCGGCAACGCGACCGGCCAGGAGATGCAGCTGATGCGCTGCTCCGGCCAGGGCCAGGTCTTCCTCGCGGAGAACGCCGCCGAACTTCACCCGATCGAGCTCCAGGGCGACGCCATCTGTGTGTCCGCCGAGAGCGTGCTCGCCTTCGACGAGGGGCTGCACCATGAGGTGCGCCGGATCGAGGGCCACGGGATTCCCGGCGGCGCGCTGTTCACCATGCAGTTCCAGGGCACCGGAACCGTGATCGTGAAGACCCTGGGCACGCCCGTCGTACTGCCGGTCACCCCCACGACCTTCGCCGACGCCAATGCCATTGTCGCCTGGTCCGCCGCCTCGCAGGTGATCATCTCCAGCCAGGTGCGGCTGCGCCGCAACGCCTACCCCGGCCACAGCGGGGAGACCGTGAACCTCCAGTTCCGCGGTGCGCCCGGCAACTTCATCGTCGTCCAGCCCTACGAGGTCTAAAGGGACCGCCATGGACCAGCAACTGATCACCGGTTACGCCCCGGCCCCGGTCTCCGCCCGCATGGAGAACCACGGCAGCAGCATGCTCAAGGTCGCCATGCAGAGCGGCCAGGACCTCTACGCCCGCACCGGCTCGATGGTCGCGTACGAGGGCTTCGTCCAGTACGAGCCCAACCCGCCCGCGGTGCGTCAGATGGCCTCCCAGTGGCTCACCGGGGAGGGCGCCCCGCTCATGAAGTGCAGCGGCGACGGCCTGCTCTATCTCGCCGACTACGGCGCGGACGTCGTCTGCGTCAACCTCAACGGCGACTCGCTGTCGGTCAACGGGACCAATCTGCTCGCCTTCGACGCCCACCTCCAGTGGGGCGTCGAGCGGGTCAAGGGCATCGCCAAGTTCGCCGGGCAGGGCCTGTTCAACGTGGGCGTCTCCGGCACCGGCTGGGTCGCCCTGACCTCCCGGGGCACCCCCATCGTCGTCGACTGCGGCCGCGGCGAGGACGAGACGTACGTGGACCCGGACGCGCTCGTCGCCTGGTCCACCAACCTCAAGGTGAAGGGGAAGCGCAGCTTCAAAGCGTCGTCCCTGATCGGCCGGGGCAGCGGCGAGGCCTACCAGCTCGGCTTCTCCGGGCAGGGCTTCGTCGTCGTCCAGCCCAGCGAGGACAGCACTGACCGGCTCCGGGCGCGGGGCTGAGGGGGAGCGAAGACATCATGCAGAGCCCGCTTTTCGGCCTCACCGAGAACCAGACCCAGGACCGCTACGCGCTGCAGAACCCGCAGCTGCTGCGGGTCTCCCTCGAAGGCCACCAGGACGTACTGGCCCGCAAGGGCACGATGGTCGCCTACCAGGGGCTGATCGAGTTCGACGGCGAATACCAGACGCAGGGGCAGCGGCGCGCCCGGGCCCGCACCGGGGAGGCGCTGGACCTGATGCGCTGCTCCGGTCAGGGCACGGTCTACCTGGCCAACCTCGCCCAGCACGTCCACGTCGTGGACGTGGACCACGAGGGGCTGACCGTCGACAGCGCCTATGTGCTCGCGCTCGACTCCACCCTGCACTGGGAGTCGATCGCGGTGGACAGCCAGTACGGCATCTCCGGCTCGGGGAAGTACAACCTCAACATCTCCGGCCGGGGCAAGGTGGCCCTGATGACCTCGGGCCAGCCGCTCATGCTGCAGGTCACCCCCGACAAGTACGTCAACGTGGACGCGGACGCCATCGTCGCCTGGTCCACCTCGCTGCGGGTCCAGATGCAGGCGCAGACGCACTCCAGCGGAGTGTGGCGGCGCCGCGGCAACACGGGGGAGGGCTGGGAGCTCAGCTTCCTCGGCCAGGGCTATGCGCTGGTGCAGCCCAGCGAGCTGCTGCCGCCGCAGAACGCGGTGATCGGCAGCGGGGCGGCCGCTCAGTTCGGCATGGGCCAGCAGGGTGCCCGCGGGCAGAACCAGGGCAACATCTTCAGCAACTGACGGCAGCGGCCAACGGCGGTGCCGGACGGCAGTGCCGGACGGCGGCGGCTGACGCCCCGGGCACGGCGGCCCGGGGCTCGCCGTTACCCGTGGGGCTTGCCGTACCCGCGCGCCTCCCTCACATCAGCGCGCGGGTACGGGTCACCAGGCGGCGCACCGACTCGTCGGCCACGCCCGCCACCTCGTCATAGCCGAACCAGCGCAGGTCCAGCGACTCCTCGCTGATCGCCGCCACCGCGTCCCGCGGGGCCAGCGCCGCGTACTGCACATCCAGGTGCCAGGCGCACGGCGTCAGATGGCGGTCGAGCTTCACCGGGCCGGCCGGCAGCAGCGTCAGCCCCTCGATGCCTGACTCCTCGGTGGCCTCGCGCAGCGCCGCGTCCGCCAGGGTGGCGTCCCCGGGCTCGCAGTGGCCGCCCATCTGGAGCCACATCTTCAGCTTGCGGTGGAGCGTCAGCAGGACGCGCCCCCGGGACGGGTCGATCACCAGCGCGCTGGCGGTGATGTGGCCGTCCTGGCAGGCCTTCCACATCCCGTCCGGATACGCGGCCAGATGGTCGCCGTACGCCAGCCGCAGCCGCTCCTGCCCGTCGTCGGGCGCGGACCACTCGCGCAGCACCCGCGCCGCGTCCTCGTGCAGGCTCACCGGCCGCTCTCGCCCTTGCCGCCGTCTTCCCCGCCGCCCTTGCCGTCGTCCTCGCCGTCCTGAGCGCCGCCGGTGCCCTTCTCGCCGCCGGTGCCCTTTTCGCCGCCCGCGGCCTCGCCGAGCATCTTGTCCAGCTCGGAGAAGTCCAGCTGCTCGCGGTGGACGAAGCCGTCCGGGTCGTCCAGGTCCTCGGCCGTCGGCAGCATGTCGGGGTGGGCCCACAGCCCGTCGCGCCCGTCAAGGCCGCGGGCGTCGGTCAGCGAGGCCCACAGCCGCGAGGCGTCGCGCAGCCGCCGCGGCCGCAGCTCCAGGCCGATCAGCGTGGCGAAGGTCTGTTCGGCGGGGCCGCCGCTCGCCCGGCGGCGCCGCAGCGTCTCGCGCAGCGCGTCGGCCGACGGCAGATGGGGCGCCGCGGCGGCGTGCACCACCGCGTCCACCCAGCCCTCGACGAGCGCCAGAGCGGTCTCCAGACGGGCCAGCGCGGCCTTCTGGGCCGGGGTGTCCTCCGGCTGGAACATGCCCTGCTGCAGGGCCTCCTGCAGCTGCTCGGGGTGGGTCGGGTCGAGCTGGCCGACCGCGTCCTCCAGCTTCGCGGTGTCGACCTTGATGCCCCGGGCGTACCCCTCGACCGCGCCGAACAGATGCGAGCGCAGCCACGGCACATGCGAGAACAGCCGCTGATGGGCGGCCTCGCGCAGCGCCAGGTACAGCCGGACCTCGTCCTCGGGGACGCCGAGCCCGGAGCCGAACGCCGCGATGTTGACCGGGAGCAGCGCCGCCTTGCCCGCGGGCCCCAGCGGCAGCCCGATGTCCGTGGAGCCGACGACCTCGCCGGCCAGCACGCCCACCGCCTGCCCGATCTGGGTGCCGAACATCGCGCCGCCCATGGAGCGCATCATCCCGAGCAGCGGGCCCGCCATGGCCTGCATCTCCTCGGGGAGCACGTCGCCCATGGCCGCGCCGACCCGCTCGGCGACCGGGTCCACCAGGTCCTTCCACACCGGCAGCGTGGCCTCGACCCATTCGGCGCGGCTCCAGGCCACGGCGGTGCCCGAGCCCGAGGGCAGCGAGGTGACGCCGTCCAGCCACAGGTCGGCCAGGCGCAGGGCCTCCTGGACCGCCGCGCGCTCGGCCGGGCCCACGCTCGCGTCCTTGGTGCCGTCCGCGGTGCCGCGCGCCACCGTCTGCCGGGCGATGTCCTTGGCCATGTCCCAGTTCACCGGGCCGCCCTCGTACGAGAGCATCTGGCCCAGCTGCTGGAAGGCCGCGCCCAGGTCGCTCGGGTTCAGTGACCCGAACATCGCGGCGAACGGGTTCTCCCCGCCGCCACCGCCCGCGCCGAACCCGAACGGATTCGCGGGGCCCTGACTGCCGCCGTGGCCGCCCTTCTGCTTGCCGTCGTCGCCGTCCTCCGGCTCCTCCGGCGGGAGGCCGAATCCGAATGGGGTGTCACTCACGGGTTCCCTCGGCTCGTAGGGCCGCCGGCCGGGCCGGCGGCGAATGCCCTTGCATCACCACCCAGCCTAGACACCTCGCCGGTTTGCGGGCTCAGTGCTTCGCTGATAGCGGGCCTGCGGCAGGATGGACGTCACCTGGTACGTATGCGTCAGTGCGCTGCGTACTGAAGACAACCGCTGGAGACGCCCGGTGAGTTCCCCAGACCGAGAAGTTCGCGCAGCGCGAAACGATCCGCCGCGCACCGCACGACGCCCTGTCGTCGCGGTCACCGGCGCCGCGTCGGGCGCCGGAGCCCTGCTCACGCAGCGGCTCGCCGAATCCGACGAGACCAAGCACGTCCTGGCCATCGACGAGCGCCGCGGCGATGTGACCGAGGCGCAGTGGCACGTCCTGGACGTGCGCGACCCTGCCATCGCCGACAAGCTGCGGGGGGCCGACGTCGTCGTCCACCTCGCCGTCGACCTCGACCTGGGCACCGACCCGGCCGCCCGTACGGCCTACAACGTGCGCGGCACCCAGACCGTCCTGACCGCCGCCGCGGCCGCCGGGGTGCGCCGCGTGGTGCTGTGCACCTCTGCGATGGTCTACGGGGCGCTGCCCGACAACGATGTGCCGCTCGCCGAGGACGCGGAGCTGCGCGCCACGGCGGAGGCCACAGGCGTCGGGGACCTGCTGGAGATCGAACGGCTCGCCCAGCGCGCGCCGAGGGCACACCCCGGCCTGAACGTCACCGTCGTACGCCCCGCCATCCTGGTCGGCGGCACGGACACCGCGCTCACCCGCTACTTCGAGTCGCCGCGCCTCCTGGTGGTCGCCGGCTCCCGGCCCACCTGGCAGTTCTGCCATGTCGAGGACCTGGTCGGCGCGCTGGAGTACGCCGCCCTGGAGAAGGTCGAGGGCGAGCTGGCCGTCGGCTGCGACGGCTGGCTGGAGCAGGAGGAGGTCGAGGAGCTGTCCGGCATCCGGCGCATGGAGCTGCCCTCGGCGGTCGCGCTCGGCGCGGCGTCCCGGCTGCACCGGCTGGGCCTGACCCCCTCCCCGGCGGGCGACCTGGCGTACACGATGCACCCCTGGGCGGTCAGCGGCAGCAGGCTGCACGAGGCGGGCTGGCGTCCGCGCTGGACGAACGAGGAGGTCCTCGCCGAGCTGCTGGAGGAGGTCTCCGGCCGCCACACGGTCGCCGGGCGGCGGCTCGGACGCAAGGACGCCACGACGCTGGGCGCCGCGGGCGCGACGGTGGCTCTGGTGGGCACCGCGGCGATCGTCCGCCGCGCCCGTAAGGCGCGCCGCAGGGCGTGAGCGGAAACCGTGTTCCGGGATCCGGCATTCCATGGCGTGGGCGCGTGGGGCACGATGGGGCGCATGGGACGTAGGTACGACCATCCGGGCGAGCTGGCGGCCGCCGATCCGATCCGCCTGCTCGCGATCCGTGACACCCCCCTGTCCGTCGACGAGGTGTTCGGGGCGGTCGGCGACCCCGCCGCGGGGGGCACCGCGCTGTTCGTCGGCACCGTGCGCGACCACGACGGGGGCGCCGACGTGGGTGCCCTCGGCTACTCCGCCCACCCCACCGCGGAGGCGGAGCTGCGCCGTGTGGCCGAGAAGGTGGCGGCGGACTTCCCGGTGCGGGCGCTCGCCGCGGTGCACCGGGTCGGGGACCTCGCGGTCGGGGACCTGGCCGTGGTCGTGGCCGTGGCCTGCCCGCACCGCGCCGAGGCCTTCGCGGCCTGCCGCCGCCTGATCGACGACCTCAAGAGCGAGGTCCCGATCTGGAAGCACCAGACCTTCGCGGACGGGACAGAAGAATGGGTGGGCGCGTAGCGCCTCGTTGAGGGGTGGCGGTCGGGCGACGGGAGGGCGGGTGGGCGCGTAGCGCCTCGTTGAGGGGTGGCGGTCGGGCGACGGGAGGGCGGGTGGGCGCCTAGGGCAGATGGGCGCGTAGCGCAAGGGGAGCGGGGCGGGCGGGGGGATATGTACCCCGGAAGGGTGTACTCCGATTGCGTAACCCGCACCCTGCCCTGAGCGTTGACCTGGCGGAGGATTAATCTGCTCATCTGTCAGTCGCGGTTGTGTCAGGGGATGGGAGGCCGCCGTGGGTGTGCTTCTGTGGTTGCTCATTCCGGTTCTGGCCGCGTTGGCCGCCGTGCTCTATACCGCCTGGGCCTCGCGTACCCGCAAGACCGGGGATGTCGCCGAGCTCGCCGGGTATGCGCGGTTTCGTGAGGCGATGGAGCGCGCGCATTCCGATTCGGATGCTGCCTAGTCGTCGTCGGCTCGTACGGACGGCCCGGGCGGTGGACTGACGGGCGTGTCCCGTACTGTCGTTCCATGCCACGCCGCACCGCGACGATGCTCGCCTCCCTTCTGACGCTGATCGCGCTGCTCTGCGCCGGGGCGCTGATCCCGGTGCCGTACGCGGAGATGTCGCCTGGCCCGACCTACAACACCCTGGGCTCCCACAAGGGCGAGTGCGTGCTGCAGATCTCCGGGCACAAGGGGTGCGCGACCACCGGCGGGCACCTGAACATGACGACGGTGCGCGTCACCGGCTCCGAGTACAAGATGAACCTCGTCGAGGCCGTCTACGGCTGGCTGGCACACGACGACGTGGTGGTGCCGCACAGCACCCTCTACCCGGACGACAAGACGCCGGACGAGGTGAACCAGGAGAACGCCGAGGAGTTCACCCAGTCCCAGGAGAGCGCCAAGGTGGCGGCGCTCAGGCAGTTGGGCAAGCGGGTCGACTCCCACGTCATCGTGGGTGTCGTGCAGCGGGACAAGCCGGCCCAGGGCCGGCTGCACGCGGGCGATGTGATCAAGGAGGTGGACGGCTCGGCGGTGCGCGCCCCTGAGGACGTCGCCAAGCTGATCACCAAGCACAAGCCCGGCGAGAAGGTGACCTTCTCGATCGTCCCGGCCAAGGACGCGGCCGCCGCGGAGAAGAAGAACCAGCAGCCCACGGCGCGGAAGTCGGTCACCGTCACCACCGAGAAGGCGGAGGACGGCCGGGCGATCGTCGGCATCCAGGCCGGGGTCGACTACACCTTCCCGCTGAAGATCGACATCAAGCTGGCCGACGTGGGCGGGCCGAGCGCCGGGCTGATGTTCGCGCTGGGGATCGTGGACAGGCTGTCGCCGGGCGACCTGACCGGCGGGAAGTTCATCGCGGGCACGGGCACCATCGACGACAGGGGCGTCGTCGGTCCGATCGGCGGGATCCAGATGAAGACCATCGGGGCGCGGGACGCGGGCGCGGAGTACTTCCTCACGCCCCAGGAGAACTGTGCGGCGGCCGCGGAGGACACGCCCGACGGCCTCACGCTGGTCAAGGTGCACACCCTCAAGGGGGCGGTGAAGGCCCTGAAGCAGATCCGCGAGGGGGACACCGCCGCGCTGCCCAAGTGCACGAAGAGCTGAACCGCACCAGGAGCTGAGCGGCGGCCCCCGCGGACCGGCCCCCGGCGGACCGGCCCCGGCGACCGCGCGCCGCCAGGGAGCCGCCGTCGGGGCGATGCCGCGGGGCCGCCGCCCCGCGGGCGGTCACCGCTGGACGCGCAGGCCAGGCGCCGGGCGCGGCCACCACCGGCCAGGCGCGGCCGTCGCCTGCCGGGCGCGCAGGCCAGGCGCCGGGCGCGGACCTCAGTCGGCGAAGGTGGCGGCCAGCGCCTCGGCCAGCCCCGGCACCAGATCGGCGCCGGTGAGCACGTCGGTGGGCGAGTCCTTCTCGCGCAGCCGCACCGCCGCCTCGCGCCCCCCGTCCCGCAGCACCGCGACCGTCATACGGACCTCCTGGCGCTCGGGATGGGCCGCGACCCATGCCGTCAGCTGCTTCTCGTCCAGGCCCTCGGGCATGGAGCCCTCGGCGGACGGCGGGAGCATCAGCCGCTCGACGGTCAGCGCGCAGCCGGCCACCGCGTCGGGCCAGGCGATGGTGGCCAGGAACTCGTCCAGGGGGGTGTCGGCGGGCAGCTCGTCCTGTTCGATGGGGGTGAGCGAGGCGGCGGGGGCGCTTTCGGTCTCCTCGTCGAGCCCGAGCTGGGCGGCGAGGCCCGGCTCCTGGGCGCGCAGCCGCGCGGTGTCGACGAGGGCGAAGAGGCGGGCCGGGCGGTCCCAGCCGAGCCCGGCGGCGTACTCGTCGATCTCGAGGACGGCACGGGTCAGCGGATTGGCGGCCAGCGGCCCGGAGGCGGGGGGAACGTTCGACATGGGTCATATCGTGCCCTGATCGGACCCGGAAACGGGAACTGAGTAAAGCCTGAGTAAGTTGCTCCATTGGGTCCTACTGCCCGGACCCGCTCAGTCGACAGCGAACTTCGAGGTGCGCACCTTGGCTTTCCAGATGCCGGACCGCGGCGGAGGCCCGACAGGGCCGCGGATCAGAGTCGGCCGACCGTCCCGGCGAGTCCGGACCCTGCTCATGACCCTGGGTGTGCTGGCCGTGCTGGCCATGCTCTTCGTCATGTTCGCCGGGTACTGGACCGACTGGCTCTGGTACCGCTCGGTCCACTACTCCTCGGTCTTCACCACCACCCTGTGGACCAAGATCGGGCTGTTCTTCGTCTTCGGCTTCCTGATGGCCCTGGCCGTCGGGATCAACATCTGGCTGGCGCACCGGCTGCGGCCGCCGCTGAGCGCGATGTCGCTGGAGCAGCAGAGCCTGGACCGTTACCGCATGGGCATCGCCCCCTACAAGAAGTGGGTGCTGCTGGCGGTCACCGTGCTGGTCGGGCTGATCGCGGGCGCGTCCGCGTCCGGCCAGTGGCGGACGTGGCTGCTGTGGGTCAACGGGGTGCCGTTCCACCAGTACGATCCGCAGTTCCACAAGGACGTCGCGTTCTACGCCTTCGATCTGCCCTGGTACCGCTTCCTGCTGAGCTTCGGCTTCGCGGCGACGGTGCTCTCGCTGGTCGCCGCCGCGCTGGTGCACTACCTCTACGGGGGGCTGCGCGTCACCAGCCCGGGCGCCCGCGCGACCGGCGCGGCCACCGGCCATCTGTCGGTGCTGCTGGGCGTTTTCGTCTCCCTCAAGGCCGTGGCGTACTGGCTCGACCGGTACGGCCTGGCGGTGAAGTCGAGCGATTTCAAGGCGACGAGCAACTGGACGGGTCTGCGCTATGTGGACGCCCACGCCTATCTGCCCGCGAAGACGATCCTCTTCTGCATCGCGGCGATCTGCGCGGTGCTGTTCTTCGCGACGCTGTGGCGGCGCACCTGGCAGCTGCCCGTCATCGGCTTCGGCCTGATGGTGCTCTCGGCGATCCTGATCGGCGGGCTCTACCCGGCGATCGTGCAGAAGTTCCAGGTCCAGCCCAACGAGCAGGCCAAGGAAGCGCCGTACATCGAGAAGAACATCGAGGCCACGCGCAAGGCGTACGGCCTCGACGACTCCGAGGTGACGGACTACGAGGGCGAGGCGTCCAAGAACGCGGACCGCAAGCAGCTGCGTGCCGAGGCCGACACCACGGCGAGCCTGCGGCTGCTCGATCCGAACGTGGTCTCCCCGACCTTCCAGCAGCTCCAGAAGGTCAAGGACTACTACAGCTTCCCCCACACCCTGGACGTGGACCGCTACAAGACCCCGGACGGCAAGGAACAGGACACCGTCATCGGTCTGCGCGAGCTGAACGCGAGCGGCATCCCCGAACACAACTGGATCAACGACCACTTCAAGTACACCCACGGGTACGGCGCGGTCGCGGCCAAGGGCACCACGACGTCCACGACGCGGCGCGGCGCCCCGGACTTCATCGAGGAGGACCTGCCCGCCAGGGGCCAGCTCCCGGAGTACGAGCAGCGGATCTACTACGGCGAGAAGACCACCCAGTACTCGATCGTCGGCGGTCCGCAGAAGGAGCTGGACTACTCCAGCCGCAAGGGTGAGAAGACCTACCGGTACCAGGGCGACAGCGGCGTCAAGCTGTCCAACCCGATCACCCGTGCCGCGTACGCGCTGACCTTCAGTGAGCCCCAGATCCTGTACTCCGGGGCCATAGGGGACGGTTCGCGGATCCTCTACAACCGCACGCCCAAGGAGCGCGTCGAGGCGGTCGCCCCGTGGCTGACCATCGACGGCGACGCCTATCCGGCGGTGGTCGACGGCCGGATCAAGTGGATAGTCGACGCCTACACGACGACGAACGGGTATCCGTACGCGTCGCGTACGACGTTGGGCGACACGACCGCGGACTCGCTCAACGACCAAGACGGCGAGCGGTCGGTCGTCGCCCAGCAGAACAACGTCAACTACATCCGGAACTCGGTCAAGGCGACCGTCGACGCCTACGACGGCAAGGTCACGCTCTACGAGTGGGACACCAAGGACCCGGTGCTGAAGACCTGGAAGAAGGCGTTTCCGGGCACGGTCAAGCCCAAGAGCGCGATCAGCGACAGCCTGATGGAGCATCTGCGCTATCCGCAGGACCTGTTCAAGGTGCAGCGCGAACTGCTCACCCGCTACCACGTCACCAACCCGGTGACGTTCTACAGCGGCAGTGAGGTGTGGCAGGTGCCGGACGACCCGACCAACAAGGGCAACTCGGTCCCGCCGTACTACCTGAGCATGAAGATGCCGGACCAGAAGAAGCAGACGTTCTCGCTGACGACGACGCTCACCCCCAAGGGCCGGGACAACCTCGGCGCGTTCGTGGCGGTGGACGCGGACTCGGAGAGCGACAGCTACGGCAAGATCAGAATCCTGAAGCTGCCGTCCGACACCGGTGTGCCAGGTCCACAGTTGGTGCAGGCCAACTTCAACTCCGATGACAAGATCGCCAATACGCTCAACATCCTCAAGAGGGGCGATTCGGAGATCGAGTACGGCAATCTGCTGACGGTCCCCCTCGGGGGCGGCCTGCTGTACGTCGAGCCGGTCTATCTGCGCGGCGCCAGTACGGACCTGCCGCTGCTGCGGCAGGTGCTGGTCAGCTACGGGAACAAGACCGCCCTTGAGAGCTCGCTCAGCAAGGCGCTGGACGTGGTCTTCGATCAGAGCGAACCATCGGACTCGACGGACGACGGCCAGGACAACGGCGGCGGTGGCGGTGGCGGTGACGACACGGCCAAGCCACCGGCCGGTGACGCCACGGTCGAGCAGGCCCTGAAGGATGCCGCGAAGGCCTACCAGGACGCCCAGGACGCGCTCAAGAAGGACCCGCAGGACTGGACGGCCTACGGCAAGGCCCAGAAGGCCCTGAAGGACGCGCTGGACCGGGCCGCCAAGGCCGAGGCGGAGGCCGCCAAGAAGCAGGGCCAGAGCCAGGGCGCCGGGCAGCAGGACCAGAAGCAGGGTCAATCCGCCGACAAGGCCGACGACAAGGCGAGAAGAGAGGACACCTGAGGAAGCCGGGGCGCCGCTCGGGCGAACACCCGAGCGGCGGCCACTCCGCGCCGTGGTAACGTAGAGGCACAACGACGCGGGGTGGAGCAGCTCGGTAGCTCGCTGGGCTCATAACCCAGAGGTCGCAGGTTCAAATCCTGTCCCCGCTACTGACAGACGAGGCCCGGATCCGAAAGGATCCGGGCCTCGTCGTGTGTCCAGCGGGATGTCCACCCAAAGAATCGCGATACAAGCGTTTGGGTTGTCTCTCTGTGGGCATGTCGACAAAACGCTGAAGTGACCTCACCGGCTGCGGTATACCAAGGTGTACCCGGGTTGCAGGTGATGCCACGATGGAATTTATGGGGGACAGGGTCAGTCTGTTGGAGACAGGGCGTTTTGCGCATCCGCACGACGGTGCCGAGGACGAGGAAGAGACCCGGCACCGCCGGGCCGCCGAGTCCGGCGACATCGCGTCGATGAGCGCCCTGGGCTCGCTGCTGCTGCGCCGCGGCGATCTCGACGGTGCCGAGCCGCATCTGCGCGCGGCCACCGCGGCGGGGGACCGCGCCGCGGCCAACAACCTCGGTGTCCTCCTCCACCAGCGCGGCTACGCGGACGAGGCGGCCGGCTGGTGGCGCGTCGCCGCAGTCGCCGGGTCCGCCGCCGCGGCCCACGCCCTCGGCCGCCACCACCGCGAGCGCGGCGACGAGCCGGCCGCCGAGTACTGGCTGCGCCAGTCCGCCGAGTCCGGGCACGCCCTGGGCGCGTACGCCCTCGCGGACCTGCTCGAGCACCGCAGCGACATCGGCGCCGAGCGCTGGTTCCGGTCCGCCGCCGAGCGCGGCCACCGCGAGGCCTCGTACCGCCTCGCCCGCATCCTCGACAAGCGCGAGGACGAGGCCGCCAGAGGGCGCGCCGGTCCCGGCGCCGAGTCGGAGGCCGAGCAGTGGTACCGGCAGGCCGCCGCGCGCGGCCACCGCCGGGCCGCCCTCCACCTCGGCACGCTCCTGGAGAAGCGCGGCGAGATCAAGGAAGCGGGCCGCTGGTACCTGACGTCCGCCAAGGACGGCGAGGCCCGCGCCGCCTGCGCGCTCGGCTTCCTGCTGCGTGACGCGGGCGACACCGACAGCGCCGCTGTCTGGTGGCACCGCGCCGCCCAGGACGGCGACGGCAACGCGGCCAACGCGCTGGGCGCCCTGCACGCCGACCGCGGCGAGACACAGACCGCCGAGCGCTGGTACCGCGCCGCCCTGGACGCCGGGGACATCAACGGCGCCTACAACCTGGGGCTGCTCTGCGCCGAGCAGGGCCGCGCCGCCCAGGCCGAGCAGTGGTACCGCCGCGCCGCCTACGCCGGGCACCGCGAGGCCGCCAACGCCGTGGCCGTGATGCTGCTGCAGCGCGGCGACGCGGCCGGCGCCGAGCCGTGGTTCTCCAAGGCCGCCGAGGCCGGCAGCGTGGACGCCGCGTTCAACCTGGGCATCCTGCACGCCGGCCGGGGCGAGGAGCGGGCCGCCCAGCAGTGGTACGAGCGGGCCGCCGCCGCCGGGCACACCGAGGCGGCGCTCCAGGTCGGCATTGCCCTGCTGCGCGAGGGCGACGGCCGCGAGGCCGAGCGCCATCTGCGCTGCGCTGCCGGGGGCGGCAGCGCGGAGGCCGCCTTCCGGCTGGGCGCGCTGCTGGACCGGCCGTCCGCCGACGGGGGAGCGCCGCGCGGGTCCCTGGGGCGCGCCGAGACGGAGCCGGCCGTGCCCGAATACCCCGAATACGAAGAGTGGTACGAGCGCGCCGCCCGCCAGGGCCACCGCCGCGCCCAGGTGCGCATGGGCATGCTCGCGGCCGCACGGGGCGATGTGGTGGAGGCCGCCCGCTGGTACCGCGAGGCCGCCGAGGCGGGCAGCAGCAACGGCGCCTTCAACCTGGGTCTGCTGCTCGCCCGTGAGGGCAGCGAGCCGGAGGCGGCCCTGTGGTGGACCCGCGCCGCCGAGGCCGGCCACGGCCGCGCCGCGCTGCGCCTGGCCCTGCTCGCGGCCCGCCGCGGCGCCCTGTCCGAGGGCCAGCGCTGGTGCGCCCGCGCGGTCGAGCTGGGCCCCGCGGAGGTGGCCGAGCGCGCGGCCCGGCTGCGCGACGCCCTGCAGCAGGAGCTCACGGCGTAACCCCGCCGGCCCCTCTCCCCGCGATTTGCCCCAGCCGTCGCCGTGTGGCTACTATTGCGTCACATCGACGCGGGGTGGAGCAGCTCGGTAGCTCGCTGGGCTCATAACCCAGAGGTCGCAGGTTCAAATCCTGTCCCCGCTACCAAGGCGAAGGGCCCGGATCCTCAAGGATCCGGGCCCTTCGTGTCGCGCCCGTGTGCCGGGACCGGGCGGCCGCCCGAGGGCTTATGCGGCCGCGCAGTCGGGGCACAGTCCGCGGTAGGTGACCTCGACCTCCGAGACCGTGAAACCGAAGCGCTCCTCCGCCGGGAGGTCGGCCAGCGGATCGCCGGAGGGGTGGACATCGCGGATGGTGCCGCACCGCGCGCAGATCAGGTGCTGATGCGCGTGGTGGGCGTTCGGGTCGTAGCGCTTGGCCCGGCCGTCCGTGCTGACCTCGAGCACCTCGCCGAGCGAGACCAGCTCCCCGAGGGTGTTGTACACCGTCGCGCGCGAGATCTCCGGCAGACGGGCGGCCGCGAGGGCGTGTACCTCATCGGCGGTGTAGTGCACATGCTCCCCGTCGAGGACCTCGGCGACGACACGTCGCTGGGCCGTCAGCCGCCAGCCGCGTCCCCGGAGCCGTTCCAGCAGGTCACTCATGCCATTCACCTATCAGTCAGATAAGGCAAGAGTAGCAGCGGACCGGTCCATGGCCAGATCTCGTATCACTCTCCAGTGGTTCTCGACTTAGACACCGTCCAAGCCGGGAGGGCCGGAGTCACCCCGCCAGGGCGGGAGCCGGCTGTCGTGCGCCGGTCCAGCAGCGGATGATGTCGCGCACCGACACCACGCCCACCGGATCGCCCGCCTCCAGGACGATCAGATGGCGGAAGCCGCCGTGGGACATCGCGCGCGCCGCCTCGTCGAGCGTCCACCCCGGGGCGGCGAAGACGACGTCGGAGGTGGTGTGGGCATGGGCTCGTTCGCGGTCCGGGTCCTGGCCCGCGCCCAGCGAGTTGAGGACGTCGCGCTCGGTCAGGATGCCGAGCCCGCTGGTATCGGGGTCCAGCACGACCGCCGAGCCGACGCGTCGCGCGGACATCAGCCGGGCGGCCTGGCGGAGGGTGTGGGCGGGGCCGATGGTGAGGACCAGTGGGCTCATGGCGTCGCGGACGAGCATGGGTGGGGACATGGTCGTGCCACCTCCTTGGTGAATCCTTACTGCGGGGGCCGCGTGCACTGCGGGAACTGCGTGCGCTGCGGGACTGGGGGCGCTGCGGGAACTGCGTGCGCTGCGAACACCGTGGCGCCGCGCGGGGATGCGGAGCTGCACAAGTTCACAAGCGCGCGGATTCACATGTTCACATGGGGGTGCGGGTGACTACAAGAGGCGTGCGGAAGCCGATCTGCCGCTTGACGCGCCCCCGTACCCCCTGACGCACGAGCCGGTCCGGGGCCCCGACGGCCCCTAGCCGCCCAGGTAGTTCAGCAGTTCGCCGTGCAGCAGCCCGTTCGACGCCGCCGCGTCCCCGCTGAGCGGCCCCGGCACCCCGTCGAGCCCCGTGAAGCGGCCGCCCGCCTCCTGGACGATGATCGCGTTCGCCGCCATGTCCCACAGCGACAGCTCCGGTTCGGCGCACAGGTCCACCGACCCCTCGGCGACCATCATGTACGGCCAGAAGTCGCCGTAGCCACGCGTCCGCCAGCAGGCCCGGGTCAGCTCGAGGAAGCCGTCCAGCCTGCCGCGCTCCTCCCAGCCGCTGAGCGAGGAGTACGCGAACGACGCGTCCTCCAGCCGCGCCACCCGCGACACCGCCAGCCGGCTCGCGGACGACAGGCTCCGGCCCGTGTACGCCCCCAGCCCCTCGGCCGCCCACCAGCGGCGGCCGAGCGCCGGCGCCGACACCACCCCGACCACCGGCCGGTCGCCGCCCTCGCCGCGCTCCATGAGCGCGATCAGGGTGGCCCAGACCGGCACCCCGCGCACATAGTTCTTGGTGCCGTCGATCGGGTCCACGACCCAGCGGCGCGGACCGCTGCCCTCGCTGCCGAACTCCTCGCCCAGCACCGCGTCCCGCGGCCGGGCGCGCTGCAGGGAGGTGCGGATCAGCTCCTCGGCCGCCTTGTCGGCCTCGCTGACCGGCGTCATATCGGGTTTCGTCTCGACCTTGAGGTCGAGCGCCTTGAATCGCTCCATGGTGGTGGCGTCGGCGGTATCGGCGAGTACATGGGCGAAACGCAGGTCATCGTGGTAGTCGGGCATGGCCGAACAGTATCGACAGGGAATCGGCCGATCCACACGACCACGGCCGGACGGGGGCGCCGGGGGCGTACGCCGTGGCTATTGACACCACCTGGCGGTGCGTCAATTCTGTCCGCACGTGCCGCCCGATGGGACGGATGGCCTGGGAGGCGACGATGCCCGCAGCACGTGAATCCTTACTCGACGCGGCCTTCACCGCGCTCGCCGACCGCCCCTGGGCGGTGGTCCGCATGGTCGATGTGGCCGTGGCGGCCGGGGTCTCGCGGCAGACGCTCTACAACGAGTTCGGCAGCAAGGACGGGCTCGCGCGCGCTCTGGTGCGCCGCGAGGCCGAGGCGTATCTGACCGGCGTGGAACGGGCGCTGTCCGGAGCGACCGGCGCCGCCGGCCCGAACGAGCGGCTGGCCGCCGCGGCCGGCTGGACCGTACGGGCGGCGGCCGCGAACCCCCTGGTGCGAGCGGTGCTCACCGGCTGCTGGGACGAACGGCTGCCCTCGCCGGCCCGCGCCGGAGTCCTCTCGGCGCGGCGCCCGGGCACCCTGGACCCGCCGCCCTCGCCCGTCGAGCTCCTGGGGCAGATCAGGGACCGCGCGGTGCGCCTGCTGGCGGGCGTCTGGCCGCAGGGCGGGGCCGCGGAACTGACCCGGGCCTGCGAGACGGCCGTGCGCCTGGCGCTGTCGTACGTGGTCGCGCCCGTGTCGGAGGAGGAGGTGGAGAGCCTGGTGCGCGGGGCGTTGGCCTGAACGAGGCCCGGAGCGGGCCTAGTGCGCCGAACCGGAGAGCTGGAGCCCGATCACGCCGACGATCACCAGCGTGATGGAGATGATCTTGAGCGTGGAGACCAGGTCGCCGAGGAAGACCATGCCGTAGATCGCGGTCCCGGCCGCGCCGATGCCCGTCCACACCGCGTACGCCGGGCCCACGTCCAGCTTCTTCAAAGAGAGCGTCAGCAGGCCGAAGCTGCCCAGCGCGAAGGCGCAGAAGGCGATGGTGGGCCAGAGTCTGGTGAAGCCGTGCGAGAGCTTGAGACAGACGGCGAAGCCCGTTTCGAGAAGCCCGGCGACCACGACCAGCAGCCACGCCATCGAATCTCCTCTACGCTTGGCGCGGAGCGCCACCACTTGGCTACACTGTGTATCGCACCGTCAAAAGGTGCCGGTCAGGGCTTGGCCGTCATGAGGCTGCCGTGGCGGCCGAGTGAGAAGCCCCCTCCTGCGGGAGGGGGAGGAGTCACACTGAGTCCTCCCGTGCTGTTGTCGAGGACTGTTGTTCCGCTCGCCTGGAGTTGCCCCGGGTAGCCCCGGTGTGAATATCCATTTACCTTCCGTGGCGGGCGGTAAACGTCGGATCGGCGGGCGGGGTCAGTCCCCTTCCCGCCGCTCCCGCGTGGCCAGCAGCCGCCGCAGGGAGTAGAGCCGGGCCGGATCGGCGTGGCCGTCGGCGACCCACTGGTCCAGCGCGCAGTCCGGCTCGTCGTGGCTGCAGGCGCGCGGACAGCCCTCGGTGCCCGGCTCCAGGTCCGGGAAGGCGTGGATGACCCGCGCGGGGTCCACATGGTGCAGCCCGAAGGACCGTACGCCCGGAGTGTCGATCACCCAGCCGTCGCCGCCGGGCAGCGGCAGCGCGAGCGCGGAGGTGGTGGTGTGACGGCCGCGGCCGGTGACCGCGTTGACCCGGCCGGTGGCCCGTTTGTGCTCCGGCACCAGGGCGTTGACCAGGGTCGTCTTGCCGACGCCCGAATGCCCGAAGAAGACCGTGACCTTGTCCGTGAGCAGCTCGCGCACCCGGTCGGCCGCGTCTCCGTCGGCGAGTTCCTCGCGGTTGGTGACGACGTAGGGGACGCCGAGCGGCCCGTAGGCCTCCAGGAGGGGGGCCGCCGGGGCGAGGTCGGACTTGGTCAGGACCAGCAGCGGGGACAGCCCGGCGTCGAAGGCGGCGACCAGACAGCGGTCGATCAGCCGCGGGCGCGGCTCGGGGTCGGCGAGCGCGGTGACGATGGCCAGTTGGTCGGCGTTGGCGACGACCACCCGCTCGAACGGGTCGTCGTCATCCGCGGTACGGCGCAGCACCGACGAGCGCTCCTCGACCCGTACGATCCGCGCGAGGGTGTCCTTGGCGCCCGACAGGTCCCCGACCACCGCGACCCGGTCCCCGACCACCACGCCCTTGCGGCCCAGCTCGCGGGCCTTCATGGCGATGATCGTGCGGTCCTCGACCAGGACCGTCAGCCGGCCGCGGTCGACGGTCAGCACAAAGCCCTCGGCGGCGTCCTCGTGCTTGGGGCGGATGCTGGTGCGGGGGCGGTTGCCCCTGCGGTTGGGGCGGACCCGGACGTCGTCCTCGTCGGTGTGCTTGCCGTAGCGGCGCATGGCGGGGGCGCCTCAGGCTCTCCGCGCGGGGGCCGTCGCCGCGTCGAGCATGCCGGTCCACAGCCCGGGGAAGTCGGGCAGGGTCTTGGCCGTGGTGCCCACGTTCTCGATCTGTACGCCCGTAACGACCAGGCCGATGACCGCGCCCGCGGTGGCCAGCCGGTGGTCCTCGTAGGTGTGGAAGACCCCGCCGTGCAGCGGGCGTGGGCGGATGCGCAGCCCGTCGGCGGTCTCGGTGACATCGCCGCCGAGCTCGTTGATCTCCTTGGCCAGGGCCGCGAGCCGGTCGGTCTCGTGCAGCCGCAGATGCGCGATGCCGTGCAGCGAGGACTCGGAGTCGGCCAGCGCCGCCACCGCCGCGATCACCGGGGTGAGCTCGCCCACCTCGTGCAGATCGGCGTCGATGCCGGTGATCCGGCCGCTGCCGGTGAAGGTCAGTCCGGCGTCGGTGAGCTCGCAGGAGCCGCCCATGTCGGTGAAGATCCGGCGCAGCGAGTCGCCGGGCTGGGTGGTGCGCTCCGGCCAGTCAGGGATCGTCACCCGGCCGCCGGTGACCAGGGCCGCCGCCAGGAACGGCGCCGCGTTGGACAGGTCGGGCTCGACCACCAGGTCGCGGCCCAGCAGGGCGCTGGGCGACACCCGCCACACGTTCGGCTCGCCGCCCGCCTCCGGGGCGTCCACGGCCGCGCCCGCGGCCCGCAGCATGTCGACCGTCATCCGGATGTGCGGCAGCGAGGGCAGCGCGGCGCCCACGTGGCGCACCTCGACGCCCTGGTTGAAGCGCGGCGCGGACAGCAGCAGCGCGCTGACGAACTGCGACGAGGAGGAGGCGTCGATGCGCACCGGGCCGCCGTCCAGCGCCCCGCCGCCGTGCACGGTCATCGGCAGCGCGCCGCGGCCGTCGTCGTCGATCCGGGCGCCGAGCGCGCGCAGGGCGTCGATCACACCGTGCAGCGGGCGCTCGTGCGAGCGCGGGTCGCCGTCGAACCGCACCGGGCCGTCGGCCAGCGCCGCGACCGGCGGCAGGAAGCGCATCACCGTGCCGGCGTTGCCGACGTCGACCGTGGCCGGGCCGTGCAGGCCCGCCGGGATGACCCGCCAGGCCTCTCCGCCGCCCTCGGAGCCCGGCGCGCCCTGAGAGCCGTCGGACACGGTCTCCTCGATGCCCACGCCCAGGGCGCGCAGCGCCTCGGCCATCAAAAGGGTGTCGCGGGAGCGCAGCGGGCGGCGCAGCCAGCCAGGCTCGGCGGCGAGCGCGGCCAGGATCAGGCCGCGGTTGGTGACCGACTTGGATCCGGGCACGGTGACGGTCGCGTCGACCGCTCCGTCGGCGAGCGGAGCGGGCCAGTGGGCGGCGTACGCGCCCGAGGGGGTCTCAATGCCGGTCATGGCTCTCACTTTAGTGGCTCGCCGAGAGTGGGATTCCTGATCAAAAACGGCGAAACCCAGTCGAAACACGCCGCTGGTAGGGACAGCTTACGGACAGCCGAGGAGGCGGCTTACGGACAGCCGAGGAGGCGGCTCACCGACAGCCCAGGAGGCGGCTCACGGCGCAGCGGCGCCGCGGGTCACACCCCCAGCAGCCAGCGGCCGCCGCCGATCAGCGAGCTCAGCGAGACCACGTGGAAGAGCAGCAGCCAGACCGCGGCCGGGACGTTGGTCAGCCGCGCCAGCTGGTCGGGGTCCGAGTCGTACGCCCCCGAGTAGCGGCGCTTGCGCTGCAGCTCGAACGGCGGGCGGACGCCGCCCAGCAGCAGGAACCACACCACGACGTAGGCGAAGGCCGCCTGCACGTCCGGCCCGGTCAGCCAGGAGACGAGGAAGAAGGCGGCCCCGGAGACGACCACGGTGAGCACGCCGTACGCGTTGCGGATCATGACGAGCATCAGCGCCAGCAGCGCCGTCGTCCCCCACAGCAGCGCGGTGATGTGGCCCGCGGCCAGCAGCCACGCGCCCGCCAGGCCGAGCAGGGAGGGCGCGGTGTAGCCGGCGGCGGCGGTGAGGATCATGCCGAGACCGGTGGGCTTGCCGCGCGAGACGGTCAGCCCCGAGGTGTCCGAATGCAGACGTATGCCGTCCAGCCGCCGCCCGCTGAGCAGCGCGACCAGACCGTGGCCGCCCTCGTGGGCGATGGTGATGGCGTTGCGGGCGATCCGCCAGGCGACCTGGGAGACGACCACCGAGAGCGCGACGATCCCGGTGGCGGCGACCAGCCAGGTGGTGGGGTCCGGCTGGGTGCCGACGACGCGGTCCCACAGATCGGCGGCGTTCGTGCTGTCCATGTGCGGGAGACTCCTCGCGTCCGTCTTCGCTGCTTCTGCTCTTCAGTACGTGCTTTCGTGGCCGCTCGGTTTCGGCGGCCCGGCGTCACCGGCCGTGGGCGTCGTGGCAGTGTGGCACCTATGTGCGGTCGATACGCAGCGAGCCGGAAGCCCGAGGACCTCGTCGGTATCTTCGGGGTGCAGAAGTGGGAGCCGGAGGAGACGCTGGCCCCTGACTGGAACGTCGCGCCCACCAAGGGCGTGTACGCGGTGCTGGAACGCCCCCTCAAAGACTCCGCCGCCGACGATCCGAGCCCGGTCCGCCAGCTGAGGGCGCTCAAGTGGGGGCTGGTGCCGTCCTGGGCCAAATCGCCGGACACCGGCGTGAAGATGATCAACGCGCGGGCCGAGACGGTGCACGAGAAGCCCTCCTACCGCCGCCCCTTCGCCTCGCGCCGCTGTCTGCTGCCCGCCGACGGCTACTACGAGTGGGTCACCGGCTCGGGGGAGCGGCAGCTGGAGGAGCAGGGGAAGCGGAAGCGGCCGCGCAAGCAGCCCTACTTCGTGACCCCGGTGGACGGCTCGGTGATGGCCATGGCGGGGCTGTACGAGTTCTGGCGGGACCGGACCCTGCCGGACGACCACCCGCGGGCCTGGTGGGTGACCTGCGCGGTCATCACGACCGAGGCGGAGAAGGAGCCGTTCCCCCTGGTGGGCGAGGGCAGGGACGACACCGGCGGGGGGCCGCGGTCGCTGGCCGACATCCATCCGCGGATGCCGCTGGTGCTCACCGAGGACCGCTGGGCACAGTGGCTGGACCCCTCCCGCACCGACCCCGAGGAGCTGCGCCCGCTGCTCGCCCCGCCGCCCGCGGGGCTGCTGCGCGCCTACCCGGTCGCCACGGCCGTCAGTGACGTACGCAACAACGGCCCGGAGCTGGTGGCCGAGCTGGAGGCCCCCGAGGCGGGCACGCTCTTCTGACCGGCCTTCCGGGCGCGGCCGCCCGGACGCGGCAGGATGGGCATGTGAGCGCCGAACAGACCGAGCAATCAGCCCAGAGCGAAACGACCACGGCCGAGACCGTGCCGACCCCCGCCGGGGACGCCCGCGTCACCTGGCACCACGCCCCCCAAGCCCGCGCCGTACTGGCCGTGAGCCACGGCGCCGGGGGCGGGATCGAGGCGCGTGACCTGCGGGCCCTGGCCGCCGCGCTGCCGCCGCTGGGCGTCAGCGTCGCGCTGGTCGAGCAGCCGTGGCGGGTGGCGGGCAAGAAGGTCGCGCCCGCGCCGAAGACCCTGGACACCGGGTGGCGCGCGCTGTGGCCCGCGCTGGAGAAGCCCGGGCTCCCGGTCGTCGCGGGCGGTCGCAGCGCCGGGGCGCGGGTGGCCTGCCGTACGGCGCGCGAGCTGGGCGCGAGCGCCGTGCTGGCGCTGTCCTTCCCGCTGCACCCGCCGGGCAAGCCGGAGCGGTCCCGGGCCGCGGAGCTGCTGGGCGCCGGGCTGCCGACGCTGGTGGTCCAGGGCGACCGCGATCCGTTCGGCCGCCCCGAGGAGTTCCCCGAGCTGCCCGCCGGGACGGAGCTGGTCGGGATCCCCCACGGCGACCACGGCTTCGCCGTGCCCAAGAAGGCGGACATCGGCCAGGAGGAGGCGCTGGCCCGGATCACCGGCGCCGTGGCCGAATGGCTGGCCCGCGTACCGCTCTGAGCTGCGCGGACGCGCCGAATGGGGCGGCGGGGGCGGCCTGGGAATGCGCCCGGGGGGTCATGTGTTGTACGGGGCGTCGATATGAATCAGGACAAGACGCAGGCTCAGGTACACGCACCAGCAGAAGGAGTCCCCGGTATGGGTTCGCTCGTTTGCCCGGCCCGCCCTCGCGCCGCCGACCTGGACTGGTCGCAGCCGCAGTCGGGGTGGACCGCCCGGAACGAAGCGGCGGGCGGACCGGATCGTCGTCTATTCTCCGATTCGAGCGGGTCCGCAGTCGGCGGCCTCGCCACGAAGGCGGAGGAGGTGGGTCAGGTCACTGGCACCGACGCGGGGACCGACGGCGTGACCGAGGGCCGGCCGGTCGGGCAGCCGCAGGAGACGGACGTCGAGCGCAACGCGCGCTTCGAACGGGATGCCCTTACCTTCCTCGACCAGATGTACTCCGCCGCATTGCGTATGACGCGCAATCCGGCCGACGCGGAGGACCTGGTGCAGGAGACGTACGCGAAGGCGTACGGGTCCTTCCACCAGTTCCGTGAGGGCACCAACCTCAAGGCGTGGCTGTACCGCATCCTGACCAACACCTTCATCAACTCGTACCGCAAGAAGCAGCGGGAACCCCAGCGCAGCGCGGCCGAGGAGATTGAGGACTGGCAGCTCGCCCGCGCCGAGTCGCATATGTCGACCGGACTGCGCTCCGCGGAGTCGCAGGCGCTCGACCACCTCCCCGACTCGGACGTCAAGGAAGCGCTCCAGGCCATCCCCGAGGAGTTCCGCATCGCGGTCTATCTCGCGGATGTCGAGGGGTTTGCCTACAAGGAGATCGCCGACATCATGGGGACACCCATCGGTACCGTGATGTCGCGGCTGCACCGTGGGCGCCGCCAGCTGCGCGGTCTGCTCGAGGACTACGCCCGGGGGCGCGGGCTGGTCCCGGCCGGCGCGCCCGCCGCGGCGGACGAGTCGAACGATCGGAAAGGCGCGGACTCATGAGCTGCGGAGACCCGCACGAGACGGATTGCTCCGAGGTCCTCGACCACCTCTACGAGTTCCTCGATCGCGAGATGCCCGACGTCGACCGCGCCAAGCTCGAGGTGCACTTCCACGAGTGCTCCCCCTGCCTGGAGAAGTACGGCCTGGAGCAGGCCGTGAAGAAGCTGGTCAAGCGGTGCTGCGGCCATGACGACGTGCCCAGCGACCTGCGCTCGAAGGTCATGAGCCGCATCGAGCTGATCCGCTCCGGCGAGGGAGTGCCGGAGCGGGAGGTCACCGCGGAGGCGAACGCGCCGACGCCCGCGCAGGACTAGTCGCCTCGCTCGCGTCGCTCACGCGGCCCGGCCGCTCGCTCTGGCGCGGGCGTCAGCGAGGCGGCTGCATCCGCCGAGACCGCTGAACCCGCCGAAGCAGCTGAACCCGCCCGATCGTCACCCGAAGGTGTGCAATCGGGCGGACCATACGGACCAACCCCGCGCGTCCGGCTCTATCCTCCCCAATCTGACGGCCCCGACCGGAGCCGTTCGACGGACGGGGAGGAGGGGGCATGCGGGCGGTTCCTCTGGCGGCGCGCGTCTACGTCGTGAGCGCTGCGCTCCTGGCGGCGGTCTGCGCCGCCCCGGCCCTGAGGCCCGCGGCGGACGTCCCGTGGGCCACGGCCGCGCTGCTCGCCGCGCTCTACGCGGCGGGGGCCCGCCGACCGCCTTCGCGCCCCCGCCCACCTCTGTCACCCCCGCCGACCGTCGTCACGCCTGCCGTGACGGCGTCGCCGGACTGGTGCGGCCCCGCGCTTCTGGCCGGGGCTTTTCTGCTGCCCGCGCCCGCCGCGGCGCTCGTGGCGGTGCCCGGCGCGCTGCTCGGCGCCGTGGAGCGGCGCCCCGCCGGGGTGCGGCGGCTGTGGCGCGCCGCGCGGCTGGCCCTCGCCGCGTACGCCGCCTCGCTCGTCTTCGGGCTCTGCGGCGGCAGGGAGGCCCTGGCCGCCCCCCTCGCCGCGTACGCCGGTGCGCAGGGTGTCTTCGCGCAGGGTGTTTTTCCGTGCGCCCTCGCGCCCGCGGCGGCAGCCGCGTGCGCCCTGGCCCTGACCGCCGCCGCCCTCGAAGGCGGCGTGCTGGTGACGGCCGAGGGCCGCTCGCCGCGCGCCGCCTGGCGCGGCCGGGTGCTGTGCTCCCTCCTGCCCCACCTGGTGCACGGCCTGGCCGGGCTGACCATGGCGGTCCTCTGGCGCAGCCCGTACGGGCCGCCCGCCGCACTACTCGTGCTGCCGCCGATGTACGTCTGCGCCCGCGTCTTCGCGCTGCACCACCAGGAGCGCGCCGCCCACCAGGCCACCGTCCGCGCCCTCGTCCAGGCCGTCGACATCAAGGACCGGTACACCCGCGGCCACAGCGAACGGGTCGGCCGAGCCTCCGTCATGATCGCCCGCGAGCTGGGGATGAGCGGGGACCGGATTGAGGCGCTGCGCGTCGCGGGCGTCCTGCACGACGTGGGCAAGCTCGGCGTCCCCACCCGGCTGCTGCGCAAAAACGGTCCGCTGACCCCCGAGGAGCGCCGCGTGATCGAGCTCCACCCCGAGTACGGGCACGAGATGGTGCGCGGCATCCGCTTCCTCGGAGAGGCGCGGGAAGCCGTTCTCCACCACCATGAGCGCCTGGACGGAAGCGGCTACCCCTATGGGCTCGCCGGAGCGGACATCCCGGAGGCGGCGAGGGTGGTGGCGGTCGCGGACGCCTTCGACGCGATGACCTCGACCCGGAGCTACCGGCGGGCACGGCCGGTGCCCGCGGCGCTGGAGGAGCTCAAGCGGTGCGCGGGGTCCCAGTTCGACCCCCGGATCGTGAACGCCCTGACCCGTGCCCTGACCCGGCACGGCTGGTCCGTCGCGTTCCCGGAGGACGCCCGCCACGTGGTGCGGGGCGCGTCGGGTGTGCCGGGCGCGGCGGGCCCGCTGCCCGGACCGGGCGGGCGGGGCCATGCACTGGGCCGCGCACCTGCCCATGCACCGGACCGTGGCCCGGCCCGTCTACCGGACCGGCGCGGAAACGTCCCGCCTGCGCCCGCCCCCGCGCCACTGCCCGAGGCCGCGTCGGCGCCGGACGCGGTGCCTGGCGCGGCGGTGCCGCAGCCGGGCCCGGACGGCCCCCGGTCCCAGGGGCTGAGCGCCCCGCGGCCCGCCCGCCGGGGTGGTGGGACATGAGCCCGTGGCGGTGCGCCGTGCCGGGGCCGGGGACCGGGCGCCCGGCGGAAGCGGGGCGCCCGCCAGCGGACGCGCGCTGGGCACGGGCAAAGCGTTGGGTGAAGGCGATGCGCTGGCCGGGGGCAATGCGTGGCCCCGGGGCTGCGCGCTGGGTGGGGGTACGGCGCCGGGCACGCTCAGGGGGGCTGGGTGGGCGGGGGCGGCTCACGTTCGGCGCGGTGTACGGGGCGGCGGGAGTGCTGGTCGTGGCCGCCTTCTGGGGGACGCGGTGGCTGGGCGTGCGGGAGCCGGGGGCGGCGCTTGCGTTTGGGGTGGTCGTCGCTCTGGGGGAGGCCGTGCGGTGGGACGGGCGCCCGGTCGCGCGCGCGGGCGCGGGCGGGGGTGCGGGCGGGGCGCACGAGCGGCCGGGCGAGCCGGAGGGCGGGGAGCGCGAGCCCGCGCCCGTCGCCGCCGCGGCCGCCCTCGGCTATGCCGTGCTGGGGCGGCTGGACGGCAGGCCGGTCACGTACGGCGTCCTCCAGACCGTGGCCGTCGTCGGGGCCGCCTCCCTCCTGGCCCTGGGGACGCGCGCGGCCCTCGGGTACCCGGCCGAGCTCGACCGCGCCGCGCGCCGGGTGCTCACCGTCGCTTTCGTCGCCATCTGCTGCCAACCGCTTCACCCCACCGGCCGGTTGTCCGCCTCGCCCGCTTGGCTCGTCGCCGCCTCGCTGCTCGTCCTGGCGCTGGCCGCGCTCGGCGACGCCGCGCTGGCCGCGGCCCTGGCCCGGGCCCGTACGGACCGCCCCTTCACGCCCCTGCTGCGCGATGAGCTGCGCGCGCTGCCCGGCGTGGGGACCGCGATCTGCGCGACGGCGGCGGTGACGGCACCGGCGGTCGCCGTGGCCGGGCTGTGGGCGCTGCCGGTGCTCTGTGTGCCGCTGCTGCTGGTACAGCACTCCTTCCGCCGCTGTGCCGCGATACGGGCCACCTGCCGCCAGACGGTCGCCTCGCTGGCCAGGACGACGGAGACGGCGGGGTACACCCCCGCGGGCCATGCCCGCCGGGTCGCCGGTCTCAGCCGTGCCGTCGGCCGTGAGCTGCGGCTGCCGGCTCCGTCGCTGACCGTGCTGGAGTACGCGGCGCTGATGCACGACATCGGGCAGCTGTCGCTGCTCGACCCGGTGCCGGACGGGGCCACCGAGCCGCTGCCGGAAGCCGAGCGGCGGCGGATCGCGCTGCTGGGCGGCGGCGTCGTACGGCAGGCAGGGGTGCCGGAAGAGGTGGCGAGGATCGTGGAGCGGCAGGCGGACCCGTACCGGGAGCAGCCGCTGGAGGCCCGTATCGTGCGGGCGGTGAACGCCTACACCGAATTGGTGGGAGGTTCCTCGGGCGGTTCACCGGGAAACCCTCAGAAGGGCCGGGGCGCGGCCGGGCCCGGGGCGCTGGAGCGACTGCGGCGGGGCACGGCCCGCGACTTCGACCCGGCGGTGGTGGAGGCCCTGGCCAGGGTCGTGTCGCGGCCGGCGCACGACCCCGTGACCCGGTTACACGACCGGGCCCACGACCCGGCCCACGACCGGGTCCACGGCCGGGGCGATGTCGAGGCCCGTGGTCACCCGAAGTGAGAACTCGCGGGTAATGAGCGGCTGCCCCGAGGGGCATGGTTGGATGCGAAGAGAGGGGGTGTCGGGCCTATGGCCGGCGGCAAGGAGGAGTGGTGGGCATCGTCCCCGGGCCGAACCATGAGGGGCCGGGCTGAGATGTCCGCGAATGTGTGGCAGGTTGTCGTCGAGGGAGGGCCAGGCCGTCCGCGACGGCATCTGGTGCGGTACTACTTCGATACCGGCAGGCGGGAATCGTGAAGATCTTCGGCAAGGTGCGGCACCGGCCGTCCGCCTCATGGCGGCAGGCCACGGACCGCGCGTTCACGCTCATCGGAGACGGCCGGTACGAGGACGCGGGCGCACTGCTGACCCGCGCCGCCGACCTGGAGCCGTGGCTGTCGGAGTCCTGGTTCAACCTGGCGCTGCTGCACAAGTTCCGGCACGACTGGGAGCAGGCGCGCGCGGCCGGGCTGCGCGCGGTCGCGCTGCTGGACCGCGAGACCGGCGCCCCTGACTGGTGGAACGTGGGGATCGCCGCGACCGCCCTGCAGGACTGGCCGCTGGCGCGCCGCGCCTGGCAGGCGTACGGCCTGAAGGTGCCAGGCGAGGCGTCCGCGTCCGGGGAGCCGCTCGGCATGGAGCTGGGCAGCGCGGCGGTGCGGCTGTCGCCGGAGGGCGAGTCCGAGGTCGTCTGGGGCCGCCGCCTGGACCCGGCCCGGATCGAGGTGCTGTCCATTCCGCTGCCGTCCTCCGGGCGGCGCTGGGGCGAGGTGGTGCTGCACGACGGCGTTCCGCACGGCGAGCGCGTCACCTCCGCCGGCCCCGCCTACCCGGTCTTCGACGAGATCGAGCTGTGGGCGCCGTCCCCGGTGCCGACCTGGGTGGTGCTGCTGGAGGCCGCGACGGAGGCCGACCGGGACGCGCTGGAGCGGCTCGCGGCGGACGCGGGCTTCGCCGCCGAGGACTGGTCGTCCTCGGTGCGGCTGCTGTGCCGCTCCTGTTCCGAGTCCCGGATGCCGAGCGACGAGGGCGAGGGCGAGCACCTGGACCCGCACGACCACAGTGAGCCCGGCCAGCCCGGCCCGCTGGGGCACCGCATGGCGGGCTCGGGCTCGCTGTGGGTGGCGGAGCGGGAGTGCGGGATCGCCGCGCCGAGCGGGCTGGTGCGCGGGCTGCTGGACGGCTGGGTCGCCGACAGCCCGGACACCCGCGAGTGGCGGGACCTGGAAGAGGTCTGCTGACGGGCGCGCCGCCGCCCGTCCGGCGGCGCTGCCGATTCCGGTCGGCATCCCCCGATCCCGGCTGACATGCCCGCACACCCGGCGTGGGCCTTACTCTGTAGGGCGACGAGTCGGGTTTTGAGGAAGGCGTGCGGCGGACGATGGCGCAGCAAGGAACTGAGCAGCAGGTGGACGACGAGTTCATCGTGGACACGGAGGACTGCGAGGCGCGCGAGCGGGCGTACCGCGAGCGCGGCACGGCCCGTCCGATCACGGTCGTCGGCAATCCGGTGCTGCACAAGGAGTGCCAGGCCGTCACGGAGTTCGACGACAAGCTCGCCGCGCTGATCGACGACATGTTCGCCAGCCAGAAGGCGGCCGAGGGCGTGGGCCTGGCCGCCAACCAGATCGGCGTCGACCTGAAGGTCTTCGTCTACGACTGCCCGGACGACGACGGCGTCCGCCACGTCGGCGTGGTGTGCAACCCGGTGCTGGACGAGCTGCCGGCCGACCGCCGGGTGCTGGACGACTCGAATGAGGGCTGTCTGTCGGTGCCCACCGCCTACGCCTCGCTGGCCCGCCCCGACTACGCGGTGGTGCGCGGCCAGGACGCCGAGGGCAAGCCGATCGCGGTCCGCGGCACCGGCTACTTCGCCCGCTGTCTGCAGCACGAGACCGACCACCTCTACGGCCGTCTCTACATCGACCGCCTCTCCAAGCGCGACCGCAAGGACGTGCTGCGGCAGATGGCGGAGGGCACGCCGCGCTACGAGACGGTGCCCAACGACTGACGCCTGCCACGTAACGAAGCGCGGCGCGGCGCCCCCGGGAGATCCCAGGGGCGCCGCGCCGTATGCGGGGTTTGAATCAGAAGCGGCTCAGAAGTCGTCGTCGAAGGAGACCGAGCCCTCGACCGCCACCTGGTACGCGGAGGCGCGGCGCTCGAAGAAGTTGGTCAGCTCCTGGACGTTCTGCAGCTCCATGAAGGAGAACGGGTTCTCCGAGCCGTAGACCGGGGCGAAGCCCAGGCGGGCGAGCCGCTGGTCGGCGACGCACTCCAGGTACTGGCGCATCGACTCGGTGTTCATGCCGGGCAGCCCGTCGCCGCACAGGTCGCGGGCGAACTGCAGCTCGGCCTCGACGGCCTCCCGCAGCATGTCGGTGACCTGCTCCTGGAGTTTGTCGTCGAAGAGGTCGGGCTCCTCCTCGCGGACCGTGTCCACCACCTGGAACGCGAAGTTCATGTGCATGGTCTCGTCGCGGAAGACCCAGTTGGTGCCCGTCGCCAGGCCGTGCAGCAGGCCGCGGGAGCGGAACCAGTAGACGTAGGCGAAGGCGCCGTAGAAGAACAGGCCCTCGATGCACGCCGCGAAGCAGATCAGGTTGAGGAGGAACCGGCGGCGGTCGTCCTTGGTCTCCAGCCGGTCGATCTTGTCGACCGAGTCGATCCAGCGGAAGCAGAATTCCGCCTTCTCCCTGATGGACGGGATGTTCTCCACCGCGGCGAACGCGGCGGCCCGGTCGTCCGGGTCGGGGAGGTAGGTGTCCAGCAGCGTCAGATAGAACTGGACGTGCACGGCCTCCTCGAAGAGCTGCCGGGACAGGTACAGCCGCGCCTCGGGCGAGTTGATGTGCTTGTAGAGGGTCAGCACCAGGTTGTTCGCGACGATCGAGTCGCCGGTCGCGAAGAAGGCGACCAGACGGCCGATCAGGTGCTGCTCGCCGGGGGAGAGCTTGGCGAGGTCGGCGACGTCCGAGTGGAGGTCGACCTCCTCCACGGTCCAGGTGTTCTTGATCGCGTCGCGGTAGCGGTCGTAGAAGTCCGGGTACCGCATCGGCCGCAGGGTGAGCTCGAACCCGGGATCCAGGAGGTTCTTGGCGCGTTCGGGTGCGGTGGTCATTACTGGCAGGCCTCGCAGGACTCGGGGTTTTCCAGGGAGCAGGCGATGACCTCGGGGTCGGTGGGCGCCTGCTGCACGGGGATGGTGGCGGGGGCGGCCGCGCGCGCCGACTGAGCGATCCGGGTCGCCGGGCGCGAGCGCAGGTAGTACGTGGTCTTGATGCCGCGCTTCCAGGCGTACGCGTACATCGAGCTGAGCTTGCCGATGGTCGGCGAGGCCATGAAGAGGTTCAGCGACTGGCTCTGGTCGAGGTACGGGGTGCGGGCGGCGGCCATGTCGATCAGGGCGCGCTGCGGGACCTCCCACGCGGTCCGGTACAGCTGCCGCACGTCCTCGGGCACCCAGGAGAAGTCCTGGACCGAGCCGTTGGACTCGCGCAGCGCCTCACGGCTCTGGGCGTCCCATACGCCGAGCTTCTTCAGGTCGTTCACCAGGTACGAGTTGACCTGGAGGAATTCACCGCTGAGCGTCTCGCGCTTGAAGAGGTTGGAGACCTGCGGCTCGATGCACTCGTACACGCCCGCGATCGAGGCGATCGTCGCGGTCGGGGCGATGGCCAGGAGCAGCGAGTTGCGCATGCCGGACTTGGCCATCCGCTCGCGCAGCGCCTGCCACCGCTCGGGCCAGGTCGCCACCGCGTCCGTGTAGTGGTCCGGGTGCAGCACGCCGCGCGCGGTGCGGGTGGCGGACCAGGCCGGGTGCGGGCCGTGGCGCTCGGCGAGCGCGCAGGACGCCTCGTACGCCGCGAGCATGATGCGCTCGGAGATCTGGGTGGACAGCTTCTGCGCCTCGGGCGAGTCGAAGGGCAGCCGCAGCCGGAAGAAGACGTCCTGCAGGCCCATCAGGCCGAGCCCCACGGGCCGCCAGCGGGAGTTGGACGCCCCGGCCTCCTGGGTGGGGTAGAAGTTGATGTCCACCACACGGTCGAGGAAGGTGACGGCGGTACGGACGGTCGCGTCCAGCCGCTCCCAGTCCATCTGTCCGTCCTCACCCAGGTGCGCGGCCAGGTTGACCGACCCCAGGTTGCACACGGCCGTCTCGCCGTCGTCCGTGACCTCCAGGATCTCGGTGCACAGGTTGGAGGAGTGCACGACCCGGCCGGGCTCGGCGGTCTGGTTGGCGGTGCGGTTGGCGGCGTCCTTGAAGGTCATCCAGCCGTTGCCGGTCTGCGCGAGGGTCCGCATCATCCGGGCGTACAGCTGGCGCGCCGGGACGGTCTTGACGGCGAGACCCTCCGCCTCGGCCTTCTTGTACGCGGCGTCGAACTCCTCGCCCCACAGGTCGACCAGCGCGGGCGCGTCGACCGGCGAGAACAGCGACCAGTCGGCGTCGGCCTCGACCCGGCGCATGAACTCGTCCGGGATCCAGTGCGCGATGTTGAGGTTGTGGGTGCGGCGGGCCTCTTCGCCCGTGTTGTCCCGCAGCTCCAGGAACTCCTCGATGTCCGCGTGCCAGGTCTCCAGGTACACACACGCCGCGCCCTTGCGCCGGCCGCCCTGGTTGACGGCGGCGACGGAGGCGTCGAGCGTGCGCAGGAACGGCACGATGCCGTTGGAGTGCCCGTTGGTGCCGCGGATCAGCGAACCGCGGGCGCGGATGCGCGAGTACGACAGCCCGATGCCGCCCGCGTGCTTGGAGAGCCGCGCGACCTGGTGGTAGCGGTTGTAGATCGAGTCCAGCTCGTCCAGCGGCGAGTCCAGCAGATAGCAGGACGACATCTGCGGGTGCCGGGTGCCGGAGTTGAACAGGGTGGGGGAGCTGGGCAGGTAGGACAGCGTGCTGGTGAGCCGGTAGAGCTCGGCGACGTCGTCCAGCGCCCGCTGCGAGTGGTCCTCGGCCAGCCCGCAGGCCACCCGCAGCAGGAAGTGCTGCGGCGTCTCGATCACCTGGCGGGTGATCGGGTGGCGGAGCAGATAGCGGCTGTGCAGCGTGCGCAGCCCGAAGTAGCCGAAGCGGTCGTCGGCGCCGTCGGCCAGCGCCCGCTCGACCAGCGCGTCGAGGCGGGCGGCGTGGGTGGTCACGAACTCGGCCGTGCCGTCCGCGATCAGGCCCTCGCGGTGCCCCACGGCCACCGAGGCCGAGAAGGAGACCGCGCCCTGCCCGGCCGCCTCCTCGGCGATGGCGAGGGTCAGCAGCCGCGCGGCGAGCTTCGAGTACTCGGGCTCCTCGGCGATCAGCCCGGCCGCCGCCTCGGTCGCGAGGGTGCGCAACTCCGCCTCGTCCGAGCCGGGATGGCGGCCGCGCAGGGCGGCGGCCGCGACCTTGCCGGGGTCGGTGGCGGGCAGGTCGGCGGTGAGCTCCGTCAGGGTCCGCAGCAGGGCGGTACCGGGCGCGTCGTCCGCTGCCTGAGTAGCCGCTGCCTCTGAAACCGGATCGGCTGGCGCGATGGTCACTGAAGTGCTCTCCCTCGCTCGGCTTGGGGCCTCACGGGGTGGTGGGCGATGGGCGCGTACGGGCATGCCGGGCCCCACGAGTTGGGTCGGCACACCGCGCAGCGTCCACCGGCCCAACCCGCGAGGCCCGGACGTATGAGACGGCCGTCGGCAGGTCCTCGGACTCGCGGGTACGCAAAAGCGTACGCGTAACACCGTTGCGGGACAGTTCCGGATTCCCACCGGATTCCCCTGCGGCGACAGCGAGCATGAGCATACATCTTGTGGTGGCGGGCGCACGCACCCCCACATGTTGTGTCGCGAGGTGGAGTGTTTCGTACAAATGTGCTAGTCAGTGCCGGACTTGGCGCGGTCTCGGCGTGCGCTTGGCACGGGCCCGCGGCGGGCCTGGCACGGGCCCGCGGCGGGCCTGGGGCAGGCCTGGCGCGGGCCCTGGGGCGGGTCCGGCACGGGTCCGTCAGGGCCCTGACGCGGCCCCGGCGCGGGCGGTCGGGCACGAGCCTGGCACGGGCCCGGTACGGGTCCGGCGCGGGCCCGCGATCGGATCCGCGATCGGGTCCGGCGCGGCGCCGGGCCGCCGTCAGGCGGGCGTCGTTGCCCGCCACTCCGCGAGGGTACGGGCCAGCCTGGCCCGGTAGTCCGCGTAGCCGCGCTCGTATGCCTCGGCGCGGTCCGCGTCCGGTACGACAGTACGCGAATCGGCTCGCCATTGTGCCGCGTCCACCGGGTCACCGAGCGCACGCCAGGCGACCGCGACCGCGCCGCGCGCCCCCACCTCGGGCTCGTCGGGGATGCGCACCGGCCGCCCGAGGACGTCCGCGAACAGCTGGGTCCAGGCGGCGGACCGGGTGCCGCCCCCGCACGCCGCGAGGCTCGCGGTCAGCCCCGCGGCCTCCAGGCAGTGGCGGGCGGCGTACGCCACTGCCTCGCAGACGGCCCGTACGGCGTCCGCGCGGCTCGTCGCGAGGGTCAGCCCGTCCAGCCGGCCCCGCGCGGCGGGCTCCACGAACGGGGCGCGCTCGCCCGCGTCGGACAGGAAGGGCAGCGCGGTCACCCCGCGCGCCCCCGGCGGGCTCTCGGCGAGCAGCGCGTCCAGGTCGGCGGTGGTGGCCCCGGTGAACTCCAGGACCCACTCCAGGGCCGCCGTGCCCACCATGGCGGGCATACCGCGCAGCCAGCGGTCCCGGTCGGGTACGCACAGCCACATGCCCGCCGGGTCGGCGGCCGGGTCGATCCGCGCGCTGTCGGTGAGGACCTGGCTGGCCAGCGTCGTGCCGACGATCAGCAGGCCGTCGCCCACCTCCTCGACCCCGCTGCCGATCGCGCAGGCCGGCAGGTCGTACGGGCCCGCGGTGACGGGCAGTCCGGCCGGCAGCCCGAGCAGCTTCGCGCCCGCCCCGTCCAGCCGCCGTACGGTGTCGGGCGCGGCGGGCGGCGGCAACAGCCGGGCATGTTCGGCGATTCCGCACGCTTCCAGGGCCTTGGGGACATACTCGCGCGTGGTCACGTCCAGGAAGGGCATGGACGCGTCCGAGGCGTCCACGCCGATGACGCCGGTGAGCCGCTGCGCCACCGCGTCCACGCAGTAGCCCGCGACCTCCGCGCGCGCCAGCGCCTCCGGCTCGTGGTCGGCCAGCCAGCGCAGCAGCGGCGCGTGGCAGCCGGGGAACACCCCGGAGCCGGTGAGCCGGTAGAGCTCGCGGATGGTGCCGTCCTCGCCCCAGCGGGCCACGGTGTCGTTCGCCCGGCCGTCCATCCACGAGATCGGCGGGCGCACCGCCCGGCCCGCCGCGTCGCGCAGCCACAGCCCGTCGCCCTGCCCGGTGAGCGCGAGCGCGACCGGGGCCGCAAGGCCCTGGGCGGCCAAGGCGGCGGTCACCTCGCGGACCACCTCGGCGACCGTGCGCAGCACGTCCTCCAGGTCCTGCTCGACCCGCCCGCCGGGCAGGCGGTTGAGCCGGCTGGGGCGGCTCGCGGCGGCCAGGGACCGGCCGTCGCGACCGAAGGCGACGGCCTTGGTGACGGAGGTGCCGACGTCGACTCCGAGGACGATGCTCATGCGTACGGCCCTCCTTGGGGGCGTCGACTGGGGGGTGCGGGGGCTGGTCGGTGCGGGACTGGTGGGTGCGAGGCCGGTGGGGGCGCTAGTTCGCGGGGTGGGCGAGCTTTTCGCCGCGCGCGTAGCGGCCGACCTCGGCGGCGGTGATGGAGGCCGCGCGGTGAGCGGTCTGCCGGGTGGCGCCGGCGAGGTGCGGGGTGGTGACGACATTGGGCGCGGAGTGCAGCGGCCAGTCCGCGGGCGGCGGTTCGAGGTCGTACACATCGAGGGCGAGGGCCCCGAGGCGGCCGGTGCGCAGCGCCTCCGGAAGCGGCGCGTAGTCCAGCAGGCCGCCGCGCGCGGTGTTCACCAGGACCGCGCCGGGCCGCATCCGGGCGATCCGGTCGGCGTCGATGAGCCCCTTGGTCTCGGGGGTGAGCCGGGCGTGCAGGCTCACCACGGAGCTGCGGGCGAGGAGTTCGTCGAGATCGACCGGTTCCACGCCGTCCGCGCGGGCGGTCTCCGGGTCGGTGTACGGGTCGGCGATCAGTACCCGGGCGCCGAACGCGCGCAGTACCCGGGCGACGATCCGGCCGATGGCCCCGTAGCCGACCAGCCCGACGGTCGCGCCGTCCAGCTCGATGCCGCCCTCCTCGTACGCGTAGAAGTCCCCGCGCCAGCGGCCGGCGCGCAGCTCGGCGTCGGCGGTCGGGATGCGGCGCATCGCGGCGAGCATCATGCCGATCGCGAACTCGGCGGCCGCGGTGGCGTTACGGCCGGGCGCGAAGCTGACGGCGACGCCCGCGCGGGTGGCCGCGGCCAGGTCGACGTTGACCGGGCCGCCGCGGGAGACCGCGACCATGCGCAGCTCGGGGCGGGCGGCGAAGACCCCGGCGGTGAACGGCGCCATCTGCGTCACACACACCTCGGCCCCGGCCAGCGCCTCGATCAGCTGCTCCTCGGTGCCGCTGGCCTCGATCACCCGGCTCTCCGGGCCGCCCACCGGGCCGAACGGCTCGTGCGGCCACGGCAGCGTCAGCTCGGCGACGTCGAGGTCGCCGAGCCCCGGCTCGTCGCGGAGCGCGGCGATGATGAGGTCGGGACGTACGAAGTGGTCTCCGGCGGCGAGGACGCGCATGGGTGGCCTTTCTCCGGGCGTTCCATCACAGAGGCGACGCTAGATTTAACATTGTTGACGTGACAAAGCAATGGTCCGCGCGTCATGCGGCCCGAGGAGAGGAAGCGTCCTGTGACGGCTCGTCTACTGCTCGTTCGCCATGGCGAGACGGTGTGGCACGCGGAGAACCGGTACGCGGGGATCTCGGACGTGGCCCTGACGGAACGGGGATTCCGGCAGGCGGAAGCGCTCGCCCATTGGGTGAGCGGACGCGAGGTCCACGCGGTCGCCTGCTCCCCGCTGAGCCGGGCCCGGCTGACCGCGCGCCCGGCCGCCGACGCGCTCGGTCTCGTCCCCGAGGTCGTCGAGGACCTGCGCGAGGTCGACTTCGGCTGGGGTGAGGGCCGCACCATCGCCGAGATGGAGGCGGAGGACCCGGCGGTCGTACGGGCCTTCAGGGCGGACGCGGTGACGGGCGCCTTCCCCGGCTCGGAGCCGCCCACCGCCGCGGCGGCCCGCGCCGCGGCCGCCCTGCGCGGCCTCGCCGCCGCGCACCCGGGCCGTACGGTGCTCGTCGTGGCGCACAACTCCCTGCTGCGGATGGCGCTGTGCGCGCTGCTGGGCATCCCCGTGGGCCGCTACCGGCAGGTGTTCCCGCGGCTGGACAACGCGGCGGTGAGCGAGATCGAGGTGGCGGGGGAGCGGACGGCGCTGCGGTCGCTGAACGTGCCGACGGGGGATGGAGCCGCGGCCCGTGGGGGAGAATCCGGCTCATGACCACGACCGGCGCGTCCGACGTCCCGCCCCGCTCCCAGGCGGCACGCAGGCAGACCATCACCGAGTACGTGCTCGAGCACTCCACCGCCACCGCGGCCGAGCTCGCCGAGCTGACCGGCGTCAGCCTCATGACCGTGCACCGGGACCTGGACGAGCTGGCCAGGCTCGGCGTGGTGCGCAAGTTCCGGGGCGGGGTCTCGGCGCTGCCGTCGTCGGTCTTCGAGTCCAGCCTGGACTACCGGATGGGCGTCAACCGGGCCGAGAAGGAGGCGGTGGCCGCGGCCGCCGCGGAGCTGGTCGAGCCCGGCATGTCGATCATGCTGGACGATTCCACGACCGCCCTCGCGCTGGCCCGGATCCTGGTCGACGCCGCCCCGCTGACCGTGGTCACCAACGCCCGGCGGGTGGAGGAGGTCTTCGCCGGGGTGCCGCAGACCCGGCTGATCGGCCTGGGCGGGGAGTACTCGCACACCCATGACTCCTTCCTCGGCGTGCCCTGTGTGGCGGCGATCGAGGCGCTGTCGGTCGACATGGTGCTGGTCTCCACTTCGGCGGTGGACGCGCACACCACCTACCACCAGGAGCAGGACGTGGTGCTCGTCAAGCGCGCCATGCTCGCGGCCGGCAGCCGCAGGGTGCTCCTCATGGACGCGTCGAAGACCCGGCGCACGGCCCTGCACCGGCTGTGCCCGGTCGAGGAGTTCGACCACCTGGTGGTCGACGCCGCCGTGGACGCGCGGCTGCTGGCGGAGCTGCGGGAGCGTACGGATGTGAGGGTGGCGAAGGTGGCGGGGGCGGCGGGGGCGCGCTTTTAACGTCTCGCATGTTAACTTCACTTCGCACGTGGGGCTGGTGGGCCTTGGGCGCGCCGGGGAGCCCCAGGGCCCACCGTTGTACGGCCGCGCTGCGCATCGAAGGAGCCGTCCGCTATGAACACAACGCCGTCCTCCCCAAAGGTCGTGGCGGGCATCGACATCGCCACGGCGGCGGTCCGCGTGGTGTGCGTGGACGCGCGCGGCCAGGTCCGCGCGGAGGCCCGGGAGCCACTGCCCCCGCCGCGCCGCGGCGCGGGCGGCCACAGCGAACAGGACGCACACGCCTGGTGGCCCGCCGTCGCGGCCGCGCTGCGCCGGGCGACCGCGGCGCTCCCGGCGGGCGGCCGGGAGGTCGTGGCCGTCGCCACGTCCGCGACCTCCGGCACGGTCGTCCTGGCCGACGGCGCGGGGGAACCGCTCGGCCCGGCCCTGATGTACGACGACCGCCGCGCCGCCGAACTCAACGCCCGCGCCCAGCGCGTCGGCGCCCCACGCTGGCAAGCCCTCGGCCTCTCGGTCGGCCCCACGGCGGCCCTGGGCCGCATCGCGTGGCTGGCGGGGGAGGACACCCCCGACCGCGCCCGGGCCCGCCACCTCCTCCACACCCCCGACCTCATCGCCCGGCGGCTCACCGGAGGCCCGGTCGCCACCGACTGGAGCCACGCCCTCAAGAGCGGCTACGACGCGCGCGTCGGCGAATGGCCCGCCGAGGTCTTCGAGGCGCTGGGCGTACCGCCCGAGTGGCTGCCGCCCGTGCAGGCGCCCGCCACCGAGGCGGGCACGGTGAGCGCGGTGGCCGCGGAGGAGACGGGGCTGCCGGCCGGCTGCTCGGTCCGCCTCGCGATGACGGACGGCTGCGCCGGGCAGATCGCCACCGGGGCCGTCCGGCCGGGCCAGTTCGTGGGCGTCCTCGGCACCACGTACGTCCTCAAGGGCGTCACCCGCGAGCTGGTCACCGATCCGACCGGCGCGCTCTACAGCCATCGCCACCCCGACGGCTGGTGGCTGCCGGGCGGCGCCTCCAACACCGGCGGCGAAGCCCTCGCACACGTCCCCGCCGACAGGCTCCCCGCCCTCGACCGCGCCGCGGCCGCCCGCGGGCCCGCGTCCGTGGTCGCCTACCCGCTGCGCCGCGAGGGCGAGCGCTTCCCCTTCGTCAGCGGCGAGGCCCGCGGTTTCCTCCTCGGCACCCCGGCCGACGACGCCGACCGCCACCGCGCCGAGCTGGAGGGCGTCGCCTTCCTGGAACGCCTCGCCATCGAGCGCGTACGGGAGCTGGGCGTACCGGTCGAAGGGCCGCTGTGGGCCGCGGGAGGCGGCAGCCGCAGCGCCCTGTGGACCCGTATCCGCGCCACCGTCCTCGGCATGCCCCTGCGCGTCGCCGACCACGCCGAAACCGCCTTCGGCGCCGCGCTGCTCGCCGCCTCCGGCACCCTCCACCCCGACCTCGCGGCGAGCGCCGCCGCGATGGTCCGCACCGGCCGGGACGTCGAGCCGGACGAGACGGAACGCGCGGCGCTCGACGAGTCGTACGCCGCCTTCACCGCCGCCCTGCGCGAGCGCGGCTGGCTCGGCCGACACGCGTCTCTTTGACGCTCTGAGCAGTTGAGCAGACGTCGCCCTCGTCGCCGAGGAACACGACGGGGAGATCGGTGAGGTCGGCCCGGTCGTCGCACCGCCACAGCGCGTAGACCGAACCACTGCCGGTGGCGTCCGCGAAGGGGATCAGACCGGCGAAGAACTCGGCGCGGTCGGGGTTCTCCGGATCGCGCAGCCAGCCATCGAGCCACTTCTTGTCGTCGTAGTCGGGCCACCGGCAGCGGGTGTCAGGTCTCTTGACGGCGGCTTGGTCCATACCTATCTTCTCCCCGCACCCACTCATCACATATGTGATCGGAATTCGGGTCCACAAACAGATGTCCAGGCATCTGCCGCCGGAAGGGAACGCCCCATGCCTGCAGCTCCTGACCGATCGACCCACCCGCGAACCCCCCACAGCCGTAAGGCCCTCACGCTCACCGCCGCCGCCCTGTCAGCCGCCTGCCTGGCCGGGGCCCTCGTCGGCCCGGCCCAGGCCCAGACCCAGGTGCGGACCCAGACCCGGGCCGCGTTCACCCACCCCGGCGTCCTGGTCAGCAGCTCCCAACTCGACTTCATCCGAGGCAAGGTGCAGGCGGGCGCCGCGCCGTGGAAAGGCGCCTACGACCAGATGATGGCGAGCAAGTACGGCTCGCTGTCGTACACGCCCAAGCCGCGGGCAGTGGTCGAGTGCGGCCCGTACTCCGACCCCAACTACGGCTGCACCGACGAGCGGCAGGACGCCATCGCCGCGTACACCCACGCGCTCGCCTGGTACGTCACCCGCGACGACCGCCACGCGAAGAAGGCGATCGAGATCATGGACGCATGGTCGGCCACGATCAAAGACCACACCAACAGCAACGCGCCCCTGCAGACCGGCTGGGCCGGATCCGTATGGCCGCGCGCGGCGGAGATCATCCGCTACACCTACACCAGCTGGCCGAACGTCAACCGCTTCGCGACGATGCTGCGCAACGTCTACCTCCCCAAGGTCATCAACGGCTCCAACAGCAACGGCAACTGGGAGCTGTCCATGATGGAGGCCGCCGTCGGCATCTCGGTCTTCCTCGACGACCGCACCAGCTACGACAAGGCGGTCGCCCGCTATCTGAACCGCACCCAGGCGTACGTCTACCTCGAGTCCGACGGCGCGCTGCCCAAGACCGTGCCGGGCAGCGGCCTGGACACCAAGGACAAGATCGTCAAGTACTGGCAGGGCCAGTCCACGTTCGTGACCGGACTGACCCAGGAGACCTGCCGGGACCTCACCCACACCGGATACGGCATCTCCGCGATCTCCCACGTGGCGGAGACCTCCCGGATCCAGGGCGAGGACCTCTACCCGAAGGTGGGCGAACGCCTGCGCCAGGCGCTGGGCTTCCAGTCCAAGTACCAGCTGAGCGCGTCGGTGCCGTCCTGGCTGTGCGGCGGGACGCTCAAGGACAAGCTGGGCCCGATCACCGAGGTCGGGTTCAACGCCCTGCACAACCGCCTCGGCTATCCCATGGACAACACCCAGAAGCTCACCGAACAACAGCGCCCCGCCAGCACGAACAACCTCTTCGTGGCCTGGGAGACCCTGACCCACGCCGACAACACCAACTGAACCGGCCGTCCGCGGGCTTGACGCCTGCCGGGGCGGGAGCCTTTAGTGATCGCGACCGCCCTGGAACGATCACTCGTGCAGCGATGCGCGACCGCACTTGGGGGAATTGATGCGCACTCTCATATCGGCCGGAGCCACCCTCGCCGCCGCCGGACTCACCCTCGGCCTGATGTCCGCACCGGCATTCGCCGCTCCCGCCCCGACCACATCGGCAGCACAGGCCGCCCCGCCCAAGTCGGGGAAGGACAGCATCAAGTGCAATGAGTCCAACGCGCGGGTCAACTTCTCCTGGAAGACCGGCTGGGCGACCACCACGGTGTACTACAACAACCACTGCCTCGGAGGCACGCGCATCACCGCAGCCTTCAAGTTCTACAACGACGGCTCGAAGCCGTTCTACAAGTGCGTCACCTTTCAGGGAATGACCCAGGGAAAGTACAAGTTCGGGCACATCAACGAGATCATGGACGTCAACAAGGACACCAAGAAGTGCGAGGAGGACTAAGGGAGGGCGGCCGCCTCGCCCAGCTCCACGGTGAACGCCCACAGGGTGATCCCCGGTAGCGGGTCCCAGTCCCGCTCCGGGGCCCGTACGAACCCCAGCCGCCCGTACAGCCGGTGCGCGGCGGCCATCTTCTGCTGGCTGGAGATCACGATCCGCTCAAGACCCAGCTCCCGCGCCCGCTCCAGACACGCCCGCACCAGCGCTTCCGCCGCCCCGCGCCGCCGCGCCTCGGGCCGTACGGCCAGCATCCGGAACTCCCCCTCGCCCGGCCGCGCCAGCTCCGCGTAAGCCCCGCCGTACACCGCGAAGGCCACCGCGCCCAGCACCTCATCGCTCTCCGCGTCGGCCGCGACCAGCACCTCCGCCAGCTCGGCCCGCCGCCGCGCGTCGCGCAGCTCGGCCAGATACCCGTCGCTCTCGCCGAACTCCAGCAGTCCGTCCCCGAGGTACGCCTGCGCGGTGAGCTCGCCGACGCCGTCCAGCTCCTCGTCCCGAGCCTGCCTGATCGTGATGTCCATGCTGGCAGTCTCCCGCATGTCAGCTGAAGGTGCGGCGGTAGGTGTGAGGGCTGACACCAGTGGTGCGTTTGAAGCGGTCGCGAAAGGCGGTGGGCGAGCCGAAGCCGACCTGGGCGGCGATGCGCTCGACGGAGTGGTGTGTGGTCTCCAGGAGGTGTTGGGCCTGGCGGACCCGGGCGCGGTGGAGCCACTGGAGCGGGGTGGTGCCGGTCTGGTCGCGGAAGTGGCGGATCAGGGTCCGGGTGCTGGTGCCGGCGTGGGCGGCGATGTCGGCAAGGGTGAGATCGCGGGCCAGATTGTTCTGCAGCCAGGTGAGCAGGGGTTCGAGGGCGGACCCCTGCGGGGTGGGCGCGCGGTCGTGGACGATGAACTGCGCTTGTCCGCCCTCGCGTTCCAGGGGCATGACGGACAGGCGGGCGGCGTCCGCGGCGACGGCCGAGCCGTAGTCGCGGCGGATCATGTGCAGGCACAGGTCCAGACCCGCGGCGGCGCCGGCCGAGGTGAGGATCTGCCCGTTGTCGACGTACAGGACGTCCGGGTCGACCTCGATGTCCGGGTGGGCGGTGGCCAGGAGTTCGGCCGCGGCCCAGTGGGTGGTGGCTCGCAGGCCGTCGAGGAGCCCGGTGGCGGCCAGGGGGAAGGTCCCGGAGCAGATGGAGGCGATGCGCGTGCCCGCCTCGGCGGCCGCGCGCAGTGCGCCGCGGACGGCGGGCGGGAGCGGGGCCGTGGGGGCGGCGGTGCCGGGCACGATGATCGTGTCCGCGCCCTTGAGCCCTTCCAGCCCCCAGGGCGCACGCAGGGTGAAGGCTCCCGCGTCGATCTCCGGCTGTTCGGCGCATACGCGGATCTGGTAGCCGGGGCGCCCGTCCGGGAGCCGGGTGCGGGTGAAGACCTCGATCGGGGTGGACAGGTCGAACGGGATCACCTGGTCCAGTGAGAGTACGGCGACGGTGTGCATGGCCAGATTCTGCGACGTGGCAATATCCCGTTGAAAGGTGTCACTCACGCCACTGGGGGGTGAGGTGGCGGCCGATTAGCTTTCGCAGACATGAACTACGTCTCGCCGATTCTGGTCGGCGTTCTCTACGCCCTGTTGATGTCGCTGATCCGTGAACCGCACCGACGCCGCTTCAACGCGGTCATGGTGGCGGGGGCGGGAGCCGCCTATCTGAGCGGGGGCGGCTTCGGCGTCTGGGAGTTCCCCGCCACTGCCGCCATCACGTACGTCGCCTACCGCGGGCTGGAATCCTGGACCTTCATCGGCGTCGCGTGGCTGATGCACACCGCCTGGGACCTGCTCCACCACATCAAGGGCAACCCGATCATGCCCTTCTACCACGAGTCCTCCATGGCCTGCGCCATCTGCGACCCCGTCATCGCCCTGTGGTGTCTACGAGGCGGTCCCTCACTGATCGGCCTCATCCGCGGCAGGACGGTCCGGGGGGCGGCACGCGGGACGGCACGCCCCCACACCGTGGATCACTGAGATCTCTTCTCGGGTTCGCCGACGGCGCCGGTCCGCTGCGGCGACGGCATGTCCCGCGGTGAGAGCGGTGTCGCCGACGGTCCGCGGGCGGACTTGGCGGGCCCGGGCCGCTGGTTCGGGCGGGGGATGACACGCCCGGGCGACTCCGATGGGGTGGAGGTGGCCGTCGGAGTCGGCTGCTTCGGCTTCGGGGTCGCGGGTGCGGTACGACCGTTCGTGGCCGGCGGTACGAGAGGGACCGTCGGAGGCGCGGGCGACTTGTGTGTCTCGCGCGTCACCAGGTTGAGCGGCAGCGCGACCAGGGCCGCGGCGGCACAGGCAAGGCCGACTCCGGCCGCGGTGCGCAGCAGGCGGCGGCGGGCGGCGGTGCGGCGGATGGCCTCGTACCGGCCGGGGGGCGGGCTGAGGTGGTCGGTGGTGGGGCGCAGGATCACCGCGAGGGGGTCGTCGGGTTCGTACTCCGGGCCGTCGTCAAGGCGTGTGGTCAAGACTTCTCCTCAGGTGGGCACGGAGCAGTTCCCGGGCTGCGTGGAGGTCGGCCTTGACGGTTCCTTCCTTGCGCCCGGTCAGTACGGACACCTCCCGGACCGGCATGTCAGCGTAGTAGTGCAGCAGGATCGGGACGCGCAGCCGTTCCGGCAGGGACTGGACGAGCAGGCGCACCGACGGGTCGGCCTGTTCGATGTGCGGGCGGGTGGCGGCTTCGGTGGTGGCGCGGCGCAGGGCTCTGCGTTCGCGCTCCAGCTTGCGCCAGTGGTCCCGGACGAGATTGGCCGCGGTGACGTAGAGGAAGCCGCGGGGCTCGTCCACGGAGGTCCAGCGGGCCCAGAGCCGGGTGAACGCCTCCGAGGCGATCTCGTGGGCCGTCTCGTCGTCGTCGACGAGCCGGCGGCACCAGCCGGCGAGGCGCGGGTAGAGGGCGGCGAACAGCTCGGACGCCGCCCTGTCACGGGACCGTTTCAACACTCTCCATGGCCGTGGTGGCATGTGTCGGGCAGGATCCCGGGCCGTTGGCGTACGGTCCGTCGCGTACGATCCGTCGGCCCGGGATCCGGTGGGGGGTGGGTCAGGGGCGGGTGGAGCTCAGCGTGGCGAAGACGATCACGTTGTCGCGGTACTGGCCGCCGCTGCGGGGGCCGCCACAGGTGATCAGCCGCAGCTCCGGGTGGTCCACGTTCCCGTAGACGTCGTCCGCCGGGAAGTCCGCCTTGGCGACCGTCCGTACGGAGCTGACGGTGAACACCGCCGCCTTGCCGTTCTCCAGGCGCGCCTCGATCCGGTCGCCCTGGCGCAGCCGCCCCAGGTGACGGAAGACCCCGTCCCCGTAGCCGCCGACCGTGACATGACCGAGGATGACCGACGGGCCGTTCTGCCCCGGCGTCGGCGAGTGCCGGTACCAGCCGGCCCGGTCGTGTGCCGCGACCGGCGGCACCTGCACGGTGCCGTCCGCCGCCAGCCCCAGCCGCATGACCGGGGTGTCCACCCCGATGGCCGGGACCAGCAGCCTGACCGGGACCGAACGCGCCAGGGCACGCGCCGCCTTCACGGGGGTCGAGGAAGGCGGCGGCGTGCTCCCGGAACGCCCGGTGGTCCGTGCGTCCTGCGCGTCCTGTTCGGCCTGGTGGCCGCCGCCGCACCCCACGAGCAGCGAGCCCATCGCCGCGGTGGCGAACGCGCGCCTGGAGACCGGGGTCATGCCCCGGTCGCCCGCCGGCGACGTACGACGAACACCGCCGCGCCACCCGCGACGAGCACCCCGGCGGCGCCCCCGCCGATCAGCCCGGCGCCGACCCCGGAATCCGAGGACTCCTCCGCCACCCCGGTGTTCGGCGCGCCCCTCGGCACCTCGCGGACCTGGGGCTCGGACGGCCGCTTGTGGGCCTTTTCGTCACGAGGGGTCGGGACGGCGGTGGCAGGCGCGGGGGTGGCCGGGGCCTGGGACGGCTCCTCGCGGGGGGACGGGACGCTGGTGGCCGGGGTCTTGCTCGGAACCGGGGTCGCCTCGTCGGCGAACGCGGGCACCGTGCTGGCCAGCACGGCGGTGGCCGCGAGTGCCACGGCACTGAGGACGGTTCGGCGCATGGGATCGCTCTCTCTCGTCAGGTGAGTTATGGATCGAGCGGAGAGACGAGGGAGCGGCGGAGCGGGTTGTAAAGAGAAGGTAAAGCCGTCAGGCGCTGCCGATGTGGTCGAGGTGACCTGCCTTGGCACTGCGTATGAGGGCGCGCAGGGCGGTGGGGGTGGTGGTGAGGACGGTGTCGGGTTGGTCGCTCTCGCGCAGGCGGATGGTGGCGTCGTCGGTCGACGAGACGTAGAGGCAGGCGTTGCCTTCGGAGCTGTACGAGGACTTCTGCCAATCACGAGCGGACAAGTCATTCACCTTCCAGGGTGCGGATGATGTTCCGGACGAGGTCACGGGATGCGTTCTCTGGCAGAGCAACCGCTTCCATGCGATCCAGCACGACGCGGTACTTCTCCAGCTGTGCTGGAGCATCGAGCAGTTCGGAGCCATATTCGGCATCGAGCTGCACCGTGTCCAGCTGTGGGACAGGCCCGGCGGCGTAGCAGACGGACTGTCCCGAGCCTGGGATCGACCCGGCGTCGAAGGGGATCACCAACACCCTGATGTGCTTGCGCTCGCCCATGTCGAGGATGTGCTGCAGCTGGGACCGTGCTGTGTCCGAGCCACCGAAACGCATGCGCAGGGCAGCTTCGTGGACGATGGTTGTATACGGCGTGGGGTCGTCGCGATACAGAATCGCCTGGCGTTTGATGCGGTGCGAGACACGGTGTTCCACGTCGGGAGGAGGCAGCGGCGGCACAGCCTGCCGGAAGATCTCCCGAGCATGCTCGGGGGTCTGCAGGAGGCCAGGGATGTGCGCGATGTAAGCCGTGCGCAAGGAAACGGCGTGGTGCTCCAGTTCGGCCAGGTCGAGCAACCCGGTGGGGAGGATTTCCCGGTACTCCTCCCACCAGCCTCTTCTCCGCTGCACCGCCATGCCGATGAGCGCCGTGATCAGCGCCTCGTCGGCGCACGAGTAATTACGTGCCAGTGCTCGCAGCCGATCCGCGCTCACACCCAACCGGCTCGCTTCAATGTTGCTGATCGTCGTCTGGTTCGTGCCGAGCAGGCGCCCGGCCTCGGTCGACGACATTCCGGCGCGTTCCCGCAGCCTGCGCAGCTCAGTGCCGAGACGCAGTTGACGCGCGGTCGGAAGACTTCTCATGGGCATCTACCGATTCTCTCTGCTCACATGCAACAGGCGCGTCACTCACACGAGTGGTAAATGAAGCCCTTTTTCCGGCAGCGGTAAATATATTAAGGGCTTGGGGCTACGGTGTGACCCGGGACACAGCCAACTCCACCTTCAGACAGGAGACTTCCGTGCCCACCGTATCCCCGGAGAATCTGGAAAACCCCTGGTCGTACTCCCTCCGCCTGCCCCACGACCCCCGCGCCGCCGCCATCGCCAGGACCACCCTGCGGGCCGTCCTCTCCTGGCACGGCATGCGAGAAATGACAGACCCCGCAGAGCTGGTGACGTCGGAAATGGTCACCAACGCCTACCGCCACACCACCGGTCCCGCACAGATGCGCATCCGTGCCATCGAGGAAGGCCGCCTCTGCGTCAGCATCTGGGACAGCAACCCCGACATCCCACCGCCCTTCGACAAGCCCCCGGCCCTCTTCGACCGATCGGCCGCGCTCGCCGAAGCCGCCGCGAACACCGAGGCCACGTACGGGCGCGGGCTGCTCATCGTGCGGATCTGCGCGGACAACTGGGGCGGCTACGCCCTCGCCGACGAACTCTTCGGGACCAGCGGCAAACTGCTCTGGTTCGAGCTCGCGCCGACGCCCTGCGATGCCTTCGGCATCGCGGCTTGAGCGCTCCGCTTCGCTGCGCCTGCGCCTGTGCGCCGTCTCGCGGCATTCGGCTCGGGCGGGTGCGGGTTTCGTCTCGGACCCTCCGGGTCCAAAGCGCCGGCGAGGAGGGGGGAGGGGGACGGCCGGCCCGGTGCCCCGATTCCTCGGCTCGGCGGGTGGCTGGGCTCAAAGAGGCTCCGCTGCGCTCCGCCGCGACTGCTGCCGCGCGGTGGTTGAGCGAGGAGTCCAGCGGTGCGCTGGACCGGGGCGCGCGAGCGCGACGGATGGGCGGGCAATGGGGGGAGGGCCCAACCGGACCGGCGTCCACCGCTTCGGGCGACCGTCCGCCGCCCGTCGGCCGGTGAGGACCCGTTGGGCTGGACGGCGACGATGCCTTCAGCGCCCCCTCCCCTTTCCCGTTGCTGGCCGCTGTGCGCCGAAGGCGCGAGACGATGCCCGCACGCGGCAATCGGACCATGTCGTCCAACGATGCTGGCCCGTACGTCACGCTCCCGGGCCCCGGACCAGCGCACCGCTGGACCGACCGGCCAACCACCGCGCGGCAGCAGTCGCGGCGGAGCGCAGCGGAGCTTCTTTGGGCTCAGCCGCCCGCGGGGCCGAGGAACCGGAACAACCGGCAGCCGCCCCCTTCCCCCTTCTCGCCGGCGCTTTGGACCCGGAGGGTCCGAGACGAAACCCGCACCCGCCCGAGCCGAATGCCGCGAGACGGCGCACAGGCACAGGCGAAGCGAAGCGCAGCCCACTCACCAGTCACCGCATGTCGTTGTCGGGGTGCTTCCGGTCGTACTCGCTGCGGGCCTCGGTGATGACGGGCCGGTGGGCCAGGGACCATTCGGCGAGCGCCTTGACCAGGTGGGTGAGGCTCGCGCCGGTTTCGGTGAGGCGGTAGTCGACCTGGGCCGGGACCGTGGGGTACACGGTGCGGAGGACGAGCCCGTCGCGCTCCAGCCTGCGCACCGTGAGGGTCAGCATGCGCTGGGAGATGCCGTCGATCGCGCGTTGCAGCTCCCGGAAGCGCCGCGGCCCGCCCGCGAGTTCGACGATCACGAGGACCGACCACTTGTCACCGACCCGGTCCAGCACGTCCCGGATGCCGCAGTCGGGGTGGTGTTTCTGGCCGCAGGGGCTGAGTTCGGCGGGGCCAGGGGTTACACCGGTGTGCGTGGGTGACATCAAAGTGCCTTCTTGTGGCTGATAGGCGGGCGGGTCAGGATCCGATCGTAGTTACTGAAGAGAACCACGAAGGAGACTTCGACCCCATGATCTTGGTGACCGGCGTGAACGGAAACCTGGGCTCACTGACCCTCGCGGCGCTGCGGGCCCGCGGTGTGGAGGCGATCGGCGGCAGCCGTACGCCCGGCGAAGGGATCCGGCCGCTCGACTTCGACCAGCCGTCCGGCATCGATCTGACCGGTGTCTCGACGCTCGTGCTGGTCTCCGCGGGCTACGCGGAGGACGATCAGGTGGTCCGCCGGCATGCGGCCGTGCTGGACGCCGCCGCCCGCGACGGCGTCCAGCACGTCGTCTACACGAGCCTGACCGGCGCCGGTGACCACCTCGGCTTCGCGCTGGCGCACCGCGCGACGGAGCGGCTGGTCAAAGACAGTGGCCTCAGGTGGACGATCCTGCGCAACGGCCTGTACGCCGAACTCTTCGGCGCCCTGTTGATGTGGAACGGCGACGCGGTGGAGTCCGCGTTCGGTGAGGGCGCGCTGTCCGCCGTGGCCCGTGAGGACCTGGCCGACGTGGCGGCGGTCGTGGCAGGCGATCCGAAGCGGCACAGCGAGCGCGTCTACGACCTCGTCGGCGCGCCGATCACGGCCCCCGCTGTCGCCGAACGCCTCGGCGTGGCCCACCGCACCATCGGATTGGGGGAATACCGGCGCAGGCTCCTGGACACACCAGGGCTGTTGCCGTTCCAGCCGCCGATGCTCTCCTCAATCGCCACCAGCGTCCGCCACGGCTTCCTGGACAACACCGGTACGGATCTTCAGGACATCCTCGACCGCCCTTCGCGCGACCCACTCGCCGTTGCCGTCGCCGCCGCGGCCGCCTCGCGCCCGGGCCCGAGCTGAGCGGCACGCTTCGCCGCCGCGATCGCCTTCGACGCGGCCGACGGGATGCTCGCCGCCCTCGCCGCTGCTCAGCGCTCAGCCCGCCTTGGTCTGGTCGCGTTCGAGAGCGGTGCAGACACAGACCTTATTGCCCTCTGGATCGGCGAGCACGGTGAACGCCGGGGCCTGGGAATCGTCGACCAAAGTGCCACCCGCGGCGACGGCAGCCGCGATGCGCTCGTCCGCCACCTCCGGGGCCAGCCACAGATCCATGTGCCAGCGTTGGCGCGGGGTCGGGTGCCTGTCGGTCTGCTGAAACCACACACTGGGGACACGGTTCGTCGGGTCGAAGACCGAGTCGGACACCGTGTGGGCGGCGTTTCCTGTCAGCAACGCCGCCCAGAACGGGCCCGCCGCCGAATCGTCAGCGGTGTCGAGGGCAAGCTCAAGCTGTGTCACCTCGCCGGGGACGGCAGTGAGGCCGAACTCGCGGGCAAGCCCGGTGATGACGCCGGCCAGTTCGAGGTCCTTGGCGGTAACCCACCGGCCACCGGTCTCGTCGACGCTGAACAGGGTCACGTCGATGACTCCCTGCCCCAGCCTGATCTCCGGTACGTCGTAGCGGGCGGCGGCTGCCGCCCGCGCGACCGCTGCCACAAACGCGGCCCCGACTACGGCGTCCGGGGCGCGGTAGCGAGCGGCGAGAGGCTGAGCGAGCTTGCGCCAGTCGTCAAGGCCGCCGGTGATCTCTGCGAGGATCTCGGCGTTGCTGATCGTGTCCATGATCCAGATGCTGCCAGTCATGGGACCACACAGCACTGGAAACGCCAAGTGCCGCCCACCACCGGCGAGCCCGCCACCCTGCCCGGCTGACGGCTACAAGCCGACATACCCGAAGTCCCGCACCCGCACCGCCAGCTACTCCGAACACCCCCACGCCAGTCCGGCCAGCGTGGCCGCCACCACCACACCCGACGCCACCACCCACGCGGCCCGCCCCATCCGGTGCCGCAGCGCGGTCCGCGCCAACGCCCAGACGGCATACGTGAGCAGCGGAACCCCGAACATCATGAGCGGCAGTTCCACATACAGCAGACTGAAGTCGCGCTCCCCCTCGAAGGGCCCCCGAATGCCGGGGCGGGAGCCCCGCAGCCACGCCCCGAACCCCACGGCCCCGCCGACCACCGCCACCACGCAGCCGAAGACACCCGTGGATTCCGCACGCTTTTCCATACCGTTAGGGATGTCCGCCGGACGATCGAGGTTGCCTGGTCGGGGCGCATGCGAACGGGCCGCCGCCTCCCGGTGGGGGAGGGCGGCGGCCCGTCGATACGAGGGAGCCGGGGCGTCAGTGGCCGCCGGGGGCGCCCGCCGTGGCCGGGGGGAGCTCGGTCTGGACGCCCGGGTCGCCCGCGTCGGCCCGGTAGTCGGCGGGGGAGGTCTCGTCGATGCCGTCCGGGGCCTTGACGGCGCGCAGGACGAGCGTGAGGACGACCACCACGACGACGTTGAGCACGAAGGCGGTGAAGCCGATGTAGCCGATCTCGCCGATGCCCGGGATCTCGGCGGTGTTGCCGAAGTGCTTCTGGGTGGCGCTCGGCGTGTCGTACGCCTTCCAGGTGCCGTAGATCATGCCGACCGCCCAGCCGCCCAGCAGCGCCCAGCGGTGGAACCAGCGGGTGAACAGGCCGCCGACCAGGGCCGGGAAGGTCTGGAGGATCCAGACGCCGCCCAGCAGCTGGAAGTTGATCGCGACCGTCTTGTCCATGCCGAGGACGAAGATCAGCGCGCCGACCTTGACCAGCAGCGAGACCAGCTTGGAGACCTTGGTCTCCTCCGCGGGCGTGGCGTTCGGCCGGATGAAGTCCTTGTAGATGTTGCGGGTGAACAGGTTCGCCGCGGCGATGGACATGATGGCCGCGGGCACCAGGGCGCCGATGCCGATGGCGGCGAAGGCCACGCCGGCGAACCAGTCCGGGAACATGTCCTCGAACAGCTGCGGGATGGCGAGCTGGTTGTTGTCCACCTTCACGTCCGCCGCGATCGCCATGAAGCCAAGCAGCGCCAGCAGACCCAGCATCAGGGAGTACAGCGGCAGGATCGTGCTGTTGCGGCGGATCACCTCGCGGCTGCGGCTGGAGAGCGTCGCGGTGATCGAGTGCGGATACATGAACAGCGCGAGCGCCGAGCCGACGGCCAAGGTGGCATAGGCCCACTGCGCCTTCTCGCCGCTGGCCAGGGCGCCGCGTGGCGCCCCGGTCTTCGGGTTCGGCTCGGAGAACCAGTGGCCCGCCTTGGCGAAGATGTCGTCGAAGCCGCCCAGCTTGATCGGGATGTAGATGATCGCCACCACGATGACGATGTAGATCAGCGTGTCCTTGACGAACGCGATGAGCGCGGGGGCGCGCAGACCCGAGGAGTAGGTGTACGCGGCGAGCACGCCGAAGGCGATCAGCAGCGGCAGGTCCTTGATGAACCAGTTGGTGTTCTCGCCGCCGCCCACGCCCATCACGTCCAGCACCGCCTGGATGCCGACGAGCTGGAGGGCGATGTACGGCATGGTGGCGAGGATGCCGGTGACCGCGACGGCCAGCGACAGGCCCTTGGAGCCGAAGCGGCCGCGGACGAAGTCCGAGGTGGTGACGTACCCGTGCTTGTGGGACACCGACCAGAGCTTGGGCAGGAAGAGGAAGATCAGCGGGTAGACCAGGATGGTGTACGGGACGGCGAAGAAGCCGGACGCACCCGCCGCGTAGATGGCCGCCGGGACGGCGACGAAGGTGTACGCGGTGTAAAGGTCGCCGCCGAGCAGGAACCAGGTGATCCAGGTGCCGAAGCTGCGGCCGCCCAGGCCCCACTCGTCGAGGTTGTTGGCGTTCTCGGCCGCCCGCCAGCGGGCGGCCATGAAGCCCATGACCGTGACGGCCACGAAGAAGAAGATGAAGACGGCGAGTGCGACGCCGTTGACGTCCTTCATTCCGCCGCACCTCCCTTCTGTGCCTGCTCCGCCGCGCGCAGCGCCCGGTTCTCACGGCGGACCAGGATGTACGCGACCGTCGTCAGCAGGGCCGAGACGGGCACCCAGAGCATCTGGTACCAGTAGAAGAACGGGATGCCGATCAAGGTGGGCTCGATCTTGGCGTACGAGCCGACCCACAGCATCGCCACGAAGGGGGCGATCAGGCACAGACCGGCCACGACGCGCGAGGGCGTGACGACCGGTCTCCTGCCTTGTGTACCGGATGTTGCTGACATTGGCGGCTGCTCCGTCCCGCGGCTGAGCACCTGCGTAAGAGACTGATCGTTTGCTTAATGCGCAGGAAATCTAAGCCAGAGGCCCGGTTGACGTCACTACCCGTCCGCATATCGGTATGGGAAAGATAAGGACGTCAGGCTTGCTCGGGTGGTGCGGGTTCAGCCGTTCGGCCGCTGCAGCCGGGCCACGAACTTGTAGCGGTCCCCCCGGTACACCGACCGCACCCACTCCACCGGTTCGCCCGCCGCGTCCAGCGAGTGGCGCGAGAGCATCAGCATCGGCAGCCCGACGTCCGTGCCCAGCAGCCCCGCCTCGCGCGGGGTGGCCAGCGAGGTCTCGATGGTCTCCTCGGCCTCCGCGAGGTGGACGTCGTACACCTCGGCCAGGGCCGTGTACAGCGAGGAGTACTTGACCAGGCTGCGGCGCAGCGCGGGGAAGCGCTTCGCCGACAGATGGGTGGTCTCGATGGCCATGGGCTCGCCGCTGGCCAGCCGCAGCCGCTCGATGCGCAGCACCCGGCCGCCGGCCGCTATGTCCAGGAGTCCGGCGAGCCGGTCGTCGGCCGTCACATAGCCGATGTCCAGGAGTTGGGAGGTGGGTTCCAGGCCCTGGGCCTTCATGTCCTCGGTGTACGAGGTCAACTGGAGGGCCTGGGAGACCTTGGGCTTGGCGACGAAGGTGCCCTTGCCCTGGATCCGCTCGAGCCGCCCCTCGACCACCAGTTCCTGCAGCGCCTGCCGCACGGTGGTCCGGGAGGTGTCGAACTCGGAGGCGAGGGTGCGCTCGGGAGGGACCGGGGTGCCGGGCGGCAGGGTCTCGGTGATCTCCAGCAAGTGCCGCTTGAGGCGGTAGTACTTGGGCACGCGCGCGGTGCGCGTCCCGCTGGAGCTGTTTCCCGTGCTGTTCCCGGCGCTGTTGCCGGAGCCATGGGCGGAGCTGGTGCCGCCCTCGGCTGTGGCTGCCGCGGCTTTGGTGGCTGTCGTACCCGTCGCGGCCGCCGCTGTCGCCCCCTCGGTCTCCATCGCGCGCCTTTCCGACCCCTGGTCTGCTGCCGTCACCGGCTCCTCCGTTTTCAGCGGCTCACATCGTGGCACGGCCTCGGCCGTAAGCGGCTGCTCGGCCCGGATGTCGTGAGGTGTCGGTCCGGTAACGGAGCCGATGGCGGCTCTTGGACACCCTTGACACCCCTACAGGTCTAGGCCAAGCTGCGGGCACTGGTCTAAACCATTAAACCTCCCTTCCGGTCCTTTGAGGAGTGTGCTGTGAAGCGTGGGCTGATAGCGGCGACGGGTGTCGCGGCGATGCTGGTGACCGTCGCGGCCTGCGGGTCCGGCGACGACGACAAGAAGGCCGGGGCGGACGGCTTCAAGGGCGAGACGCTGACCGTATGGGCGATGGACGGATCCACCCCCGACGGCTGGACGAAGGACGTCAAGGCGGCGTTCGAGAAGAAGACGGGTGCCAAGCTGAAGCTGGAGACCCAGGAGTGGAATGGCATTCAGCAGAAGGTGACCACCGCGCTCTCGGAGTCGGACCCGCCGGATGTGATCGAGATCGGCAATACCCAGACCCCGGCGTACGCCCAGACCGGCGGCCTCGCCGAGCTGACCGACCTGAAGGAGTCGATCGGCGCTGACTGGGCCGACTCCCTCAACAAGTCCGCGGTCTACGACGGCAAGCAGTACGCCGCCCCGTGGTTCGCGGCCAACCGCGTGGTGATCTACAACAAGAAGGTCTGGGCGCAGGCCGGGATCAAGGACACCCCCAAGACCCGGACCGAGTTCTTCCGGGACCTTGAGACGATCAAGAAGAAGACGGACGCCGAGCCGATCTATCTGCCGGGCCAGAACTGGTACTTCTTCGACGGGCTGACCATCGGCACCGGTGCCGACCTCGTCAAGAAGGAAGGCGACAAGTGGGTCTCCAACCTCGCCGACCCCAAGGTCGCCAAGGCCATGGACATCTACAAGCAGTACCAGTCCTTCAGCGAGGCCCCCAAGGACAAGGACGAGGCCACCCCGCAGCAGGCCGAGGTCTTCGCCAAGGGCAAGACCGGCGCCTTCATCGGGATGGGCTGGGAGGCGGCGACCGCGATCAAGGCCAACCCGAAGATCGAGCAGGACATCGGCTACTTCACCATCCCGGGGGAGACCGCCGGCAAGCCGGAGGGCGTCTTCCTCGGCGGCTCCAACCTCGCCGTCGCGGCGGGCAGCAAGAAGCAGGAGCTGGCCAAGGAGTTCCTGAAGATCGCGCTGTCGGACACCCATGAGGGGCAGCTGGCCAAGGAAGGCGGCGTGCTCCCCAACAAGGAGTCGCTGCAGTCCCAGCTCAAGGGCAACGCCGCGGCCGAGGCTGCGGCCCCCGCCGTCGCGGGCGGCGGCACCACCCCGCTGATCCCCGAATGGGCCCCGGTGGAGAACGCCCCGAACCCGATCAAGGCCTATATGACCGCCGTGCTGAAGGGCAAGTCCCCGGCGGACGCGGCCAAGTCGGTCGAGGAAGAGATGAACAAGCGCCTCAGCCAGGAGCAGTAACGGCGATGGCTGTAGCGACCACACGCACCACTCGCAAGGACCCCGGCCGCCCCGCGGCGGCCGGGGCCCCCGGGCGCGGGGCGCCGCCGGGCCGTACGCGTACGGGCCGCGGGGCGTCCCCGGGGCGCGGCCGGCTCACCGGCACCGCGCCCTATCTGCTGCTTCTGCCCGCGCTGGCCGCCACCGTGGTGCTGCTGGGCTGGCCGCTGGTCAAGAACGGCATGCTGTCGTTCCAGAACCTCAACATGCGGCAGCTGATCCAGCACCTCACCGAGTGGAACGGCGTCGACAACTACCGCGAGGCGCTGACCAGCGAGGACTTCTGGCGGGTCACAGTCAGGTCGGTCCTGTTCACCTCCGTCAACGTCGTGCTGATCATGGTGATCGGGACGCTGGTCGGGCTGCTGCTGGCCCGGCTCGGGACGAAGATGCGGCTGCTGCTGTCGACCGGTCTCGTGCTGGCCTGGGCGATGCCGGTCATCGCGGCGACCACCGTCTTCCAGTGGCTGTTCGCCTCCCGCTTCGGGGTGGTCAACTGGGTGCTGGACAAGCTCGGCTGGCACTCGATGGCCGACTACAACTGGACCGGCAGCCAGTTCTCGACCTACTTCGTCATCACCGTGCTCATCGTCTGGCAGTCGATCCCCTTCGTGGCGATCAACCTCTACGCGGCGACCACGACGATCCCCAAGGAGCTGTACGAGGCGGCGGCGCTGGACGGCGCCGGGGCCTGGCGCTCCTTCACCTCCGTGACCCTGCCCTTCCTCAAGCCGTTCCTCCTCGCGACCCTCTTCCTCGAGGTGATCTGGGTCTTCAAAGCGTTTCCGCAGGTCTTCGCGATCAACGAGGGCGGCCCTGACCGGCTCACCGAGACCCTTCCCGTCTACGCGTTCATCGAGGGCGTGGGCAATCAGCACTACGGCATGGGCGCGGCGATCTCGCTGCTGACCATCCTGATCCTGCTGGCCCTGACCTCCTACTACCTTCGGATCGTGCTCAAGCAGGAGGAGGAGCAGTGAAGCGCTCGACGGCCGGGCGGCTGTGGCCCAACGCGACGGCGGTCGTCCTCTTCGTCGCCTTCGCGTTCCCCGTCTACTGGATGTTCTCCACGGCCCTCAAGCCGACCTCGGACATCATCTCCGAGGACCCGGTGTGGTTCCCGACCGACGCGACCTTCGAGCATTTCAAGACGGCGACGGACGCGGAGCACTTCTGGACCCTGGTGGGGAACTCCCTGACCGTCACCGTCTCGGCGGTGGCGCTCTCGCTGGTGATCGCGCTCCTCGCGTCCTTCGCCCTCGCCCGGATGCGCTTCAAGGGCCGCCGCGGCTTCCTGGTGACCTTCATGATCGCCCAGATGGCACCCTGGGAGGTCATGGTGATCGCGATCTACATGATCGTCCGCGATGGCGAGATGCTGAACAGCCTGGTCCCGCTGACCCTCTTCTACATGGTCATGGTGCTGCCCTTCACCGTTCTCACCCTGCGCTCCTATGTCGCCGCCGTGCCCAAGGAGCTGGAGGAGTCGGCGATGGTCGACGGCTGCACCCGGCCGCAGGCGTTCATCCGGGTGATCTTCCCGCTGCTGGCGCCCGGGCTGATGGCCACCTCGCTGTTCGGCTTCATCACGGCCTGGAACGAGTTCCCGCTCGTCCTCATCCTGAACAAGGACCCCGAGGCCAAGACGCTGCCGCTGTGGCTGTCCAGCTTCCAGACGAACTTCGGCGACGACTGGGGCGCCACCATGGCGGCCGCCTCGCTCTTCGCCATCCCCATCCTGCTTCTGTTCCTGTTTCTGCAACGCAAGGCGGTCGGTGGTCTCACTTCCGGCGCTGTGAAGGGATGATCCTTCTCCATGACGACCCTCGCACGCGGCTTGGACACCCTCACCAGGGACGCCCTGGCGGTTCTGCAACCCGGCTTCTCCGGCACCACCGCGCCCGACTGGGTGCTGCGGCGGCTCGGTGAAGGCCTCGGCTCCGTCGGCATCTTCGGCCGCAACATCATCTCGTCCGAGCAGCTTTCCGCCCTCACCGCCCAGCTGCGGGCGGAGCGCGAAGACCTGCTCGTCGCCATCGACGAGGAGGGCGGCGACGTCACCCGGCTGGAGGTGCGGACCGGCTCCTCCTTCCCCGGCAACCTGGCGCTCGGCGCCGTCGACGACACCGCCCTGACCCAGGCCGTGGCCCGCGAGATGGGCCGCCGGCTCGCCGCGTGCGGGGTCAACCTCGACTGGGCCCCCTCCGCCGACGTCAACTCCAACCCCGACAACCCGGTCATCGGCGTACGCGCCTTCGGCGCCGATCCGCAGCTCGTGGCCCGCCACACCGCCGCGTACATCCGGGGCCTGCAGGGCGCCGGGGTCGCCGCCTGCACCAAGCACTTCCCCGGGCACGGCGACACCGCCGTCGACTCCCACCACGCCATGCCGCGCATCGACGCCGACCTCGACACCCTCACCGACCGCGAACTGATCCCCTTCCGGGCCGCCGTGGCCGCCGGCACCAAGGCCGTGATGAGCGCCCACATCCTGGTCCCCGCCCTCGACCCGGCCCTGCCCGCCACCCTCAGCCCGGCCGCGCTGCACGGCCTGCTGCGCGCCCCCGTCAGCAAGGGCGGCCTCGGCTTCGACGGGCTCATCGTCACCGACGGCATGGAGATGCGGGCCATCTCCGCCGCGTACGGCATCGAGCGCGGCAGCGTGCTCGCCATCGCCGCGGGCGCCGACGCGATCTGTGTCGGCGGCGGGCTCAGCGACGAGGACACCGTGGTGCGGCTGCGCGACGCGCTGGTGGCCGCGGTACGGGCGGGGGAACTGCCCGAGGCGCGGCTCGCCGACGCCGCTGCCCGGGTGCGCGCCCTCGGCGACTGGGCGCGGCAGGCCGGAGGGCCGGGCGCGGCGGAGGGGATCGCGGCCGCCCCCGACGCGGGGCTGCGCGCCGCCCGCCGGGCGCTGCGCGTCACCCCGGGCGCACAGCCCTACGAACCGCCCACCGGGCCCGCGTTCGTCGCCGCCTTCACCCCCGTGGCCAACATCGCCGTCGGCGACGAGACCCCCTGGGGCGTCGCCGCCGAACTGGCCCGGCTGCTCCCCGGCACCGGCACCGCCACCTACGGCCAGCGAGACGTCGAGGAAGCTGCAGTGGGTACGACCGGTGGTGTGCCCGCCTTGATCGCAAATGTACTCGGGGAGGCGGCGGACCGTAGGATCGTCGCAGTGGTACGCGATGTCCACCGCCACCCCTGGATGGCCGATGCCCTGGCCTCCCTGCTCGCCGCCCGGCCGGACACGGTCGTCGTCGAGATGGGCGTGCCCCAGGCGCCGCCGACCGGGGCGCTGCACATCGCGACTCACGGCGCCGCCCGGGTCTGTGGGCTGGCCGCCGCGGAGGTCATCACCGGCGGTGTGGCCGGGGGATGACGCCACCACCCGGCTCGGCCCGCACCGCGGGCACAGCACAGCACAGCCAACTGGAGGCACCCAGCATGTCCGCCACGACTCCGGCCCAGCACAGCGACCAGCCGGGCCGGATCATGTCCGGGGAGATGGCCGAGCAGCCCGCCGTGCTGCGCCGGATCCTCGACGAGGGCGCGCCCCGCATCCGCGAGATCGCCGAACACATCGCCGCGCGCAACCCGCGCTTCGTACTCCTCACCGCGCGGGGCACCTCCGACAACGCGGCGCTGTACGCGAAGTATCTGATCGAGGTCCTGCTGGGCAAGCCGTGCGGCCTCACCTCCATGTCCACCACCACCGCCTACGGGGCCGAGCAGGACCTGACCGACGTACTGGTGATCACGGTCAGCCAGTCCGGCGGCTCCCCGGACCTGGTCGCCTCCACCGAGGCCGCCCGCCAGGCCGGCGCGATCACCCTCGCGGTCACCAACAACCCCGACTCCCCGCTGGCCGCCGTCTCCGAGTTCCACATCGACGTCCTGGCCGGCCCGGAGAACGCGCTCCCCGCGACCAAGACCTACACCGCCGAACTGCTCGCCCTCTACCTCTTCGTCGAGGGCCTGCGCGGCGGCGACGGCGCGGCCGCCAAGGTCCTCCCCGAGCTGGCCCAGCAGATCCTGGACCGGGGGGACGAGGTCAAGCAGCTCGCCGGCCGCTACCGCTTCGCCGAGCGCATGGTCATCACCTCCCGCGGCTACGGCTACCCCACGGCCAAGGAGGCGGCGCTGAAGCTGATGGAGACCAGCTACATCCCGGCGCTGTCCTACTCGGGCGCCGATCTGCTGCACGGCCCGCTCGCCATGGTCGACAACATCTCGCCGGTGATCGCGATCGTCACCGAGGGCAAGGGCGGCCAGGCGCTGCGGCCGGTCCTCGAGCGGCTGCGCGGCCGCGGCGCGGACCTGGTCGTCATCGGCGCCCAGTCCGAGGTCGACCAGGCCTCGGCGGGCTTCGCGCTGCCGACGGAGGGAGTGGCCGAGGAGGTCCAGCCGATCCTGGAGATCCTTCCGCTGCAGCTGCTCGCCTACGAGGTGACCATCGCCCGAGGCCAGGACCCCGATGCGCCGCGCGCGCTGGCAAAGGTGACCGAGACCAGGTGAGCGACGGTGCCGGTCGGAGGCCGGCCGGCTGGCCGAAGCTTGGGAGGCCCCCGGGGCCGAGCAATGCGAGGGCGGCCATCAGAACTTGGTTGCGCCGCGCGCGCTGGCGAAGGTGACTGAGACCAGGTGACCGAGACCAGGTGAGGCCCTGAGGCCGCCACCCCCACCGGCTCCCGCGCTTCCCCGCGAAGCGCGGGAGCCTTCTGTCGGGGAGGCCGAGCAGTGCGAGGGCGGCGAGAAAGAGGGGAAAACACCCGCGGGCCGCGGCGCCAGGGCGGGACCCTCAACCCACCCGGCACCGCAGCCCGGAGTTGCATCGGCCGCAGCCGGCCGACCTGAGGCTCCCGGAGCGGTCAGGGCAGAGCACCCCGTGTGCCTCGATCCACCCTCCTGTGCGGGGAGGGCGGAAGATCGCAGTGCGCCCATTCTGGACTAGACCACTCTCGCCTGTCCACGGCTCTGCGCGGAAAGGCTGAAACGTACGTCCGGGTAGGCTCACAACGTGCCCTCCATGAACGACCTCGTACGCCAGCACACCGCACTCAGCGACTCCGACCTCGAGTGGCTTCACCTGCTGGTATCGGAGTGGCAGCTGCTCTCCGACCTCTCCTTCGCCGATCTCGTCCTGTGGGTCCCCACCCGCGACGGCACCCGCTACGTCTCGGTGGCGCAGATGCGGCCCAACACCGGGCCCACCTCCTACCAGGACGACATGGTCGGCCATCTGGCTCCGCGCGGCCGCCGCCCGATGCTCGACGCCGCCCTCGACGAGGGCCGTATCGTCCGGGAGGGCGACCCCGAGTGGCGGGAGGAGGTCCCGGTCCGGGTCGAGTCCATCCCGGTCCGCCGCGAGGGCCGGGTGCTCGGGGTGATCGCCCGTAACACCAATCTGCTGACCGTACGGACGCCCAGCCGGCTCGAGCTCACCTACCTCCAGAGCGCCTCCGACCTCGCCCAGATGATCGCCGCAGGATCGTTTCCCTTCTCCGAGCAGCAGGTCGACATGGACGCCTCACCCCGCGTGGGCGACGGCCTGATCCGGCTCGACGCGGAGGGCATCGTCCAGTACGCCAGCCCCAACGCCCTGTCCGCCTACCACCGCCTCGGCCTGGCCGCCGACCTGGTCGGCCACCACCTCGGCCGGACCACCGCCGAACTCGCCCCCGTACGCGGACCGGTGGACGAGGCGCTGGTCAAGCTGGCCAGCGGCTGGGCGCCGCGCGAGTTCGAGGTGGAGGGCGACGACGGGGTCATCCAGCTGCGGGCCATCCCGCTCAAGCCCAAGGGCACCCACATCGGTTCGCTCGTCCTGCTCCGGGACGTCACCGAGCTGCGCCGCCGCGAGCGCGAGCTGATCACCAAGGACGCCACCATCCGGGAGATCCACCACCGGGTGAAGAACAACCTCCAGACCGTGGCCGCCCTGCTGCGCCTCCAGGCCCGCCGGATGGACTCCGACCAGGGGAGGGAGGCGCTCAACGAGGCGGTGCGCAGGGTCGGCTCGATCGCGATCGTGCACGAGACGCTGTCCCAGAACCTGGACGAGCGGGTCGAGTTCGACGAGATAGCCGACCGGGTCCTGGCCATGGTGGCCGAGATATCCCCGGGCAAGGTCACCGGCCGGCGCACCGGCCGGTTCGGCATCCTCGAGGCCGAGGTCGCCACCCCGCTGTCCATGGTGCTGACCGAGGTGCTGCAGAACGCGCTGGAACACGGCTTCGGAGCGGGGGAGCAGGGCACGGTCGAGGTGGCGGCGGTGCGCGGCGGCACCGGCGCGGACGGGCGGCTGCTGGTCACCGTCGAGGACGACGGGCGCGGGCTGCCGGAGGGGTTCGACCCCCAGCGGGCGGGCAACCTCGGCCTGCAGATCGTGCGCACGCTGGTGGAGGGGGAGCTGGGCGGGACGTTCGACATGGTGCCCGCGCCCGAGCGCGGCACCCGAGTCGTCCTGGACATCCCGGTACGGGCGGAGAAGCACTGACCCGGCCGGCCGGGCCGATCCCCGACCCGGCCGGGCCGATCCCCGGACGAGGCCGCGGGAGACCGCGTAGGACACCGCGTGAGCCGGCGTGAGACCTTGAGCACACCACTCACATGATGAGCATGCCGTCTCAATGGGTGAACACAGCACTGAGCCCCGGACCGGGAGTGGTCCGGGGCTCAAGGCTCACGTTGCTGTGCGCATCGGGGTTACTGCGCGCTGCGGCTCGGGGGCCATGGGGTGTGGGCGTCAGGCGCTGGCGTTGCGTGCCCGGTTGCGGGCGGCACGGCGCTTCATGGCGCGGCGCTCGTCCTCGCTGAGTCCACCCCAGACGCCGGAGTCCTGGCCGGACTCAAGCGCCCACTGCAGGCACTGCTCCATGACGGGGCAGCGGCGGCAGACGGCCTTGGCTTCCTCGATCTGCAGCAGCGCAGGACCGGTGTTGCCGATGGGGAAGAACAGCTCGGGGTCTTCCTCGCGGCAAACGGCGTTGTGACGCCAGTCCATGGCTGCTCCATCTCCTCGTGTTGCGGATGCTTGTGAATGTGAACGCTTTCACGAACCCCTCGACAAGGGTAGGGACGTCAACCAGTTGGGGCTGGTGCGGTCCCATGGGATTGAGGAAGGGGATTCGGGCTCTCAAGGGGGCCTTCTGGAGGCCGTCCCGATCGCCAAGAAGAGATTCGCAAACCTCGGCGGCGGATACAACCCCTTCCGGAAAGTTTTTTTTGATTCCTTGGTGTCGGCTCTGTCACAGCCCTACTTCCGGGGGGTGGAAGCCAGGCTAAACGTTCGACTGGAAGGACTTTTTGCGGTCTCACTCACACAATCACACGCAGTGCACGGCGTACGCCTGTGAACGTCACGCTCGTACGCAGTCCGAGGTGGTCACCGTCCATCTGAAACGGCAGTGGCGCCTGCGATTGCAAGGTGAAGTCCGTCAGATCGTGCAAGGAGATCGCGTGCTTGCCGCGGGGCCCCCGCTCGGGGCTGGAGGTCAGCAGCTGGGTCACGTAGCGGGTGGCTGCCGGGGTGGACAGTTTGGAGAGTCCGAGCACGTCAAGGGCGGTGTCGAAGGACGCGTCGGGCAGCGCGTAGATCGGGCGGTTGCCCAGATACGTCCACGGGACGGTATTGCAGACTATGGACACCACGAGCCCCTCGACGGGGTCCTCGTCCGGCCGCTTGAGGGTGATGGTCCCCTCGCGCCGGTGCGGGTCCCCGAGGAACTGCCGGGCCACCTGGCGTATATAGAGCGCGTGTGTCGAACGCTTGCCGCGTTCGCGCTGTTGTTCGACCCGGCCGATCACGCCCGCGTCGAAGCCGAAGCCCGCGCAGAAGGTGAACCAGCGCGCCGGCACCGACTCGTCCGGGGTGCCAGGGGTGCCCGCCGCGAGCCCGAGGCCCACGGTGCGCTCGGTGCCGTCCCGCAGCGCGTCCAGCAGGGCGCCGGTGGCCTCCACGACATCGTTGGGCAGGCCGAGGGCGCGGGCGAAGACATTGGTGGAGCCGCCGGGGACGACGGCCAGGCGGGGCAGTGCGTCCGGATCGGGGCCGTGGTGCAGCAGCCCGTTGACCACCTCGTTGACCGTGCCGTCACCGCCGAGGGCGACGACCAGCTCGTGTGTGCCCCCCTCCGCGGCCTGCCGGGCCAGATCGCGGGCGTGCCCCCGGTACTCCGTGGTCGCCACGTCCAGCTTCAGATCGCTGGCGAGCGCATGGATCAGGACGTCGCGGGTGCGGGCACTGGTGGTGGTTGCTGCCGGATTGACCACGATGAGCGCGCGCATGCTCAGCAGCCTACCCATTGACCACGAACAGGCCACAACCGTGGCCCGGCCCCGGCCCGGACCGGTGGCCGCTACGCTGCTGGGGTGAGCAGTAAGAAGTCCGCCACCGCCAAGAAGGCCGGGGCCGCGAAGACGGCGAAGCCGGCGCCGACGGCTCCTCGGAATCCTCGGGCGACGACGGCCAAGCCGGCCGCCCGGGCCAAGGGGGCCAAGGGGGCCGAGGGGACCAAGGCCGCCGACGCGGCCCCGTCCGGCCCGCGGCCGACCCGGATCACGGCGGCCGCGGTGCTGGCCGCCGCCGAGGCCGTGGTGCTGGTCGGCCTCGGGGTGTACGTACTGATCATGGGGCTGACCGGGGATCCGGACAGCCCGCAGCAGGCCGAGATGCTCGGCGTGACCGTGCTGGCGCTGGCCGCGCTGCCGCTGGCCGCGGCGCGCGGGCTGTGGCGGCGCCGGCGGTGGAGCCGCGGACCCGCGATGATCACTCAGCTCATGGCGCTGCCCGTGGCCTGGACGCTGGTACAGAACGGCGGCGGGCTGATCGCCGTCGGGGTGGTCACCGCCCTCGCGGCCTTCGCCGTGCTGGCACTGCTGATCAACCCGACGGCGACGGAGGCCCTGGGCATCGGCCCGCGCGACGCCTGACCCCTCTCCCCGGCCCTCTGGCCGCCTTTGCTCCTGAAGGCCCTCCTGATGGCCTTTACTCCTCCACGGCCGTTACTCCTCCACGAGCAACCGCTCCCGCAGCTGCGCGAGGGTGCGGGCCAGCAGCCGCGAGACATGCATCTGCGAGATGCCGACCTCCTGCGCGATCTGCGACTGGGTCATATTGCCGAAGAAGCGCAGCAGCAGGATCTTCTTCTCGCGCGGCGGCAGATCCTCCAGCAGCGGCTTCAGCGACTCGCGGTACTCGACGCCCTCCAGCGCCTCGTCCTCCGCGCCGAGCGTGTCCGCGACCGCCGGGGACTCGTCGTCCGTGTCCGGCACGTCCAGGGACAGCGTGCTGTACGCGTTGGCCGACTCCAGGCCCTCCAGCACCTCCTCCTCGGAGATGCTCAGATGCTCGGCCAGCTCATGGACCGTGGGGGCGCGGCCGTGCCGCTGGGAGAGCTCGGCGGTGGCCGTGGTCAGCGAGAGCCGCAGCTCCTGCAGCCGACGCGGCACCCGCACCGCCCAGCCCTTGTCGCGGAAGTGCCGCTTGATCTCGCCGACGACCGTGGGGGTCGCATACGTCGAGAACTCCACACCGCGGTCCGGGTCGAACCGGTCCACGGACTTGATCAGCCCGATGGTGGCGACCTGGGTGAGGTCGTCCAGCGGCTCGCCGCGGTTGCGGAAGCGCCGCGCCAGATGCTCCACCAGCGGCAGATGCATCCGCACGAGGTGGTTGCGCAGCTCGGCGCGGGCCGTGGAGCCCTCCGGAAGCCGGCGCAGCTCGACGAACATCGCCCGCGCTCCGCTGCGGTCATGCGGATCGGGCCGCTCGTGCCGCTCGTGCTGATGCTGATCCATGTGGTCCGCCCGCTCTGGTCGGTCTCCTGCCGCCTCCGGATCCGCGGGATGCGGCTGGGCCGGCGGGTGCGGGATGGCCGGGGTACGCACTCCCCGCGATGATGCGGTGCTCACGGAGCCCCCCTTTCCGTCACGGCTGTCCGGGGCCGGCGCCGCGCTCCTTGTACAGGCTGATACTGACCGCGCGGTCCTCGGCGACGGTCGAGTCGACCTTGCCGGCGAGCGCGGAGAGCACTGTCCAGGCGAAGGTGTCGCGCTCGGGAGCGCGCCCGTCCGTGGTCGGAGCCGAGACGGTCACCTGCAGTGCGTCGTCGATCAGGCGGAAGACGCAGCTCAGCACACTGCCGGGCACGGCTTGCTGCAGCAGGATCGCGCACGCCTCGTCGACGGCGATACGCAGATCCTCGATCTCGTCGAGGGTGAAGTCCAAGCGGGCTGCGAGGCCGGCCGTGGCCGTCCGCAGCACCGACAGGTAGGCACCCTCAGCGGGCAGCCGGACTTCTACGAAGTCCTGGGTCCCGGGCTCGCCTGCGATCTGGGACACCCTCACCTCCAAGGTGACACAAGCTGATTGAGCTGAGCTGATTGGAGCGCCGGTCGTGAGCCCTTATGGTGGAGGGGGTACGGACCGACGCGGCACGTGGTTCGGCTGCGACGCTATCGCGATCTGCGGCTCGGTGTCGCCCGGACGAAGCACGGCCCCCGTCATGGGTGAACGCCGACCCGAAGGTCCTCGATATCACTCATAGTAAGCACATGAGTACGCACAGTGGCTAGAGGTCTGCGGTCTCAATTCGAAAGAGATGTCGCCTGGTTGAAGGAACCGCTGGTGACAGGCTCCTTTCCGTCCCTCTCCCCGCTGAAGGCATCGCTGTTCGGATCATGAGTGAAGGCTAGCGGGCCGCACCGCCGATGCGGCAGTCCATTAGAGGATCATGTGGTCCACATAGCACCACCGCCAGCTCTGGCCGGGCTCGAAGCTGCGCATCACGGGGTGTCCGGTCTCCTTGTAGTGCTCGGTGGCGTGCTGGAACGGCGATGAGTCGCAGCAGCCCACATGCCCGCAGGACAGGCACAGCCGCAACTGCACCGGATGGCTGTCCACGGTCAGGCACTCCCGGCAGGTGTCATGCCTCGGCTCCGGCTCGGGCACCGGCAGGTCGGGAACATGCGGACACTCGTTCATGATTGCCAGACTAAACCGACTACCACCATCCGGACGGGCTGGTTCATGGACGTATTGCCACTGCTGGTGCTGGTCGCGGGCAGCGCGGCCGTCGCGGGCGCGGCCCGCCGGACACCGGTGCCCGCCCCGCTGCTGCTGGTCGCCGCCGGGCTCATCGCCTCGTATGTGCCCGGCGTGCCCGAGTACACGCTCGATCCGCACGTCGTGCTGCCCCTCGTACTGCCGCCCCTGCTGCACACGGCGGCGCTCGAGAGTTCGTACCTGGACCTGCGCGCCAACATCCGTCCCGTCGCCCTGCTGTCGATCGGATATGTGCTCTTCGCGACCCTCGTGGTCGGCTGGATCGCCTATCTGGTGGTGCCGGACCTGCCGCTGACCGCCGCGCTCGTCCTGGGCGCGGTCATCGCCCCGCCGGACGCGGTGGCGGCGACGGCCATCGCCCGGCGGGTCGGCCTGCCCTCCCGGCTGACCACCGTCCTCCAGGGCGAGTCCCTGGTCAACGACGCCACCGCCATCACCGCCTACAAGGTGGCGCTGGCCGCGGCGGTGGGCGAGGGCGCCACCTGGGAGGGGGGCCTCAAGGAATTCGCCCTCGCGGCCGTCGGCGGGGTCGGGGTCGGTCTGATCCTGATGGTGCCGCTGCACTGGCTGCGCACCCGGCTGCGCGATCCGCTGCTGCAGAACACCCTCTCGCTGCTCATCCCCTTCGTCGCGTACCTGGCGGCCGAACAGGTCCATGCCTCGGGCGTGCTCGCGGTCGTCGTGGTCGCCCTCTACCTCGGGCACCACTCCTGGCAGGTCGACTTCGCCACCAGGCTCCAGGAGTCGGCGGTGTGGAAGATGATCGCCTTCGTGCTGGAGTCCGCGGTGTTCGCGCTGATCGGGCTGCAGCTGCGGGTCGTGGTGCGGGGCCTGGGCGAGTACGGGGCCGGCGAGGCGGCCTGGTACGCGGCCATGCTCTTCCTCGCTGTCGTCTGCGCACGCTTCGTCTGGGTCTTCCCGGCGACCTTCCTGCCCCGGACGCTGTCCCGCCGGATCCGCGAGCGGGAGCCGGAGACCGACTGGACCGCGCCGGTCGTCGTCGGCTGGGCCGGGATGCGCGGGGTGGTCTCGCTGGCCATCGCCTTCTCGATCCCGCTGACCGTGCACGGCGGAGACCCCTTCCCGGCTCGTAACCTCATCCTCTTCCTGACCTTCACGACCGTCATCGGCACCCTCGTCATCCAAGGGCTCACCCTGCCCACGCTGATCCGCCTGCTGCCCCTGCCCGGCCGTGACCTCCAGGCCGAGACCCTGGCGGAGGCGCAGGCGCAGAACGAGGCGTCCCGGGCCGCCGAGCGCCGCCTCGACGAACTCCTCGCCGACGAACGCAACGCCCTGCCGGAGCCGCTCGCCGACCGGCTCCGCGCGGTGCTCGAGCGGCGCCGCAACGCGGTGTGGGAGCGGCTGGGGGCGGTGAACGAGGTGACGGGGGAGTCGGCCGACGACACCTACCGCAGGCTGGCCCGCGAGGTGATCGGCGCCGAGCGCGCGGTGTTCGTGGAACTCCGCGACGCCCGGCGGATCGACGACGAGATGCTGCGGACGCTGCTGCGCAGACTGGACCTGGAGGAGGCGGCGGCCTACCGGGAGGAGGCCGCGGACGGCTAGGCCCTCTCGGCCGGTCGCCTCGGCCGGTCGCCTCGGCCGGTCACTTCAGCCGGTCGCGGATGCGCGCCCGCATCGAGGCCATGGTGAAGCCGCGCGGGTCCGTCTTGCCCGGCTGCCATTCGAGATGGCCGATCACCGAGCGCTCGGTCCAGCCGTGATGGCGGCAGATCGCCGCCGCGGCCCGCTCGATGGCCTCCAGTTGCGCCTCCGGCCAGGGGTCTTTCCCGTCGCCGAGGTTTTCGCACTCGAAGCCGTAGAAACAGCGATTGCCGTCCGTGTTCGCCTCGTTGTCCGGAGGCAGGGCCTTCTCGGCGATCACGGCGCGCAGCACCTCGTCGTCGCCGAGCCCCGCGTGGTTGGCGCGGCCGTAGCCGACCAGGTGCACCCCGCCGTCCTTGGCGATCACGCCGTGGCACAGCGGGCCGGGCAGCGATTCGAAGCCGTCCCGGCAGATCCGGACGGTCAGGTCGGTGCCCGAGGTGACCGTGTGGTGGATCATTACGCCGTGCACCTCGCCCCAGGGCCCCTTGTGGTTTCTGTTGTGGTGCCGCCAGTCGCCGACCTGCACCACACGCAGGCCCTCTCGCTCCAGCGCCGCCAGAAAGTCCCCCGCGGACATGGGTGATGCCATGACCGCCTCCGTTCACGTCGTGCGGGGCCGCCCACCGCGGCCCGACTGTCACCCCCTGCATACCCACGAAGACGCTCGGTGATGAATCCCTGGTGCAAGCGATGCGGGGTGCTCCGGTTATCGTGCGATCCGATCCGCTCGACGAGGCGCAGGAGAACCACGGCACCATGGACTACCAGGCAGTTCTTGAGGAGGTCGCGGCCCACGTCGCACCACAGATCGGCCGGGGCGAGGTGGCCCAGTACATCCCCGCCCTCGCGTCGGTGGACCCGCACCGGTTCGGCATCGCCGTCGCGGACGTGGACGGCATGGTGACCGGGATCGGCGACTGGGAGGTCCCCTTCTCCGTACAGAGCATCTCCAAGGCGTTCAGCCTCGCGCTCGTCCTCGAACAGGACGGCGAGCGGATCTGGCGGCGGGTCGGCCGGGAGCCTTCCGGCAACCCCTTCAACTCCCTGGTGCAGCTGGAGTACGAGAACGGCATCCCGCGCAATCCGTTCATCAACGCCGGCGCCCTGGTCGTCACCGACCGGCTGCAGACCCTGACCGGCGACGCCAGCACCACCATGCTGGAGTTCCTGCGTGCCGAGAGCGGCAACCCCGACCTTGCCTTCGACCGCGTCGTCGCCGCCTCCGAGTCCGAGCACGGCGACCGCAACGCCGCCCTCGCGCACTTCATGGCGAGCTACGGCAACCTCGACAATCCGGTCCCCACCGTCCTCGAGCACTATTTCTGGCAGTGCTCGATCGAGATGAGCTGCCGCGACCTGGCCGTCGCGGGCGGCTTCCTGGCCCGGCACGGGCTGCGCGCGGACGGCTCCCGGCTGCTGTCGCCCCGCCAGGCGAAGCGGATCAACGCGGTCATGCTCACCTGCGGTACGTACGACGCGGCGGGCGACTTCGCCTACCGCGTCGGCCTGCCCGGCAAGAGCGGTGTCGGCGGCGGCATCGTCGCCGTGATACCCGGCCGGTGCACGCTGTGCGTCTGGAGCCCGGGGCTCGACGCCCGGGGCAACTCGCTGGCCGGGACCGCGGCGCTCGACCACTTCACGACGCTGACCGGCTGGTCCGTCTTCTAGCCGCACGGACTCCGGGTGCCCGCTGGCGTACGGTCGGGGCGGGCGGGACCATGGAGAGAGCAGGAGGTGTACGCATGCAGCACGAGATGCGCGCCGAATACGAGGAGGGCAGCTCGGGGCGGGTGGCCGGGGCGCCGGTCAAGATCTGGCACATGGTCCGCGGCAACGGCACGACCGCGATGTGCGGGCGCGAGCTGGCCCCGGACGCGGAGACGCAGTCGGCGGAGATCTGGGCCACGGACGACTCGGTGCCCTTCTGCCATTCCTGTGGCGCGATGTATCTGCGCGAGGTTCCCTGACGAGGTGCCGTACCAGGAGTGGGGATCAGGGCCGCTGGGCGGCCGGGCGGTGGTGTGGTCCCGTACCGCCGGGGCCGGGCCGCAGCGGGTGCTGCCGGACGGCTGCACTGATGTGATCTGGAGCCACGGCGATCCGGCCGCCCCGGACGGGGAGCTGTTCGTGGCCGGTCCCGACACCCGGGCCCATCTCGCCCAGGGCGCACCGGGCACCCGCTGGGTCGGGCTGCGGTTCGCCCCCGGCACCGGCCCGGCCGTGCTCGGGGTGCCGGCGCATGAACTGCGCGACCAGCGGGTGCCGCTGGCGGCGCTGTGGCCGGACGCCGAGGTGCGGCGGCTCGCGGAGCGGCTGGCGGAGGCGGCGGACGGCGGCGGCGCGGGCGCTCGCAGCCCCGGCCGCCTCCTGGAAGCCGTCGCGCTGGACCGGCTGCGCCGGGCGGAGCCGCCCGATCCGGTGGCCGGCGCGGTCGTGGCGGGGCTCTCAGGCGGCCGGAGCGTCGCCGAGGTCGCCGCGGCGGTGGGCCTCGGGGAGCGGCAGCTGCACCGGCGGTCCCTCGCGGCGTTCGGCTACGGCCCCAAGACGCTGGCCCGGGTCCTGCGGCTGAACCGCGCGCTGGACGCGGCGCGGGCGGGGACGGCCTTCGCCGAGGTCGCGGCCGTCACCGGATACGCCGACCAGGCCCATCTCGCACGCGAGGTCAGGGCGCTGACCGGGGTGCCGCTTGGCCGGCTGCTGGCGCCGCCACGGCCGCTCTCGTAGCCGCGCCCGCTCAGTCGGCGGCCAGGGGCGCGAACAGGTCGACGCCATTGCCGTCCGGGTCGAGGACGGTGGCGTAGCGGTGCCCCCAGAACGCGTCCCACGGCTGCTTGTAGCCGCGCACGCCCGACTGGACGAGTTCGGCGTACGTCTTGTCCACATCCGCCGGGCTGTCACACGCGAAGGCCAGACCGATGCGGCTGGACCCGCCCGACGACGGCGTCCAGTCCGGGTCGAAGGAGCGGACCGTCTCGACGGGGTCCCACATCAGGCGCAGCCCGCCCGGCAGGACCGCCTCGACATGCGGCTGGGTGTCGGCGTCGGCGGGGATGTCCAGACCGAGGCGTCGGTAGAAGGCGAGAGATGCGGCCAGGTCGGTCACGACCAGGCCGATCGCGTCGAATCGTGCTGTCATGCGGGCAGCGTAGGCACGCGGGAGACCGCCGGTCTTGAACGAATCGGACGCGGCGTGCCGCGCGCTCAGGGGCAGCGGATGACCTGACCCGCGTACGACAGATTGCCGCCGAAGCCGAAGAGCAGCACCGGTCCGCCCGGGGCGATCTCCCGCCGCTCGACCAGCTTGGAGAGCGCGAGCGGCACGCTGGCCGCCGAGGTGTTGCCGGAGTCGACGACATCGCGCGCGATGACCGCGTTGGTGGCGCCGAGCTTGCGCGCGACCGGCTCGATGATCCGCAGGTTCGCCTGGTGCAGCACCACCCCGGCCAGGTCCTCGGGGGCGACCCCGGCCCGCGCGCACACCTCGCGCGCGATGGGCGGCAGCTGGGTGGTGGCCCAGCGGTAGACGGCCTGGCCCTCCTGGGAGAAGCGGGGCGGGGTGCCCTCGATGCGTACGGCGTGGCCCATCTCGGGCACCGAGCCCCAGACCACGGGACCGATCCCCGGGATTCCGTCGGCCCCGTCCCCCTTCTCCGTCTTCTCTGTCTTCTCCGTCCGGTCGTCGGCCACCACGACCGCCGCGCCGGCGCCGTCGCCGAGCAGCACACAGCTGGAGCGGTCGGTCCAGTCGGCCGCCTCGGTGAACTTGTCGGCGCCGATGACCAGGGCGGCGGTGGCCGCCCCGGCCCGGATGGTGTGGTCGGCGGTGGCCAGGGCGTGGGTGAAGCCGGCGCACACCACATTGATGTCCAAGGTGGCGGGGGAGCCGAGGCCGAGCCGGGCGGCGACGCGGGCCGCCATGTTGGGGCTGCGGTCGATCGCCGTGGACGTGGCGACGACCACGAGGTCGATGTCGGCGGGCGTGAGCCCGCTCGAGGCGAGGGCCTTGCTGGCCGCGGCGGCGGCCATCTCGTCCACCGTCTCGTCCGCGCGGGCGATGTGCCGGGTGCGGATGCCGACCCGGGTGCGGATCCATTCGTCGCTGGTGTCGACCATGGCCGCCAGGTCGTCGTTGGTGAGCACCCTGGCGGGCTGGTAGTGGCCGACGGCGGCTATGCGTGAACCCGTCACGGTCAGCGTCATCGTTTCGCCCCTTCGCGCGGGTGTCGTCCATCCGGCCGCCGCCCGGGTGCGCGGGCTGGGCGGCGCCCGGTCGGGCTGTGCGGTCCAGTCTTGTGGGGCGCACGGGCACCGCGCGCGCCGTTACGTACCAACATTGCGCCCCGAGATCTGGAGCTTTCCACCTTTCCAGCCAAGGAACCGGATCCCTCGTCGCCACCGTCTGAGGTCGTGTCCGCCGGTCAGGCGGGATACGGGCACGGTGAACACCACGGGGACGCGCGGTACGGCGGAGCCGGAGCCGCGAGCGGGCAGGTCCGGAGTGCGGTACGTCGGGGGACGGATGTCGTGGCCGGGGTGGATCATGCCGGTGCCCAACCGGGCGACGGTCCGGCTCGGGGACCGCGCCCTGTTCGACGAGGTGCGCGAGCTCACCGCGCCGGTGCACCGGACGCGCCACTACTTCTGGCCCAGGCCGGGCGACTGGCCCTTCGACGACCGCAAGGTCGAGTATGTGGGCGGGGCCCGGAACGGCGTCTCGTCGGGCGCGCCGCCGCGCGTGGGCGTCGTCGGCCGCGAGCGGCTGGGCCCGTTCGACGTCGCCCGGCTCACCGCGACCGACCCGGGCGCGCTGCGCGAGTGGCTGGAGGAGCACGGCTTCCAGCTGCCGGACCGGCTCGCGGAGGGGCTCGAGCCGTATGTGCGCGCCAAGTGGGAGTATGTGGCGGTACGCCTGGCGCCCGCGGTGATCTCCGACAGGGGCGACGGGGCCAAGGAGGTGCTGGGCGGGACGCTCGACCCGCTGCGGCTCACCTTCGACTCGACCCGTCTGGTCTATCCGATGCGGCTGTCGCGGCTGGCGAAGACGGCGCAGAACCTCGAGCTGTACGTCCTGGCGCCGCACCGCATGGAGCCGCGCGATGTTCCTGACCGGCTTCCAGCAGTCGTTTCCGCGGCCTGAACTCATCGACGGGGACCATGAGTTCCGGCGCGCGGAGAAGGACGACGCCTATCAGCGTCACATACGACCACCAACTGCTGACCATCGGGGGCGTCCCCGCGTGGCTGCTGGCCGTGGGCGGCGCGCTTCTGAGGGGTGTTGTTCACGGGGTCGGCGCACATAGTCCAACGACACTTGCCCGTGCGTTCGTTGACTGGTGAGCGGATAGATGGGTATGTCATGTACTGACGGGGTCGTCGCCTCCATCACCCCAAGGGGGCTTTCATGTTTGACGATCGGCCCGCATTCGGTGTCCGTGTGCGTGCGCTCGGCGGCGTCACGGTGGCCGAGATCACCGGTGAGCTGGACATCTTCGCCGCGGCCAGGATCTCCGCGCGGCTCGATTCCCTCGCCCGTGAGGCGCGTCCGAACCTGGTGCTTGACCTGCGGATGGTGACCTTCCTGGACTGCGCCGGGGTGTCCTTGCTGTGCCGCCTGCGCAATCGTGTGCTGGAGCGCGGCGGGCGGCTGCGGCTGGTGATCGTCGATCCGCGGTTCACCCGGCTGCTGCGGATGGTCCGGCTCGAGGACGCCTTCGAGGTCGTGGACGACCTGGCGCTGGCGGTCGCGCGCTCGGGGGAGGTGAGCGCCGGAGGGAACAACGGCGCCATCGCCTGAACCGTCGCCACGTATCGCCCGGCCAAACTGTCAATATTAAGAACAGAAATTCACTCGTACGAGCGCATTTACTCTGGGAAATATGGGGTGCCTACCTCCGTAACCGGCGGTCACCCCTCTACGCTCGCGGGCACGTCACCCAGGACCCGGTGGTATCAGCCCCGATGCAGACTCTGTCCGCTTCCGGGACCCTGTCTATGGTGAAAGGGGGCAATGTGCCGTTCCGAGGTGATTTCGCGATGACGCAGCAGGGCGCTCCCCGCCGGGAGGCGCCGCCGCCTGCCGCCATCACCCCCGAGCGCTTCCGCACGGACCTGAGCGCGGCGCCCCACGCCTGCGCGTACGGGGTCGGCGGGTACACGGTCGTGGAGCTCCACGGCGAGATCGACATCGTCGGCCGGGAGTGCGTCGGCCTGGAGCTGGACCGGGCCACCTCCCCGCCCGCGCCCGCCGTCGTCATCGACCTGACCCCGACGTGCTTCTTCGACTGCTCGGGGCTGGAGCTGCTGTGCCGCGCCTACCGCCGGGTGCGGGACCGCGGCGGCCGGCTGCGGGTGGTCTGCGACAGCCCCCTGATCCTGCGCACCCTGCGGGTGGGCGGGCTGCTCGACGTGGTGTGCCCGGTGCCGACGCTGGCCGACGCCCTGCGGAAGGACTGACGAGGGCGGGGCGGGGCCATGACCAGCCGTGACCGGGGCTGACGGGGGCCTGGCCGGGGCTGACGGAGGCCTCGCCGGGTCCGGGACCGGGACCGGGCCCTGGCCGACCGGGGCCCGGATCGCTCAGGCCCGCCGGTTCCGGCCGCCGGGGCCGATGTGGTGGCCCGGTCGCCGGCGGCCGAGGGCGCGATGGCGCCGCAGGGGGCGTTGTCCGGGCGGGGTGTCGCCGTAGCGGAGCGCGGAGACCCGGCTGCCGTGCTGGGCGTTGAGCCGGTGGATCACCACCACGCCGATGGCGATCAGCGCGGCGATCACGGCCACGGTGACGACGGTCTCCATGGTGCTCACTCTCCGCGGCCGGACCCGGTCTGCGGGAATCCGGCCGGTATGTGCGAAATGCTCTCGGTGCCTTTACCGTACTCCCGGCGGACACCGGACCGCACCCGGCGTGGAACGGGTGCCGGGTGCGGTGCGAGGTGCTGGTGGCGGTGGCCCTATCGGGCGCTCACCTCGAGCGTCTTGCCGATGCCGGCCAGGCCGTTCGCCCACAGCTGGTTGACCCTGCTCCTCTCGGCCGCGTTGGGCTGCGAGTTCTTGCAGGACGTGCCCGGCCCGCCGCCCGACATCAGCTCGCTGCACGGACCCGAGTAGTGGTCCGGCAGTCCGAGCACATGGCCGGTCTCGTGCGCGGTGACACGGGTGGAGTCGTACTGCTGGTTCTGCGCGAAGTCCAGGAAGATGTAGCCGCGGCCGTGGCCGTCCGTGCTCGCGTACGAGCCGCTCGGGTCGTTGCCCTCGCGGTACTCGAAGTCGGCGTTGCTGCCCTCCCTCAGCTGCACATTGCTCACCGCGGAGTTCCAGATCTGGGTGGAGCGCGCTATCACGGACCTGAAGCTCGGGGCCTTGCTGGTGCTGTAGGTGACGGTGACGGCCTGCGTGCCGGGCACCACGCCCCGCTTGGCCAGCACCGACTTGATCACGGCCTGGAGGAAGGCGTCGGTGTCGCCGCGGCTCTCGCCGCTCGCGATGTACGCGGACTTGGTGGTGTGGCTGACGGCGCCACCGTCGGGGGTGGCGGCGGAAGCGGGTACGGCGGACAGGGTCGAGGCCAGGCCGAGGCCCAGCGTGGCCACGAGCGCAGACGTGGAGAATCTCATGTGGGGGGCTCCTCATCGTCCGTCAGGACCCGGCCGGCCGCCGCGGTGTGGGGCGGCGGGCCGAGGCCGTGGGATGAACGCTTGGTGCCCCGAAGTCTTGGTGAGATCCGGCGCTACGCGGAGATATCAACAGGCGATAGCACCATCACATAGCCCCCCGTGTGCCGCGGCGTTTTCGGTCGTCCGCGCCGGCCCCAATTGGGCGCCCGGGATGTGGTGTTCATGGGCATTGAGTGTCTGGTGTGACGTCCTGACCCGCCGTTATGCTCACGCCGTGGAGCTCGAGGTCAGGCACCTTCGCGCACTGTGCGCCATCGCCGACGCCGGCAGCTTACGGAAGGCCGCCCGGCAGCTGGGCATGAGCCAGCCCTCGTTGACGACTCAGCTCAGGCGCATCGAGAACGCCATCGGCGGCCCGCTGTTCTCGCGCGAGCTCACCGGCAGCCGACCGACCCCGCTCGGGCGTTCCGTGCTGTGCCGGGCCCGGCCCATCGTGGCCGAAATGAACGCCCTGGTCACCGAGGCCAGGCAGGAGGCCGGCCGGGCCACCGGCACCCGGCTGCGCGTCGGCAGCACGGGCAGCCAGGCCGTGGCGGGATGGCTGCGCCGCCTTAGGGCCCGCTTCCCCGACGCGGACACCACGATCCACATAGACGTCTGGGCCGACTCGCTGCTGCGGATGGTCGCCGAGAGCCAGCTGGACGTCGCCTTCGTCCACGAGGCCGAGGGCGCCCCGCCGCGCGTCCCCGACGGCGTACGGCGACGCGTCCTCGTCGCCCGCGAGCCCCAGTTCGTCGCCCTCCCCGCCACCCACCCGGCCGCCGCCCGCCCCGTCGTCCCCCTCGCCGACCTCGCCGCCGACCAGTGGATGGTCGACCCCGCCCTGGACGGCCAGGAAGCCACCCTCCGCCGCGCCTTCGCCACGACGGGCCGAAGACCCCGCGTCGTCTACGGCGACTACCCCACCGCCGCCGACCTGGTCGCCTCCGGCGAACTCATCACCCCCTGCCGCCCCACCGCCACCCCCCGCCCCGGCCTCACCATCCGCCCCCTCCGCGACGACCCCCTCACCCTCCGCCTGTCCCTGCTCTCCCACGCCGCCGACCCGCCCGAGGTGGACGCGCTCTTCCACGACCTCAGGGACTCCTATCTGGAGGCGGCCTGGGCGAGCGCGGCGTACCGGCAGTGGCTGCTGCGCAACGGCAACCCCCTGCTGCGCAGCCACGACGGCATGCGCCCCGTCCCGTCCCCGGCCCGTGAGGCCTCGGCGTGAGGCATGGAATTCGTTGTCCGACTCGGGCGCTCAGGCGGCGATGCGGAGGACGCTCTTGCCGCGGGTGGCTCCATCGGCCAGGCGCTGTACGGCCTCGGCGAGGTCGGCCATCTCGTACTCGGCGGTGACATCCGGACGGATTCGCCCGGCGGCCACCGACTGAAGTGCCTCCCGGGCGCTTTCGGCCAGGCGGTCGGGGTGGGTCTGGCTGAGCAGGTTGCTGTTGTACGTCAGCGCGGACTTGCCGCTCATCAGCAGATCGTTGGCGCTGAGCGCGACGGGCTCGAAGGTGGCGAGGTTGCCGTAGATCGCCAGTCGGCCGTGCGGTGCGAGGCGCCGCAGGTTGGTCTCGCGTACCGGCCCGCCGACGGGATCCAGGATCACGTCGAACAGCTCCTGGTCGGGAGCGTCGGGGGCGTCGGGAGCGTCGGTGAACTCCTGGGTGAACTCCTCACGCGTGATCAGCTGGTCGTAGCCGAATCGGGCGGCGTAAGCGGCGCGTTGGGCGTCTTTGACGACGCCGACGATACGGCCGGCGCCGGCGGTTCTGGCGACCTGGGCGGCGAGGCTGCCGACGCCGCCGGCCGCCGCATGGATGAGGACGCTCTCGCCGGGACGCACCCGGCCAACGCTGTGGATCAGGTCGTAGGCGGTGAGGGCGGCCCAGCCGCACCCGGCGGCGGTCCGCAGGTCCGTGCCGAAGGTGTCGAAGCTGAGCGCGGCGGGCGCCACCACCACCTCGGCGTAGGCCCCGCCGCTGGTCAGCGCCGCCACCTGCTGCCCGAGGCGGTCTTCGGCGACGCCCTCGCCGACGGCGACGATGTGCCCGGCCGCCTCGAAGCCGGGCACGAACGGTCGCGGCACGGGAAAGTGGCCGTCGCGCAGGAGGACATCGCCCCACTGGATGCCCGCGTACTGAACGCGGATCGCGACCTCGCCGGGGCCAGGGGCGGGCTGGTCGATGTCGGTGAGGTGGAATCGGTCGTCGGTGTCCAGGACGACAGCCTTCATGGTCACTGCTCCCTGAGGTGAATCAGTATCCTGATACAGAAGACGCTAATGAGTGTCAGCTACCTGAGTCAACCAAGGGTTCTGTGAAAGATGGAGGGCGACGTGACCGAGATCCCGGCCGAGGAGTACCTGTGCACGCGCATCCGCCGTACCGAACAGGCCCTGATGGCCCACCATGAGGCGGTCCTGCGCGGCTACGGCCTCACCATGACGCAGTACACGGTCCTGCTCGCGCTGTCGCGCCAGGAGGACATGTCCGGCGCGCAACTCGCCCGCGCCGCCGGGGTCACCCAGCAGACCATGGCCTCCGTCCTGACCGGTCTGCAAAGAAAGCAGCTCATCGCCCGCCGGCCGTCATCCGTGCACGCCAAGGTGCTGCTCGCCTCCTTGACCGATCAGGGCAATGAAGTGCTCGAGGGCGCCTACGGCGAGGTGATCGTGCTCGAACGCGCCCTCACCGACGCCTTCACCCCGGACGAGCACGCCATGTTGTGCGACCTCCTGGAGCGCGCCACCACGGTGCTCGTCCAGCAGACCCCTCAGGCCGAAGCCCGCGCCACGCGCCCGGGCGGCTGATACGGCTTCGCACGATGCAGCACCACCGCCATGACACGGCTCCACCGCCATGACACGGCTCCACCGCCATGGCGCGGCTCCACCGTCATGACTCGGGCGACGGCAGCGCCTGCTCCGCCCAGATCGTCTTCCCGGTCGCCGAGTGCCGGCTGCCCCAGCGCAGGCTGAGCTGGGCGACCAGCAGCAGCCCGCGCCCGCCCTCGTCGAAGACGCGGGCGCGGCGCAGGTGCGGGGCGGTGTTGCTGCCGTCGGAGACCTCGCAGATCAGGGTGTGGTCGTAGATGAGGCGCAGCTGGATGGGCGAGGTGGCGTGCCGCATGGCGTTGGTGACCAGCTCGCTGACGACCAGTTCGGTGGTGAAGACGGTCTCCTCCAGGCCCCAGGCCATCAGCTGGTCCGTCACGTGCCGGCGGGCCCGGGCCACGAGGGCCGGGTCGTCGGGCACGTCCCAGGTCGCCACCCGCGACGCGTCCAGGCCGCGGGTGCGGGCCAGCAGGAGGGCGACGTCGTCGGAGGCGCCGTGCTCGGGGAGCAGCGTGCGCAGCACGCTGTCGCACCCGGCGTCCAGGGAGGGGGACGGGCGGGTCAGGGCCTCGGTGAGGGCGGTGAGCCCTTCGTCGAGGTCACGGCCCCGGCCGCCGATCAGGCCGTCGGTGTAGAGGGCGAGCACCGCGTCCTCGGGCATCTCGAGCTCGACCGCTTCGAAGGGCAGCCCGCCGACGCCCAGCGGCGGCGCGGCCGGCACCGGGACGGGGCGCGCCGTGCCGTCGGGGGCCACCAGGACCGGTGGCGGATGGCCCGCGCGGGCCAGCGAGCAGCGGCGGGCGACCGGGTCGTACACCGCGTACAGACAGGTGGCCCCGACGTCCCCGGTGGGGGTGAAGTCCTCGGTGGGCGCGACGTCCCCGGCGGGGCTGGGCGCGGCGCCCCCGGCGGACAGGTGGATCACGAGGTCGTCGAGGTGGGTGAGCAGTTCGTCGGGCGGCAGGTCCACGTCGGCCAGGGTGCGCACCGCCGTGCGCAGCCGGCCCATCGTGGCCGAGGCCTGGATGCCGTGGCCGACCACGTCGCCGACGACCAGCGCGACCCGCGCCCCGGACAGCGGGATCACATCGAACCAGTCGCCGCCCACCCCGGCGTACGGCCCGGCGGGCTGGTAGCGGAAGGCGATGTCCAGCGCCGTGGGCCTGGGCAGCGTCTGCGGCAGCAGGCTGCGCTGCAGCGCCAGGGCGGTGTCGCGCTCCCGGGTGAAGCGGCGCGCGTTGTCCAGGCAGACGGCGGCCCGGGCGGTGATCTCCTCGGCGAGCAGCGCGTCGTCCTGGGTGAACGGATCGGGCCGGGTGTGCCGGGAGAAGGTGGCCACTCCGAGGGTGACCCCGCGGGCCCGGATCGGCACCGACATCATCGAGTGGAGGGGGTGGACGCGCAGCATGGCGGCGAGGGCGGGGCTCTCGGCCACCCAGCGCCCGAAGGCGGGGTCGGTCGAGCGGCTGAGGCCGGGACGGCCCGACGCCAGGGACTCGGCCTGCGGGGAGAACCGCGGATAGGTGCCCACCTGCCCCAGCTTCACCACGGACTCCGGGGCGCCGGGGAGGACGGACCGGTGGGCGATCCGGCGCAGCACCACCGGGCCGGAGAGCGGGCCGGGCGGGGGCTCGGCGAACTCCTCGGCCCCCTCGTCCTGGCCCAGCCGCTCCAGCAGATCGACGCTGACGAAGTCGGCCAGGCCCAAGACGCCCACGTCGGCCAGCTCCTGCGCGGTCCGGGTGACGTCGAGCGTGGTGCCGATGCGCACGCTGGACTCGCTGAGCAGCAGCAGCCGCTGCCGGGCGAGGTACTGCTCGGTGATGTCATGGGCGGCCAGGCAGACGCCCCGCACCTCGCCGTCCGGTGTCCTGACCGGGGCGAGGCGGGCGGACCAGGCGTGTGCGTGGGCCTCGGCGCCGACGCGGCGGTGCGTCTCCACCTCGTGCCGCTCGCCGGTGCGCAGCACCTCGGCCATGTGCCGTTCGAGCTCCTCGCTCTCCGGCATCCCGCCGATCTCCGACAGCCGCAGGCCGCGGATGTCGTCCTCGGGCAGGCCGATGACCTGGGTCATCTGATCGTTGATCTTGCGCAGCCGCAGCTTCCTGTCGTAGATCGCCACGGCGCAGGGGGCCTGCTGGGAGGCCAGTACCAGCAGGGTGTAGTCCTCCACCTCCTCGAGCGCCCCGGCCTCCCCGGCGACCCCGGCGTCCGGGAGCGGGGCGACCAGCAGCCAGTCGCCCGGCCCGTCGTCGGCCGCCTCCCCGCGGTGGGCCAGCAGCCTGACCCGTACGGGGCGGCCGTCGCGGTGGCGCAGGGTCAGCGTTCCGCTCCAGCGGGGGAGGGCCGCGACGGCCCGTACGTCGGTGGGGGAGACCTCCTCGGCGAGCAGCGAGGCGGCCCGCCGCCCCACCACCTCCGAGGGAAGGTGGCCGAGCAGCCGCCGGGCCCCCTCGTTCCAGCTGGTCACGACGGCGTCAGCGCTGATCGTGGCCCTGGCCGTGGCCGCCCCGTCGAACGGGTCGTTCCACCGGTCGCCGAGCCCGTCGCCAAAGGGAGGGGAGGTCTCGTGGCCCGTCATCGTCGATCTGTCCACCTTCAGCACGCCTGGCCCCGGCCTCCGAGGGGAGGTCACTAGGGCGCGCAGATCCAGCGTCGTGCACATCCGCCCCCACATCAACCGGGGCGGCCCCGCTCGTCAGGACGCGGCGTACGCGCCTTTGTCGCGGCGTACGCGCCTTGTCAAGGCCCGCACGCCGCGTCCAGGACGGCCGCGACGCGATCGAGGGCGGAGGGCGGCGGCGTGTAGGGCAGCCGCAGGTAGTGGGTGAGGGTGCGGTCGGCCGCGAAGCCCGGGCCGGGGGACACCTCCACCCCCAGCGCACGGGCCCGCTCCGCCACCGCGTCGGCCCGCGCGCCGGTCAGCCGCAGCCACAGGGCCAGCCCTCCGGGCGGGACGGTGAAGCTCCAGCGCTCGTCCCCGGCCAGCAGCCCGGCCAGGTGGTCGCGCTGCCGCCGCAGCTCCGTCCGGCGCCGCAGCAGCACGGGCATCGGGTCGCCCAGCAGCTCGGCTGCCACGAGCTGCTGCATCGGCGACGCGGCCAGCGGCGGGCACAGCGGGGTGCCGCACAGCTCGCCGATCAGGCCGGCCGGCCCCCGGATCCAGCCGATGCGCAGACCGCTCCATACGGTCTTGGCGGCCGAGCCGATCAGCAGGGCACGGGGGATGCGGGGCGGCGCCGCCCGGCTCTCGGCGCCCTCGCGCAGGTCGAGGTCGCGCATCGTCTCGTCCGCCACGACCGTGACCCGGTGGCGTGCGGCGGACTCGGCGACGGCCCGCCGGGTGCGGGGGTCCATGAGCGCGCCGGTCGGATTCTGGAAGTCGGGCACCAGGTAGGCCAGTCCGCCGCGCGCCGCGCGGAACGCGTCGTCGAGCTGGTCGAGGTCCCAGCCGTCGCCGGTGACCCGGCAGCCGGCCAGGCGGGCTCCGGCCCCGCGCAGCAAGGGGAGGGCGCCGACATAGGTGGGGATCTCGACGGCCGCGACGCGCGGGCGCAGATGCGCGACGAGCAGCGCCAGGGCGGCGCGGGCGCCCGCGGTGACCAGGATCTGCTCGGGCCGGGTGGGCAGCCCCTCGTCCGTGTGACGCCGGGCGATCAGCGACCGCAGCTCGGGCAGCCCCGGCCCCGGCTCCCCGTCCTGGGCCAGCACCGGCTCCGCCCGTTCGGCGGCCCGGAGCATGGCCGCCTGAAAGGCCGCTCGGGGCGCGGCGGGCACGGCCTGGCGCAGGTCCATGGCGCCGGCCTCCCCGGTCGCGGAGAGGGGCGCGATGCGCGCGGCGGCCGCGGGAGGCAGCCGTACGGTGCTGGCGCTGCCGTGCCGGGTGTGGACCCACCCGCCGTCCCGCAGCGTCGTCAGCGCCGCGGTCAGGGTGCCGCGGCTGACGCCGAGCGCGGCGGCCAGGCGGCGCTCGGCGGGCAGCCTGCCGCCGGTGCGCAGCCGGCCGTCGAGCACGGCCTCCCGTACGGCCTCGGCCAGCGCGGCGACCAGCGGGGTGCCGGGCCTGCGCCACTCGCCCACCACCCTGACCAGCTGCTCGGCGCTGATACGCGGATCGGTCATACGGACGTCGCTCACTGGTCCAGTTTTCCATGATTGGACCAGGCTTCCCGATCTCCCGCCCGCCTAGGGTCGGCCCGAGCCCCATCGAGCCCCCACCAGCCCCATCGAGCCCCCCATCAAGCCCCTTCGAACTTCCATCGAGACGGAGAACGGAGCCGATATGCACCCTCGACTCGCCCAGGACCTGGCCGATCTGCCCGACGCCCTGGAAGCCACCCGGCTGCTCGCCACGGGTGTGCTCGACGGACTGGAGGAGCGGCCGGCCGTCTCCTCCGTACAGCCGCCCGAGCCCGTACCGCTGCCCGCCGAGGGGGCCGGACTGCGGGCCGCGCTGGCGGAGTTCGCCGAACGCTGGGAGCCGGCCTTCGGAGCGAGCCCCGGGCCGCGCTACCTCGGGTACGTCACCGGTGGCACCACCCCGGCCGCGCTGGCCGGGGACTGGCTGACCGCGGCCCTGGACCAGAACGCCACCCACTCACTGGACGGCACCGGGCAGCACCTGGAGCGTCAGACGGTCGGCTGGCTGCGTGAGCTGTTCGGCCTCGGCCCGGCCCACGAGGGCGCGTTCGTCAGCGGCGCCACGATGTCCAACACGGTCGGTCTGGCGATCGCCCGCGAGTGGCTGGGGGAGCGCCGGGGCGTCTCGGCCGCCGAGGACGGGGCGGCGGCGCTGGGGCCGGTGCGCGTGCTGTCCGGCAGCCCGCACTCCAGCGTCGCCAAGGCCCTGTCCATGCTCGGCCTCGGCCGTGGCGCGCTGGTCCCGGTGGCGACCCTGCCCGGGCGGGAGGCGGTCGACCCGGCCGCGCTGGAGGAGGCGCTGGAGCGGGCCGACGGCCCGTGCGTGGTCGTCGCGAACGCGGGCACCGTCAACACCGTCGACTTCGACGACCTGCGGGCCGTCGCCGCCCTGAAGGAGCGCCACGACTTCTGGCTCCACGTGGACGCCGCCTTCGGCGCCTTCGCCGCGCTCTCCCCGCGCCACGCCCACCTCGTGGCCGGCCTGGACGCGGCCGACTCGGTCTGCGTGGACCTGCACAAGTGGCTGAACGTGCCGTACGACAGCGCCGTCCAGTTCACCCGCCGCCGCGACCTGCAGGCCCGCGTCTTCCAGAACGCGGCCGCCTACCTCGGCCCGCTCGGCGCGACCCCCGACCTGGTCCACCTCACCCCCGAGAACTCCCGCCGCCTGCGCGCCCTCGCCGCCTGGTTCGCGCTACGGGCCTACGGCCGGGAGGGGCACCGCGACATCGTCGAGCGCTGCACGGACTGCGCCCACGCCTTGGGCGAGGCCGTCGACGCCACCCCGGGGCTGCGGCTCCTCGCGCCCGTCCGGCTGAACGTCGTCTGCTTCACCCTGGCCGAGGCCCCGACGGCCGAACGGCTCGCCGCCTTCGCCGAGTCGCTGACCGACGAGGTCTTCCTCACCCCGACCGTCTACGCGGGCGTCCCCGCGCTGCGCGCGGCCTTCAGCAACTGGCGCACCAGCGGGGCCGATGTGCGCCGCGTCGCCCGGCGCCTCGCGGAGGCGGCCCGGACCGGGTCGTAGGCCCAAAGACGGTCCTGATCCCAGCTGGAACGGGACGGGCCGGCGCAAACCAAAACCGCACCCGGCCCGTGACGGTCGCCGGGTTCGGCGGCCTGCGGACCGAGTGCGGCCAGGAAGGGCGCGATGCGGGATCAGGCCTTCTTGGTCTCCCAGAAGATCTTGTCGATCTGGGCGATGTAGTCCAGGGCCTTCTGGCCCGTCGCCGGGTCAGTGGAGCCCTTGGCGGCGCTGAGGGCCTTGAGGGCGTCGTTGACCAGCTGGTGCAGGTCCGGGTACTTCTCGAAGTGCGGCGGCTTGAAGTAGTCGCTCCACAGCACCGAGATGTGGTGCTTGGCGAGCTCCGCGCGCTGCTCCTTGATGACGGTGGCGCGAGCCCGGAAGTGCGGGTCCTCGTTGGCCTGGTACTTCTCCTGGATGGCCTTGACGGACTCGGCCTCGATACGGGCCTGGGCCGGGTCGTACACGCCGCAGGGCAGGTCGCAGTGCGCGCTGACCTTGACCTTCGGGGCGAACAGGCGGGAGAGCATAGAGCTGTCCTTCCTTAGTGATCGTCTTCTCAGGTGCGAGATTACTCCGTGGGGGAAGGCTTTTCTCGGGTGCCCCGGGGGGCTTAGGTCAAAAGTCCGGTGGCAGCCTGAGATGCCTGCGATGCTGAATGTGGAGAGTGACCGGAGGAGCCGTGATGCGAGAGCAGCTGCACGATCGCGGGCAGGAGCAGGACCGCGAGCGCGGTGGGCTGCTGCGGATCGGGCTCGCCGAGGTGTACAACCCGTCGATGGTGCCGACGCTGAACCCCGGTGACCAGTTGGTCGTCCGGTACGGCGCGGCCGTCCGCGCGGGCGATGTGGTGGTGCTGCGGCATCCGTTCCGGCAGGACCTGCTGATCGTCAAGCGCGCGGTGGAGCGGCGTGACGGCGGCTGGTGGGTCATGGGGGACAACCCGTATGTGGAGAACGACAGCCGGGAGTTCGGCGTGGTGCCGGACGACCTGCTGGTGGCCCGGGTCTGGATGCGGCTGCGGCCGCTGCCGGCCGCGGGGTCGGGTCAGCGGTCGCTGACCGGGATGGTCTCGTGGGCGGTGTCCGCGGTGCGGCCGGTGAGGCCGCTGCGGTCCGCGCGGTCGCTGTTCGGCTGGCGCGGGGCGCTGTCGGAGCGCTCGGCGTCCAGGCGTTTGCGGGCGCGGTAGGCGGCGACGTTGGCGCGGGTGGCGCAGCGGTCGGAGCAGTAGCGCCGGGATCGATTTGTCGATGTGTCGAGATAGGCGTTGCGACAGGGCGGCGCCTCGCAGATGCCGAGGCGGTCGACGCCCAGCTCGGTGAGGTGGAAGGCGAGCCCCATGGAGGCGGTCGCGGCATAGCCGGCGCCCGCGTTGGCCGCGTAGTCGGCGATGTGCATGTGCCAGGCGGGGCGGCCGTCCTCGTCCCGCTGCTCGTGCCCGGAGATCTGCGGGCTGACCGGGAACTCGATCAGCAGCGCGTTCAGCAGGTCCACGGCCAGCACCTCGTCCCCGCCCGCCGCCGCCTCGAAGACGGCGCGCAGCCGGGCGCGCACCGACCTCAGCCGGGTGACATCGGCGTCCGTGGCGCGCCGCGCCGCCTGCTGGCCGGCCCCGAAGAGCTCGCGCACGGCTTCGACCGAGGTGAGGGTGTCGGTGCCGCGCGCGGGCTCCTCGCTGTTGACCAGGCGCACGGCGAGATCCGAGTAATAAGCCAGTTCCACTTGTGGTCCTTACGAGGGCGGGTCTAAGGTCGGTAATGGCTGATCTGGGTACGAGGGTATTACGACCGAGAGGCGGGGAGAGCGTTCGATGGTGGACACCGTCGCCGCGCCGAACTGGCGCGCATGGCAGCAGAGCTGGGACCGACAGCAGGAGTGGTATCTCCCCGACCGCGAGGAGCGGTTCCGGGTGATGCTGGACGCGGTGGAGGCGCTGGTCGGCCCGGAGCCGCGAATCCTGGACCTGGCCTGCGGCACCGGCAGCATCACGGACCGGGCGCTGCGCCGGTTCCCCGGCGCGACCAGTACGGGCGTGGACCTGGACCCGGCGCTGCTGACCATCGCGCGCGGCCACTTCGCGGCGGACCACCGGGTCCGGTTCATCACGGCGGATCTGCGCGACCCCGAGTGGACGGCGAAGCTGCCGCACCGCTCGTACGACGCGGTGCTCACCGCCACCGCGCTGCACTGGCTGGACGGCGACGCGCTGCGCGCGCTGTACGGGCGGCTGGCCGGGGTGGTGCGGGACGGCGGGGTGTTCCTCAACGCCGACCACATGCCGGGGCAGGACACGCCGCGGATCGACGCCGCGGTGCGCGCGTTCGAGCACGGCCGGCGGGAGCGGGCCAGGACCGAGGGCGCGCAGGACTGGGCCGACTGGTGGCAGGAGGCGGCCGCGGACGCGGTGCTCGGCGCGCCCACGGCCGAGCGGTTCAAGATCTTCGGCAACCCGGCCGACGGACCCGACCACGCGAGCGGCGTGGCCGAGGCGTTCCAGTCCGCCGGCTGGCATGCCAAGACGCTGCGTGAGGTGGGGTTCGGCGAGGCGCGGACCGTGTGGTGCTCCCCCTCGGACGCGATGGTGCTCGCGCTGAAGTAGGCGCGGCGGGGCACAGGCGCACGACGGGCGGTACGGGCCGGAGCGGGCCCGTCCCGCCCGTCGTGCGCCGCGAGACAGCTTCGCGGGACCTTCTCTACAGGACCTTGGACAGGAACGACTTCGTCCGCTCGTGCCGCGGGTTGGTGAGCACCTCGCGCGGGTGCCCGGACTCCACGACCACCCCGTCGTCCATGAACACGATCGAGTCCCCGACCTCGCGGGCGAAGCCCATCTCGTGGGTCACCACGACCATGGTCATGCCGTCCTCCGCCAGCCCGCGCATCACGTCCAGCACATCGCCGACCAGCTCGGGGTCGAGCGCGGAGGTGGGCTCGTCGAAGAGCATCAGCTTCGGCTCCATGGCCAGCGCCCGGGCGATGGCCACGCGCTGCTGCTGGCCGCCGGAGAGCTGGGAGGGGTAGTTGCCCGCCTTGTCGGAGAGCCCCACCCGGTCCAGCAGCTTCAGCGCGCGCTCCCGCGCGACCGCCTTCGTCTCGCGCTTGACCTGGACCGGCGCCTCCATGACGTTCTCCACCGCGGTCATGTGCGGGAAGAGGTTGAAGCGCTGGAAGACCATGCCGATGTCCCGGCGCTTCTCGGCGACCTCACGGTCCTTGAGCTCGTAGAGCTTGTCGCCCTTCTGCCGGTAGCCGACCAACTCGCCGTCCACGTACAGCCGACCGGAGTTGATCTTCTCCAGGTGGTTGATACAGCGCAGGAAAGTGGACTTCCCGGAGCCGGACGGGCCGATCAGACAGAAGACCTCGCGGGGCGCGACCTCCAGGTCGATGCCCTTGAGGACCTGTACGGCGCCGAAGGACTTGTGGACGCCCTCGGCCTTCACCATGGCGGTCATGACGTGCCCACACCTCCTGCGGAGCGGTTGGAGAAGGAGAGGAGATTGACCCGGATGCGCTGCAGCGGGGTCATGGGCAGGCTCCGGCTCGAGCCGCGGGCGTAGTACCGCTCCAGGTAGTACTGGCCCACGCTCAGGACGGAGGTGAGGATGAGATACCAGGCGGCGGCCAGGAACAGCATCTCCGCGGCGGCGCCGGAAGTCTGGCCGATCTCCTGTGCGGCCTGCAGCAGGTCGAAGTACTGCACCGCGATGACCAGCGAGGTGGTCTTGAGCATGTTGATGAACTCGTTGCCGGTCGGCGGCACGATCACCCGCATCGCCTGCGGCAGCACGATCCGGCGCAGCGTCTTGGCGTGGCTCATGCCCAGCGCGTGGGCCGCCTCGGTCTGGCCCTCGTCGACCGCCTGGATGCCCGCGCGGCAGATCTCCGCCATGTACGCGGCCTCGTTCAGGCCGAGCCCGAGCAGGGCCGCCAGGAACGGGGTCATGAAGTCCGACCACTCGTCCTGATAGATCGGACCGAGGTTGATGTAGTCGAAGATCAGCCCGAGGTTGAACCAGAGCAGCAGTTGCACATAGACCGGGGTGCCGCGGAAGAACCAGATGTAGCCCCAGGCGATGGCGGCGGTCACCGGGTTCTTGGACAGCCGCATCACCGCGAGGATGATGCCGAGGACCACGCCGAGCGCCATGGCCGCGATCGTGATCCAGGCGGTCTTGCCGACGCCCGTGAGGATCTGGTCGTCGAAGAAGTTGTCCGGGATGGCGCCCCAGTTCACCTTGCCCTGGGAGAAGGCGTACACAATCGACGCCAGGAAGGCGATGACGACGACCGCGGTGACCCAGCGCCCGTAGTGGCGCACCGGGACGGCTTTGATGGTCTCCGGAGCGGGTGGGGGCGGTGGGGCGTCCTGAGGACCCACCTTGTCGATCTCAACAGTCACGGAAAGAGCCTTTCAGCGGGGACGAGTGAACGAGGGGAGGCCGGATCACTTGCCGCCGTTGACGATGGCCTTGAGGACCGCGCCGTCCTGGACGCCCCACTTGGCGATGATCTTGTCGTATTCGCCGTTCGCGATGATGAAGGCGAGCGCCTGCCGGAGCGCGTCGCGCAGCTCGGTGTTGTCCTTGGAGACGGCGATGCCGTACGGGGCGGCTTCCACCTGCTCGCCGACGATCTGGAAGTCATTGCCGCCGCCGGAGGTCTTCACGGCGTAGGCGGCGACCGGGAAGTCGCTGGCACCGGCGTCGCCCCCGCCGCCGCGCAGCCGGGTCTGGGCCTCGGTGTCGTTGCCGAAGGCCTCGATGGAGATCTTGCCCTTCTTCTTCTCCTGGCAGGTCTTGGACTGGGCCTTGGCCAGGTCGTGCGAGACGGTGGCGCGCTGGACGACGATCTGCTTGCCGCACAGGTCGTCCCAGGTCTTGATCCCCTGGTCGTCGCCCTTCCTGGTGTAGATCGACACGCCCGCCGTGAAGTAGTCGACGAAGTCGACGCCCGGACCGACCTTCTTGCCGTTGTCCGGGTTGATGCCGTCCTGGCGTCCCTTGTTGTCGGTCATGGCCGACATGGCGATGTCGTACCGCTTGGCGCGCAGACCGGTCAGCAGGGTGTCGAACCCGGCGGTGTTGAACTCGAACTTCACGCCGAGGACCTTGCCCATCGCGGCGGCGAGGTCCGGGTCCAGGCCGATGACCTGGCCGTTTTTCTTGAACTCCACCGGCGGGTAGTTGGTGTCCGAGCCGACCTTGATCACACCCGCGCTCTGGATCTTCTTCGGCAGCAGGCTGTAGAGCGGCGCCGTGTTGGCCCCTCTGGTGGTGTTCGTCTTGTCCCTCTGGTCGCCGCAGCCCGTCAGGAGCAGGGCACCGGTGACCGCTATCGCGCCGACGACGGCCGCCTTGGGCTTCCTGCCGGTCCGTCGGCGCGTGATGCTGGCGGTCATGCTCGCTCCTCCTGCGGGGTGAGAGGGTCTCCGAATGGGGCGGAACACGTTTGTGGGTGTCGCGACCCTGTGTGATTGGGGCATCTTGCCACCGGACTGGCTCGATCAGACGTCCAGCCATGTCAAAATCGGGTAACGGGCGACCCCCGTGGTGCACAGGGGCGGAAACGCCGGGCCGCAAGACCGCGGCCAATGAGCGGAACGAGACGTTTATCACGTTTCATCACATAGGGAAACGTCTCGAGTGTTGGACGTTCGAGAGTGATTCAATCGCTTTCGCGGGTAACGCGAGGTAATCGAACACCACACACACGGCCGCGGCAGGAAATCGCTCGTCCCCGGAAGAGTCCTTCCGGTAGAACGGGCGGCTACACCCCTACCCGGGGCTCAGGGCGCGTGTGCGGCGCGCCCGGCGTTCGTATCTGGCTCCAAGTGGCGGACATCCGCCCGGTGGAGCCCGGACGCGGTGCCCGCCCGCTCCTCAACCAGGGGCGGCTACCCTCACTAGAAATACGACAAAGGGGTCAAATAGTGGCAGCGGAGATCGCGAATCCTCGCAGCGACAGCACGAACGGAAGCGCCGGAGACGCGGAGGGTGTCGCGGACGGCGAGCCCTTCGATCCGGCTTTCGCGCTCCACCGGGGCGGCAAGATGGCCGTCGAGGCGACGGTGCCGGTGCGGAACAAGGAAGACCTGTCCCTCGCCTACACGCCGGGCGTCGCGAAGGTCTGCAGCGCCATCGCCGAAAAGCCCGAACTGGTGCATGAGTACACCTGGAAGTCCCAGGTCGTCGCGGTCGTCACGGACGGCAGCGCGGTGCTCGGGCTCGGCGACATCGGCCCGGAGGCCTCCCTGCCGGTGATGGAGGGCAAGGCCATCCTCTTCAAGCAGTTCGGCGGCGTCGACGCGGTGCCGATCGCCCTCGACTGCCGGGAGGTGGACGAGATCGTGGAGACCGTCGCCCGGTTCGCCCCCTCCTTCGGCGGCGTGAACCTGGAGGACATCTCCGCCCCGCGCTGCTTCGAGATCGAGCGCAAGCTCCAGGAGCGCGTCGACATCCCGATCTTCCACGACGACCAGCACGGCACCGCCGTCGTCACCCTCGCCGCGCTGCGCAACGCGGCCAAGCTGACCGACCGCTCCCTCGGCCAGCTGCGCGCCGTGATCTCCGGCGCGGGCGCCGCCGGGGTCGCCATCGCCAGGATCCTGGTCGAGGCGGGGATCGGCGATGTCGCGGTCTGTGACCGCAAGGGCATCGTGTCCGCCGACCGCGAGGACCTGACCGACGTCAAGCGGGAGCTGGCCGGCTTCACCAACAAGGCCGGGCTGACCGGCCCCATGGAGGCCGCGCTGGACGGCGCGGACGTCTTCATCGGGGTCAGCGGCGGCACGGTCCCCGAGCAGGCGGTCGCGAAGATGGCGCCCGGCTGCTTCATCTTCGCGATGGCCAACCCGACCCCGGAGATCCACCCGGACGTCGCCCACAAGTACGCCGCCGTGGTCGCCACCGGCCGCAGCGACTTCCCCAACCAGATCAACAACGTGCTGGCCTTCCCCGGCATCTTCGCCGGCGCGCTGCAGGTCCGGGCCTCCCGGATCACCGAGGGCATGAAGCTCGCCGCGGCCGAGGCGCTGGCCGCCGTGGTGGCCGACGAGCTGAGCGCCGACAAGGTCATCCCCTCGCCGTTCGACGAGCGGGTCGCCCCGGCCGTGACCTCCGCCGTCGCGGCGGCGGCGCGCGCGGAGGGCGTGGCGCGCCGCTGACGCCCCGCGGGGCGCGCACCGTATGACGCGGCCGGGCCGCCGCCTCCACGCGAGGCGGCGGCCCGGCCGTCGTACGGCCCCGGGGCCCCGCGGCCCTGGGTGGCGGGCGGCCCCCGCCACTCGCCCGCTGCGGGGGCGCGGGGGTCGAGCACGGTGCTCCAGCACGCGCGCGGCGGCTCGTCGCGTCAGCGCGCGCGGTCGGCGCGGGGCCGCTGCGGGCGGATCTCGACGACCGCCGTCGCCCAAGCCGGCCGCGCGGGCAGCCGTGCCGGCCGGCGGCGCCCGGCTCGTAGCGGTCGCGATGCGGCCGGCCGCGAAGTACAGGGCCGGCTGGCGGGCGGCCCGGCCGTCGTACGGCCCCTCGCGGGGCCGCGCGGCGCGTGTCACATCGGGGCGTGGTTCCGCCGCCGGGCCGCCGGGCCTATCGTCGGGATCATGTTCGCTGCCTACGCCGCACGTATCGACCGCGACCAGCCGCTGAACGGCCTCGAACTGGGCGAGCGCCCCGAGCCCGAGGCGCGCCCCGGATGGTCCACCGTCACCGTCAAGGCGGCCTCGCTCAACCACCATGACCTGTGGTCGCTGCGCGGCGTCGGCCTCGGCGAGGAATCGCTCCCGATGATCCTCGGCTGTGACGCGGCCGGGATCGACGAGGACGGCAACGAGGTCGTCCTCCACTCGGTCATCGGCCAGAGCGGGCACGGCGTCGGCCCCCGCGAGCCCCGCTCCATCCTCACCGAGCGCTACCAGGGCACTTTCGCGGAGAAGGTCACCGTCCCCACCTGGAATCTGCTGCCCAAGCCCCAGGAGCTCTCCTTCGAGGAGGCCGCCTGCCTGCCGACGGCCTGGCTGACCGCCTACCGCATGCTCTTCACCAACGCGGGCGTGCGCCCCGGCGACAGCGTCCTGGTCCAGGGCGCGGGCGGCGGCGTGGCCACCGCGGCGATCGTGCTGGGCGCGGCGGCCGGGCTGCGGGTCCTGGCCACCAGCCGGGACGAGGCCAAGCGCAAGCGCGCGGTCGACCTGGGGGCCGAGGGCGCGTACGAGCCGGGGGAGCGGCTGCCGCGGCGCGTGGACGCGGTGATCGAGACGGTGGGCGCGGCCACCTGGTCGCATTCGGTCAAGTCCCTCAAGCCCGGTGGCACGCTCGTCATCTCGGGCGCGACCAGCGGGCCCAGCCCCAAGTCCGCGGAGCTCAACCGGATCTTCTTCCTGGAGCTGAAGGTCGTCGGCTCCACGATGGGCAGCAAGGAGGAGCTGGAGGACCTGCTGAGCTTCTGCGCGGCGCGCGGCGTGCGGCCGGTCATCGACTCGGTGCTGCCGCTGGACCGGGCCCGCGAGGGGTTCGAGAAGATGGCGGGCGGGGATCTCTTCGGCAAGGTCGTGTTGACGGTCTGACGGCCGCCGCGGACCGCTTTACGGCCGTACGAAGCTTCGCTCGAAGCGGTAGCGCTTGATCGTGCTGCCCCTGAAACCCGGGAACTGACGGATCCGCTCCCACTGAGGGGTCACCGAGCCGACGCCCGGGGCGGCTGACGCGATGGCCGCGTCGTACGCCTCCTCGCTGGTCCACTGGGCGTAGTTGAGCGCCCGGGTGCGGTCGCCGGCCAGATGGCGGGCGCCGTCGACGATCAGGTGGAAGTCGGCGGAGATGAGGTCGGGGCTCGGGTCGGGGTCCGTCTCCAGCGCCTCGATGACCAGGTCGATCCACTGCTGCCGCAGGTCCGGGTGGTCGAAGTCGAGCTCGATGACGGCGATGCACCCGGGCACTCGCGGATCGTTCTCCGTTCGGGTGTCGAAGCCGCGGTAGCGGCGGTAGTTGGCGATGCCGTTGCGCTTGATCCCCGGAACGGCGGCGTCGATCTGGTCGACCCGCTCCTGGCGCTGGGTGCGGACGAACGCGTGGTACGCCTCCTCGCTCGTCCACTGGGCGTGGTGCATCAGCGTCTCGCCGTCCATTCCCACATAGACGTTCTGCGACAGCAGCTCCGGGCTCGGCCAGGGGCGGGAGTCCCAGGCGGCGGCGAAGGCGTCCGCTGTCGCCCGCTGCCGCTCGGGCGTGCCGACGCTCCAGGTGGAGAACAGGGCGGCGCCGACGTCGGGGCGCGTGAGGTCGGGGAGGGGGTTGGGGGCGCCGGACATGGGGGCTCCTTCAGGGTCGCGGACGGGGCTGACGGGGGCTGCTTCGCCTCCGTCAGCCCCCGCCCGCGATCCTGATACCTCAACCGCGGTTGAGGTCAAGGGCGTTCACCAGGCGTACCGCTACGCGTACGCGACCTGGACCGAGGCGATGCCCAGCGTGCTCTGGGCGGGCAGCATGCCCGTCTCGAACACCGCCGCGAGCAGCGGATGCACCAGTTCCGCCAGGCGCTCGGCCCGCTCGGCGCCCAGCGCGCGCCAGGGCGCCGCGGCCAGTTCGTCCGTCTGCCGCTCGATCGCGTCGCGGCCCTGACGGCCGCGCTCGGTGGCGTTCCCGTCCGCGTCGAGCCAGCCGCGCTCGGCCAGCCGGCCGGCCGCGGCGCTCCACTCCGCCGCGGTCCAGCCGCGGCCGTCGAAGTTCTCCTTCGGGGCGGCACCGACCCCCGCGAAGGACACCAGCGCCTCGCACGGGTCGAGACCGGCGGTGAGCAGCGCGGCCAGGTGGCCGTCACCGCGGTGCTCCCGGAGCACGGTGATGGCCTGCCACAGGGCCAGATGCGGCTCGTCGGACCAGCCGAGGTCGCGGTTGGCGGCGGCGAGGGGGCGGGCGGCCAGGGGCGCGGCCTCGGCCGCCCCCTTGGCCAGCGCCGCGGCCTCGGCGATGTCCTGCCCGCCAACCCGGTCGCCGAGCAGCGCGCGGAACGTACGGTCGACCGCGCGCAGCCGCGCCGCCACCACCGCCTCGGGGGTCGCGGTCGACCAGACGGCGGGGACGTACTCGGCTATCGTGCGCGGGCTGAAGCTGTAGAAGGTGGCCGTCACCAGCTCGGGGCCCACCGCGCCCAGCGGGGCGGCCCGCCAGGCGAAGTAGCTGGGCCAGCGGGACTTGACGTCATAGCCGAGCGCCGCGGCCTCCTCGTACGCCTGCGGGGCGAAGTAGAGGCTGGCGTGCACCGGTTCCAGTTGGTGCCACATGCGGCGGGCGAGGGCTTGGTACTGCGTCACTTTTACCTCTTCGGATGCTTCGGATGGGACTCGGGCGAGAACCTGGCGAGGCGGCGGAAGTGGGGGGAAGCCGAGGGCGAAGGATAGCCAGCGCATGGGGAGGGCGGGGCCTATTCCTTCACCTGCCCCCGCAGCAGTGCCGTGATCTGCGCCGCGGTCGCCGCGAGCCGCCGCCGGGCCTCGGTTGCGTGGGCGGCGCTCACGCCGTGGTCGCGGGCCGTGTCGCGGATGTCGTCGCGGAAGCGGTCCAGGAGCCGGTCCAGATCGCGGGCGGGGTCGCCGGACGGGGTGAAGTCCCGGGCCCACTCCGGCTCGTGCCCGGCCGCTTCCGGCTTGTGCTCGGCCGCCGCCTTGGGTGCGCCCTCCTTGGGCTTGTGCCCCGCCGCCTCGGGCGCGTCCGCGCGCTCGACGACGAACTCCGGTTCGGCGTGGACCGCGGCCCCCGCGCCCTGCCGTGAGATACGCCCTATGCCGCGCGACACCTCGGCCAGCCCCTCGCGCATGGCGCTCTGCCAGTCGCCCGTCCTCAGGTGTTCCTGGGTTTGCTCCTGGAGCCGCCGGGCCATCCGCTGGACCTCCTCGCGCGCGAAGTCCTGGGCGTCCTTCGCCTGCTGCCGGGCGCGCTGGGCGTCCTGCCGGGCGCGGCGGCTCTCCTCCTTGGCCCGGCGCGCCTGCTCCTTCCACTCGTCCTTGGCGCGCCGCATCTCCTCCTTCGCCAGCCGCCACGCCTCCTTGTCCCCCCACGGGCCCTCCCACGACCCGCGCTTCCCACTCTTCGTGTCCGATGTACGGGCCTGCTGGGCCGCCTCCCGCATCTCGCGCCGCAGATCGCTGGCGGAGCCGCGTACGTCCTCCCGGATCTCGGCGGCGAGCTCGGCGACGGACTCGCGGATCTCGACCTCCAGGTCGGCCAGCTCGCCGCCGCGGTCGGCCAGTTCGGCACGGCCCGCGTCGGTGATGGAGTAGACCTTGCGGCCCCCCTCGGTGGCGTGGGTGACCAGCCCCTCGGCCTCCAGCTTGGCCAGGCGCGGGTACACGGTGCCGGCGGAGGGCGCGTACAGGCCCTGGAAGCGCTCCTCCAGCAGCCGGATGACCTCGTAGCCGTGGCGCGGCGCCTCGTCGAGCAGCTTGAGGAGGTAGAGCCGCAGCCGGCCGTGGGCGAATACGGGGGGCATCAGAGGACCTTTCCTTCGGGGCGGTCAGGGCCTTGCGCCGGGCCGGGTGACGGGGGCGTCGGCGGGTCCGCGGGGGCGTCGGCGGGGGCGTCGGCGGGCGGGCCCACGGGGGCGTCCATGGGCGCGTCCTCCTCGGTGGGCGGGCGGCGCAGCAGCGCTATCGCGCCCGAGACGGTGGTGGCCTTGAGCCGGCCCCTGCCCCCGCCGAGCCGGCCGGAGACCCGCTTGGCCCCCCACTGGCCGGTGACCCGCAGATCCTCGAAGGCGTTGGAGACGGCCCCGCTCGCGGTGTGTGCCTCGACCTCGGCGTCGGCGGGGTGCGGCAGCCGGATCGCGATCTCGCCGGACACGGTGTTGAGGGCGATGTCCGCGCCGCCCGGGGTGGCCGTGGGGGCGAGGTCGAGCACGATGTCGCCGCTGACGGTGTCCGCGCGGACGGACTCGCCGGAGCCCTCGATGACGGTCAGGTCGCCGTTGACGGAGCTGAAGCGCAGCCGCCCGGTGACGGCCTGGGCCTCGACCCGCCCCGAGACGGTGTCGGCGTGGACCGGGCCGGTCAGCCCGAGCAGGGTGATGTCGCCGGAGACGCCGTGGACGTCGGTGCGGCCGGTGAGCCCCGAGACGACGGCTCCGGCGCCGACCGCGACGACCGAGGCGCTGGTGCCGGTGGGCACGGCGAGGGTGAGATGGACGGTGCGGTTCCAGACCTTGAGGGCGGCCCACTTGCGCCAGCCCTTCCATGTGACGTCGTCGTAGCCGACCAGCAGCGCGCCGTCCTCGTGGGTGACGGTCAGCGGCGGGCCGTCGAGCTCCGCGAGCTCCAGGCGGGTGGGGCCGGTGTCGGTCCCGACGACGTTGACGGTGCCGCCCAGGACGCGCACCTGGAGGGTGGACACGAGGTCGTCGAAGGTGAGCTTCTGCGGTTCGGTCAACGACCACTTCGACTGGGCTGACATCCCTGGCCTCCCCTGGCTGGGCGCTGGCGGGACCCCTGGCCGGATCCCGTGCAGGACGCGACCGCAACATATCGCGTCTTCTGCTAGACACGATATATCGCGGATTGGCGGAGTCAAGCGGTGACCCCGAGCGCGCCGGGGGGTGGGGCGGCCGGGGTCGGGGCGGCCGGTGGCGGGGTGGCCGGGGTCGGGGTGGCCGGGGGCGGGGTGGCTGGTGGCGGGGTGGCCGATTCGAGGCGGGCGGCGGGCCGGCCGGGATTCGCTAGAGCCCCGCTAGAGCCTGACTGGAGAGTCATGGAGTGCGAATGTTCGAGGCTGTTACCTTCAGGGCCTCGGAATCGGGGGGGAAGGGTCAAATGGGTCATGCCGACACAGTCCTTGAAATACTCAACGCCCAAAGACGCCCAGGAACTGCGTTCTGTGGCCCAGCTGCTGGTCAGGGCAGCGGCGGAGTACCCCTGTTCGGGGGTAGGTTACTTGCCCGGCGGCGCGGAGGGCGAATCCATACGCCAGCCCTATTCCGAACTTCTGGATTCCGCGCTCCGATTGCTCACCGGCCTGCGGTCCCGCGGGCTGAGGATCGGCGACAAAGTCGCGCTGCTGCTGGATGACCAGCGGGAATTCCTCTCCGTTTTCTGGGCCGCTCTGCTGGGCGGGTTCGTCCCCTGCCCCATGGTGCCGGTGCCGGGCGACCCCGCCCGCTGGGCAGCGCAACTCGCCCATGTCGACCGGCTGCTCGACCGCCCGCTGCTGGTCACCACCGAGACGATGCGCGCCGAGCTGCCCGAGGTGCCCGGGCTCGCCGTGGCGCCCGTGGAAGGGCTCGGCGGCGGTGAGCCGGCGCCGGACATCCACCAGGCCGCTCCGGAAGACCTCGCCCTGCTGGTGCTCACTTCCGGTTCCACCGGAAATTCCAAAGCCGTGATGCTCTCCCATGGAAACCTTCTGGCATCCATGGCGGGGAAAGCGGACAAGCAGCGGCTCACCGCTGCCGACACCACCTTCAACTGGATTTCCTACGACCATGTAGCGGCGCTTCTCGAAGCACATATGCTGCCGCTTTACGTGGGGGCGAACCAATTGCACGCCCCGGCCTCGGTCATCCTCGAGGAGCCGCAGCGGTTCCTGCGCATCATCTCCCGCCACAAGGTGACGATGACCTTCACCCCGAATTTCCTCCTCGGGCCGCTCAACTCAGCGGCACATGAATTCGCCGAGGAGGCCGCGTCGGGCGGGGAAGGCCTTGACCTGAGCGGGCTGCGCCACATCGTGAGCGGCGGCGAGGCCAACGTGGTGGCCACCGGAGAGGCGTTTCTCGCCAACTACGCCCCGTATGGCCTGCGGCGGTCCGCGCTGTGGCCCGCCTTCGGGATGACCGAGACCTGCGCCGGCAGCATCTACAACCGCGACTTCCCGGTCGCCGACGCGGGCCAGGAGTTCGCCAACCTCGGCACGCCCGTCAAGGCGCTGACCATCCGGGTGGCCGACGACGAGCATCGCGCCCTGCCCGCGGGCGAGGTGGGGGAGCTGCAGCTCAGCGGCCCGATGATCACGACGGGCTACTACAACGACAAGGAGGCCACCCGGGAGGCCTTCACCCCCGACGGCTGGTTCCGCAGCGGCGACCTGGGCCGTATCGACGACGGCCGGCTCACCCTCGTCGGGCGCAGCAAGGACAGCATCATCGTCAATGGCGTCAACTACTTCAGCCATGAGATGGAGGCCGCGCTCGAGCAGCTGGACGGCGTGGCCGGCGGCTATGTCGCGGCCTTCCCGACCCGGCGGCCGGGCAGCGACACCGAGCAGCTGGTGATCGCGGTCAGCCCCGAGGCGGCGGAGGACGACGAGGCGGGCCTGTACCGGCTGCTGACCGCCGTGCGCTCCACCGTGGTGATGCACTGGGGGTTCAGGCCCTCCCTCATCCTGCCGCTGCCCAAGGAGGCGTTCCCCAAGACCAGCCTGGGCAAGACGCTGCGCCGGCGGATGCGTACGCGCCTGGAGTCCGGCGGCTTCGACGACGTCATCGCGCGCGTCGCCGAGCTGACCACCCGCAGGCTCGGCGGGTACACCGCGCCCGACGGCGAGACCGAGCGGGTGCTCGCCGAGATCTACGCCGAGATGTTCGAGCTGGCCCCCGACGAGGTCAGCGTCACCGCGAGCTTCTTCGACCTGGGCGGGACCTCGCTGGACATCCTGCGGCTGCGGCGCCAGGTGGCCCGCCGCCTCGGCGTCGCGGACCTGCCGATCATCACCGTGCTCACCGCCCCCTCGGTGCGGCAGCTCGCCGCCAGGCTCGACGAGGGCGGCGCGCCCGCCGCCCGGGCGTACGACCCGGTCGTCCCGCTGCAGCCCAGTGGCGACAAGACGCCGCTGTTCTGTGTGCACCCGGGCGTCGGCGAGGTCCTGGTCTTCGTCAACCTCGCCAAGTACTTCGTCGGCGACCGGCCCTTCTACGCCCTGCGCGCCCGGGGGTTCAACGAGGGCGAGCGGCCCTTCGAGAGCTTCGAGGAGATGGTCACCACCTATGTCGAGGCCATCCGCGCCACCCAGCCCCACGGCCCGTACGCCGTCGCCGGCTACTCGTACGGCGGCGCCGTGGCCTTCGAGATCGCCAAGGAGCTGGAGGCCCAGGGCGAGCGCGTCGACTTCGTCGGGAGCTTCAACCTGCCCCCGCACATCAAGTACCGCATGGACGAGCTGGACTTCGTCGAGACCGCGGCCAACCTGGCCTTCTTCCTCGACCTGATCAACAAGAAGCAGTCCCTCGACCTCCCCGGGCAGCTGCGCGGGCTGCCCAAGGAGGAGCAGCTGGCGCACTTCCTCACCATCGCCCCGCCGGACCGGCTGGCCGAACTCGACCTGGACCTCGACAAGTTCACCGCCTGGGCCGAGCTCGCCAACGGGCTCACCGACCTCGGCCGCAGCTACACACCCACCGGCACCACCCGGTCGATGACGGTCTTCTACGCCATCCCGCTGCGCGGCACCAAGGAGGACTGGCTCAACCATGAGCTGCGCAGGTGGGACGAGCACACCACCGAGGCCAACCGCTATGTCGACGTGCCCGGCGAGCACTACACCCTGATGGGGCCCCAGCACGTCGCGACCTTCCAGGCCATCCTGCGCAGGGAGCTCGACCGCGCGCTGGGCGACGGCGAGTGACGAGCGGCGCGAGCAGCGCGAGCAAGAGGAGAAGAGCACGTTGAAAGGCAAGAAGATCCTGGTCACGGGCGGCAGCGGACAGGTCGGCCGCCCGGTGGCCGAGGCACTGGCCACCCGCAACGAGGTGTGGTGCCTGGGCCGGTTCGCCACCCCGGGCGTCGAGGACGAGCTGCGCGCCCGCGGGATCAGGACGTACCACTGGGACATGAACGACCTCGGCGGCGCCGCGTACGACGGGCTCCCCGACGACTTCACCCACGTCATCCACTCGGCGGTGCGGCGCGGCGAGGACGGTGACTTCAACGCCGCGATGGAGGTCAACTCCGTCGCCTGCGGCCGGCTGATGACCCACTGCCGCGGCGCGGAGGCGTTCCTGTACGTCTCCACGGGCGCGCTCTACAAGCGGCAGACCCTGGACCACCCGTACTCCGAGGACGACCCCGTCGACGGGGTCGCCGACTGGCTGCCCGCCTACCCCGTGGGCAAGATCGCCGCCGAGGGCGCCGTACGGGCCTTCGCGAGCGTGCTGAACCTGCCGACCACCATCGCCCGGCTCAACATCGCGTACGGGCCCGGAGGCTACGGCGGGGTGCCGATGCTCTACTTCAAGCGGATGCTGGCCGGCGAGCCGATACCGGTGCCGCTGGAGGGCCAGAACTGGTGCTCGCTGCTGCACACCGACGACCTGGTCAGCCAGGTGCCGGCCCTGTGGGCGGCCGCGTCCGTGCCCGCCACGCTGGTCAACTGGGGCGGTGACGAGCCGGTCGGCATGACGGACTGCGTGCGCTACCTCGAAGAGCTCACCGGCGTCGAGGCCAAGCTGGTGCCCAGTGAGGTCACCCGGGAGACTTACCAGTTCGACCCGGCGCGCCGACGGGAGCTCACCGGCCCCTGCCGGGTGCCGTGGCGCGAGGGCGTACGGCAGACCCTCGAGGCGCTGTACCCCGACCACGTCAAGCCGCGCCCGGACGCTTCCGCCACCTGAACCGAGAAGACACCGAGGAGATGCGAACAACCGTGGCGTCACAGAACATCGAGGCCATCCAGGCGTGCTACGCGGGCTTCCGCGACCGGGACATCGAGGGGATCCTCGCGGGGATGCACCCGGACGTGGAGTGGGTCCACCCGGACGGGATGGCCAAGTACGGCCTCGGCGGCACCAAGCTGGGCCACGCGGGGATCAAGGAATTCCTCGCCCATGTCCCGACCGTGCTCGGCGGGATGAAGCTCAACCCCCAGGAGTTCATCGAGCAGGGGGACCGGGTCATCGTCCTGGGCACCCGCGAGGTGACCTCGCGCACCGGCACCACCGCGACCTTGGACTTCCTGCACTCCTGGACGATGCGGGACGGAAAGGCGATGAGGATGGAGGACATCTTCGACACCGTCGCGTTCCATGAGCTGATCGAGAGCTGAGACAGCGAGAGCTGAGACAGCGAGAGCTGACATCCGGAAAGGCGACCGCCTGTGCCCCGCCGTCGGGGCACAGGCGGTCCGTATCCCGGGCTCGCTCACACCGTGGTGACGACCTCGTCGTACTCCAGGCGCGGCAGCCGGCCCATCCAGGCGTCGGGCCCCGGCTTGCCGATGTTGACGACGCACACCGCGCGGTGCCGGCCGTCCTCGAAGAACTCCTTCGACACGGCCTCGGCGTCGAAACCGATCATCGGCCCGGCGGCCAGACCCGCCGCGCGCACCCCCAGGATGAAGTAGCCCACCTGCAGCGCGGTGTTGAAGCGCGCTGAGGCCTCGCGGACGCCCGGCTCCGCGAAGATGTCCTGCGGGTTCTCCATGAACGGCACCAGCTTGGGCAGCTCCTCGTGGAAGTCCAGGTCCGCCGCGAGGACCGCCACCAGCGGGGCCTTGGCCGTCTTCTCCTGGTTGCGCCCCGTCATATGGGACACGAGGCGGGCGCGGGCCTCCGCCGAGCGCACCAGGACCACGCGCAGCGGCTGCTGGTTCATCGAGGTGGGCGCGTACTTGACCAGTTCGTAGATGGCGCGGACCTGTTCGTCCGTGACCGGCTCGTCGGTGAACGTGTTGGCCGTACGGGCCTCCAGGAACAGCTGGTTCTGCGCCTCGGGCGCCAGGGTGAGGTGGCGCAGGGCATCGCTGTTCTCCGGTGCGCTCATGGAGCTCTCTCCTCGTGGGGCGGTGGACCTAATTAATTGGACTGGACCGACTAGTCCAGTGAAGTGATGGAAGGCTAGACTCGCAAGTCCATCGAGGGCAAGAGCGCATCGGCGCCGGCGAGTCAGGAGGACGGAGCCTTGCGGACGGACAGCGCGCCGCGGTCGCGCGGTGCCGTGGGCCGGCCGGCGGGCCCTCAGCCCGCCAAGCGGCAGGCCATATTGGAAGCGGCCGTCGCCGTCTTCCTGCGCGAGGGATACACCCGGGCCAGCGTGGACGTCATAGCCGACGAGGCCCGTGTGTCCAAGCAGACCGTCTACAACCACTTCGGGGACAAGGAGCGGCTGTTCCTCGCGGCCGTCGAGGGCGAACGGGAGCGGGTGGCCGCCCGCTTCACGCCCGACCCCGACTCCGGCCCCGACGCCGACTCCGGCCCCGACTCCGTCTCCGACCCCGAGGCCGCCCCCGGCCTCCGTCCCGCCGGCGAAGCCGGGGACGAGGGCGCCGCGGAGGTCGGGACGGCCCTGGTCTCCTTCGGCCACCGGGTGCTCCAGGTGCTGCTCGACGAGCGCGCCTCCGCGCTGCGCCGCCTGGTCATCTCCGAGGTGGCCCGCCATCCCTCGCTGCGCCCGGCCTGCGCGGACGGCGAGCCCCAGCAGCTCGTCACGTACCTCGTCGACCTGCTCACCCGCCGCACCGAGCGCGGCGAGCTGTGCGTCGACGAACCGGCCACCGCCGCCCGGCAGTTCGTCGCCCTGCTCGTCCAGCAGGGCCTGCACCAGTCGATGTACGGCACCCGCCCGCTGCCCGGGCACGAAGCCGCGGCCATCTGCGAGAAGGCCGCCGACCTGTTCCTACGCGCGTACCGCAGGTGATGTGTGAGGAGGTGGCTCCACCCATGCATGTGAGCGTCCTCGGACCGCTGACGCTGCGCCACGGCGACCAGTCGGCGGTGCCCAGCGCGATGAAGCCGCGCAAGGTCCTGTCCCTGCTGCTGCTCAACGACGGCCGGATGGTGCCCGTACAGACCCTGATGACCGAGCTGTGGGGCGAGCGGCCGCCGCGCACCGGGCTGACCACGCTCCAGACGTACGTCCTGCACCTGCGCAAACTGCTCGCCCAGGCGCTCGGCGTCCCGTCGGCCGCGGTCGCCCGGGACGTGCTGCAGACCAGGCCCGGCGGCTACGCCCTGGAGCTGCGCTACGGCCAGCTCGACGTCCACCGCTACCGCGACCGCGTCGCCGAGGGCGAACACGCGCTGGAGGCCGGTGACGAGCGGGCCGCCGACACGGCCTTCCGGCAGGCCCTGGCGGTCTGGCAGGGCCCGGCCCTGGTCGACGTCGCGCCGCACGGCCGCCCCCTGCAGGCCGAGGTCGCCCGGCTCGAGCAGTCCCGGCTCACCGTCACCGAGCGCGGCATCGAGACCCGGCTGCGGCTCGGCGGCCACCAGGAGGCGCTGAGCGACCTGGCCTCGCTCGTCGTCGAGCACCGCTTCCACGAGGGCATGCACGGCCACTACATGCTCGCCCTCCACCGCTCCGGCCAGCGCACCCGCGCCCTCGCGGTGTACCAGCGGCTGCGCCTGGCCATGACGGAGGAGCTGGGCATCGAGCCGTCGGCGAAGCTGCAGCGCCTCCAGCGGGCGGTGCTGGCCTCCGACCCCCGGCTCGACTACGAGGCGGGGGCGCCGGGGCGCGGCCCGGCGGTGGCGTGACGGGTGGTTGCGGCACAGGTGGTGCCGTCACAGGTGGTGGCGCGGTGGTGAGCGGCGGTCCGATCCCCGTGCTGTGGCTGTACGGGCCGCCGGGGGTGGGTAAGACCGAGGTCGGCTGGGAGATCTTCACCGGGCTCAGGCGGGCCGGGATCGCGGCCGGCTATGTGGACGTCGACCAGCTGGGCATCTGCTACCCCGAACCGCCGTCGGACCCGGGCCGCCATCTGATGCAGGCGCGGAACGTCGGCGCGGTGGTGGCCGGTTTCCGGGCGGCGGGCGCGCGGTGCGTCGTCGTGTCCGGTGTCGTGGACACCGCTCGCGGTGTCGACGCCGACCGGATCACGGGCGCCGCGCTGACCGTGTGCCGGCTGAGGGCCGGCCATGACGAGCTGAGGCGGCGGCTCGTGGGGCGTACGGGGTCGACCGTGGCCGTGGCGGACGCGCTGCGGGACGCGGAGGCCTTGGACGCGAGCGGCGTCCCGGACGTCTGCGTGGACACCAGCGGGCTGTCGGTGACCGAGGTGGCGCGGCGGGTGCGGGAGCGCGTCGGCGGATGGCCGGACCCGGCCGCCCCCGCTCCCGCCCCTGCCCCCGCCCTCGTTGAACGGCAGCCCCCGGCGCCGGGGGTTCCGGACGCCTCCCCGGCTCCCGCGCCCGCCGGGGGTTCGGTCCTGTGGCTGTGCGGGGCGACGGGCGTCGGGAAGTCGACGGTCGGCTTCACGCTCTTCCAAAGGGCCCTGAGCGCCGGACACACGGCGGCCTACCTCGACCTCGACCAGATCGGTTTCTGTGCCCCGGCCCCGGCCGACGACCCCGGCAACCACCGGGTGAAGGCCCGCAACCTGGCCGCCGTATGGCAGACGTACCGGGCGGCGGGGGCGCGGCGCCTCACGGTCGTCGGCCAGGCCGAGGACGAGTCCGTGGTCAGGACGTACACCGACGCGCTGGCCCCGGCCACCGTGACGTTCTGCCGGCTCCACGCCGGACGTGAGCAGCTGGTGCGGCGGATTCTCAGCCGCGGACAGGGCGGCAGCTGGCCGCAGCCCGGCGACCCGCTGAGGGGGCGGCCCACCGCTCGGCTGCTCGAGGTCGCCGACGCGGCGGCGGCCGACGCCGAGGCGCTGGAACGCGCCGCCCTGGGGGACCTGAGCGTCGCCACCGACGGGCGCACCGTCGAGGAGGTCGCCGACGCGGTGGCCGCTGCCTTTGGCCGCCTCAGATCGTCCTCAAGCTTTTGATCTTTGAACCAAGTATGTACGCGGCGCTGCTAGCTTCGTAGGGTGCAATCGCCGAATGTGGCGTTCCACTTGATGACTGGTCACGGGGGAATCATGCCGTTCGTCCCGCTCGCTCCGCATCCGCACGACACGCCGTCCCCGTCTCGAGCCTCTGAGAACCGCTGAGAAGAACCGCTGAAGGGGAACTCGTGCTCACGTACCACCAGGTCATGACCATCGACCTGTCGCTCCTCGAGTCGGCCGCCACCAAATGGGACGAGGCCGCCAAGAAATTCGAAGCGGTCCAGAAGATCTACGACAGCAAGGTCAAGTCGGTCGGGCTCGACGGGACCTGGACCGGTCAGTCGAACATGGTCGCCCGCCCCAACATGCGGCTGACCGACGAGCAGTTCACCGCGGCGCCCAAGGAGGCCCGCGCCGTCGCCTCGATCCTGCGCGATGCGCACAGCCAGTTCGTGGAGCTGCGCGGGAAGGTGAAGTCGGCGGTCGCGGACGCCGTGAAGGCGGGGATGAAGGTCTCGGACGCCGGCATCGCCAGTTACGACTACTCGAAGGCCAGTGAGGCCGACGCCAATGCCGCGCGGCACGACCCCGGGATACGCGACGTCGAGCAGACATGGACCCGGCACATCGAGGCCGCGGTCAAGGCGGTCGACGACGCCGACCGGGGCGTGAAGCTCGCCCTCAAGGCGGCCGTGACGGACCCCGACCCCTTCGACGGCGTGGTCAACGGATTCAACGGCGCGGCGGAAGGCGATATCGAGAAGGTCGAGGGCAAGGAGGCCAAGGAGCTCGCGACCAAGCTCAACTCCGGCGACGATCTCAGCGACAAGGAGATGGCCGAGCTCCAGCGGCTGTTCCGGGACAACAAGCACGACAAGGCGTTCAGCCAGACATTTCTGGACGGCCTCGGCCCCAAGGCCACCATCCAGCTGAACAACAAGTTCAACAGCCTCGCCAAGGACGACGACAAGAAGGAATTCAGCGCCCTCCAGGAAGGCGTGGCCACCTCCCTGGCCACCGCGACCAAGTCGCCCTCCGACCCCTTCTACAAGAAGTGGCAGGAGGGGCTGCGCAAGGTGGGCACCGAGAACTTCGGGCGCCCGGGGGAGAGCCTTTACGGCTACCAGTCGTTCGTCAACCTCATGACGCACGGAAAGAACTACGGGAAGCGGTTCCTGCTCGACGTCGGAAACGATCTCGTCGCCCTGGAGAAGAAAGACGGAACGGACAAGTGGCAGAAGGGCGAGGGGCACAGCCTGAAATCCACCGACCCGCTCGATGACCTGCTCGGCATCATGGGCAAGCAGCCCGACGTGGCCACGGCGTTCCTCGACCCGGGCGTGAACGGCGACAACGACCACTTGAAGTATCTGCTGCAGGACCGCAACTGGCCCAAGATCGTGATGCAGACCCCGGACGGCGACATCTACTACCGGGACGACCCCGACAGCCGTACGGGTCTGGGGCCCGCGCTCGAGGCGGCGGCCACCGGAAACGTCCCCGGCACGGACCACGTTCTCGGATATCACACCGACGCCGAGGCCCGCGTCATGCACGACACCCTCACGCTCCTGGACGACGGCCGGAAGGGGGCCGGTCTGCATCCGAACCTGCGGGACAACATGGGCCGCATGCTCGTCGACTACACGCCCGAAACCCACGAGATCCTGACCCGTACGGGTACGTACGCGGACAAGGACGGGGTGTGGAGCGACGGCACGGACGACCCCAAGAACGCCCACATGTCCGTCCCCAAGGAGACCCTGACCCGCATCATGCGCGGTGTGGCGGAGGACGGTAAGGCGTTCGGCGAGATGTACGACGCCGAGCGCTTCTACTCCGCCGGGACGCTGACCAAGACGGACTTCAACAGCCCGGGCGAACGCGCCTCGGCCATCGAAGGGGCGTCCTCCGTCTTCGGTTTCTACGACGGGATCAGCTCCGACATCGCCCGCGACAAGAAGGACGACGCCGTTTCCTGGGCCAACCACGCCCAGACGGCCGAATTCGTCGCCACCGGCGGTATGCAGGCCGGCGCCAGCGCCGGTGCCTCGCTCGCGGGCAAGGGCCCGGCCACCGGATTCGTCACGGACGCCGTCTACCGCGTTCTGTACGCGGGCGTCTACGACTGGAAAGAAGACCAGGTCGCCCAGGCCGGGCAGGCGGCGGCGCAGGAGACGGAGTACCACTTCACCACCGGCCAGAAGCAGGTGAACCATCTCGTCTCCGGCTGGGCCCAGGAGAACGGCTACGGCCCCGAGAGCGGGCTGTCGCGGCACCTCGTCGGCTCCGGCCAGGAGCGCTACGACAGCGCGCGGTCGGAAGCGCTCCTCTACCTGGACGGCTGAGCCGGGAGCCCGGTCGGCCCGGCCCCGGCATCGGCGCGCTCCCACGGCAGCCGGACGAGGGCCAGGTCGACCAGGCGCCCCAGGCCGGCGCGGTCGACGCCGTACGCGGCCTGGACGGCCATGCCCTCGGTGAGGGCGAGGACATACCGCGCGGCGTCCTGCGGATCGGCGCCGGCGGGGAGGTCACCGGACAGCCGGGCCTGCTCGAAGCGCTCGGTCAGCATGGCCTCGCCCGCCCGGCGCCGGGTGCACACGTCGGCCTTCACCTCGCTCGCGGCGTCCCCGGTGACCAGCGCGCCGTGGACGAGGAGGCAGCCGGCCGGGGTGGCCGGCCCGGTCATGGCCTCGGCCGCGCCCCTGAGCCACCGGCTGACGACCTCGCGGACGGTCTCGGCCTCCAGGGCCTTGGGGCCGTATGAGAAGACCGTGTCGGCGTAAGTGTCGAGCACTCGCTTGAACAGGTCCGCCTTCGAGCCGAAGGCGGCGTAGATGCTGCCCGCCTTGAGGCCGGTGGCGGCGGACAGGTCCGCCATCGTGGTGCCCTCGTAGCCCTTGGCCCAGAAGACGGCGACCGCCGCTGACAGCGCGTCGTCGATGTCGAACTCGCGGGGGCGTCCCTTCGCCATGGCGGTGACCCTCCTCACTTTTTAAGCGCCCGTTCAAGATATCAGTTGCGCGGTGCCCGTGTGCCTGACATCTTGAACGTCCATTCAATAAATACGTTGGGGAGTGGCTGCGATGGCACAGGCGGCACAGGGCGTGAACGAGCGGGCTTCGGGCGTGCGGGCGCCGGAGGGCCGGGCTTCGGATGCGCGGAGGCTGAGCGGCAAGGTGGCGATCGTCACCGGCGGCTCACGGGGGATCGGCGCGGGCATCGCGCGCCGGCTCGCGGAGGAGGGCGCCGCGGTCGCGGTGACCTACGTCGCCGCGGCGGATCGGGCGGAGGCCGTGGTCAAGTCGGTGATCGCGGACGGCGGGCAGGCGATGGCGGTGCGGGCCGACGTCGCGGACCGCGCGGCGCTGCGGTCCGCCATCGCCGAGGCCGTCGAGAGGTTCGGGCGGCTGGACATCCTGGTCAACAACGCCGGGGTGGGCCTCATGCGGCCGATCGAGGAGATGACCGACGCGGACTTTGACCACGTCGCCGCCGTGAACCTGCGCGCCGTCTTCGCCGCCACCCAGGAGGCGCTGCGCCACATCGGCGACGGCGGCCGCGTCATCACGATCGGCAGCGTCAACGCCGACCGCGTCCCCTTCACCGGCGGCAGCCTCTACGCGCTGACCAAGGCCGGGGTGGCGGGCTTCACCCGCGGTCTGGCCCGCGAGGTCGGCGCCCGCGGCATCACCGTCAACAACGTCCAGCCCGGCCCGGTGGACACCGACATGAACCCGGCCGACGGGCCGTGGGCGGATCTCGCCCTCCCGCACCTCGCGGTGGGCCGGTACGGCACGGCCGACGAGGTGGCCGGCCTCGTCGCCTATCTGGCGGGGCCGGAGGCCGGTTACATCACGGGCGCCACGATCAACGTCGACGGCGGTTACACGGTCTGAGCCGTCGGAGGAGGCGGGGCTGCCCGACCACTCGGCTACTCCTCGTCGTCCTCGTCATCGAGCCGGGCCAGCCAGGTCGCGAGCCGCTCCACCGGGACCTCGAAGTCCGGGTTCAGGTCCACGAACGTGCGCAGCTGCTCGGCGAGCCACTCGAAGGTGAACTCCTCCTCGCCGCGCCGCTTCTCCAGCTCCTCGATGCCGCGGTCGGTGAAGTACAAGGGGGCGCTCCGGGTCGGGTCGAAGGGTGTGCGGATGCGTACGTGGTGCGTACGGCTGGTGCGTACGGGCGGTGCGTACGGGCCCAGGATAGAGCGGCCCGGGCCCGGTTCCGGCGATTGCTACGCACCGCGTAGTACGCGATGCGTAGTATGGGGTGCGAAGCGTGCCCTGTTCGCCGGAGACGAGGAGCCCCATGCGCACCAACGACGCCCAGATGCTGGTGCTCTGCACCCTCGCCGACGGGCCCCTGCACGGCTACGCCATCAACGCGGCCATCGAGAAGCTGTCGGGCGAACGCCTCGGCCCCGGCAGCCTCTACGGAGCCCTCTCACGCCTGGAGGACAAGGAGCTGATCGAGCCCCTGGCCGGGGAGGGCCGCCAGCGCCCGGTGCGGCTCACGGCCAGGGGGCGCGAGGTGCTGGAGCGGGAGCTGCGGTCCATGGCCGAGGTCACGGACCGGATGTTCGAGGCGGCGGTGCCCGACCGGATCGGCTATCTCGACCGGCTGGCCGGGACCGACGTCGGCCGCTCGTACAAGCAGCTCGTGCTCGACGCGCTGGACGCCCGCCCCGGCCACACCGCGCTCGACCTGGGCTGCGGCCCCGGCACCGATCTGGCCGCCCTCGCCGAGGCGGTCGCCCCCTCCGGGACGGTGATCGGCGTCGACACCGACCCCGCGATGGTGGACCGGGCCCGTGAGCGTACGGCGGACCTCCCCGCCGTGGACGTACGGCTCGGCGACGCCCACGCCCTCCCCCTGGCGGACGCGAGCGTCGACCGCGCCCGCACCGACCGCACCCTCCAGCACGTCACGGACCCGGCCCAGGTCCTGGCCGAGGCGCGGCGCGTGCTGCGGCCGGGCGGGCGGCTGGTCATGGCCGAGCCGGACTGGGACTCGCTGGCCGTCGACCACCCCGACCCCGAGATCTCCCGCGCGTACACCCGCCACATCGCCGACCGGATCGTCCGCAACGCCGTGATCGGCCGTCAGCTGCCCCGGCTCGCGACGGAGGCCGGCTTCGCGGTGCCGTCGGTCGTCCCGGTCACCTCCGTCTTCCGCGACGTCAGGTCGGCCGACCGGATCCTCGGCTTCCAGCGCAACGCGGAGCGCGCGGCGGCGGCCGGGTACCTCAGCGAGGAGGCGGCGCGCCGGTTTCTCGACCACCTCGCCGCGGGGCCCTTCTTCGCGGCGGTGACCCTCTATGTGGTGGTGGCGGAGGCGGGGGAGCCGGATGCCGCGCGCCGTACATGACAGGTCGCGTCATATACCGCAGGCATCCTTGGAGCCATGAGATCCGACCGGCTGCTCTCGATCATGCTGTTGCTGCAGACCCACGGGCAGCTGCCCGCCGGCACGCTGGCCGAGCGCCTGGAGGTGTCGGTCCGCACGATCATGCGGGACGTCGAGGCGCTGTCCGCGGCCGGCGTGCCCGTCTACACCACGCGCGGGCCGCACGGCGGCATCGCCCTGATGCCCGGCTTCCGCACCGACGTCACCGGGCTGACCGCCGACGAGGCCCGCGCCCTGTTCGTGCTGCTGGCCGGCCGCACCCACGCCGACCTGGGCCTGGGGCAGGCCATAGGGTCCGCGCTGCGCAAGATCATGGCGGCCCTGCCCGCCCCGCACCGGCCGGACGCCGACCTGGCCAGCCGCCGCATCCTGATCGACCCCGCCCGCTGGCGCGGCCGCCCCTCGCGCCCCGGCGCCGACCTGGCCGTCCTCCAGCAGGCCGTGTTCACCGACCGGCGCCTGCGGCTGCGCTACCGGCACGGCCGCGACAGCCGCGTCCGCTCGTACACCCTCGATCCGTACGGGCTGGTCAGCAAGGCCGGTGTCTGGTACCTCGTCGCCGACCACCGCGGCGAGCCCCGGCTCTTCCGCGCCGACCGCACCGTGTCCGCCACCGTCCTCGCCCAGCCCGCCCAGCGGCGCGACGGCCTGGAGCTGACCGACGTATGGGACACCCTCCGCCGCCGCATCGACGAGGTCCCCGCCCCCGTCTCCGTCACGGTCGGCGTCCGGCGGGAGGTCCTGGGCAGGTTCCTGCGCATCCACGAGGCCGACCTGGCGCCCGGCACCCCGCGGCACGCCGCCGAAGAGGACGGCGGCGGTACGGAACGGCAACTGGTCGAGCTGCGCTTCCGGTCGCTGGGGGCCGCCGAAGCGCTGCTCGTGTTCGGCGCCGACGCGGAAGTCCTCGCTCCCGAAGAACTCCGCCAGGCCCTGGCCCGTAAGGCGGCCGAGACCGCCACCCTCTACGCACAACAGGCGTGATGCGGAAGGCCGTAACCGAGCCGACAGGAAACGGAGTGGCGGAGCGCGGCGTCTCAGTCCTCAACAGACCGCGCCAGACCAACCTGCCGACGCGACGGGAGTGGGCACACCCATGGCAACCACCGCACCTGACCCGCGACTGGACCACGCGCAAGACCGTATCGCCGCGACGGTGGCGGCCCTGCAAGCCGACTTGGCGCGCTCCGAATCGAAAGCGAGCCTGTTACTGGCCCTGGCCGGAGCCGCGCTCGTGGCGCTGGGCTCCATGGCGCCCGACCTCCACCCGACCACCCCGGCCGCAGTGACCGGCGCCCTCGGCACCGCCGCGCTGCTGGCCACGACCGTGATCCTGCTGCTCGCGGTCCGTCCGCACGTCGGAGGCGACGACTGGACCGGCTGGCCCGCGTTGAGCGATGACCAACTGGGCGAGCGTCTGTCCTCCGGCTATCAGGTGGGGCAGGTGAGGTTCATGGCCGAACTCGCCACGCACAAGTTCCGTCTCATCCGGGCCGCGGTCGACTGCCTGCTCGCCGGGCTCGGACTGCTGGCCCTCGCGGCCGTCCTCGTCGCAGCGGCGTGAGCAAGTGCCGTGGCCTTCAGCGAAGGGTGATCACATTGCCGGTGACCAGCGCCGCATCGTCGGAGGTGAGGAACACGATGGTCTTCGCGACATCCGCCGGATCGGCGACATGGAAGTGCGTGGCGCTCGACGCGACGAACTGGCGCACCTCGTCCGTGACCCAGCCGGTGTCGGTCACGGGCGGGTGCACGACGTTGGCGGTGATGCCGAGAGGGGCCAGTTCCACGGCGGCGGACAAGGTGTAGTTGGTCTGGGCCGCCTTCGCGGCCCCGTAGGACACCTCTCCCGGAAAGCCGAGGTCGCCACCGGAGGTCAGCCCCACGATACGTCCCCAGTCGGCGCCGCGGGCCCGATGGCGACGGGCCATCTCGCCGATCAGCAACGCGGGTGCCATCGCGTCCACCGAGAACTGTTGGGACCAGGTCCGCGCGGTGACCGGACGCAGCGGTCGGCCGAACTGGTCGGCCGGATCCGGGGTGAAGGTGTCCTGGATCCACCCGGACGCGTTGTTGATCAGGATGTCGACGGGCCCCAAGCGCTCCTCGGCGACGTCGAAAAGCGTCCCGGGGGTGTCAGGGTCGCCGAGGTCCGCCTCGAACGCCTCGGCCCGGCCCCCGGCCCGGCGGATTTCCTCCACCACTTCCGTGCAGTCGGCGGCCCGCTCACGGTGGTAGCGGTCCGCCGTATCGGCGTCACGCAGCCGCAGACAGGTGCAGAGCACCGCGATGCCGCGGGCGGCGAGCTCCTTTGCCGTCGCGGCCCCGATTCCCTGATTCGCACCCGTCACGATCGCGACATGGCTGGTCACGGGTGTTGTCCCGGGTGTTTCCGGCATGCCGTCACTCCTGGCAAGTGAATGGTCTCGGTCAGGGCCGGAGGTGTTCGAGGGTGAACTCCGGCAGTGCGTACGAACCGGCCTGGGGCGCGGTGGGGTCGGCCGGGCGGTCCGAGCCGGGGATGTCGTCGGCGTGGCGTTCCGCGTCGTCGACGGGGACGTAGTCCAGCACCGCCGGGTCGGGGAGCTCCCAGAAGCGGCGGGTGTTGCCGGAGACCGCGTACACCGTGGCGAAACGCGTCGACGCCGGGGCGGTCAGCGCGGCCCGGACGAAGCCGATGGCATCGCGCGGGCTCAGCCAGGTCGCCAGATGCCGGGGCTCGGTGGGCGCAGCCTCGAAACTGCCGATACGCAGGCACACCACGGACAGCCCGAACTTGTCCGCGTACAGCTGTCCCAGAGCCTCGACGGCCACCTTGCTCACCCCGTAAAGACCGTCGGGGCGGGCCGGCTCCCGCGGCCCGGTGAGATGCCCGGCCGGGTAGAAGCCCGTCGCCCGGTTACTGCTCGCCAGCACGACCCGCTCGATCCCGGTGCGCCGCGCCGCTTCCAGGACGTGGTGCGTGCCGAGCACATTGGCTTCGAGCAGAGCCGGAAGCGGCGCCTCATCCGCCACCCCGCCGAGATGGAGCACACGGTCGGCCCCCGCGAGCGCCGCCTCCACGGCAGCCGCGTCCCGCAGATCGACGGTGTGCACCTCCTCGTTCCCGGCCTCCGGCCGAAGCGGCACCCGGTCGAGCAGAACCAGCCGCTCCGCCTCGCCCCGCAGCGCCTCCCGCACCACGGACCCGATGTTCCCCGCGGCCCCCGTGACCGCTACCGTCCCCAGACCACTCACCGCGCCTCCTTCTGGACGGCGGCGCGAGCGGCTTCGCGGCGCTGCCGCTTGCCCAGCGGCGCCTGGGACAGGTCCTCCGCGCTGGACTTGAGGTTCTTGTAGCCGTACCCGCGCTCCGTCAGCCACGCCTTCGCCGCCTCCTCGGCACGCTCCGTCGCGTCCAGGATGTCCTCCTCGGCTTCCCCCGAGTCCTGGAAGCGGAAGGTGAAGGCGGGCCGAGCCGCGATGTCGTAGCTGAGATGCCCCTCCGGGGTGAACCCCGCGCGCAGCACATCATGCTCGGCGGCGCGGGCCAGGAGTTCGGACCGCTGGTCATTGCTCAATCCGTCGAACACACCGCGGACGGTGATACGGAACGTACGAGTGGCCATCCCGCGAGCCTATGCAGCGGGATCGGTGTGGCTCCACCGAGTTTTCGCGGCGGAGGATGGGCCGATGACGATCGGGAGTATCGGGATTGAGGACATGGCGGCGCGGCTGGTGGAGGTCCCGGGCGTGGTCGGCGTCATGCTCGGCGGAAGCCGCGCCCGGGGCGAGCACACGCCGGACTCGGACTGGGACCTGGGCGTGTACTACCGGGGCCCGCTGGATGTGGAGCGGATGCGGGGGCTGGCGGCCGAGGTGGCCGGCGGGCCGGTGGAGGTCGCGGGGCCGGGCGAGTGGGGGCCGTGGGTGAACGGCGGGGCATGGCTGGACGTGGACGGGCAGGCCGTGGACTGGATCCTGCGGGACCTGGACCGCGTACGGGCGGTGTGGGAGGACTGCCGCGCCGGGCGGTACGAGGTGGGGACCCAGATCGGGCATCCGCTGGGCTTCTGGTCGCCCTGCTACGTGGGCGAGGTGGCCCTGGGGCGGGTGCTGGCCGATCCGGGCGGGGAGTTGGGCGGGCTGCGGGCCGAGGCGGGGCGCTACCCGGAGCCGTTGCGGGAGGCTCTGACGGCGGGGGCGGTGTGGGAGGCGGGGTTCCTGGTCGCGAACGCGGCCAAGTCGGCCCGGCGCGGTGACGTACTGCACGTCTCGCTGAGCCTGTCCCGGGCTGTTGGGCTGCTCGTCCAGGCGCTGTTCGCGCATCACCGCCGCTGGTGCCTCAACGAGAAGGGGGCGATGGCGGCGGTGGCGGGGATGCCGGACACGCCTGCCGGGTTCGTCGGGCGGGCCCAGTCGCTGCTGGGGGAGTTGGGCGCCGGGCCGGGGGAGTTGGAGGCGCGGGTGGCCCGGGCGGGTGGGCTGGTGGACGAGGTACGGGTGGTGCTGGCCGGGTAGCAGCGGGCTGCCGCGTCGCGCCCGGGCGGGCCGTATACCCGCCGGCGACGACCCGGCGGGCCATTAGTCAAGTTTGACTAGTGGGGGTCCGCGGCCTACCGTCCGGAGCATGGTCGAGAAGGTGATCCCCATCCTCCCCTGCCCGTCGATCCCCGAACTGGTGGAGTTCTACAAGTGCCTCGGCTTCACCGTGGACCACCTGCAGACCCGCCCCAACCCGTATGCGGCACTCAGCTACGGCGACGACATCGAGCTGCAGTTCTTCGGCAACAAGTCGGTTGTCCCGGCCGAGTCCTGGTCCACCTGCTACATCGTCACCGATCGGGTCGACGAGCTGTACGAGACCTTCCGGGCCCGGCTCAAGGCCTCCCTCGGCCGCGTCCCGACCCGTGGCCTCCCGCGCATCGGGCAGCTGAAAGACACCTCATACGGCATGAGGCAGTTCCTGATGACCGACCCCGGCGGCAACTGCGTCCGCATCGGCCGGCCCACCGGCGCCTCCCTCGAGCACGCCCCCGCACCACAAGAGCCCTTCGCCCGCGCGGTGCACAACGCCTGGCTGATCGGCCTCTCCAAGGGAGACCCCGCCCAGGCCGCCCGCATCCTCGACCACGCCCTCGCGAAGGAAACCCCCGCCACCCCCGCCGAGCACTACCGCGCCCTGACCCTCCGCGCCGACCTCGCCGCCCAACTCGACGACCCCACCACGGCCCGCACCCGTCTCGCCGAGGCCGCCGCCCTCACCCTTACCGAAGCGGAACGGACGGCACTGGCGGACGAGCTCTCTCGCGCGGCGGACCTGGCGGCCGACCTGGGGGAGGTCTAGCCGGGCCATCCCATGAGTCGGTGCCACGGTCACCATCACTGCGCGGCGGGGTCGTCGTAGTCGTTGAGAAGGGGGCTGTGGCGTTCGGTGAGTGGGCCAACGCCGAGATCTTCACGCATGAGCTTGCGCATCTTGGCGGCCGCTGTGCCGCGCGCCTCCCAGCGGGCGCGATCCTCTGGACTGCTGACAGCAGTGCCGTCGACGTAGCCGTCGCAGATGCGTCGCAGGCAGTGGAACACGCTGTTGGAGGCCTTGACGACGGGTTCGGGCGCGATGAGCCACATCCGTTCCGATGCGATGGCTATGCCTGAATCCCGAAAGGCTTCGCGCAGCACAAGCGCTCGTTCGTCGTCGGAAGGGTGCTCTCGCCTGGCCACGGCCCGCAGGGTCTCACCGAGGACCTTCACGGTGGTGGCGTACTGCGTGTAGATCTCGAGCCGCAGCCGACGACCCTCTTTGACATCCTCGTGCTTCCACCGATTCCGATCGGCGATGAGAGTGGCGACGATGCCGATCGCGGCCCCGGCCAGGGTGGAGAGCAGTGGCAACCAATCCATGCGGGCCAGCTTGGGCCATCCCGTGACGACGGCACCAGGCGGGCTTCGAGGACGAACCTGTACCGCCAGTGCCGAGACCACCCGACACCGACCCGTAATCAATCTGCCGAGACAGCACATTAGTGCCGCGCAGCCGCCGCCAGGGCGCGCGTACGAGGGCGGCGAGCTGGGCGGGGAACTGATCAGGTTGCGGGCCGAGGCGGGGCGGCGGTGGTGGGGAAGCCGGACGCGCCTGCCGGGTTCGTGGGGCGGGCCGAGTCCCTGCTGGGGGAGTTGGGCGGTGGGCCGGGGGAGCTGGCGGCGCGGGTGGCTGGTGGATGAGGTGCGGGCGGTGGTGGGCGGGTAGCGGGACGTCGTGCATACGCGCGCCACGGCCCGGCGCCATCAGCGGCACACATGAGTTTGCGGTGGATATGAGACGGCGACACGCCGACGCCACGGCGTGTCCGTGTCCCATATCCACCGCAAAGCCGCGGCAGCTCGCGTGACTCGGGGGAGATGAATGGGGAACGGCGGTTTGCCGCCCTCAGACATTTCTTTGCGAGCGTCGATACTCTTCCAAGAGATCCTTGGCGAAAAGTGTCCATGGATGACTCGGGCCGAGTACCCTGGTCCGGCCTTCTACAAGTTTTTCGCCGTGCTCGATCGCCTCTGTGTATTGGCCGAGTGCGCCCAGAATCATGCTTAGCGTTGATCTGGCGTTCAAAGCGATTGGGTAATCAGAGCCAAAGCGTTGTACGTACTTCGCAAAGGCCGAGCGGGCGTATGGTAGAGCCTCGGTATTTCGCTCGCCGTGATGGAGCGCGCACGCATAGTCGAGCTCCGCGCCCAGCGTGATGGTGTGGTCTTCTCCTAGCTCGCGACGGCAATCCGTGACCACGGTCGAACCTGCGTTGGCCTCGGTCGACTGTGTGGTTTGATCCAGCAGGGATGACCGAGCGATAAGTGTCAAGGGATGTACAGATCCGTATAGTTGGGTGTACCCCTCTGCTGCGCGCCGAATCAGCGCGATGCCATCCGTTTCACGGTCAAGGTTGATCATTGGACTGGCTAGCTTCAAGCAAGTTCCAAGAGTTTCTGATGCCTCTGGACCCAGCACCCGTTCGGAGTCTTCCAGCAGGTGCAGGTACATGGCCTCGGATTCCTCGAATCGGCCAAGCCGAAACAGAGCACGCGCCACGCGCTGACGCAACCTGATAACCGAAACGTGGTCTTCGTTCAGCCGGGGAGTCACCAGTTCCACAGCCTCGCTGGCCAACGCGAGCGCTGAGGCGTAGTCGCCAGCCCTGTGGACAGCAGTGACGAGCCGAAGAGCGCACTCCGCCGCAGCTTCCACCGTCGATTGGCTGGATGCCCAATTCGCTATTCTCCGCAGTAGCGGGATCACATGTGGCGCAAGCAGGTTCACCTGGGGTTCCTGCGCACCTCGGTCAGGTATCTCAGGCAAGACAGCGAGAAGTAGGCGTGCGGCTGTGGCCGTGAGTTGCTCGCGCTGGTCAGCAGGCGTGGTTCGGGCCACGCTGTCGAGGAGTACGCCGTGGGTGCGCAGGCAGCGCATCTCCCCAGGTACGAGCTCGGTCAGGGAGTGATCAAGAAGTCCGCGCAGGGCTGATTCAACGCGAAAAGCCGGGAGTGTCGGTTCGAGCTCGGCTCCGGAGAGGACCGACAGTGGCAACGGATCACTGGACCAGCAAGCGAGGAGGCTCAGAAGGTGGCTCGCTTCAGGCAGGCCTTGGGCGGCGAGGGCATCGAGGGACAGCTGCCAGGTGTGACTGAGAAGATGACGCGAGTCACCGCCGACGGCTGCGGCGCCCTGGTCGATGAGCTCGATGGGATCGGTGGGGCTGAGACCGGAGCCGTCGCCGTCCAGTCGGCGACTGTAGTCCGCGAGAGTCCATGGGTCGATCACCTGGTGGGCAAGGAATCCGCCGGCCAGGGTGAGTGCCAGGGGCAGTCGTCCGAGGCGGTCTGCGACCTCCCCGGCGTCTTCGACCGACCCGGCATGGGGCGCAAGGTCGCGGAGAACGAGAGCGGCGTCCTCACGTGGAAGTACGCCGAATTGAAGGAGTTCGGCACCAGGCCACCAGTGAGCTGCCGCTTGCCGGGTTGTGACGACGACAGTGCCGACCGGGCTGGTGCGCAGCCATCCGCCGTCGCGGAGGATGGCGGGGGTATCGGCATTGTCGAGGACCAGCAGCCAGGGCTGGTCGGAGTGGTCGAGGTAGTGCCATACGAGGTCGGCAGCCGGGCGCAGTCCGCTGCGTGCCCCCGTCAGTTCGCCGTCCGTAGCTCCGCGGTCCGCTGCGACGGCGAGCATGCCGGAGCGTAGGGAGGCGGGGTCGGATGCGTTGACCCACAGCCCGAGTCGACCGGCCTCGCCAGTGGCGTGATGGAAGAGCGCATAGGCGACAGCGGTCTTGCCGCATCCGCCCAAGCCGTGGAGAACGTAGACGCGGTTACCGACGCCAGGTTCCACGGCGGCCCGCAGCCGGTCCATCTCCCCGGCCCGGTCGCGAAGCACCACGGGAGCACGGCCGACCGCCGGGCGGCGTACGGAGTCGGGCCCCGACCAGTCGGGGGAGTGATGGTGGTGCTCGATGATGTGCTGGTCACCGGAGGCTTGGTAGACGCGGCCTTGGCCCTCGGCCTGGGCGTCATTGCGGGCGCTCACCGCTGGCCGAAGTTCTGGTCGCGGCCGGCCTGGTAGACCCGGGCTTGGCCGGAGGCGGTGGCGTGCTGAGTCACCGATGGGACTTCGGGTGTGGGTGTGTGCGGGGACAGTTCGTTCAACAGTGTCCGCAACGCCTCCATCTCCTCGGGATGGGTCACAAGCAGCCGCCGGACGCGCCCCTGCCACTCTGCGCCCAGCTCGCCAGGGGAGTCGAGGTCACCATTGGCCTGCGCAGTGAGCAGGTCGTTGCGCGTCGCGTCGAGCTCGGCGGAAATTGCGTCGGCCCGGTCCGGCTGAGCACGACGCCATAACGAGGCGAACCCTTCCCTGACGCTCTGCCACGCCTCGGTTGTCAGCGTCGTGACCAGGGTTGTCCCTGCCGCACTCGCCAGCGCGACCATCTCCGGATCCACGAACTCGCCCCCTCCGACCAGCCACTATCCGTCGCCCCAGCCTAGCCAGCGAGCTGGGCAAACGCACTAGATCTGGGCCCGCTCAGGGGATCAGTAGCCGCGCAAGGCATCGACCAGGGTGCGCGCTTGAGGTGCGCCGCGCCGCAGGAGCAGCGCTGCGGTGGTGTGCAGCTCGTTCCAGGCGTGGGGGCGCCCGACATCGGCCGCGTCAGCGGCACAGTCGACTGCGGTCTGTACCGCGAAGTCGACGTGACCGGCTGCGGCGAGCGCATGGGCCAAGCAAGCGCCGTACCAGGCGCGGTCGCGGCGGTACTGGACGGGCAGGACGCTGATTCCCGTACGGAGCAAGTCGACAGCGCCGTCCCAGTGGCGCAGATGCATCTCAGCCATGCCTCGTTGCAGCGTGAACCAGTTCTCGCCGTAGAAATACATCCACGGTGGCTCGTCCTCGGGCCTTTCTGCGGCGCGGTGGATGAGTCGTTCTGCCTCGTCGAGGAGTCGATGGGTCGCGTCGGCCTCGCCCGCCAACGCGTGGCCACGGGCCTCCATTTGCGCCGCCATGCCTTGAACACCCAGAGAGACGCCCGGAGAGGCCCTGCGCGCGGCCTGAGCGAGACGGGCACAGCGCTGACCGTGCCCCGCTGACCAGGCCAGATGCGCCTTCATGCTGAGAGTCGTGGCCGCCATATCGGGCTCGTCGGCTTCCAAAGCCCATTCGTGGGAGCGGTCGTACCAGGCGAGGGCGGCGGCTGAGTCGCCCTGGTCCTGCGCCATCCAGGCGAGGAACTGCGCGTGTTCGGAAGCGAGCCGTACAACCCGGGTCGTCAACATGCCAGATGCGCCTGTGTACAGATCGGCAACGGTGCTCAACTGCCGTCGCATGATGTCGACGAGTGGCCTCGAACCGAGGTCGTCCTCTGCCCGGCGATGCTCGGCGAGCAGCCGGTCGAGCCAGTCCAAGGTCGCGTGGTCGACCCTCGCCGGGGACGCCACGACTTTCGTCAGCCGGTCGAGCAGATCGGGGTCCGGAGCGAGGGAACTCAGTCCGAGCGAGCTGATGGGCGTCGGAATCGGTCGCGGAGCGCCGGTAAGAAGCTCGGCTGGAACGCCCAACCCGTCGATGATGCGTTGCCGCACCTCCGAAGAGGTCACCCGCCGCCGCCCGCGTTCGATCTCGGAGACGTCGGATTGTGCCAGTCCCACGAGCGCGCCGAGTCGGGTCTGGCTGGTGCCGGTCAGTTGACGCCACACGCGGAAGAGCTGCTGCCAGTTCTCGTCGCTGGCTGCGGCGGCCAGCCGGGGGTGCGTCCACAGGTTCGGTGCCGGTTCTGGTGCCGACTGGTTCACCATGGATTCGACTATAGGGCGGTCCTATAGGGATCTGGGCTGGTCGGCGATGGTTACCCCTCGAAAAGGTGGACCGGACGCAATTCAACCGAACCAGCCCGGAGCCGCCATCTCATGTCCGCGATGACGATCAAGGTGTACAAGGTCAATCCCGAGACGGGGAAGCGGACGAGTGTCTGCTCGTGGTCGTGCCCGCCAATGGCCTATGGCGATCCCTTCAGCCTGTCGTCCGTCTGGCCGCCGTGCGAGTGCCCGCGCTGCCGACTGCGGGGCAGGGGAGGCGCCTTGAGCCGTGTGCTGGAGTCGATGAAAGGAAGGAAAGCCGATGGGTAGCCATGGAAAGCCACCAGCCCCGAACGCCCAGCCGAAGGAGCCGTCGCCGAGTGACAGCGACAGTCAGCACCCGGATGTCTCGAAGCCGGGCGGCGGGACGCACCGCAAATGACCCTCGATGAACTGCGAGTTCAGGCCGCCGAGATCATCGGCGGCCTGAACGGGTTTCCCGCGCCCTGGATGCGCGAGACCTTCCTCAAGGTGCCGCGCCATGCGTTCGTGCCCGACACCGTATGGGTCTGGCGGGAGGACGCTTACCGGCCGGTTTGCGCTTCCGACGAACCGGACAGGTGGGCCGCGTTGGTGTACGACCCGCAGCACCCCCTGGTCACACAGGTGGACGACGGGCAGGTCGACGGCGGAGACGCGGACGGGCGAGGGGCCCTGCCCACCAGCTCGATCAGCGCCCCGAACGCGGTGTTCACCATGCTCGCAGCCGCCGATGTGCGCCCCGGCCTGAAAGTGCTCGAAATCGGCACCGGTACCGGCTACAACGCCGCGCTGCTCTGCGAGCGGGCCGGGGAGGCGAACGTCGTGTCGGTCGAGGTGGACGCTGGGCTGGCGGGGGAGGCCGTTCGACGGCTGGCCGCAGCCGGGTATCTGCCGCGCGTGGTGGCGGGCGACGGGGAGCGCGGTTGGGCGGGCTGCGCACCGTACGACCGGGTGTTGTGCACGGCGTCGCTGCACCGAGTTCCCTTCGCGTGGGTAGAGCAGACCCGGCCCGGTGGCCTGATCGTCACCCCATGGAAGACGACGCTGCAGCCTCACGGGATGGTCTGCTTGCGGGTGTCGGAGGACGGCGGTTCCGCGAGCGGACACTTCGGGCGCCCGATGTCGTTCATGGACCTGCGGGGTCAGCGGCGGCCGGAGTTCCCGCTCAAGGACGTGTACACCGCCGAGTCCTGGGAGGAGAGCCGCGACAGCCGTACCAACCTCGACCTGTCGTTCCTGGACGACAACTTTCACGCACGGTTCGCGTTGGGCCTCCGGCTGCCCGGTGTGCATGCCGACCGGGAGGGCGACGCGTGGTGGTTCGCCACGGCCGACTCGTGGGCGTACGTACGCGACGAAAGCGTTCAACAGTGGGGACCGCGTGACTTGTTCGCGGAGGTGGCGGGCGCGTATCGGTGGTGGCGGGCGGCCGGGGAGCCGGAGCTTTACGAGTTCGGGCTCACGGTGTCCTCTGACCGGCAGGTCGTATGGCACGGGGACCCGGAACGTGGCCGTCGGTGGGAGCTGCCCGTCTGAAGTGGCGGTGGCCCGACCGGGGCACGGACACGCCGAGCCGCGGCGCGTCCGTGTCTCGTATCCAGGGCTCAGGCGGCGTGGAACTCCCCGCGCTTGACGGCCTGCACGAACGAGGTCCAGGTTGCAGATTCGAAGACCAGGGTCGGGCCCTCGGGGTTCTTGCTGTCGGGGAGCGGGACTATGCCCGGTATGCCGTCGACGACCTCAACGCATGACCCCGCCTGGGTGTTGCTGTAGCTGGACTTGCGCCACGCAGCCGTGCTCAGGTCCGGGGTGATTGGCATGAGTCGCAGACCTCCATGGCGGCTTGGATCAGCCTCGTCGATTCTTTGGATGACGGTCGTGCGCCCGTACGAATGGTAGGTCTGCTGGTGCTCATCTCGTAATAGATGTGCGACGGAAGCATCCAACGGTGAGGCCCGTGCGACGGCCGGGGAGCTGCTGACTCCCGCCAGATTGACCCATGAAATCGACGCCCGAATGAACCATCCTATGGGTCTTTCGGCGACCTAGTTTTGTTGGTGTCAAGGGGACAACCGCCACAAACAGCTAGGAGCCACCGTGAACGTCAACAGCACCCCCGCCCCCGTCCTGGTCCGCGCCGAGCAGGCCGAGACGCTTCAGGACGGTGCGACCAGCCTGATCACGTTGCTCGCCGACGCGGGTGTGACCGGCGGGGCGCTCACCGCGAACAAGGCGACCTTCGAGAAGGGGTCGCCCGGGGCTCCGGCGCACTTCCACACCAAGGCGAGCGAGGTGTTCTTCGTACTCGACGGCGCGATGCGCATCCTGGTCGGCGACGAGGTGCACATCCTCGGCAAGGGCGACTTCCTAACCGTGCCGCCGACCGTCCCGCACGCCTTCGCGCCGGCGCCGGACAGCACCGCGGAGCTGCTGGTGGTGTTTACGCCGGGGCTGCACCGCTTTGACTACTACCGGCTGTTGGAGCGCGTGTACCGGGGTGAGGCGAGTGTGGGGGAGATTCGCGAGAGCTCCGAGACGTACGACAACCACTACTTCGAGAGCCCCGTGTGGCGGGACGAGCTCGCCGGGCGCCGTACGGCCAGCTGAGCCATGGCCGGGAGACACGGCCCCACCACCCCTTCACCACACCCCCGTTCCCACGCCCCGAAAGCAGGCTTTGCCATGCCCTCCACCAGTACCCCGTGCCGTCGCCGCCCCGGTGGCTCGGCCTCACCCTCGCTCTGCTGGCCTTCGCCCAGCTGATCATTTCCATCGACTACAACATCGTGTACGTCGCCCTCCCCGAGATCGGCTCCGGCCTCGGCTTCTCGGCCGCCGACCTCCAGTGAGTGATCAGCGCGTACGCGGTCGCCTTCGGTGGCTTTCTGCTGCTGGGCGGTGTGCTCACCGACGCGTTCGGCTGGGCGTCGGTGTTCTTCGTGAACGTGCCGCTCGCGGGGCTCGCGGCCGGGCTGACGTACGTACTGACCGCCCCGGACGCCCCGCGCGCCGCTGGCCGTTCGTTCGACATCGCCGGGGCGCTGACCTCGACGGTCGCGGTCGCCGCCGTCGTGTTCGCGCTGGTGCAGGGCCCCGAGTCGGGCTGGACCTCGCCGGCTGTGCTGGGCTCGGCGGCCACGGGCGCGGTGCTGCTGGCGGCGTTCGTCGTGGTGGAGCGGCGCAGCGCGGATCCGCTGCTGCCGCTGCGGCTGTTCGCCAACCGCAATCTGAGCGTCGGGGCGGTGGTCCCCTTCTTGTACATGGGTACGTTCGGTCGTTCGGCACGCTGATGTACTTCCTGACCGGCTACTTCCAGGGCGTCCACGGCTACCACGCGCTGACCGCCGGGCTGGCGTGCCTGGTCCCCATGGTCGCGATCGCGGTCGGCTCTCAGATGGCCGGGCGCCTGGCGACCCGGTACGGCATCCGTGCGGTGCTGATCGCGGGGCTGGTGGCCGGCGCGGTGGGCACGGTGCTGGTCGGGGTCGCGGGTGCGGGCCTCGACGGGCAGCGTGGCGAGGCGCTGCGCGCGGCCACCACGGACGGGCTGCGTACGGCGGTCTTCGTCGCGGCGGCGGGGATCGTGGTCACCGCTCTGGTCGCGCTGGGGCTGCGCCGGTCCGCGACCGGGCGGGCGGCCGGGGCGGTGGTTGAACCAGTGACTGGGGCAGTGGCTGAGCCAGTGGCCGGGTGCGCCACCGAGGCTCTCGACTCCCGGCCCGCCGCCGCCCATGTCTGACGCGCCGAAAGCTGTCGATACGGCGGCGCCCGCCACCCGCGCCGGGTGGCGGGCGCCGCCGTTGTCCCGGGCGGGCCTGATGCGTTCTGGCCTCTTGGCGCCCCCGACGGAGCCGAGGGAGTGGCCTCCGCGCCAAGCGGCCGTCGGCCGGATTCCCCCCGCTCCGGCCGACGGCGTTCGGTCACCGCGTCAGCGCCATTCTCCGCAATGATCCGGGAGGCCGCGCGGCTGGGTTTTTATGGCCGTCGTATCAAGCGCGGATCCAGAATGATTCGATCCTGTCGTTCATGAAGCTTCCCACCCAGGGGGTGTTCCACCCCCAGGTCGCTCGGTCCCCTGAAACATTGGCGAGGTCGTAACCGGTGACGACGTTGCAATTGCTGTAGGACGCGAACCCGGAGATCCTGTTCGCCCAGAATCCCTCGGCGCGCAGTCGGTAACCGTCGCTGTCGCAGTTCCCGGCGGAGCCGTAGACGCTGGTGGCCGAGTTGGGCTGGTTGTTGGCGTGCTCGAACCAGTCCATCAGGAGTGTGCGGGCGGCTGCCTTCGTGCCCAGGGCTTTCATCGCCGCGCTCCGGCTGTCGCCGCAGGCCTTGGCCTCGATCGGCGACATCTTGCCCTTCGGGGCCTTGCCGACCACGATCACACAGTGCTTCTCGGTCGGCTTCGGGTTTGCCTGCACCGGTGTGGTCACCGCGGCGAGGCCCGTTACCAAGGCGGCCATGGCGGCTAACTTCATTCCCTTGCCCATCAATATTCCCCCATCGTGTGGCTCTGCTTTTGAGTGCGCATGAGGAGCGCGCGCTTTCCGGTCGTTCCTGAAAACCATGTTGCTCGATTATCAGTTCACGGCAAAGCGAATTGTGATATGACTTTCGCGTTCGTTGATACACTTTCCCGTATGACGGGGGCAGGGGTACAAGGCGATCGAGGGACGGGTCGACCGGGGGATCCGAGCACGCATCAGCTGCGCTTGTTCCTCCTGGTGGCCGAGGAGTTGCACTTCGGCCGGGCCGCGCAGCGGGCGTTCATGACGCAGCCGGCGTTCTCGCAGCAGATCCGGGCGTTGGAGCGCCGCTTGGGGTTGACGCTGGTCGATCGCGGCACCCGGACGGCCGGCCTGACGCCGGCGGGGCAGGCCCTGGTGGCGGAGATTCGGGCCGTGGTGGAGGCGGCGGACCGGCTGCGGCAGGCGGCCGACGAGCAGAAGCGTGCCGTCGCCGGCCGGGTGGTGATCGGCTCCTTGGAGGCCACCACGTCCATCCCGCCGATTCCCGCCATCTTTGACGAGTTGCAAGCCGCGTGGCCCGACCTCGCGATCGAAGTGCTCCGCATGGGGTTCGGCGACTGGGCCGAGGCCCTCCTCAAAGGCGTCGTGGACGCGGCCTTCGTCTTCCCGCCCGTACCGGCGGGAGTGCAGAGCCACCGTCTGGCCACCATGCCCCGCATCGTGTGCATGCCCGACCGCGATCCCCTCGCCGGCCAGGGACCGCTGAGCCTCCACCAGTTGTCCGATCGGCCCGTTATCGGCTGGTCGCCCAGGATTCCCAAGGCCTGGCGGGATTTCTGGTCTGTCGACCCCCGCCCCGACGGAACCGCGGTGCGCTTCACCGCCCATGAGACCACCGAGTGGGAGCCCGCCCTGACCGCCATCGCCTTCGGCGAGGGGGTCATGTTCCCCCCTGAGCCGTCCCGATGGCTCTATCAGCGGCACGGCGTCGCCTACGCCGAGGTGACCGACCTGACCCCCTGCTGGACAGCGCTCGTCTGGCGCGCAGAAGACCGTGACAAGCCCGTGGTCGCAGCCTTGCGGAAGGCGGCGCAGCATGTCACAGCCCGGTCGAATTGATTCAGGGATCCAGCGATCCAGCCGCTCACATCGCGAGCTGCCGGGGGTGCCCACGCGAAGCGGTTGAACGGTCCTCTGTCCGGCGAGGGCCAGGGGCAACGCCCCCGGCCGCAACCGGCTGACGTATCCTCGCCGGGAACGTCGCGGCCGGGCTGGTGAGCTGAGCATTTCCGCAGCTAGGGGAGGGCGGCCGCTCCCATCAGAAAGTCTTTATGGGGGGATTGGGAGTCCAGATGTCCTACCCGCCGCCCGTCACCCCGGGCAGTCCGAATCCGAATCCAAATGCGAATCCGTACCCGAGTCCGTATCCGTATCCTCAGCAGCCGCCGATGCCGCCCACACCGCCCCCGGGCGCAGCCGTCCCGCCCCCGGGTGCACCGGTGCCGCCACCGGGTGCGGCCGTGCCGCCCCCTGGCGTCGCTGTCCCGCCTCCCGGGCAGGCTCCCTGGCCGCCGCAGCCCCCACCGAGCGGGGCTTCCGGAGGTGGCGGGGGCCGAAAGGTGCTGGGTTCGTTCCTCGCTGTCTTCGGAGTGCTGCTGATCATCGGCGGCGGCGCGCTCACCGCGCACACGTACAGCAACTACCAGCAGGAGCTGCCGAACTACGCATACGGCAACGTGCTGTGGCGTGACGAACCGGTGGACAAGGTCTTCCCGGCCACGCTCGGCGGCCGTGGTGGCTACAACGGTGGGCTCTACGACCGTAAGCAAGCGTTGTGGAACCGCGTGGGGATCTCACCGGAGACCGACTGCGACAAGGGCCTCACGCGCGTCACGCTGAAGGCTGCCAAGGACAACGGCTGCAAGGCGGTCCTGCGCGCCACGTATGTCGACACCACCGGGAACATGGTCGCCACGGTCGCGCTCGTGGTGCTGCCCGAGGGCTCGGGCGAGGGGGGACCGAAGGAGAAGGTCGTCACGGCCTACGAGGACAAGCGGGAAACCGAGGGCGCGGTCGCCCCGTACGCGGTGCCCGGCACCCTGGCCGCCAAGTGGAAGGACCGCAACGGCGCCTACGTCACCGCGGCGTACGGCGAGAACCTGCCGTACGTCCTGGCTGCCAGTATCGGCTCCGTGGACGGCCACGTCGCGGGTGTTCTGCCCGGCGAGTGGGGTGATTACGGCGGCAACGACACCGATCTCGAGTCCTGGCATGCCAACGCCGAAGACCTCGTCGGTCTCTTCCGCGCCCATATCGACCGCATCCAGATGGGAGACCCGCGGTGAGCACCCGATCCATATCCATACGCAACACCGCCGTCACCGGTGCCGTCCTGACGGTCCTGATGGGCGCGGCTCTCTCCTGGGGCGCGGTCCCCGCCGCAGCCGCTGAGAACGCCCCGGCCGGCTGGGAGTCGGCCGCCCTCGGCCTGCCCGCGGCGCACCGGGCCACCCAGGGCGAGGGGGTGACCGTGGCGGTGCTGGACAGCGGCATCAACCCCGACCACCCGGCGCTCAAGGGCCGGGTGACCAAGGTCGGCCCCGATTTCTACGACTCCGACGGCCTCAAGTCGGGCGACGAAGGATACGGCGAGCACGGCACCGCCATGGTCTCGGACGTTCTCAAGGTCGCACCGAAGGCCAAGATCATCACCGCTCGGGTGATCAACGACAGTGATGAAGTGAAGTTCGAGCGCCTGAAGGACGGCGTCACTCCGCTCGCGAAGGGCATCGATTTCGCGGTGGAGAACAACGCCGACGTGATCTCGATGTCCCTCGGCGGAGGCCTCTTCGGCGACCTGGACGGCACCGAGGTGTCGGCCATAGCCCGCGCTGTGCAAAAGGGCGTCACCGTACTGGCCGCCGCGGGCAACAGCGGCGATGAGCTGAACGACGGCAATTTCCCCGCCGGATACGCGGAGGTGATCTCCGTCGCCGCGACCAAGCCCGGCGGGCAGCGCGCCGACTTCTCCACGGTGCGCACCCACAACACCATCGCCGCCCCCGGCGTCGACATCACCAGCGCCGACAAGAACGGCGGCTACCGCCGGATCAACGGCACCTCCCCGGCCACGGCGCTCGCCGCCGGTGTCACCGCGCTGATGCTGTCGAAGAACCCGGACCTGACCCCGGCGCAGACCCGCGCGATCCTGATGCGCACGGCCGACCATCCGGCAGGCGGGCACAACGCGTTCGTCGGTGCCGGCCAGATCAACGCCGCGGCCGCGGTGCGCGCGGCGGCCAACCCGCCGAAGATCGACACCGCGCCGAAGCCGTACAAGGGGAGCAACAAGCACTTCGCGTCGCCCACCGGCACCAGCAAGATCGCCCATCCGCCGATGGAGACGGAGATGCTGGCGATCGGCCTCGGCGCGGTCGGCGGCGGTGTGCTCCTGGTGGTCTGGGGCCTGCTGCTGTTCCGGAAGAGCAGGAGACAACGAGCCGCGGCCTGAGCGAGCGGTCGGGGTGGCGGACGCTCTCCCTGCGGGTGTTCGCGCTGCGGATGCACCTCGACCCGGGCACCGTGTCCAGGTATCTGAACGGGACCGTGGTCGCCCCGGCCGAGTTCGTGGACACGCTGCTGACCCACGCCGCCAAGGCCACCGGGCGGCCGTCCTCGCCCGAGGTCATCACCCATGTGCACGGCCTGCAACGGCGGGCGTTGCAGGCCACCAACAGGTCCGGCTGGGAGCTGCAGAACCTGCGTGACCAGCTCGCCGACGCCGACCGCCGGCGCCAGCAGGCCGAGGTGCGCGCGGAGGCGTTGCAGGCGCGGAAACAGCGGATCGCGGAGGTGACTCCTCCACCCCTGAAACGGGGCGGCTTCTCGCTATGCCGGTTGGGCTTCGCGACGGGCCAGCCCGGCCCGTAAGACGTTGAGCGCCCCGACTGTGTCGGCGTGCGCGGTGTGGCCGCAGGCGACGCAGTGGAACTTCTCCTGGGTGGGCCGGTTCTCCTTCGCGGCGTGCCCGCACTCGGGACACGTCCGGGAGGTGTTGCGGGGGTCCACCGCTAACACTTCCCGTCCGGCACTCTCAGCCTTGGCGCTCAGGATCGCGAGGAACACCCCCCAACCGGCGTCAGCGATCGAACGGTTCAGCTGCGCCTTGGCCGCCGCCCCGTTCGGAGCGTACGAGCCGTCCCCGTTCGGGCGCGGCGCAGGAGCTTTGCTCATGTTGCGGATCTTGAGGTCTTCGTGGGCGATGACGTCGTGCTGCCGGATCAGACCGAGCGCCGTTTTGTGCGCGTGGTCGAGCCGTTGCCGTCGCGTCGTGCGGTGGAGGGCGGCGACCTTGTGCACGGCCTTGCGGCGGCGCTGTGAGCCGCGCTTGCACCGGCTGAGGGCCTGCTGCGCGGCTTCCAGTTTCGCGGTGGCCTTCCTGCCGTGCCGGGGGTTGGGAACAAACCCGCCATGTGAGTCGGCGAGGAAGTGGGCGATGCCCATGTCGATACCGACCACGGATCCGGTCGCGGGCAGCCGCTGGGGCTGGTTGTGTTCGGCGGTCAGAACCACATACCAGCGGCTGCCTTCGCGCTTGATGCTGATCGTTTTGACCTTGCCCACTACCGGCCGGTGCTGGTGGACCCGTACGTGTCCGACGCCTTGGAACCGTACGCGGGTCACCGGATCGTGCGGTGTACTGTCCCAGCGGCAGCCGTCCCCGTCCCTGGGAAACTCCACCGTGTCGAAGTGACCTGCGCCCTTGAAGCGTGGGTATCCGGGTTTCTCACCGGCCTTGACGCGGCGGAAGAATGCCTGCATCGCCTTGTCGAGGCGGCGCAGCGTCGCCTGCTGGGATGAGAAAGACCAGCGGCCCTGTCGCTCCGGGTCGAACGCACGGATGTCCTTGAGCTGCGCGGACTGCTGCCCGTATCTCACGGTCACGCCGCAGTGTCTGTATGCGGTGCGGCGCTCCTCCAGCGCTCCGTTGTATAGCGAGCAGTGATCCCGCAGCATCTCGGTGAGCGCCTGGCCCTGCCGGGCGGTGGGCCGCATCAGGAACTTGTACGCGCGGATCATTTGGCCCACCCCCTTTATCTGCCTAAGTCTGCTTTTCCCATACTACAGTTGGCTGACATAGCTACGCTGGAATTCCAAGGCAAATGCACCTGCCCGATGGGCGTTTTTGCTGCGATGCGGCGGCGCTTCGCGCCGTCGGTCTCAGGGTCGAGTTCCCTCCCCACCTGAAGGCGGGGATTCCCTGCCGCCGTGACGCTGGATCGCGCGGTACGGCTGCTGGGTGAGACCGCACCGCTGTCCCTGATGATCGCCTCCCACTACTCGTGTGCGCTGAGGCGGAGGGGTCGCCTCGAACAGGCGAGGGAGGTGGGGGACTTCGTCACGGATGCCTACCGGGTGACCCTGGGAGATCGGCACCCGTACGCCAGCGGGGCAGCGGCGAACAACGGGCTCGTGCTGCTGGAGCAGGGCGAGGACGAACCGGCGCGCACGGTGCTGGAGAAGGCCCTGACCGAGATGACCGCCGCACTCGGCGAGGACCACCCCTGGACGCTGGGCATCGCCGTCAACACCGCCGCCGCCCACCAGATCGTGGGGGACAGGACGGACGCCTGTGCGCTGAGCCGGGAGGCCGCGCTGCGGGCCGAGCGGGTGCTGGGGCAGCGGCATCCGCTGACCCTGGTGGCGCGGCTGGCGCTCGCCGCCGACCTGAGGGAGATCAAGGGCGGACGGGAAGAGGCGTGGGCGATCGAGCGGGCGGCCGTTGATGACCTGGCGGACGTCTTCGGGACGGAGCACCGCCTCCTGGGACCCGCCCGCGTCTTGTGGAACTTCGAGCCGTTGCTCGTCTGAACAGCCGGAAGGCCCGGCCCCCGCGTCGCGCGGGAGCCGGGCCTTCCGTACAGCTACGGCCTCAGGGCAGGTCAGATCTCGAAGACCTCGTTGACCAGCACCTGCTGCTCCGTCTGGTGCCGCTTGTTCGACCCCACCGCCGGCGAGGAGGAGTGCGGCCGGGACACCCGGACGAGCCGCTCGGAGGCCGGCAGGTCCGCGCCCACCGAGAGCTCCAGGTGGTCGATCAGGTTGAGCGCGATGAACGGCCACGCACCCTGGTTCGCCGGCTCCTCCTGCGCCCACACGAACTTCTGGACGCCGGAGTACTTGGCGATCTCGGCCTGCAGCTCGGCGCCCGGCAGCGGGTACAGCCGCTCCAGCCGGATGATGGCCGTGTCCGTCACACCGCGCTTGTCCCGCTCGGCGGCCAGGTCGTAGTAGACCTTGCCGGAGCAGAAGACGACCTTGCGGACGGCGGCCGGGTCGACCGTCTCGTCGCCGATGACCGGGCGGAAGGAGCCGTTCAGGAACTCCTCGGTCTTGGAGGCCGCCGCCTTCAGACGCAGCATCGACTTCGGGGTGAAGACGACCAGCGGCTTGTGGTGCGGGTTGTGGACCTGCCAGCGCAGCAGGTGGAAGTAGTTCGACGGCAGCGTCGGCACGGCGACCGTCATGTTGTTCTGCGCGCACAGCTGGAGGAAGCGCTCGATACGGGCCGAGGAGTGGTCCGGGCCCTGGCCCTCGTAGCCGTGCGGGAGCAGCAGCGTGACGCCGGAGGTCTGGCCCCACTTCTGCTCGGCCGAGCTGATGAACTCGTCGACGATCGTCTGTGCGCCGTTGACGAAGTCACCGAACTGGGCCTCCCACATGACCAGCGCGTCCGGCCGGGCCAGCGAGTAGCCGTACTCGAAGCCCATCGCCGCGTACTCGCTGAGCAGCGAGTCGTAGACGTTGTAGCGGGCCTGCTCCTCGCTGAGGTAGAGCAGCGGGGTGTAGTCCTCGCCGGTCTCCCGGTCCACCAGCACCGCGTGGCGCTGGCCGAAGGTGCCGCGGCGGGAGTCCTGGCCGGCCAGGCGGACGGGGGTGCCCTCCATCAGCAGCGAGCCGATGGCCAGGGTCTCGCCCATGCCCCAGTCGATCGTGTCGTCCTCGATCATCGCCGCGCGCCGCTGGAGCTGCGGGTACAGCCGCGGGTGGACGGTGATCCGGTCGGGGATGTTGACCTGGGACTCGGCGATCCGCTTGACGACCTCCTGGCTGACGGCCGTGGAGACCGCCACCGGGAACTCCGCCTGGGGCTCGGGGACCTCGGTCGGGGCCGGGTGCGAGGTGGCGTCGCGGACCTCGGTGAAGACCTTCTCCAGCTGGCCCTGGAAGTCCTGCAGCGCCTGCTCGGCCTCTTCCAGGGTGATGTCGCCGCGACCGATCAGCGACTCGGTGTAGAGCTTGCGCACCGAGCGCTTCTTGTCGATCAGGTCGTACATCAGCGGCTGGGTGAAGCCGGGGTTGTCGGTCTCGTTGTGACCGCGGCGGCGGTAGCAGATGAGGTCGATGACCACGTCCTTGTTGAACGCCTGGCGGAACTCGAAGGCGAGGCGCGCGACGCGCACCACGGCCTCCGGGTCGTCGCCGTTGACGTGGAAGATCGGCGCCTCGATCATGCGCGCGACGTCCGTGGCGTACATCGAGGAGCGGGACGCGGCCGGGGCGGCGGTGAAGCCGACCTGGTTGTTGATGACGATGTGCACGGTGCCGCCGGTGCGGTAGCCGCGCAGCTGCGACATGTTCAGGGTCTCGGCCACGACGCCCTGGCCCGCGAAGGCGGCGTCGCCGTGCAGGGCGACGGGCAGGACGGTGAAGTCGGTGCCGGCCTTGCCGATGATGTCCTGCTTGGCGCGGACCACGCCCTCCAGGACCGGGTCCACCGCCTCCAGGTGGGAGGGGTTGGCGGTCAGCGAGACCTTGATCTGCTCGCCGTCCAGGCCGGTGAAGGTGCCGTCGGCGCCCAGGTGGTACTTCACGTCACCGGAGCCGTGCATCGACTTCGGGTCGAGGTTGCCCTCGAACTCGCGGAAGATCTGCGCGTACGACTTGCCGACGATGTTGGCGAGGACGTTGAGGCGGCCGCGGTGGGCCATGCCGATGACGACCTCGTCCAGGCGCGACTCGGCGGCCGCGTCCAGCACCGCGTCGAGCAGCGGGATGACGGACTCGCCGCCCTCCAGCGAGAAGCGCTTCTGACCGACGTACTTCGTCTGCAGGAAGGTCTCGAACGCCTCGGCCGCGTTGAGCCGGCGCAGGATCCGCAGCTGCTCCTCGCGCTCCGGCTTGGCGTGCGGGCGCTCCACGCGGTCCTGGATCCACTTGCGCTGCTTCGGGTCCTGGATGTGCATGAACTCGATGCCGGTGGTGCGGCAGTACGAGTCGCGCAGCACGCCCAGGATGTCGCGCAGGTTCATCATCGTCTTGCCGGCGAAGCCGCCGACCGCGAACTCGCGCTCCAGGTCCCACAGGGTGAGGCCGTGCTCGATGATGTCCAGGTCGGGGTGCTTGCGCTGGCGGTACTCCAGCGGGTCGGTGTCGGCCATGACGTGGCCGCGGACCCGGTAGGAGTGGATCAGGTCGAAGACGCGCGCGGCCTTGGTGACGTCGTCGTCGTGGGAGACGTCGATGTCGCGCAGCCAGCGGACCGGCTCGTACGGGATCCGCAGCGCCTTGAAGATCTCGTCGTAGAAGTCGTTCTCGCCGAGCAGCAGCTGGCTCATGATCCGCAGGAACTCGCCGGAGGCGGCGCCCTGGATCACCCGGTGGTCATAGGTGCTGGTCAGCGTCATGATCTTGGAGATGCCCAGCTTGTTCAGGGTGTCCTGAGACGTGCCCTGGAACTCGGCCGGGTACTCCATGGCGCCGACGCCGATGATCAGACCCTGTCCGGGCATCAGCCGCGGCACGGAGTGCACGGTGCCGATGCCGCCCGGGTTGGTGAGGGAGGCCGTGACGCCGGTGAAGTCCTCCATCGTCAGCTTGTTCGCGCGGGCGCGGCGGACGATGTCCTCGTAGGCCTGCCAGAACTCGAAGAAGTTCAGCGTCTCGGCCTTCTTGATCGCCGCGACGACGAGCTGGCGGTCGCCGTTGGGCTTGACCAGGTCGATGGCGAGGCCGAGGTTGACGTGCTCGGGCTTGACCAGGGTCGGCTTGCCGTCCTTCTCGGTGAACGAGTAGTTCATCGAGGGCATCGCCTTCAGCGCCTGCACCATGGCGTAGCCGATCAGGTGCGTGAAGGACACCTTGCCGCCGCGGGCGCGCTTGAGGTGGTTGTTGATGACGATGCGGTTGTCGAACAGCAGCTTGACCGGGACGGCGCGCACGGAGGTGGCCGTCGGCAGCTCGAGGCTGGCGTTCATGTTCTTCGCGACGGCGGCGGAGGGGCCGCGCAGCGTGACGTACTCGGGACCGGCGCCCGGGGCGGCCGGCTCGGCGGCCTTGGCCGGCGCCGCCTTCGCGGCGGGCGTGGCCTTGGCCGGAGCGGCGGCGGCCGGGGCCGCGGGCTTCGCCGGGGCCGGGGCGGCCTGCTGGGCGGCGGGCGGCGCGGCCGGGGCGGCGGGCTTCGCCGGGGCCGGCGCGGCGCCGTTGCTCACCGGGGCCGGCGCGGCGGCTCCGGTACCGGCCGCCCCCGCAGCGGCCGGGGCCGGTGGGGCCGTCGCGGACTCGGCCACCGCGGAGCCGGTGTCCTGGCCCGGCTTGTAGTCGGCGAAGAAGTCCCACCAGGCTCGGTCGACCGAGTTCGGGTCCTGGAGGTACTGCTGGTAGATCTCGTCGACGAGCCACTCGTTGGGGCCGAACGCGGCGGCAGGGTTACTCCCCTGACCGTCCTGCTGGTCGGTCGAGACGCTCGAACTGTTGGGGGACTGTGGCGACACGGCGGCAACCGCCCTCTTCCGCTTCCTAAGGTGGTGGACAGCGGGAATAAAGGCTACGCCTCTCGGCCCCTTACGTGCAGGCCGCACTGGTCATCGTCGCGCAAGTCACATTGATCGGCTGGTTTCGGGGCCTGAGGTGGCGGGAATCACCGCTGGTTCTGGCGTGCGATGGGAACGCAAAAACGCGCCCACACCCGCTCGGATGTGCGCGACCGACGACGTCTGTGCGCCTTCGCTGACGACTTTACGTCAATTTTGATCTCTGTGGGGTCCGGGTTCGTCTAGGAGATCTGCCAGAGATCGGCCGGAGATCCGCCAGAGACCTGCTGGAGACCTGCCGGAGACCTGTGGAGCTGATCAGTCAGTGGTCCCGCTGCTCTTTGGAGTGGTTCCCCGGCAGGCTGACCTTGATCCGGCAGCCCCGGGGGGACTCGGCCACGCCGATCCGCCCCCCGTGCAGATCCACCGCCCACCGCGCGATGGCGAGCCCCAGCCCCGTACCGCCGTCGCTGCCCTGCCCCGGCCCGAGCGGCGCCCCCGGCTTTCCGCCCTGCGCGGACGGGCCGCCCCGGTTGAAACGCTCGAAGACCCGGTGGCGCTCGGCCTCCGGGATTCCCGGGCCCTCGTCCAGGACCTCCAGCTCCAGGCTCTCCGGGCCCTCGCCGCGCCGCGCCCGTACGGTGACCCGGCCGTGCGCGGGGGAGTGCTTCACGGCGTTGTCGATCAGATTCGCCACGACCTGGTGAAGCCGCTCCACATCGGCGTGCGCGGCCAGATCGGACGGGAAGACGTCCAGGTTGAGATGGACGTCCTTGCGGGCGTGCGAGCCCGAGCTGCCGTCCGCGTACGCGCTCTTGGCCATGCTGGCCTCCTTGAGGATCCCGGCCAGATACGGCCAGACCTCGAAGCGCCGCGCGTACAGCGGCACCACGCCCTTGTCCAGCCGGGACAGGTCGAGCAGCTGCTCGACCAGCCGGCCCAGCCGCTCGGTCTGGCGCAGCGCGACGCGCATCGTCTCCGGGTCGGCCTCCGAGACCCCGTCCACGACGTTCTCCAGGACCGCGCGTAGCGCCGCGATCGGGGTGCGCAGCTCATGGGAGACGTTCGCGACCATCTCCTTGCGCTGGGTGTCCACCGCCTCCAGGTCGGCGGCCATCCGGTTGAAGGAGGTGGCCAGGGCGCCGAACTCGTCCCCCCGCTGGGCGGCGCTCACCCGTCGGGTGTAGTCGCCGTGCGCCATCGCCCGGGTGACCTCGGTCATCTCGTCCAGCGGGGCGGTCAGGCCGTGCGCCACGAACTGGGTGATCAGCAGGGAGGCGATGATCGAGAAGATGGTGATGACGCGCAGCTCGGTGTCCGAGTGCATCGCCGCGAAGACCAGCAGCGTGGTGATGATGACCGAGCCGATGACCAGCGCGCCGAGCGCGGCCTTCACCGACCGGTACGGATCGAAGGGCTTCAGGGCCTCCCACAGCCGGTCCCACTGGCGGCCCCAGGCGGCGCGCCAGGTCTCGTGCCAGGTGCGGCGCCAGGCCTCGCGGCGCCAGACCTCGCGACGCCAGACCTCGCGGCTCCAGACGGCCGTCCGGCGGCCCGAAGGCCTCATGCCGCCGGGGTCTCCAGGGCGTAGCCCACGCCGTGCACCGTACGGATCCGCTCCGCGCCGATCTTCCGGCGCAACGCCTTGATGTGGCTGTCCACGGTCCGGGTGCCCGAGGCGTCCGCCCAGTCCCAGACCTCCGCCAGCAGCTGCTCCCGGGAGAGCACCGCGCGCGGCGTGTTGGCCAGACAGACCAGCAGATCGAACTCGGTCGGGGTGAGGTGCACATCCGCGCCGCGCACCCGCACCCGGCGCTGCGCGTGGTCGATCTCCAGCTCACCCAGGCGCAGAATGCCGCTGCGCGGGGTGTGCGCGGCCAGCGCCGCCCGCTCGACGCGTCTGAGCAGCACATGCACCCGGGCGGCCAGTTCGCGCATGGAGAACGGCTTGGTCATGTAGTCGTCGGCGCCGACGCCCAGCCCCACCAGCATGTCGGTCTCGTCGTCGCGCGCGGTCAGCATCAGCACCGGCACCGGGCGCCTGGCCTGCACCCGGCGGCAGACCTCCAGGCCGTCGAACCCCGGCAGCATCACGTCGAGCACCAACAGGTCCGGCTGCCACGCCTCGGCCGTGTCGACGGCCGCCGGCCCGTCCCCGGCCGTCTGCACCTGGAACCCCTCGGCACGCAGCCGGGCCGCGATGGCGTCCACTATGGTCGGATCGTCCTCGACGACCAGGACCCGGCGCTGTGCTCCCGGGGTGGTCGTGGCGGCCCCGTTGTGGCTGCTGTGAGTCTGCTCCATGCGCCCGCCCCTGCTTTGTTCCGTGAAACCGCGGCTCCCGGCTGGTCAATTGCCCGGCCGCGCGCGCTGGCAAGCAGCGTAAAGGCAGCCTACGCGGCTCGGCTACGCGCCTCGAATCGCGAGGTGAACCACGTCCGGGACACCTCGGGCAACACTGATCTCTTCGGTTCGCACCCCCGTGAAACCGGCATTCCGGAGAGCCTCCTCGAAGGCGGACGAGGGCTGGGCGGACCACACGGCGAGCACCCCGCCCGGGGTGAGACGGGCCCGGCAGGCGGCGAGGCCGGAGGGGGAGTAGAGGCTGTCGTTGTCCTCGGTGACCGTCCAGTCGGGGCCGTTGTCGATGTCCAGGCAGAGCGCGTCGTAGGGCTGCCCGGATGCCGCGCCCGAGTGGAGGTGGGCGACCAGATCGGCCCTGATGACCTCGGTACGCGGATCGGCGAGCGCCGCTGCGGAGATCCGCCGCAGCGGGCCGCGGCGGTGCCAGTCGACGACCGCCTCCTCGCGCTCCACCACCACGATCCGGCCCCACCGCGGCTCGGCCGCTGCCTCGGCCAGCGAGAACCCGACGCCCAGGCCGCCGATCAGCAGCGCGGGCGCCTGCCGGCCGGCGGGCAGCGCGCTCAGCGCGGCGCGGATCAGAAGGCGCTCGGAGCGGCCGTCGGAGGTGTCCATCAGAAAGCACCCGTTGGCGATGATCTCGAAGACGGGTGATGTGGCGGCCGGGTCTTCGGCGGCCGGGCCGCCTGCGGTCGGGTCGCCTGCCGGGTCGGTCGCGCCCCCGCGCCCGCCTCCGCCGCGCCGCCGTAGCACCACCTCGCCGTACGGCCCTTCGCGACGGTCGAGGGTCACGGGGCGGTCGAGGTCGGCTGCGCTGTCGTACGGCGGGTGCACGGGGCGAGGTCCTTCCGGGGGCTCGGTCTTCGGGGCGGGGCTTTCCGCCGCCCGCCCGTGCCCGAATCTACCCACTGGGGCCGGGCCCTGTGGCGGCGTTCACAACCGCGGGGCAGGCGAGATGACGTGCGGCCCGTCCGTTGTTGTGATGAAAAGGCCAGGGGAGCGGCGGGGGCGGCACGAGGAAGGAGCCCCGGCGTGACGGAGACGCGAGCGGCCGGTACGGCGGCCGGTGAACCACGCCGGGCCGCGCGCCCGGCGAAGCGTTGCCGCGCCGCCGCGCGCCGCGCGGCGACGGCCTCCCACTCGGGCCCCTCGGCCCCGGACGCCGCCACGCCACAGCTGTCCCCCCGCCCCCGCGCCCACGTCTCCCCGGCGAAGGCCCCACCCGGGTGCACCGGCCTGGCCGCCGGTCCGGCCGCCGGTCCCGCCGGATCGGTCGAAGACGCCGGCGGGGCCGACTCCGTGGCTCGTGCCGTGCGGGTGGCGCCCGGCGCCGCCGTGGCGGACGGCGGCGGGCCTGCGAGCACCGCCGTGCGTGAGGGCCGGGCCGTACGAGCCCTACCCGCCAGTCGCCCCGCCGCCGGCGCCCGGCTCGGGTGGGCCGGGCGTGCCGTGCGGGCGGCGCGGGTGGTGTCCGGTCCGGGGCGGGCACCGTTCACGGTCGGTTACGCCCTGGTCCTGGTCGTCACCGGGCTGTTCGCCCGGCTCGCGGACCCGGACCTCGTGCACGACGTCCTGACCCACTCCAGCACCGACGTCGTGAACCTCGCCGATCGGCCGGTGCTGGTGCTGGTCGCCAGCGCGGGGTGGGTCGCGGGCGGGGTGCTGACGCCGTACCTCCTCGCCTTCCTCGTCGTGGTCGGCGCGCTGGAGCGGCGGCTGGGCGGCCTGCGGACCGCCGGGGTGTTCCTGCTCGGGCACGTGCTGGCGACGCTGATGACCGAGCTGCCCGTGGCCGCCGCGGTCGCCGTCGGGCACCTGCCGGACAGCTCGCTGCGGCGGCTCGACTACGGCATCAGCTACGGGCTGCTCGCGTGCACCGGCGCGCTCGCCGGGCTGCTGGGGCCCCGGCTGCGCTGGACGCTGCTCGGCGGGATCACGCTGGTGCTCGTCCTGGACCTCGTGGAGTTCGCCGATCCGCTCACCGACTGGGGCCACCTGCTCGCCCTGGCGATCGGCGTCCTGTGCCGGCCGTACGTGCGGCGGGTCGCTCAGCGGCGTGAGCCGGTGCCCTCCGGGCGGGCGCCGCGCAGCGCGTAGAGGCAGGTGCCCGCGGCGAACAGCGCCACGGCCGTCCACCACGCCGCCGGCTGCGGCCCCGGCTGGACAGACCAGGCCCAGACCGCGCCGGGACCACCCTCCTCGGCCGGCGCGGTGAAGTAGACCGCGCCGGTGTGCACCAGCATCGGCAGCCAGCTCAGCCGGGCGCCGATGAGCGCGGCGGCCAGGGCGGAGACCCCTACGGCGCCCAGGACGTTGCGGGTCATGGCGTACGCCCCGTACCCCCGCGCCTCGCCCGGGACGGCCAGCCCGAGCAGCGCCGCCGCCACCGCCGTGAGCAGCAGCAGCTGACAGGCGCGCCGCGGCCACCAGGGGCGTACGGCGGTCCGGTCCAGCTCTTCGCTGTGGGTGTACAGGCTCGCCCCGATCGCGGCCGAGACCAGCATCGGCGCGAGGACGACGACGGGCAGCCGGGCCCGCGGGCCGAGGTCGGAGTGGGCCACGGTCCAATCCGCGAGCCAGGCGGTGGCGGGCGCGGCGGCGATCAGGACGGCGATGGTCATGGGCAGGGCGCGCGAGCGCGCGTACAGCAGCAGGTTCGAGTTCACGGGGCTCACGGGGCAGTCACCTGCTCCAGCCGGCAGGAGCGCACGGCGGCGAAGTAGCTGCCGAGCCAGCGCGTGCGCTCGCGGTCGGGCATGGCCTTCAGCCGCTCCAGATCGCGGGTGAAGCCCGGCGCGTCCTGGCCGATGGGCGGCTCGGGCCGGGGCATGGGCGCCAGCCACTCGGCCACGGCCTCGCTGAGGTCGTTGTAGCGGTCCTCGTCCGAGACGCCCGGGCAGGACGGCGCCGTGGCGCCGAGGGCGGCGTTGGCCGCGAACATCTCCGGATCGACGATCCGGTTGCGCCGGAAGTAGTACTCCAAGCTGGACAGCGCGGCGTCGGTGCGCCGCACCTCGCTGTCGTCCAAGGCCTCGACGATGCGGGTGGGCGCGTTCGGTACGGTGCGCAGCTTCGCCGTCAGCCCGGCCAGCGCCGCGGACGCGTCCGGCAGCATCCTGCTGTGCGCCCGCGTCACGCAGACGCGGGGCGCGCCGTCGTCGCAGACCAGCGCTGTGCTCGCCGGGTCCGGGCGCCATACGCCCTCGCCCGTCTGCACGAGCAGGACGGCCGCGGTGGCCGCGGCGGCGAGCGGCGCGAGCGCCAGCGCGCGGGCGCGGCGGCGGGTGGCGTAGGCCAGCAGTCCGGCCGCCGCCAGCCCGGCCATCCACACCATCGAGGCGGGGCCGAACCACCACACCGGCCGGTCCCAGGAGTTGATGTGCTCCTTACCAGGGCTGAGCCAGGCCACGGGCGAGTCCTGAATGTCGATATAGAGCTCGGCGCCGTAGACGATCAGCGCCACGACGGGCGGGGCCAGCCGCCACGGGACGAGCCGGCCGGCGAGGAACCCCAGCGCGGCGATCGCGGCGATCGCCGTCGCGTCGGCCGCGATCAGCGAAACGTACGGGCTGCCGTAGCTTGCGTACTGCCAGGTCACCGACAGGCACACGGCGGCCGTGAGCAGATATCCGGCCACCGGCCACAGGATGGCGGGCGCTGCGGCCAGCAGGGTCCGCCGGAGGTGGGGGCGCGCGGCCGTGGCCAGAAGCTCCTCCGTACCCCGTCGGCGCTCCCGCCCGCCCTGCCAGCACGCGGCCGCGGCCGCGAGCGGGGCGCCGACCAGCAGCCCCGCCGTGCGCAGCATGTTGGTGGTGTCCGGCCAGCCGACCAGCCAGGCGTCGGACTTGTTGTACATGGCGAGCAACAGGGCGGCCAGCACGGCGGCGCCGGCGGGCAGCCCGATGCCGCGGCGGAGCTCGGCGCGCAGGGGGTGCGCGGCGCGCGCGGTACGCGGGGCGTGTGCCGGGGCCCGGCTCATCGGGTCGTCCCCCATCCGGCGGTGGCGCCCGCACCGGACCGCTGGCGGCGCAGCGCCACGGCGTAGCCACGCTCGATCGGATTGTCGCCGAAGTCCTCCGCCCCCGCCTCCGCGCCGAGTGCGGCCAGGGCGCGCGGCGTGCCGCGGTAGGCGACCCGGCCCGCGCCGATGAGCGTGACCTCCGTGCACGCCGCGGCGACGTCCTCGACCAGATGGGTGGAGACGATCACTGTCGCGTCGCGGCCCAGCTCCCGCAGCAGCGCCCGGAAGTCCACCCGCTGCTCCGGGTCGAGACCGGCCGTCGGCTCGTCGAGGAGCAGCAGGTCCGGGTCGTTGACGATCGCCTGCGCGATGCCGACGCGCCGCACCATGCCCCCCGAGAGCGTACGGACCTTCGCGTCGATGCGGTCGGCGAGGCCCACCCGCGCGACGGCGCGCTCGACCGCGGCGGGGGCGGCGGCGCGCGGTGTCTCCTTCAGCCAGGCCATGTAGGCGACGAACTCGCGCACCGTGAAGCCCGGGTAGTAGCCGAACTCCTGCGGCAGATAGCCGAGCCGGCGGCGCACGGCGGTGCGGTGCGCGGGCGCCGAGACATCGCCGCCGAGCAGTTCCACCCGCCCGGCGGTCGGCGGCGCGACCGTCGCGAGCACGCGGATCAGGGAGGTCTTGCCCGCGCCGTTGGGGCCGAGCAGACCGTGGACGCCGGTGCCGAAGGCGAGGTCGACGGCGTTCAGGGCGGTGGTCCTGCGGTGCCGGACCGTCAATCCATGGACAGCGACAGGGACAGAGACGGAGACGGCGCTGTTCAAATGCGCTCCAGGTGGTCGAAGGAGGTACGGCGCAGGGCCAGCAGCCCCGCGCAGACGGCCGCCGCCGCGGCCCAGCAGCTCTGGGCGGCGGGGCCGGACAGGACGGCGGTGAGGGAGTCGGTCAGGGCGTCGGCGAGCGAGCCGTGCTCGCCCTGGCCCGGGGCCGCGAGGAGCGCCGGGGCGCCCACCGCCAGCAGCCAGCCCGCGCCGACCGCCCCGGTGGCGATCCGGCAGCCGACGTACGAGGCGAGGGCGAGCGCGGCGAGCGTGAGCGCGAGCCCCGGCAACAGCCAGGCGGACGCGGCGGGCGCCCCGGCGGCCGCGGGCAGCAGTTGCCCGGCGAGGGTCAGCAGCGGCACGGACGCGGCGAGCACGGCCGCCGTACGGGTCAGCAGCAGCCGCAGCCCGCCGGACGGCGTGGACGCGGCCAGCTCATGCATCGGGTCGGCGTGCCGCCCATACGAGACCGCCACCCCGGCGGACGGCAGTACGGGCGCGAGCGCCAGCAACAGCGGCCGCACTCCGGAGACCCCCGCGGCCCGCGCGGCCCCGGCCGCGATCAAGCCCGTCACGAGCAGCGCGACCAGCCAGGGCCCGCGCAGCGCGGGCCCCGCGGCCCACACCGTCCACGCGCATGCGCCCCGGACCGCGCCCCACCGCCGCGCGGGGGCACCGCCCGCGCCGGCGGCTTCTCGCGCGGCGGGCGTGTCGGCCTGCGTTGTGGGGGAGGGGGTCAGGCCCGGGGCCTGGGCCCCGGCGGCCGGGCGCGCGGGGGCGAGGTTCGTCCCCGGGGCCGTGTCGGCGGACGCGCGGGCGGCGATGGGCCGGGCGCTCGCCCGGGCGCCGGGAGCGTCCGCAGCCGACTTCGACGCCCCGGCCGCGGCGCCCGGGGGAGCGGTTCGCTCGGCGTGCCGGGCCGCCGCGGTTTCCACGGGCGCGGTATCGGGCGTCGGGGACGGGCGCGACACGCCCGGCGCCAGGTGCCGGGCCCCGGCTCCGGCGCCGTCCGCCTCCGCGAAGGCCAGCACCGCCGCCCGGATGTCCGCCAGCGCGGGCGCTGCCGCGCCCGCGCGGACCGCGGCCGAGACGCGCTCCGCGCAGCCGGCACAGGACTCGACGTGCTTCTCGACCGACCACGCGTCGGTCTCCGGCAGCGAGCCGTCGGCGTACGACGCCGCGTGCGCGGGCGTCACGTGCCAGGCGGCGGTGGGGCCGCCGCGCTTGATCAGTCGCCGGAGCGTCATGCGGTGCCTCCGAGAGCGTCCAGGAGGTGCGGGGGTGTGGTGCGCAGCCCGGTCAGGGCGGCGCGGAGTTCTCTGCGGGCGCGTTGGGCGCGGGTTTTGACGGTGCCTTCGGGGATGCCGAGGAACTGCGCGGCCTCGCGGGTGGTGAGCCCGTCGACGACCGTGGCGCGCAGGACGGCGCGCAGTTCGGGGGAGAGGCGGTCGAGGGCGGTGCCGACGTCCCCGTACTCCAGCGCGTCGAGTGCCCGCTCCTCCGCGGAGGGTGCCGTGGCGCGGGCCGGGTCCGGCTGGTGGCGGGCGTGGGCGGCATCGGCCCGGGCGGCGCGGGCGGCGGCGCGCTGGGCGTCGACGAGGCGGCGGGCCGCGATGGTCCACAGCCAGCCGCCCGCCTCGCCGCCGCGGTGCGCGCCGGCGGTGCGCCAGGCCGTCACGAAGGTGTCCTGCAGGACCTCGCCCACGGTCTCGGGGTCCTGGCAGCGGCGCGTGAGGCGCGCGTGCAGCCAGCCCGCGTGCCGGTCGTAGAGCGCGGCGAGCGCCCGCGCGTCTCCCCGCGCGACGGCTCGCAGCAACTCCCCGTCGCTCCGGTCTGGCCCCATGGGGCGGAACAGTTTCACGCCCCTCTATCGCTTACCGAGGGGACGGCGGTTCACCTTCCGCGACACAGCGACGCACTGACGCACCGACGCACCGCGGGACGGTGATCGCTCAGAGCGAACAAGAGGCCGGGAACATCGGCGGGCCTTCGTGCATTGAGTCTGCATAGCTCAACTTGCCTGCCGAAGGGGAGATCATGGCTTCGACGTCCACACCGCTCACCCTGCCCGTGCTGCCCCTCGACGACGAGGTGGTGCTGCCCGGCATGGTGGTGCCGCTGGACCTGTCCGACACCGAGGTACGAGCGGCGGTGGAGGCCGCCCAGGCCGCCGCCCGATCAAGCGGCAGCGGCGGCGGCAAGCCGCGCGTCCTGCTCGTGCCGCGCGTCGACGGGACGTACGCGGGCATGGGCACGCTCGGCACGGTCGAGCAGGTGGGCCGGCTCTCCGACGGCGACCCGGGCGCGCTCATCCGCGGTGTGCGCCGGGTGCGCATAGGCGCGGGGACGACCGGCCCCGGGGCCGCTCTGTGGGTGGAGGGCACCCAGGTCGAGGAGATCGTTCCCGACCCGCTGCCCGGTGCCGTCACCGAGCTGGTCAAGGAGTACAAGGCGCTGGCCACCAGCTGGCTGCGCAAGCGCGGCGCCTGGCAGGTCGTGGACCGGGTGCAGCAGATCGACGACGTCGGCCAGCTGGCCGACAACTCCGGCTACTCGCCGTTCCTGTCCGTCCAGCAGCGCGTGGAGCTGCTGGAGACGGCCGACCCGGTGGCGCGGCTGAAGCTGGCCGTGGGCTGGCTGAGCGAACACCTCGCCGAGCAGGATGTCGCCGAGTCGATCGCCAAGGACGTCCAGGAGGGCGTCGACAAGCAGCAGCGCGAGTTCCTGCTGCGGCGGCAGCTGGAGGCGGTCCGCAAGGAGCTGGCCGAGCTCAACGGTGACCCGGAGGACGAGTCCGACGACTACCGGGCCCGGGTGGAGGCCGCCGACCTTCCCGAGAAGGTGCGCGAGGCGGCCCTCAAGGAGGTCGACAAGCTGGAGCGGGCCTCCGACCAGAGCCCGGAGGGCAGCTGGATCCGCACCTGGCTGGACACCGTCCTGGAGCTGCCCTGGAACGAGCGCACCGAGGACGCGTACGACATCGCCGGCGCCAAGTCCGTGCTCGACGCCGACCACGCGGGCCTGGAGGACGTCAAGGAGCGGATCACCGAGTACCTGGCGGTGCGCAAGCGCCGCGCCGACCGGGGCCTGGGCGTGGTCGGCGGCCGGCGGGGCGGCGCGGTGCTGGCCCTGGTGGGCCCGCCCGGCGTCGGCAAGACCTCGCTCGGCGAGTCGGTCGCCCGCGCGATGGGGCGCAAGTTCGTGCGCGTCGCGCTCGGCGGCGTCCGTGACGAGGCGGAGATCCGCGGCCACCGGCGTACGTACGTCGGGGCGCTGCCCGGCCGGATCGTACGGGCCATCAAGGAGGCGGGCTCGATGAACCCGGTCGTCCTCCTCGACGAGATCGACAAGGTCGGCTCCGACTTCCGCGGCGACCCCGCCGCGGCCCTGCTCGAAGTCCTGGACCCGGCGCAGAACCACACCTTCCGCGACCACTACCTGGAGGTCGAACTCGACCTGAGCGACGTGGTCTTCCTCGCCACGGCCAACGTCCTGGAGGCCATCCCCGAGGCCCTGCTCGACCGCATGGAGCTGGTGCGCCTGGACGGCTACACCGAGGACGAGAAGGTCACCATCGCCCGCGACCACCTGCTGCCCCGCCAGCTGGAGCGGGCCGGCCTGGAGCCGGGCGAGGTGACGCTGGAGGAGGGCGCGCTGCGCAAGCTGGCCGGGGAGTACACCCGCGAGGCGGGCGTACGGACCCTGGAGCGGGCCATCGCGCGGCTGCTGCGCAAGGTGGCGGCCCAGCACGAGCTGGGCGAGCGGGAGCTGCCGTTCACGGTCGGCACCGACGAGCTGCGGCCGCTGATCGGCCGCCCGCACCACACCCCCGAGTCCGCCCAGGACCCGGCCGAGCGGCGCACCGCGGTGCCGGGCGTGGCGACCGGGCTCGCGGTCACCGGCGCGGGCGGCGACGTGCTGTTCGTCGAGGCGTCGCTGGCCGACCCGGAGACGGGCGGCGCGGGGCTGACCCTCACCGGCCAGCTGGGCGATGTGATGAAGGAGTCTGCCCAGATCGCGCTCTCGTTCCTGCGCTCGCACGGCGCGGAGCTGGAGCTCCCGGTCGGTGACCTCAAGGAGCGCGGCATCCACCTGCACGTCCCGGCGGGCGCGGTGCCCAAGGACGGCCCGAGCGCGGGCATCACGATGACCACGGCCCTGGCCTCGCTGCTCTCCGGCCGCCAGGTGCGCCCGGACGTGGCGATGACGGGTGAGGTCTCGCTGACCGGGCGGGTGCTGCCCATCGGCGGCGTCAAGCAGAAGCTGCTGGCGGCGCACCGGGCCGGGGTGACCACCGTGATCATCCCGAAGCGCAACGAGCCCGACCTCGACGACGTCCCCGCCGAGATCCTGGACAAGCTCGACGTCCACCCGGTCTCGGACGTCCGCCGCGTCCTGGAACTGGCCCTCACCCCGGCGGCCGCGCCGGCCGCCCCGGAGGTTCCGGTGGCGGCGTGACGGACGCCACCGGTGCGGTGGCCCGGGGCTCCCGTTCGCACGGGAGTTCCGGGCCGTCCGCGTTCCGGGGGCCGGAAAGGCTGAGCCCCCCGGTGCACGGACAGCCGAATCCGTGCGCCGGGGGGCGAGGCACCGAGGGTGGGACGCGGGGGGTCAGCCGTTGGCGAGGGCCTGGACCCGGTCGATCGCGCCGTTGAACTTGTTGTGGTCGCCGACCGTCGCGCCCGACGAGGTGTACTGCCAGATGGTGTGGAAGCCCCAGCCCGCCGGGAGTTCACCGACCGATGAGCCGTAGCGCGGGATCCACAGCGGGTTGGTGCTGCCGAAGGCGCTGGAGTTGCCCGTGCAGCTCTTCCACCAGCTCGTCGACGTGTAGATCACCGGGTCGCGGCCGGTGAGCGACTTGTACGTGGTGGTGAAGTCCTTGATCCAGCTGACCATCGCGCTCGCGCTCTTGCCGTAGCAGGTCGCGCCGTAGGGGTTGTACTCCATGTCGAGCGCGCCGGGGAGCGTCTTGCCGTCCTTCGACCAGCCACCGCCGTGGTTGACGAAGTACGTGGCCTGGGCCGCGCCGCTGGAGTTGTCCGGCAGGGCGAAGTGGTACGAGCCGCGGATCATGCCGACGTTGTACGACCCGGTGTACTGCTGCGAGAAGTACGGGTTGGTGTAGCTGGTGCCCTCCGTCGCCTTGACGTAGGCGAAGCGGACCCCGCTGTTCCAGAGCGTCGACCAGGCGACGTTGCCCTGGTGGCTGCTGACGTCCACGCCTTCGACGGTGGCGAGCAGCCCGGGCGGCTCCTCACCGGTCGTGGAACCGCCTTCGTGCTTGAGTATCTGGGAGCCCGCCCAGTCGTCCTCGGGGTGGGGGATGGCCTTTCCGCTCTCGGCGGCCGAAGCCGTACCGGAGAGGGTGAAGCTCATCGCGAGGAGACCGGCGAGAATGCCGATGACCGCGGTCAGGGTGCGCCGGGTCGTACCAGGTCTGTGCTTGGGCATGGCGTGCCTCCGAGGGCCTCGTGTGGGGAGAGGTGCACATGTCATTGGAATGGCCATGTCAGGTAGGACGCTACGGGCGTAGATACGCGGCGCGGAAGGGGGCTGAGTTGCTGCCGTTGGTCTAATCCTGCGAAATACTGACGGAGCTGCGGCGACGACCGCGCCCGAAAGAAAATTTCACGCCGTGAAAATCCGGAGAGGGCTCTGACGTGCACGACAACGGGGCAATGCCCCCCGAGGGGGGTGAGGGACGCACCATGGGCGGAATTGGTGTAGACCATGCATTCCTGGCTCTGGAGCGCGAATTGGCGGTTTTCCTTCGCCGCGCCCGCGCCTCTTCGGGCGAATTGGCCCGGGAAGTCCACCCTGAGCTGGAATCCGCCGCGTATGGACTGCTGATGCGGCTGGAAGACGCCGGTCAGCAGCGGGCCACGGATCTCGCGGCCTACTTCGGTGTCGGCAAGGCGACGATGAGCCGCCAACTGCGGGCGCTGGAGGACCTCGGGCTGGTGGCCCGGGCCCCCGACCCCGCCGACGGCAGGGCCTTCCTGGTTCAGTTGACGGATGAGGGGCGTGCCCGGTTCCGTCGGGTGCGAGGAGCCCGCAGGGCGCGGTATGCCCGCCGCCTCGCGGCGTGGGAGCGCAGCGAGGTGGCCGAACTCGCCCGGCTGCTGCACCGGCTGAACTCGGTGCAGGTCACCGACGAGCCCGGGCAGGGCACAGCTTCGCCACAGGTGTAGGGCTCTCATGTACGTCAGGATCGGCAAGGTCCGCCGATCCGGCGACGCGGGTGCGGCATTCGGGGGATGTGCGGGGGACGGTCGGGGTGTCGGCCCCCGGAACGCCGCCAACCGATCTCTGGAGCTCCGCGAACCGGCCCCCGGAACGCCGCGAACCGGCTCCTGGAGCTCCCCTAGAACTCCGCGAAGACGACCGCCGCGTCGTCATGCGCCTTGCCGCGCCGGAACGCGATGCGCTCCGGGTCGGCGTCCTCCGCCGCCCGCACCCGGTCGATCAGCGACTGCGGGCCCTCCTTCCTCAGCAGCGCGAAGCACTCGGCCCAGTCGCCCTCGTGGAACACCTCCACCCACCGCGCCGCTCCGTCGGTGAGCGCCGCCACCGCCCGTATCCCCGCGCGCGGGGAAGCGCCGGTCACGGCCCTGCGGGAGACCGCCGGGTCGGCGGCGGCGGTGAAGAAGCCCCCCTCGACGTTGCGCAGCGGGGCCAGGGGCCGGCGCCCCGCGGCGACCAGCTGGTCGATGCGGTCGTCGAGCACGGGCGTGACCGTTCCGTCCGTGTGCTCGATCAGCAGCGCGGAGTCGGAGAGCACCAGATGCTCGACCCGCTCCGCGTCCCACCGCACCGCCACGACCGTCGCCTGAGGCGTTCTAACGTGAGAAAGGTCACATTCTGAGCCATGTGCCTCGGCCGTTCGTTCGATCGCACGGGAGAGGCAGTCCGCCAGCGGCATATCGCGGCGCGATCCGGACAGTTCGAGCAGCGCCCCGCCCAGCCGGGCGGTGAACCAGGGCACGCCGTGGGCGCAGCCGTAGTCCTCCTCGGGCGGCGTCACCCCGTCCAGTACCACCAGCGCCCCGCCCTGACCTGACGCGGGCAACGCTACTGACGCGTAGTCCTCGTTGGGGACACGGGGGTCACCGGGGGCGGTGGCGAGTTCGATGCGCATCCGGCCAGTCTGCCGGATCGGGGTCCGTCACCCCCGGGTCGACCGGGTTGCCCAGGTTCGGTCGGGATTGACGGTTGCGGAAATCTGTGAGGGAGCATCCTCCCAGGAGGTCGGGCGATTTCCAACCCGTGAAAGGTTGAAGGAGGGTATGGCCCGCGACCGAAGTTTGGTGGTCAACTACGCAATGCGGTTCACTCGTTCGGGCGGTCGGGTGGGTGATGCATGCCCGTCCCGAAGTCGTCCTGAAAGGGTCGGAACCCCTACCAGAGGTGGGGAAACACACAATTGTTGAACCGTCGTCACCTCTGAACCACAGTGGGTCGGGCGAGAAGAGATTGTGAGCACCGGTGCGGAAGAAGCGGCTTCGGGGCAGCAACCATGAGCAGGGCGGCGGGCCACCCCAGCAGGAGGCGTCGCCGCAGCGCAGCCCCGCACGGGTCCGCAATCGGCTGGCCGTGTCCGTCGCCGTCGTCTCGCTGGCCGTCCTCGGGGCCGGGGCCCCGGCCGTCCTCAGCGCGCTGGACGACACCACCGACGCCCAGCGGCTCGTCGACCTCGCCGAGACCAACCGCGGTGCGGTGACCCTCGCCCACGCCCTCGCCGACGAGCGCGACGCCATGATCGAGTACGTCGCGGCCGGCCGTAACTCCTCCTCCGGCGCCGGTGTCTCCGAGAGCCAGCGGGCCCGGGTGGACCGGCAGATCAAAGAGGTGGGCCCGGGCACCCCGGCCGAGGTGCGGCGGCTGCTGGACGGGCTGCCCAAGGTCCGGCAGCAGGCGCTGACCGGCAGCGGTTCGGCGCTGGATGTGTACGAGAGCTACAGCGAGACCATCCAGGCCCTCGGCGGCCTCGCCGACACCCTGGCCCGCAGGCTCCATGACGGCGCCGACGACGGCTCCGCCGCCGCGCTGGCCCCCCTCGGCCGCGCCACGGAAGAGGCCTCCGCCACCCGCGGGCTGCTGCTCGGCGCGCTCTCCGCGGGCGGCAGCCAGCCCAAGCTCACCTCGGCGGCCCAGCGGACCAACGTGAGCGAGCAGTCCGCGCTCTCCGACTTCAACCAGCTCGCCCCGGCCTCCGTCCGCGACCGCTACGCACGCACCGTCAACGGCACCGAGGTCACCGCCGCCGAGCGCTACATCGCCCGCCTCACCGACCAGCCCCAGCTCTCCGACACCGACCTCTTCCTCAACGGCGAGCGCGTCGAGTCCAGCCTGTCCGCCCGTATCGACCGGATGCGCGGCGTCGAGTCCTCGCTGGCCACCGCCGAGATCGAGCATCTGGAGAAGCTGCGCGACGACGAGGTCACCGACCTCGAGGTGGGCATCGGCATCCTCGGCGCCTGTCTGCTGCTGGCCCTCGGCATGAGCGTCCAGGCCGCCCGCTCGATGACCCGGCCGCTGGCCGCGCTGCGGCGCGGCGCGCGCCGGGTGGCCGCCGACCCGGTGGCCGAGGAGCCGATCGCCTTCAAGGGCCGCAACGACGAGTTCGCGGACGCCGTACGGGCCGTCAACCAGATGCACCAGGCCGCGGTGCGCGAGCACGAGCGCGCCGTGAAGCTGGAGGCCGACCGGGCCCGCCTGGTCGACGAGCGGCGGCGGCTCGCGGACGAGCGGTCCGAGCTGCGCCGCGAGCGGGACGAGGTCGCCACCCGCCTCGACGGTCTGCGGGCCCGTGTCCACGGCAGCTTCGTCAGCCTGGCGCTGCGCACCCTCGGCCTGATCGAGCGCCAGCTGACCGTCATCGAGGAGATGGAGGAGCGCGAGCAGGACCCGGACCGCCTGCAGACCCTCTTCCAGCTCGACCACCTGGCCACCGGGATGCGCCGCTACGGTGAGAACCTGCTGGTCATCGCGGGCTCCGAGAACAAGGCCGCACACCCGGGGCCGGTGCCGCTGCTGGATGTGCTGCGCGCCTCGATCAGCGAGGTCGAGCGGTACGACCGGGTGCAGATCCAGGCCCTGCCGCAGCACGCCCAGGTCGCCGGGTACGCGGCGGACAGCATCAGCCACCTGGTCGCCGAGCTGCTGGAGAACGCGACCACGTTCTCGCCGCCGGACACCGTGGTCCAGATCTCCGGCTGGCTGCTGGAGAGCGGCGAGGTCATGCTCTCCGTCCAGGACGAGGGCATCGGCATGACGCCCGAGCGCTTCGTCGAGCTCAACAACCGGCTGGCCGACCCGGTGCCGGAGTACTGCCAGGGCCCGCAGCCCGAGGACCCGCTGGGGCTCGGCCTGTACGTGGTGACCCGGCTGGCCGCGCGCCACGGCGTACGGGTGCAGCTGCGCGAGCAGAAGCCGGGCGGGGTCGCGGCCGTCGTGGTCCTCCCGACGAAGATCCTGCCCGCCGGACCGCCCGGCGCCGGGCTGCCGCCCGCCGCGCCCGTGGGGTCCTCGTACGGCGGCACCTCGCTGTCAGCCTTCCCGGGCTTTCCGGGCTCGGTGGCCGAGGCCAACTCCAACGCCCTTCAGGGGCAGTCCCGTCCGGCCGTCGCCGGGACCTCCGCCTCCGGGGCCTCGGCCTCCGGGACCTCCGCCGCCGACCTGGAGTCGCCCCGGACGCTCTCGCACCGGCGCGGCGGGCGCCTGGGGCTGCCGCGCCCGGGCGCGGCGGACGGCTCCGGCGGCCCGGCCCGTACGGCGGCGAACCCCTCGGGGACCCCGGCCGGATCGCCGGCCGACGACGGGGCCCAGGAGCGGCGGGCCAGGACCGCGGACTCCGCCGCGGCGTCCATCCCCGGTCTGCAGACGGCCCCCGGGCCGGACATGGCCCCCGGCCCGGAGATGGCACCGGACCCGACCCCGCCGCGCGGCCACCCGGCCCCGGCCTCGTCGGACGGCGGCACGCTGCCCATGCTTCCGCGGCGCGGCCCGAAGCAGGCCCCCGACCCGCTGGTGGAGGCCGCCGAGCGGACCATCCAGCTCTCCGGCCACCGGGGCGAGCCGGTCCCCGACCCGCGCCGGCCGGCCCAGCGGGGCGGCGGCGAGACGATCGGCGGCCACGGCATGCGCCCGGTCGGCGCCGACGCCTGGGGGCCCGCCGAGGGCTCGGCACCGGCCGAGCCCACGGACCCCACGCGGTCGGTCACCGGTCCGTATCTGGCCGAGCCCGCCGAGCACACCCGGCCCGGCGCCGCGCCCGGCCGGCCCGGCCAGGAGGCGGCGCGCCCGCCCGAGCTGCCCAAGCGCCGTACGGTGGCGCCGGACGCACCGTCGGCCCGGGCCGACGCGCCGACGGCCGCGGACGGACAGCTGTCCGCGCTGTCCGGGGTGCCCGGTCAGCGAACCCCGGAAGCGGCAGCAGCGACGGACGCGGCAGAGGCACGCGGACGGCGTCTGACGGACAAGGGACTTCCCAAGCGCACCCCGAAGAACGTGGCCCTCCCGGAGGCCGATCCCCAGGAGCGCACGGGCGCGGTGAACGCCGAGGAACTGCGGCGCCGGCTCGGCGGTTTCCAGAAGGGCGCGCGCCAGGGGCGCCGCGACGCCGAGGCCGAGATAGCGGGTCGCGGCGCGGCGGGGGAGCGGCAGCGGGGACAATCGGGGGCGCAGGACGAGGGTGGCACGGTTGAGGAGGCACGCAGGTGAATGCGCCCAGTAGTACGTATGGGTTGAGTTCCGAGGCCCGTAATCTGCATTGGCTGCTGTCGAACCTGGTCGAGGAGGTGCCCGGCGTCCGCTCGGTCGCCGTCGTCTCCTCGGACGGTCTGATGCTGCTGTCCTCGGACGCGCGGCACGCCGCGGCGGCCGCCGACCCGACGGCCCAGGACGGCCCCAAGGGGTCGAGCGCCGATCTGGCCACCATCGTCTCCGGCCTCGGCAGCCTCACCCTGGGCGCGGCCAAGCTGATGGACGGCGGGGTCGTCAAGCAGACCATGGTCGCGATGGACCAGGGCAGTCTGTTCGTCATGTCCATCAGCGACGGCTCGCTGCTGGGCGTGCACGCCACGCCGGACTGCGACATGACCGTGGTCGCGTACCACATGGCGCTGTTCGTCGGCCGGGCCGGGCATGTGCTCACCCCCGAACTCCGTACCGAGCTGCGCCGGTCCCTGGAGTCCGCCCAGTGACGTCCGCGTCCCACAAGGCCGCCCGCGTACGCCCGTACTCGCTCACCGGCGGCCGGACCCGCTCCGGCCATGTGCTGCTGGTCGAGACCTTCGTGGCCACGCTGGAGACCCCGGACGGGGCGGTCGAGCCCGCGCTCAGCGGGCCGGCCTCCCGGATGGTGCCGGAGATCCGGGCCATCGTCGACCTCTGCCGTCGGATGCGTTCGGTCGCGGAGGTCTCCGCGCTGCTCAAGATTCCGCTCGGTGTGGTGCGCGTGCTCCTCAGCGACCTCGCGGACCAGGGAAAGATCCGCGTGTACGGCACGGGGCGGGGCCCCGGTCAGCCGGATCGCGCGTTGCTCGAAAGGGTGCTCAGTGGACTTCGCAGACTCTGAGACGATGACGGCGGCACCGCTGCGGGTGCCGGAGATACCGGGCGCCGACGAGGCGCTCCAGGGGTGGCAGGAGGACCGTTCGCGGGCGCCCATCGCCACCAAGATCGTCATCGCGGGGGGTTTCGGCGTCGGCAAGACGACGTTCGTCGGTTCGGTCTCGGAGATCACACCGCTGCAGACCGAGGCGCTGATGACGCGGGCCAGCGAGAACGTGGACGACCTCGCCGCGACCCCGCAGAAGCTCACCACGACGGTCGCGATGGACTTCGGCCGGATCACGCTCGACTCCGACCTGGTCCTGTATCTGTTCGGCACGCCGGGCCAGCAGCGGTTCTGGTTCATGTGGGACGACCTGATGCGCGGCGCGATCGGCGCGGTGGTGATGGTCGACACCCGCCGCCTGGAGGACAGCTTCCCGGCGCTCGACTACTTCGAGAGCTGCGGGCTGCCGTACGTCATCGCGGTCAACCACTTCCAGGGGACCCCGCTGTACGAGCCGGAGGACGTGCGGGACGCGCTGTCCGTGCCGGCGAAGGTGCCCGTGGTGATCATGGACGCCCGCAATCGCATCTCGGTGGTCGACGCGCTGCTGGCGCTGGTGAGGTTCGCCGTGGACATCTCGCCCGAGTGAACCGGCCCGGCCATGCGCAGGATGCTCATCGTCGGGGCCGGCCAGTCCGGGCTCCAACTCGCCCTGGGGCTGCAGGCCCAGGGGTACGACGTCACCTTGATGTCCAACCGCACGGCCGATGAGATTCGCAGCGGCCGCGTCATGTCCACCCAGTGCATGTTCCACACCGCGCTGCAGCACGAGCGCGACCTGGAGATCAACTTCTGGGAGGAGCAGGCCCCGCGCATCCAGGGCCTGGGCGTCTCGGTCGCCGGCCCCGTCACCCCGCTGGGCCATCCCCGCCTGGTCGACTGGGTGGGCGAGCTGGACGGCTGTGCCCAGTCCGTCGACCAGCGGCTGAAGATGGCCGGCTGGATGGAGGCCTTCGAGCGGCGCGGCGGCCGGCTGGTCATCCACGGCGCGGCCGTCTCCGACATCGACTTCCTCGCGGAGCGGTACGACCTGGCGCTGGTCGCCGCGGGCAAGGGCGAACTGGGCTCCCTCTTCGGCCGGGACGCCACCCGCTCCCCGTACACCTCCCCGCAGCGCGCTCTGGCCGTCGCCTATGTCCACGGACTCGCCCCCCGGCTGGAACACCCCGACCTCGAAGCGGTGCGCTGCAATCTGGTGCCCGACGTGGGCGAGCTGTACGTGATGCCCGCCCTCACCACCTCGGGGCGGGCCGACATCCTGTTCTGGGAGGCCATCCCCGGCGGCCCCGCCGATGTCTTCGAGGGCGTCACCGACCCCTCCGAGCATCTGGCCCTGACCCTCGAACTCATGGAGTGGTTCACGCCCTGGGAGTACGGGCGGGCCACCAGGGTCGAGCTGACGGACGCGGGCGGCACGCTCTCCGGCCGCTACACCCCGACCGTCCGCGACCCCGTCGGCCGGCTGCCCGGTGGCGGGCTCGTCCTCGGGGTGGCCGATGTCGTGGTCACCAACGACCCGCTCACCGGCCAGGGGTCCAACTCCGCGGCCAAGTGCGCCGCCTCGTATCTGGAGAGCATCGTCGAACACGGCGACCGGCCCTTCGACGAGCCCTGGATGCGGCGGACGTTCGCGCGGTTCTGGGCGACGGCGCGCCATGTGACCAAGTGGACGAACGCGATGCTGGCCCCGCCGCCCGAGCACATCGTGCGCCTCCTGGGCGCCGCGGGCCAACTGCCCGCGGTCGCCCACCGCTTCGCCAACGGCTTCGACGACCCCGCCGACTTCGAGAACTTCTTCTACGAGCCGGAGAAGACCGCGGCGTACCTGGAGGAGGCCAAGGCGGCGGACGCGACGGAGGAGGCGGGAGCCGACCCGGCCGGCGCGGTGACCACCGGCGAGGCCGAAGCCGCCGAGCAGGTGGGCTGAGTCAGCCCTTGGTCCTGCCGCGCGCTGTCGGGCGTACGGCGCCGCGCAGCGGATTGGAGGCGAGCGGGGACAGCTTGACCCGGCTGCCGGGGCGCGGGGCCTGCACCACCATGCCGTCGCCCGCGTAGATCGCCACATGGGTCGCGCCCTTGAAGTAGACCACCAGATCGCCGGGGCGCAGCTCGCCCAGTTTCACCCGCCGCAGCCGGCGCCACTGCTCCTGGCTGGTGCGCGGGATGGGCCGCCCGGCGTGCGCCCACGCCTGGAAGGTCAGCCCCGAGCAGTCGAAGGAGCCCGGTCCCTCCGCGCCCCAGACGTACGGCTTGCCGATCTGGTTCAGCGCGTACCGCAGCGCCCGCTGTCCCGCCGCCGCGGAGGCGAAGCGGCGGTGGGGCGTGCGGCGGTGGCCGGGCTTGGTCCTGCGGGGAGGCTCCTTGCCCTGCGAGGGCGGGTCCTCGGCGTCCTCCGGCTCCTGCTCCTTCGGCTTCGGCTCTTGTTCCGGCCTGGGCTCCGGCTCCGGCCTGGGCTCCGGCTCCTGCTCCGGGGCGGTGCCGGTGTCCTCGGGGGCCGGGGTGTCCGGCGGGGTGGCCTCGGCCTCGGGGGCCGGGTCCTGCCCGCGGCCCGTGTGGCCGCCCGTATCACGGCCGGTGCCGCCGCCGGTGCCGCCCCCCGGCGGGTCGAGGGCCCCGGAGGCGAGCAGTTCGTGCTGCGCCCTCGCGGTGTCCTGCCACTCCCGCTCCTCCATCGCGCGCAGCTGGCGGAGCGTCAGCGAGGCCAGGGCCCGTTCGATGGCGGTGAGGCGCTTTTCGACCTTGTCCCGCTGTTTCTTCCGCTTGGCGGCGAGGGACAGCTGTTTCCTCAGCGCGGCCCGGCCCTGCTTGGCGAGCCTTTCCGCGTACGCCTCCCCTCTGGTCAGCCGCTCGACCAGGATCGCCTGGCGGTCGGCGGCCCGGCCCAGCTCGCGCGTCCGCTCCGCGATCTGGTCCGGGCTGGGGGACAGCAGCGCCAGCAGGAAGGTGTACGAGGAGAGCTGGGTGCGGCCCTGGTACTGCTCGCGGGCCAGCCGCCCCGCCTCGTCATGGCTGATGGCGAGGTGGGCGCGGGCGCGGGCGAGGGCGGCGCGCAGCGCCCGGGTCCTGACGCGCTGCTTGCGCAGCTTCTCCTCGGTGGCGTTGTACGCCTCGGTCGCCTCCTCGGCCTTGCGGTACAGCGTCTTGAGCTGCGTCAGCAGCTCGGCGACCGACTGCCCGGCGGGCGCGGCGGCGGCCGGCGCCGACGGGACGGGCACGGCCAGGGCGGTGGCCGCGGTCAGCGCCACCGCGCACACCGATCGCACGATGCGTCCTGACACGGGCTCACCTCCGGGCTCGACGACTCGACCTCGGGGCGATCGTGACATGACCAGTCGTATATTCAGGAGAATTATCCGCGAGTCTGGCCAATTCGGTCACCCGTCCGGCGGTCGGCCCGCCCGCCCGTTCTGTCGCATGCGCGTGCGACCAGCCGCGCTGTCGTGGCGTCAGCCGGGCTTTGACCAGGGCCACTTCAGCCGGTGCGGCTTGCCCTCCGGGTCGTACTCGTACCGCCACCCGCGCACCAGCCCCAGCCGCCGCGATGTGGCGGCCGGCACCCGGCGGTAGACGTACACCGTCGGCGGACCGCCGCCCTCGTCCGGCACCGGAACCTCGTACGTCTTCGGCGGCTGCCCGGTCAGCCCGACCAGCACCGGCAGCACCCGGCCGTCCAGCGGCCCGCCCGAGAAGGGCGTCTCCTCGCTTCTCACCGGCCCAGTCTCACAGCAGGTGGGAGGCGTCGCCGAGCACCGGCATCACGCGCCGGGCCAGCGCCCCCGCGCGCCCCTCCGCCGTCTCCAGCGCGAGCGCCGCGCGCAACACGCGCGCCGTCTGCGGATCGCTCGCGCTCGTGGCGGCCATCAGCGCGACGAAGTGGTCGACGAGCCAGTCGCGCAGCTGCGCCATCGGCGGCTGCTTGCCCTCGTCCAGCCACATCAGCGAGGCGGCCTCGACCGCGGTGATCCAGGTGCGCACCATCAGCCGCAGCCGCGGGCCGGGTTCCGCCACCTCCAGATGGAGCAGGATCTGGTCGGCCGCGGCCCGCCGCACCTCGTCGACGATCGCGTTGGTCCGTGAGGTGTCGGCGACACTGCCGCCCTGCAGCAGCGCGCTGAACCCCGCGTCGCGCTCGACCACGAAGGCGAGATAGCGGTCGAGCCCCCGGCCCAGCCGTACGGTGAGCGGGCCGCTGCGGGGCTCGGCGAAGCACAGTTCCAGCTCATCGGCGGCGCTGCGCAGCGCCGCCTCGTACAACTGCTGCTTGCCGCCGGGGAAGTAGCGGTAGACGAGCGGCCGGGAAGCCCCGGCGGCGGTGGCCACGTCGTCCAGCGAGACGTCCTCGGGCGCGCGGTGCGCGAACAGCCCGAGCGCGGCGGCGATCAGCTGGGCCCGCCGCTCCTCCACGCCGAGCCTGCGGTACGCGCCCCGGCGCGCGGGGCGCGTGGCGCGGCGCCCCCCGGCCGCGGGGACCGCGGGATCGGCGGCCGGCGTGGCGGGCGCCGCGGGCGACACCGCGGCGCGGGTCGTTGCCGCCGGTTGCGCCGGGGCGGTGCCGCTGCCTGTCGTCATGCCTGGCAGCGTAACCGGCCCTGCGTGCGAATTGTCCTCTGGGTTCGGTTCTCCCGCCGCTACCGCCGGAAGGTGCCCCCGGCCGGCGCCGCCAGCAGCCCCGAGCTCCGCCACAACCGCCGCCCCGCGCCCCGCAGCACGCCGATGTCGTCAAGGAAGTCGGTCAGCCGCCTCGCGCCCGTGCGCATCACCTCGCGCCGATGGGCGCTCGCCCGCACCTGCTCGACGGCCGCCTGCCGGTCGAGCCCGACGTCCGCGTACACCTGAGGGTCGACGAAGGCGCGCGCGAACAACCGGGCGAACTCACCCGAGCCGAGCCGGGTCAGCTCCGCCTTCCAGCGGGACGTCGAGACCATCTGGCGGCGCAACTCCTCGCGCGCGTAGCGCACATGCCGCGCAGCCCGAGCGCATCGCGCGGCGCGGTGGGTCGGAACGTGGTCGTCATGCTTGGCACCTCGGTCACGGCGGGGCCGCCGGGAGGGTTACCGGCGGATACGTCTTATGAGACGCTGTGTCAGCAAGCGCGTCAATCCCCTGCGTACGGCTGCGTCGAGACCGCCCGGGGAGCGGGCCGTCCTTACGCTCGACCGATCCTCGAGCGGCATATGGCCCGGCCGTACTAGACGTGTGAGCCCGCGTTTTCCCATCCGTACACGGGGGAGCGAGCAAGGCGAAGGAGGCGTCGAATGCCGACGCAGGAGCTCTACGCGATGGACCCCGGGGACCCGAAGTGGCAGGTGCCCGCCGCCGGGGCGGCCCGCTTCAGCTGGGACTACGGCCAAGGCCGGGAACGGCTGCTCGCCCTCTACCAGAAGGGCAAGGACAAGCAGTGGGACGCCGTCAAGCGGATCGACTGGGACCAGGAGGTGGACCCGTACGACCCGCTGGGCACCCCCGACGAGGCCCTGCCCCTCCACGGCACCCGGCACTGGGACAAGATGACCGAACGGGACAGGGGCGAGCTGCGGCACCACTTCGCCGCCTGGCAGTTCAGCCAGTTCCTGCACGGCGAACAGGGCGCCATGGTGTGCGCGGCGCGGATCGTGGAGTCGGTCCCCGACCTGGACGCCAAGTTCTACTCCGCCACCCAGACCATGGACGAGGCGCGCCACGCCGAGATCTACAGCCGGTTCCTGCGCGACAAGCTCGGCACCCTCTACCCGATCAACGACAACCTGGCCGCGCTGCTCGGCGACACGCTGCGCGACTCCCGCTGGGACATGCCGTACCTGGGCATGCAGGTGCTCATCGAGGGCCTGGCCCTCGCCGCGTTCGGGCTCATCCGCGACACCACGGACAAGCCGCTGCCCCGCCAGATCCTCACCTACGTCATGCAGGACGAGGCCCGCCATGTCGCCTTCGGGCGGATGGCGCTGCGCGACCACTACCGGCAGCTCACGGACGCGGAGCTGCGCGAGCGCGAGGAGTTCGTCATCGAGGGCTGCTACTTGATGCGCGACCGGCTGAGGGGGGTCGAGGTCCTGGAGAACCTGGGCATCCCGAGCGCCGAGGCCCACGAGTACACCGAGCGCTCACCGCAGCTGCAGCTCTTCCGGCAGCTGCTGTTCAGCAGGATCGTGCCGTGTGTGAAGGACATCGGGCTGTGGGGCCCGCGGCTGCGGCGCGCGTATGTCGACCTGGGCGTGCTGGAGCTGGGCGACGGCGACCTCGACCAGCTGATGGCCCAGGACGAGGAGCTGGCCGACCGGCTCGACGCGAGGCGCTTCAGGGCGGAGGAGGCGGCGCGTACGGGGGAGGTCGCGGCGGCGATCGCGGAGGGCGCGGCGGAGGACTGACGGCGGGCGACTGGCGGCGGATGGCTGAGGGGGAGTCCTCCGGGGCCCCAGCCGCAGTCGCGCCGGGCGCGCCGGGGCGGGGTCGACCGCGCCGACGCCCTCCACGAGGGAGGCGAAGCCCTGCGCGCCCAGCGGCCCGACCACGCGCTTGCGCGGGGCGTCGGCCAGGGTGAGCGCGGCGGTGACGGCGCCGGTCAGGCCCGGCTCGGTCAGCCGGGCGAGGATCTAAAGACTGGCTACCTAAGACTCCGCCCGACCTGCCCGCACGAAAGGCTTCCGTCATGCCCGAACCCGGGAACGGGGAACAGGAAGCGCCGTGCGCGGAAAACCGCGGTGCGCGGACATCCCCCCACTGGCACGATGCCCACCATGACCGCGACCGCGACTCCGACCTCGACCCCGCATCCGCCCCCGAACCCGTCGGCCGCCCGCCGCAGCATCGAGGCCCTCGCCCTCGGCGACGCCTTCGGCGAGCGCTGGTTCCCGCTCTTCCGCGACCGGCGGAGGGCGTACGACGAGATCCGGGCGCGGGCGGTCCCGGAGGAGTCGCCGTGGCCCTGGACGGACGACACGGCGATGGCGCTCGGCGTCCTGAGCGTGCTGAACGACCACGGGAAGATCGACCAACCCCGGCTGGCCCAGACCCTGGCCGACACCTTCCTGTCCGACCCCGGGCGCGGCTACGGCAGCGGCATGCACGAACTCCTGCCGTCGCTCGCCGCGGCCCCCACCTCCTGGCCGTCCGCCACCCGCGCCCTGTTCGGCGGCGAGGGCAGCCTCGGCAACGGCGCGGCGATGCGGGTCGCGCCGCTGGGCGCGTGGTTCAGCGCGGACCCGGACCGCGCCGCCGAACAGGCCCGCCGCTCGGCCGAGGTCACCCACGCCCACCCGCAGGGCATCGCCGGCGCGGTCGCGGTCGCCGTCGCGGCGTCCCTCACCGCCTTAACCCCGGACGCCCTCGCCGGGACCCCGGTCGGCAACGCCGGGACCCCGGACCTCCTCGCCCAGGTCGCCGAGCGCACCCCGCCGGGCCCGGTCCACGACGGCATCGTCCACGCCATCGCCCTGCCGCCCACCACCACCCCGCGCCATGCCGCCGACCTCCTCGGCAGCGGCCGCCGCATCCGGGCGGACGACACCGTCCCCTTCGCCCTCTGGTGCGCCGCCCGCCACCAGAACGACCTGATCGCCGCCCTGTGGGCCACGGCCGAGGGCCTGGGCGACGTCGACACCACCTGCGCGATCGTGGGCGGCGTCGTAGGCGCGGGCACGGGCGTATCGGCCGTCCCGGCCGACTGGCTGGGACGACGGGAGCCGCTGCCCGCGTGGGTGGCGGCGCTGCCCTGACGGCCCTCGAACCGACACCCCGGGCGAAATCCGCTTGAAGGCGATCGCACCCGGTCGTCGACACCTACGGGATGCTCAGAGGCTTCCCGCCCAGGCCGCCCAAGCTGTCCAGCAACCCACCCCCGTTGCCCAGGTTCCCCAGGCCGGACAGCTTGTTCAGGGGGTCCAGCTTGTCCAGCTTCAGCGCGGGCTGCCCCTGCGGCTGCGAGAGCGGATCGTCGTCTCTGAGGTCGAACTGGGCCCAGGCCTTGTCGGTCATTCTCGCGTCGTTGGGGGCGGCTTCCGCCTGGTTGAGGATCTCGACCGTCTGCTGCAGCGGGCGGCCGGGGGCGAGGGAGAGGTCCCTGTCGACTTCGCCCTTCTTGCCCATCGTCTGCTCGTCGTCGCCCTCGTACAGGACTCCGTGCACGTGGACGTTGATCTGTGCTTCGTTGGGGGAGGCCAGGTTGGAGTTCGGGGTCGGGCGGGTGTACCGGTAGGTGACGAACCACTCGACGCGCATCGAGTCGTTGCAGCGGTCGACGTACTGCCTCTCCAGGGGCGGAGTGTCCGGGAGGAGCGTGATGTCGAGGGGGTGGTCCATCCTCGGGCAGTCGACGTAGTTCCCGGCGCCCTTGTAGCGGGCCGACCACAGGCTGACCATCCCGGTCACCCGCTCGGGCGCGGCGGCCGGGGCCGGGGCCGCTGAGGCGGGGTCGGCTGTCGTGGGGGAGAGGCCGATCAGGGTGGCGGCGCAGGTGGTCAGCAGACGCGGTCGACGCACGGTGAACTCCGATCACTCCGACGTCAGGACAACCACTTTGAGCGATGCACGGGGGAGCGGATCGCTGTACGCGACGGCAGCCCGTCGGATTCACCCGATTGCGGGGGCCGGGCCGGTAAGGATGTGGGGAGCGCGAGACATATAGGGGGCGTGAAGACGATTCAAACGGGGGACGGGCGCGGGCGCTCGGCGCGGTTCACCAAGGTGTACGCGCGCGAGCACCCGCGCGTCGTCGCCTTTGTGCACCGGAGGGTCGGCGACCGCGGCGCGGCCGAGGAGCTTGCGGCGGAGGTGTTCCGTATCGCGTGGGAGCACACCCTCAAGGACGCGCCGGGTGGCGAGATCTCGGCCGGCTGGCTGTTCGTCACCGCCCGCAATCTCGTACGCAACCACTACCGCGCCGAGACGCGCCTGGGCGAGCTCCACCGGCGCATCGCCGAGGAACTGGGCCGTACGGCGGCCACCGGCCGGGACTCGGCGGTGCTGGACACGCTGGACCGCCTGCCCGCCCACCACCGCGAGGTGCTGGTGCTGAGCTACTGGGACGGGCTGAGCGCGGCCGAGGCCGGCGCGGTGCTCGGGTGCGGTGCCCCGGCGGTATGGGTGCGGCTGCACCGTGCGCGCAAGGCGTTTCGCGACCTCTACCGGGCCCCGGCCCCCTCGCCCTTGGAGTCGGCATGATCCGTGTGAAGTCCCTGATGCAGCAGGCGAATCCGGTCCCGGAGACGGAGTCTCAAGAGCCAGTGAGGCCGTCCGAGCGGCGGGTACGTCGGCGGGGGCTGGTGGTGAGCGGGGCCGCCGTCGCGGTCGCTGTCGCCGCCGTCGTCACCCTCGTCACCGTGTTCGGCTCGCAGGGCGGTGGCCCCGGTGGCCGCCCGGCCGAACCCCCCGCCGCCGACGAGCCGTACTACGTGACCACCGGGGACCTGGAGCGGCACGCCGATGTCGTCGTCCGCGCGCGCGTCGCCGCCACCCATGAGACCGACGAGGACGGGGTGCCGGAGACCACCGCCACGGTGAGGGTGGTGGCGACGGGCAAGGGCAAGTCCCCCGGCCGCACGATCCAGGTGTCGTACCCCAGCCCGGACGTCGGGCTGCCCGCGGGGCCCGAACTCACCGTCCGGCACGAGTACGTCCTGCTGCTGGAGCGCCTGGACGGCGGGCGGTACGTCCTGGTGAACACCACCCAGGGCTACTACGGAATCGAGGCAGGCCACGCCGAGGCCGGGCCGGACAACGACGTGGCCCTCAGCGACGGGGTGCTGGGGGCGCTTGGCCTCAAGAGGTGACGGCTGGACTCTCCCCTCGTGGGAGAGGCCATGCTGAGGCGCGTGAACGACGACGATCTCCTGTCCATCGGGCAGTTCGCCCGGCTCGCGCGCCTCAGCGTCAAACAGCTGCGCCACTATGCTGATCTCGGCCTGCTGCCGCCCGCCCGGGTGGATCCTGACACCGGGTACCGGTACTACCGCGCGGACCAGGCGCGGGACGCCCTGTCCATCGGCTTGCTGCGCTCGCTGGACGTGCCGCTGGCCGCCATCGGGGAGGTGCTCTCCGGGCAAGAGCCGGCCCGCGCCCTGGGCGACGTGCGCGACCGGCTCGACGAGGAGCTCGCCCGGCGCCGCCGGTCCCTCGCCGCCCTTGAGCGGATCCTGGCGAGCGGGCTGCCCACCGCCGAGGTGACCCTCCGGCGGGAGGAGCCGCGACGGGCGGCAGTCGTCCGCGATGTGGCCGAATCGCCGCAGGACATCGGGAGGGTCACCAGCGCGTGCGTGCGCAGGCTGCTGGAGCTGTCGGGGCCGCCGGGGGAGGGCGTTCGGCTGATCGGGCTCTTCCCGGCCGACCTGGGCGAGTACGTCCCGATCACCATCGCGGCCACCCTCCCCGCGGGGCGCCCCGCGCCGCCCGGCACCACCCTGGACCTGCTCCCTGGGGGCACGTTCGCCTGCGCGCTCCACACCGGCCCGTACGACCAGATCTCCCTGACCGCCCACGCCCTGCTGGCCTGGTGCGTCGAACGCGGCCACCGAACCGCCGGGCCCATCCGGGAGGTCTATCTCACCGACCCCGCGACCACGGCCCCCGAGCACCTGCTCACCGAGCTGCTGATCCCTCTGGAGGAGACATCGTGAACCAGGTGGACGCGTGGTACACCGCCGCCGACACGCCCGAGCTCGTGACGTTCGAGCCGGTCCACGGCCTGGGGGTGACCGGGCAGGGCGAACCGGGTGGGAGCGAGTACGGCATCTGTGTCTCGGCCCTGTACGCCGTCGCCGGCGCGCTGCCCTCGCCCCACGCGGCGCCGTTGGAGGGCCGCTGGTGGGTGGAGGACCCGCGCCCGTATCCGGAGGTGCCGCGTGACCAGTGGCGCTGGCACCTGTTCCTGCGGCTGCCGGAGGACCTGGACCCGGCCGCGGTCGACCGGGCGCGCGAGGACGCGCGGCCGTCGGGCCGCGCGGTGGACCGGGTGCAGTTGGTCACCTTCACCGAGGGGCGGTGCGTACAGCTGACCCACCACGGCCACTACGCCGACGAGCCCGCCTCTCTCGCCCTGATGGACGAGTACATGGCCGAGCAGGGCCTGGTGCGGGCCGGTATGCACCACGAGATCTATGTCTCCGACGTCAGCGAGACCGACCCGGCGAAGATGCGCACGATTCTGCGGCAGCCCGTGCGTCCCGCGTGACGTGCGCGCGGGCTCCCGGAAGGCCGTCGGGAGGATGATGGGCGCGTGCGGATACGACTGAGCACCATCGAAGAGCTCTCCGTCCTCCAGGACATCGAGCGCGCCGCTGGCCTGTGCTTCCGGGACATCGGCATGGACGAGATCGCCGACGACGAGCCACTGAGCCTGGAGGAGCTGGGGATGTACCAGCGCGCCGGGCGGGCCTGGGTCGCGGCGAACGGCGAGAACCGGGCGGTGGCCTATCTCCTCACCGACCCGGTGGACGGAAGCATGCACATCGAGCAGGTCTCCGTGCACCCCGACAGCGCTCGGCGCGGCCTGGGCCGGGCGCTGATCGAGCACGCGGCGGTGCGGGCGGTGGCCGAGGGGGCGTCGGCACTGACGCTGACCACGTTCGTCGATGTGGCGTGGAACGCCCCGTACTACGCGGCGCGGTGCGGGTTCCGGACTCTGGCGGAGGACGAACTGACCCCCGGGCTGCGGGAGATCCGGCGGAGCGAGGCGGCGCACGGTCTTGACCGGTGGCCGAGGGTCTGCATGCGGCGCGAGGTGGGCTGACGGCTCCGCTGACGGCTCCCCGCCGAGGGCTGCTCACAGAAGGCTGAGGGAAACGCCGTTGTTCCCGGCCGATACCGGCTGTTCGCTTAATGCATGTCCGATACCACGGAACTCACCACCCCGGAAGGGAAGTCCGGGTCCGGGGCCGGATCCGTGCGCTCGCCGCTCGGGAACTGGCTCGCCGTCGCCGCCGTGGCGGTCGGCACCTTCTCGGTCGTCACCACCGAGATGCTGCCGGTCGGCCTGCTCACCTCGGTCGGCTCGGCGCTCGAGGTCTCGGCCGGCACGGCCGGCCTGGCCATGACGGTGCCCGGCCTCGTCGCCGCCGTCGCGGCGCCCCTGCTGGCCGCCACCGTCGGCCGGCTCGACCGGCGGCTGCTGCTCATCGGCCTGATGGGGCTGCTGGCCGCCGCCAACCTGCTGTCGGCGCTGGCGCCCGGCTTCGCCGTCCTGCTGTTCGCCCGGGTCCTGGTGGGGGTGAGCATCGGCGGCGTGTGGTCCATCGCGGCGGGCCTGGCGGCCCGGCTGGTGCCGGAGAAGTCCGTCGGCCATGCCACGTCGGTCGTCTTCAGCGGCATCGCGGTCGCGTCGGTCGTGGGCGTGCCGGTCGGGACGCTCATCGGCGATCTGGTGCACTGGCGCGCCGCGTTCGCGGTGGTGGGGGCGGTCTCGCTGGCCGTCGCCGCCGCGATGGCCGTCACGCTGCCGCCGCTGCCCGCCGAGGGCGCGATCCGGCTGAGCGAGGTGCCCGGCCTGTTCCGCAACGCCCGGCTGCGCACCGGCCTGATCACGACCCTGCTGCTGGTGACCGGGCACTTCGGCGCGTACACCTACGTACGCCCGGTGCTGGAGGAGGTCTCGACGGTCGGGGCGGGGCTGATCAGCACGCTGCTGCTCGCGTACGGCGTGGCGGGCATCGCCGGGAACTTCCTGGCGGGCGCCACCGCCCACCGCCACCCGCGCCGTACCCTCATGGTCCTCTTCGCCCTGCTCGCGGCGGCGGTACTGCTGATGCCGGTGGCCGGCGGGACGACGCCGGGGGCCACGGTGCTGCTGATGCTGTGGGGGCTGGCGTACGGAGGGGTGTCGGTCACCTCGCAGACGTGGGTGCTGCAGGCGGTGCCGGAGCCGGAGGCGCGGGAGGCGGCCTCGGCGCTGTTCGTCGGGGTGTTCAACGTGGCGATATCCCTGGGCGCGCTGCTCGGCGGGCGGGCGGCGGACGGGATCGCGGTGTCGAGCGTGATGTGGTTCGGGGGCGGGCTCGCGGTGCTGGCCCTGGTGAATGTCGCGGTCGTGCGCCGGCGGTGAAGCGGGGCCCGGGGCGCGACGCTGCCCCGGGCCCCGGCTCCGGTCCCGGTTCAGGCCCCGGTTTGAGGCCCGGGCCCCGGCCCCGGCTCAGGAGCGGGTCGTCGGCAGCAGCCGCTCCGAGATGATCTTGAGGACCTGGGGCACATGGTCATTGAGGAAGAAGTGCCCGCCGCTGAGCACCGTGAGTTCCATCTCCCCGGTGGTGTGCTTCTCCCAGTCGCGCACCTCGTCGATCGACGCCCTCGGGTCGGCGTCCCCCGTCAGCGCGGTGATCGGGCAGCTGATCCGCCGTCCCGGCTCGCAGCGGTAGGTCTCGATGGCCCGGTAGTCGCCGCGGATCGCCGGGAGCGCCATCCGCAGCAGCTCCTCGTTCTCCAGCACCGCGCCGGTCGTGCCGTTCAGCATGCGCAGCTCTTCCAGCACCCCCGCGTCGTCCCGCTGGTGCACCGACTCCTCCCGGACCCGGGACGGCGCCCGCCGACCGGAGACGAACAGCCGGACGGGCATCACCTTCCGCTCCTCCAGGCGCAGCGCCACCTCGTACGACAGCGTGGCGCCCATGCTGTGGCCGAAGAGGGCGAGCGGCTTGTCGTCCAGCCCGTCCAGCGCCCCGACGACGGCGTCGGCGAGCTTGCCGATGTCGTCGATGCAGGGCTCGCGGTGCCGGTCCTGGCGCCCGGGGTACTGGATGGCGAGCACCTCGATCGAGGGCGCCAGCGCCTTCGCCACCGGGAAGAAGTAGCTGGCCGACCCGCCGGCGTACGGCAGGCACACCAGCCGTATCGCACTGCCCGGGGACTTCTCGTACCGCCTGATCCACGCCTCGGCATCCGCCGCGATGCTCGTCATCGTCGTACTTCCCTCCTGTGCCCCTGCCGGTTCCTGGGGAAGGTGCGGTCCCGGCCCGTCGTCAACATCCTTTCGCCAACACCCTTGCACAGACGCCTGTTTCCGAGCTTGCGTCGACCAATGGTCTAGGTGCTGCACCGGTAGTCGGTGAAGACCAGGTCGGCAGGTGAGACCCTGATACCAGGGGGCTCGTCCTTCGGGAGTGTCCGATGGCAGTGAGCATGCACGTGGTCTGGAGCACGGCCGAGCCGGGGCGCGTCATCTATGAGACGCACGCGATCGAAACGATCACCGACGGCGAGGGCGTCCACGCGACGGTCGACAGCCACACCTATGAGGTCCCCCTCCACAGCCGCGCCGAGGCGGAGTCGATCGCGGACGAGGAGGGGTACGAGCTGTTCAGGAGGGGGGAGGCATGGGAGAGCCTCCCGGAGGAGGAGAGCCTTCTGGACGAGGAGAGCCTTCCGGACGAGGAGGGCGCCATGGAGGAATAGCGCATTCCATATTCCAGGGGAGCGCGCCGCCGAGGCCCTGCTCCGGTACCGGCCCGGTACCGGAGCAGGACGGGAACAGGGCCGGGAGCAGCACCCGAGCAGGCCCGGAGCAGGCCCGAAGCAGGACGGGAACAGGACCGGAGCAGGGCCCGAAGCAGGCCCGGCTCCCTCAGCCGTGGCTCAGCAGGAAGTCGACGTCCCGCGCCTCGGAGCCCCCGGCGCCACCGACCGTGACCGGAATGGTCGCCGGTGCGTAACCGCCGGCGACCACCGTGTAGTGCTCATCGGTGAGCCCCTCGAAGTGGAACGCCCCGTCCGCGCCCGTCACACACTGCCCGACCACATCGCCCGCCGAGTCCAGCAGCGCCACCCGCGCGTCCTCCACCGGCCGCCCGCCCTGGGCGCGCACGGTGCCGCGGACCCTGGCCGCGGGCCGCAGCTCGGCGTCGATCCGCGGGGCCTGACCGCGGCCGGTGATCTCCAGCTGTGCGGCGTGCGGACGGTGGCCCTCGGCGCTGATGGTCAGCGTGTACGAGCCGGGGGCGAGCTCGGGCAGCGCGAAGTCGCCCCTCTCGTCGGCGGTGGCCGTAGCGGCGACCGCACCGTCGGGGCCGATAGCGGTGGCCGTCGCCCCGGCCAGCGGCGCGCCGCCGAAGGCGCGTACGGTCCCGGTGGGCCCGCCGCCTCCGGCCAGCCGCACATCGCAGGTGACGGGGGCGTCGGACAGCAGCAGCGTGGCCGCCTGCGGCTCGTGGCCCGGGGCCGAGCCGATCAGGACGAAGCTGCCGGCGTCGGGCGCGGCCAGGGCGTACCGGCCGTCCGGGCCGCTGAGCGTACGGCCGAGCTGGCGGCCGGTGTTGTCGATCAGGGTGACGGCGGCACCCACCAGCGGGGCGTCGCCGGGCCCGAGCACCCGGCCCTGGACCCCGCCGCCGACGGCGGCGAGGGCCGCGGCGGCCGGGGCCGGCTCGGCGGGCTCTGCGGTCTTGGCGGCCTCGGCCGGCCCCGCGGTCTTGGCCACCGGGGCCGTGTCGGCGACCGGGACGACCGGGGCCGCGTCGGCTGCCGGCGCCGCGTCAGCTTCCTCGCCTGCCGGCTCCTGGCCCGCCGTCCGCGGCTGGCCCGTCAGGGGCGTACGGCGCCGGTTGGGCAGGAAGAGGGTGATCAGCAGACCCAGGGCGGCCGCGCCGCACGCGACGGCGAACGAGATCTTGAACCCGTCCGTGTTCGGCAGCGCGAGCGGCCCGAACTTCGTGGTCTGGTGCGCGAGGATCACCCCGACCACCGCGCTGGAGGTGGACATGCCGATGGACCGCATCAGGGTGTTCAGCCCGTTCGCCGCGCCCGTCTCCGCGGCCGGCACGGCGCTGATGATCAGGGTCGGCATCGCCGAGTACGCGATCCCGACGCCGACGCCGAGCGCGGTCGAGAGCACGACGACCTGCCAGACGTGGTCCATCATCACGATGCCGCTGCCGTACGTGGCGCCGATCACGATCAGGCCCAGGAGCAGCGAGACCTTCGGCCCGCGCGTGGCGTTGATCCGCGCGGACAGCGGCGAGACCAGCATCATCGCCACGCCCATCGGCGCGACGAACAGACCCGCCATGACCATCGACTGGCCGAGGCCGTAGCCGGTGGCCTTCGGCAGCTCCAGCAGCTGGGGGAGGATCAGCGACATCGCGTAGAAGGAGAAGCCGACCATGATCGAGGCGAGGTTCGTCAGCAGCACCTGACGGCGCGCGGTGGTCCGCAGGTCCACCAGCGGCTCGGCGATCCGCAGCTCCAGGAACCCCCAGACCACCAGGATCACCGCGGCCGCGCCGAACAGCCCGAGGGTGGTGCCGCTGGACCAGCCCCAGTCGCCGCCCTTGGTGATGGGCAGCAGCAGACAGACCAGACCGGCGGAGAGCCCGATCGCGCCGATGGCGTCGAAGCGGCTGGGGGTCCGTACGGCCGACTCGGGGACGACGATGAGCACGAGGGCGAGCGCGAGCACACCGAGCCCGGCGGCGCCGTAGAACAGCACATGCCAGTTGGTGTGCTGGGCGACGAACGCGGCGGCCGGGAGGCCGAACGCGCCGCCGATGCCCAGCGAGGAGCTCATCAGGGCCATCGCGGAGCCCAGCTTCTTGGGCGGCAGCTCGTCGCGCATGATGCTGATGCCGAGCGGTATCGCGCCCATCGCGCCGCCCTGGATGGTCCGGCCGACCACCATGACCAGCAGGTCGGAGGTGACGGCGCACACCAGCGAGCCGACGACCAGCAGCCCGAGGGCCACCACCAGCATCCGGCGCTTGCCGAACATGTCGCCGAGCCGCCCCATGACCGGGGTGGACACGGCGCCCGCGAGGAGGGTGGCGGTGATCACCCAGGAGGCGTTGGAGCTGGAGGTGTTCAGCAGCTGCGGCAGCTCGGTGACCAGCGGGACGACCAGCGTCTGCATCACCGAGACGGCGATGCCGCAGAACGCGAGCACGGCCACGAAGCCGCCGCCCACCTCGGGCGGGGGCGTCTTCTGGCCGGGCGGCGCGTCGCTCACGGGCTCGACGCGGGCTGGTGGAGCTGACGGGGACATACGGCTGCCGCCTCCAAGCGGGTGTTCTGGCAGATGACCTGTTCGACCGGTCATATGAAAGGCATAAGGAATGATGAGATGTGCATCCTACACATGATGTGTATCGTGCACATTTCCCGGGACGAGCGGCCGGGTGACGAGGAGGAAGCGTGCTGGAGAGGCTGGAACGCGAGCTGATGCTGGTCGCCAGGTGCAATCTGCTGACGCCGAGGGACCGCAAGGGCCAGGGCGGGCAGATCGGCAGCCAGACCGAGCAGCCCCAGCAGCCTGATCAGACCGATCAGCCCGATCAGACCGATCAAACCGGTCAGTGCTCGGGGGGCACCCGTCTCGACCGCTCCGCGTACTTCCTCCTGTCGTTCCTGGACACCGAGGGCGCGTTGTCCATCGGCCAGCTCGCCGACGCCTTGGGGCTCGATGTCTCGACCGTCAACCGGCAGACCGGCGCGCTGCTCCGCGCGGGCCTGCTCGAACGCATCCCGGACCCCCAGGGCGGCCTCGCCCGCAAACTGCGCGCCACCGCCCTCGGCGCCGACCGCCTCGCCGCCGACCGGGAGCGCCGCCGCGCGGGCCTGGCGCGGGTGCTCGCGGGCTGGACGCCCGAGGAGGTGAAGCGGTTCGAGGATGTGCTGACGCGGTTCAACCGCGAGGTGGAGGCGGACGAGGGACGGTCGTGGCCGCGCCCGGAGGGCACGTAAAGCGACGCGAGGCCTGAAGACGCCCCCAAGCGGGGAAGCCCCGGGGGATCAACCTGTGGGATCAACCGTGGGATCAGCCCTGGGGATCACCCCGTCGGGTTGTTCATCCGCCGTACGCCCGCCGCTCGGGCGGCCGTGGCCACCGGAATCACCGGTCCGGGGGTCGCGTTGACGTACATGAGGAATGACGAATGAGGAACCGCCCGGAACGCCCACCGCAGGAGGACGCCCCATGACGACCCAGCACCCCCGCACCGGCACAGGCGCCGGCACAGGCCACCGCGTGGAGGTGGCCCGCGGCACCCAGCACGTCACGGTCACGATTGACGGCCGGGTCGTCGCCGAGTCGCACCGCCCGCTGCTCCTCTCCGAGACCGGCCTGCCCGTCCGCTACTACCTGCCCCCGCAGGACGTGGACCTCTCCCTCTTCGAGCCGACCGACACGCACACCACCTGCCCGTTCAAGGGCGAGGCGGCGTACTGGACGTATCGCGGCGCGGAGGGCGGGGGCGAGCCGCGCACCGATGTGGTGTGGGCCTACCCGGACCCGCTCGACGCGGTCGCGGAGATCAAGGACCACCTGTCGTTCTACGACACCGTTGCCGACATCTCGGTGAAGGAGGCCGACTGAAGGAAACGGATGGCGCGGCGGCGGGAACGGCTGTCGCGTGCACATCCACGCGTATTCCTGGCTGGGTGAGAAGGAGCTGTTCGACCGGGACGTACTCCGCCGCCCGCCGGACCGCCCCAGGCCCCCGGTCACCCCGGAGGACCAGGAGCACCACCGACTGCAGGTCGACGCCTTCAGACGCTCGGAGCTGCCCCCGATAGAGACCGCGCACTGGCTGCTCAAGGCCCCCCGCCTGATCCGCGAGACCTTCGAGGAGCCCAAGGACGCCGCCGCCTGGCTGGGCAGGCAGCTCACCGAGCACGCCCCCGGCTTCCACTCCCAGCAGGAGGCGGACACCACCCGCCTGGCCCGCCTCGTCGCCACGGCCGCGGACACCCTGACGCACGGCGGCGACGTATCCGTCGGCTTCTACGTCGGCCGGACGTCATTCCTGTCCCTGGCGCTGGTCACCTGCTCCCCGAACCGCTTCGCGCCGGGCGCCCCGTGCCCCCGTGGCCATGGCTCTTAGCGAGCCATGAGTTGGGTGGTGTCGGCGACGAGCGAGGCGCGTACGGGGTCGACGGTGACCGTCTGCGTCCCGCGACTGTGCTCCGCGTTCCCCTCCGTACGCAGCCCCGTACCGTCCACGCTGCCGCAGACGACCGCGGTCAGCGCGGCCACCGTGGTCAGGGCGACGGCGGCGATCTGCACCGCGTGGTCACGGCATTCGGCGAGGGTGAGGGGGCGCATGGCGGATCTCCTGGGGGGCGTCGGAGAAGTCTGATCGGTACGACAACCACCCTGCCGCCGCCCCCTGCCGCGCCACTGCCGCCCGGCTAACGCCCCACTAACGTCCCGCTAACGCTGCCTCCGCCCCTTACCTCAAAAACGCAGAAACTCTCAGAACGTGCTGGCAGGAATGCTGATTCCAGGGGTATGCTTCCGTCTTGTCAGGTCGATCGGGGAGATAGGGGGCGGACGTGGACATCCGGCTCAGCGGGGAAGCGAGCATGAAAGTGGCGCTCCTGAAGCGCGCTTGGGGGGTGGACGCGGAAGGGGTCGTGCTCCGGCTGTTGCGGCACTTCGAGGCTTCCGAGGAGCCGCCGGCGCCTGAGGCTTCCCCGGGCGCGGGCGCGGGCGCGGGCGTGAGCGCGGGCGCTGGCGTGAGCGCGATGCCGGCGCCGGTGTCGGCTCCGGTGTCGGCTCCGGTGTCGGAGACGGTGGCGGTGCACGCACGGTACGCGGGTCACAGGGTGCCGGGTGAGTACGACCCCGCGTCAGGAGCCCTGGTCATTCCCTCCGGTCCTGCTCAGGGGCGCTACAAGTCCCCGAGCGGGGCGGCGACCGCCGTTCTGCAGGCGTACAACCCGGAGGTCGCGCCACATCGGAACGGCTGGTCCTTCTGGATCGTGGACGCGACCGGGGCCCGGCTCCAGTCGCTGCGCAACCCGTCCTCAGCGGCAGAGGAAGACTGAGGAAAAAGAGAATAATGAGCGTGAGTTCTGGTCCTCGGGGTGGGGGCGGTCAGGGGGACGGCGAACGTCGCGGACCCGGGGGCGAGGACCCGCCGCTGATCACTCAGCACGCGGCCATCGTTTTCTTGACCGCCGCGTTCGTCGGCCTGCTGATCGCGGGGCTGACGGCGGCCTTGCGGGAGCCGTGGCCGGCCGTTGTCATCGCGGGGATCTTCGCTGCCGGGGCCGTGGTTCCGGTGGCGCACCGCCTCATCGGCTGAGCCGGACGATCCTACGAGCCGGCAGGCAGGCGCAGGCAGGGAGGAAGGGGGCGCGGGCGGTCCGCCCGGCGCCCCGTACGGCCCTCAGCTCGCTTCGCAAGCCGGTCAGCCGTCCTCCCGCACAGCGCCGTCGTCGTCCTGCTCCCGCCAGAAGGCGGGGCACTCCGTCTTCGCCGCCTTGGGAAGTTCGCGCTTGAACAGGTCTCGCTGCCACTTGGCGTGGCGGCCTTGGTAGTACAGGACCTCGCCGTTGGGATACCCCAAGTCCAGGATCAGCAGACGCTGGCCCGCCTTGAAAGGCTTTTCCTCCAGCCACTCGGGGTCGACGGTGTTGATTTTGATCTCCTTTGCTCCCTGCGCGGGTTTGATCCAGTCCCGCACGGCGAAGGTCACGACGACCTGGTGGGGCCGCGAGGCGTCGCGTACCGCGACCACTTCGCCGTCGGCGATGATCCGAGCACAGGCAATCTCCTGGCGTGACGTCAGCCCCCGCCCGTCGGCGCTGCCGGACGACCGGACGGAGCGGCCGTCCGCCAGCCAGAAGACCAGCGCCCCGACGCTCAGCGCCGCCGCGGCCACGAGGACACCCCCGACCGTGCCCCGGCGCCGCCACCGCGCGGTGCGGGGAGCGGGTCGTGGGCGTACGTCGGCTCGGCCCGCCTCCTCGCCGATCATGCGCAGCGCCAGCCGCAGATCGTCCTCTTCCGATTCCGTCAGCTCGGTCACTTCAGCGCCGTCGGACATCTCAGATCACCTCCATTTCACGGAGTTGCTTCCGCAGCGCGGCAACGGCGCTGTGCAGTCGGCTTTTGACCGTCCCCTCCGGAACCTCAAGCAGCGCCGCGATATCGCGCACGGATAAATCGGCGTAATAACGCAGGGTCAGAACCTGCCGCTGCACGGCCGACAGCCCTTCCAGCCCACGGGACACCGACAGCGCGAGGACGCGATGCTCTTCGGGATGCTCCGCCGGAGGACGCCGCGACCAGCGCGCGGCCAGCCGCTCGCGCAGACCCGCGTCTCTGCTTCTGGCCCGGTGCCAGTCGACCGCGACCCGGGACGCGACCGCGGTGAGCCATGCCATCGGCTCGCGGATCTCCGGCCGTTCAGGCTTGGCCCGCTCCTCCAACAGCTTCAGCCTGACCTGCTGCACCCCGTCGTCGAGCTGGTCCCAGGGCACCCCACCCAGGACGAGCATCGCGCGCACCCGCTCCACGTACTCCGGCTCGGTCAGCGGCCACGACTCGTCCGGGCCGACCGGTCTCGCTCTGCGCCATCCAGCCATCCGCGGCCCCTCCTCGTTTCCCTGATGACGGAGGAGTCCCGGTAAACGTTCGCCCGGGAACGGAGGAACCTTTGAGCAAACCGTGTATCACCCGCCGGGGCCGGCCGGGAGAGGTACGCGTCCGCCTCCCGGCTGGGCAGCGCGAAGGCCAGGACCCCGACGTCGTCACGCGAACCCGTCTTGTACCCGGCCCGCCGGTCCGAGGCGGCCGCCGGAATCCGAAGGCCCATCGTCCCGCTCATCCAGCCGGGCGTGGCGCTCCGCTTCCCGCAGCAGTTCCTGTCCTGCTCCGCCTGGTCGGACGGCGTGTCGTCCGCTATGAAGGCGTACGCGGCGACGGCCGCGAGGACGACCGCGAGAACTGCTCCTCCGGCAGCGAGAAGTCGGCGGCGCACTGCCGGCTCCCGAGGGGTTCTGATGGGCGCCGCTCAACGACCCTTGCCGTCCCGCTGCTCCCGTCCGCGATGCGTACGTCCGTCATCGCGCCCCGGCTCATCGGGGCCCGGGAGCGGCTCGTTGTTCGGGACCGGTCCGCCCAGGTCGTAGTGCTTGGCCGAGCTGCTGCCCGACGTGTCGAACTCCTGGGCGAGGCCCGTCTTGTGCAGGCTGCCCGGCTGTCCGTCGGGGATGTTGAACGGCCCGATGTGCACACCCTTGCCCTCGTCCCAGTTGTACTGGTCCCAGGCGTTGACCTGGTAGCTGAGGCCGACCTTGGGTCGGCCGTCGGCGTCCGGCACCGGTGCTGACGTCGATCGAGTAGTTCTGGCTTTGGCCGTACTTGCCGGTCTTGGCCACCAACTGCAGGTCGCTCCACTTCAGCGGCTGGGTGGTGGGGTCATAGCCCCGCCGGCTGACATGGACCAGGAAGTAGTCCGCGCCGTGGCTGGCCTGGTCGTACAGCTTCGCCGTGAACTTGTTGCCGATGTTCGTCGTCTGCCATGCGCTCACGTTGTCCGGCGAGTTGTACCGGCCGCCCTCGGTGTGCCCGCCACTGCACAGCTGCCCGTCCGGGACCACCGCCGGGAAGTTGCCGGCGGAGCCGTTGCGGTAGAGGCCGTTCCAGTTCCACATGGCGTTCGGGTTGGCCTGCCACGCCTGCCAGCACATGGGGTCTTTCTGTGCCATCTCAGCGCTCTGGAAGTCGTTCGCCCACCGCAGCCAGCACCCGTAGTTGCGGGAGGCGGGGTCGATGACCGACCCGTGCGCGGAGGCGGTGCCGCTCCACGGGATCAGGGTGAGCAGCGCGGCGGAGGTGAAACGCCAACCGCCGACGGCCCGCCGGCATCCTGGCGGGCCGTCGGCGGCTCTTGTGGAAACGGGTCAGCGCTGCGTCTTGGAGAGCTTCTCCGTCAGATCGGCGGTCTTGTCGGCCGGGGGCGCCTGGGCCTCGACCTCGGTGCCGAAGTCGGAGAACTCGATCCGGGTGCGGACCTTCGCCTTCTGCGGAGTGTCCCCACTCCCCGTCTGCCCCGAGGGGGCCTTGATGGTCATGTCGACCTGCTGGCGGCGGATGCGGCCCTTGTCGTCCAGCCACACGTCCATCGGCAGGGTCGGCCCGACCTGCCGCTTCAGCTTGGCTCCCGTGGAGAGCTTGTCGACATCGACGGTGACCCGGTAATGAGTCGTGTTGACGCCGTCGACCTTCTCGGTCCCGACCTTCCGGGTGTCCTTGTCCGTGATGCCCTTGGCGAGCCCCGCGGACTCCGCCGGGTCGTTGATCTGGCTGCTGCCCTGCCCGTTCTGCTGCCCGTTCTGCTGAGCGGCGGCCTTCTTCAGGTCGATCTTGATCCACGGCTTCTTGCCCGGCACCTGGGCCCGCTGCCGCTCGGGGACCTTCTGGTAGACCACCTGGTCGACGACGCGCTGCTCGATCTTCTGCCCTCCGGCGCTGATGGTCATGGTGCTCTCGCCGGCCGAGAGGTCGATGACGCCCTTACCGTCGGCGGTGGCGCTCTGCCCGGCGGCCGAGGTCTGGGTCCGCAACGTCATGCGCGCCGTATCGGCCTCGGCAGTCCTGTCGAACGCGGCACGCACCGCCGAGCCGTCGTCGCCACCGGCGCTCGACGCGCTCCCGCCGCCCTTGCGGTCGGACCCGGAGTCGCTTCCGCACGCCGTCACGACGGTGCACGCCAGAAGACACGCGACACCGACCGCCGTGGCCCGACCGCCACCCGGTAACTGAGCCATGAATCCTCAACTCCTCCTTCGACGACTGGTTCACCAACAGGGGCGGCAACCGCGCCCGGGCTGTCGAGTGCCCCACTTCTCGCCGAACAGCCCTCCGAGTCAATCGCGGATACGGGGGTACGCGAAGGACCACCCCGACACAGAGGAAACGAACACCCAGACACACGGAGGAGTCGAGACCTTGTCGTCTTCCCTGGTGGAAACCGTGGACGTCAACGCACCCGTCGAGCTGAGCTGGAAGCTGTGGAGCGATGTGACGAAGTGGCCGTCATTCCTGAGCCACGTGGAGCGTGTCGACCCGCTCGATGAGCGCCGCTTCGCGTGGTGGCTGTCGCTGCCCGGCGCGGACAAGTACTTCACCGCGGAACTGACCGAGGTCATAGACCAGGAGCGGATCGCCTGGAAGACCGTCGCCGGTGTCCACCACGCGGGCGTGGTCACCTTTCACCGGCTGAGCGACACCACCAGCCGGGTCACCCTCCAGATCGAGTACGACCCCGACGGCTTCGTGGAACACCTCGGCGCCCTGACCAACCTCGACAAGGCCCTGACCAACTACGACCTGGGCCAGTTCCAGCACCTGGCGGAGGAACTGGCCGCGCAGTAGACGGCAGAGCACAAGGGGCAGCCCCCATACGCACACCCCGCCGGAGCTGGGCCCCGGTTCATCAAAGAACCCGGTATCACTTCGACAGGTAGACGGCGTAGACCTCGGGAGCGCGGGGGTCGGCTGCCGCGGCCATGTGGCTGTTGATGAAGTCGTCCTCGCTGACCCAGGTGGTGGTCCCGAAGGGGTTGTAGATCTGCAACCTGTCGTCCTCGTGCCCGACGATCATCATCGAGTGGTAGCCACCCGAGCCCTTGACGTTGACCGGGACGGGCACGCCGTTGTTCAACTGCTCCTCCACGGCGGGCAGGACCGAGCGACGTTGTTCGGCGGTCTCAAGACCGTGCTCCGAGTAGTCCGTACCGGTGCGGCTGCCCACCTCGACGTCGTTGATGTGGTCCTGCCCCTCGGCCACCATGCCGCTCCAGTTCGGGCCGCCCTTGCCCTCGGTGTGCACGCGGTGCTGCTCGTCGCGCAGGCGCTCGCTGAAGGACCACGGGTTGTCGAGGCCGGCGTCGTCGGGCTGGCCGCCGGTCGTCAGGCGGAAGGCGTAGATGGGGTCGATCATCGCGCGCGCGGTGACGGTGGAGGCGGCGACACATGTTCCGTCACTCCCCTGCCACCACTTGGCACCCTCGTAGGCCACGTCTTTGGTGCCGGGGCCGGTGCTCTGGACGACCATGGGCGTGAGGTGGTCGGCCAGCCACTGCGGGGACCGCCCGTTGATCTTCTGTGCGAAGCCCCTGATCTCCTCCACGCCGTACCCCGCGGCCAGGGTCTTCATCAGATACGCCCGCTCCTGCGGGGACTTGGCCCCGGACAGCAGCCGGTCGAACTCCGCCTGGTCCTTCGCGCTCATCTTGTCCATGAACGCGGACGAGCGCTGCAACTCGTTGGCGGTGAGGATCTCATTGAGGTCCCGGGGACCACCGGCCGCGGCCGCGTCGGCGAGGACGAGGCGGTCGGCGTCGGAGAGCCCTCCGGTGGTCACCTTTCCCGCGCGGGCCTCGGACGCCAGCTTGGTCAGGGTCTTGCCCGCCGCGACCCCGGCCGCCTTCGCCTGGCCCGCGGCGTCGCTCATGAACTTGATGCCGTCGAGGGTGGCCGCCTTGGCCCGGCGCAGGTCCTCTGTCTCCATGACGAAGGCACCGGAGTTCAGGATCGACGCCGCCGAGTCGAGCGCGGAGATCCCGTAGTCGTGGCCCGCCTGCGCCTCGCGGATACCCACCGCCAGGGCCTGCAGCGCGGGCACGACCTCCTCGAACTTCTGGGCCATCTGGTCGGCGGAGTACGAGGTGGCGTTGATGACCTCGCTCGCCTTCTCCCCGGCGCCGCCGACCCACACCGCGGGAAGCCCCTCCTTGGCGACCTTCTTCAGATCGCCCTGGGCCCTGTCCACCATGGCAGCGGCCCCCAGATACCGCCCCGCGACACCCTCGATGTAGTCCGGGTTGCCCATCGGACGGGAGTAGCCCCGCGCCTCACCGATCGCGTCGGCCAGGTCATCGCGGGCCGTCAACAGCGCCCATGACCCCTCTACGTCTATGGCCTGGACGCGCGCGTGCAGCGCGTTCAGTTTCCGCTGCGGGTCGGGATCCATTTCGATGAGCTTCCGCGTTGTCATAGAGCCTCCCCCGAGGACAAACGCGGCAGGCCCGCGTCAAACACGGGAGATCCTAGCCATTGAGTGTGCCACCCAACTAACCAGGGCCCGCGTCGAAAGCTCCACCCGTTCACCCAGACGGCCGTCCCGGTGAGACGAGCGGGCACGTAGACGATCGGCGCTTCGGCCGCCGCCAGGGTGTCCGTCAGCCCGGGAAACCACCCGAGGAGCGCAGGGCCCAGCGGCGCTCCGCGTAGGCGAGGTCGTCGCGCCACAGTCGGCCTGCGGCGGCGCGTATCAGGGGGCGCAGCAGCGGGGCGGCGCGACGGGCCACCGCGAAGCCCGGCCGTTCGGACGTGGCGACGACGGCCTCCACCACCGCGGTGCGAGGCCGTCCCAGGGCGTCCGGCCCGAGCGGGGTGGCGTGCGTCTCCACGACGGAGCCCTGCCCCTCGCCCTCGGTGATCCGCATCACGACGGTGCGGGGCCCGGGCGCCGTGAAGACCGCGCGCACCGGGACGACCAGCCGCCCGGCGGCCTTGAAGGACACGTCCACGGTGAAGGAGTCGCTCTCGTCAGCCCGCCCGGGGGTCCGGGCCACGGTGAGGTCGACGAAGGAGTAGGGGTGGAACCAGGCCCCGTGCCAGGGGTCGAGGCGGTTGGCGACGATGTCGTCCGGCTCGCAGACGCCCACCGCGGTGAACACGGCGGTCAGCGCCCGGGCCGCCGCCGGTCGCCCCGGCACCGCCGGACGGGCGGTGGGCTCCTCCGCCCCGACCTGGTCCAGCCGTACCCAGATCAGCACCCCGTCGTCGTGCGCCGGCCATGGCTCCCAGCCGGCGAAGGGCGTTCCGTCCAGGGCCAGTCCGTGCCAGTGGCACACCAGGGTGCCGCAGCGCACGGCGCTGTCGCGCAGCGGGGCGCCGAGGTGCGGGCAGCTTCCCGGCCCGGCCACGAGGCGTCCTTCGGCGTCCCGCCACAGCACCGCCTCGTGGCCGGCGACAGTGCGGGCCAGCGGCCGGTCGGGACGCAGTTCACGGGAGGCTGCGACGACGTACCAGTTGCCGGTGGGGCGGGCCTGGGCCCTTCTGAGGGCGTCGGCGATCAGGTCGGGACGGGCTTCGCGCCAGGTGGGTCGCTGACGCTCCCAGGCGACCGGGCCGCGGCGCAGGGCCAGCGGCAGACGCTTGGTCAGCGGCAGACGCTCGGGCAGCGGCAGACGCTTGGGCAGGGACGGCCGGGCGGGCTTCACGCGACCTCCTTGTGACGGGGGTGCGGCCGGGCAGGGGGGTGGGCGCGGGGGCCGGAAGCCGGCGGTTCGAGGGGTACGCCGGGCCCGCCGGGGGCGCGCCGGGCGGCCACGCGGGCGGCCGCCACCCGCAGCAGGCCGTCCGCGGCGACCAGGGCCCGCCGCCACCGGGGCACCACGGCGCGGCGGTGCAGCACGGCGTACTCGGTGGCGGCGACGGCGTCCAGGATGCCGCCGTACAGGACGAACGCCGTGCGGATGCAGGGCCGGGAGACCGGGGCGAGCATGCCGACGCCGGGCGCGGCGCGCCGGTACGCGGCGCGGGTGAGGTCCTCGAACTCCCTCAGCGCCGCCGTGACCCGGCGGTCGATGCGGCCGGTGTCCCGGCAGTGGCGCAGCAGCCCGCGGTGGACGCCGTGGGCGCTCAGGAGATCCTGCGGGAGGTAGACGCGGCCGCGGTCGAGGTCCTCTCCCACGTCTCGCAGGAAGTTGGTGAGCTGGAAGGCGACGCCGAGTTCGGCGGCGTGGGGCGCGGCCTCCTCCCGGGGGGTCACGGTGCCGAGCACGGGCAGCATCTCCAGGCCGATCACGGCCGCGGAGCCGTGCATATAGGCGCGCAGATCGGCGTAGGTGGCGTACGAGGTGACCGTCAGGTCGCTGCGCATGGCGGAGAGGAAGTCGGCGAAGTGGCGGTGGTCGATGGCGTGGCGGCGTGCGGTGTCGGCGAGCGCCCGCACCACCGGCTCGGCTCCGGCGCCGCCGGCCAGGCCATGGGTGAGGTCGTCGTCCAGCCTGTCCAGGGCGCGGGCGCGGTCCTTTGGGCCTGTGGTGCTGTCGAGGGAGTCGACGATGTCGTCGGCCCAGCGGGCGAAGCCGTACAGGGCGTGCACGGCGGGACGCCGGTCGGGGGTGAGCAGGCGGGTGGCGAGGAAGTAGGTGCGGCCGTGCCGGGCGTTCAACTCCCGGCAGCGGGTGTAGGCGGCGCGCAGGTCCGGCTCGGTGATGCCCGCCGCGTCCAGTTCCCGGCCGGTCATGGACGAGCTCCTTCCGGGCGGGGCCGGGTCCGGGTCACCGGGTGGGTCACCGGGGCGGCGGTCGTGCGGCGCGTGCCGGTGATACGGACGGCGGTCGTGCGGCGCGCGCCGGTGATGCGGGCGGCGGCAAGCTTTCCCGACAGCAGGACGGGCGGCACGCCGACGCCCGGCGTGGTGCCGCAACCGGCGAGGACGGCGTTGGCGGTGCCGCGCACCAGGTTGCGTGGGCGGAAGGGGCCGGTCTGGGCGAAGGTGTGCGCGGCGGAGAACGGCGTGCCCGCGGCGTGCCCTTGCTCTGTCCAGTCGGCCGGTGTCACCAGGCACTCCTCTTCGATCGCCGTGGCGATGCCGTCGAGTCCCCGGCGTTCCAGCTCGTACAGGAGCGCGTCGCGGTAGCGGGGACCGAGGTCGCGCCAGTCGGCGGGGCCGGGGCCGATGCCGGTGTGGGGACACGGCGCCAGGACGTAGTGCAGATGGCGGCCAGGCGGGGCCAGGGCGGGGTCGGTGGCGGTGGGACGGGTGATCAGCAGGGAGGGATCGCGCATCAGCACGCCGGTGCGGGTGAGTTCGTCGAAGGTGCGCCGCCAGGCGTGGCCGAAGGACAGGGTGTGGTGGGCCAGTTGCGGCCAGGTGCGGTCGCAGCCCGCGTGCAGGACGACCGCCGAAGGGGCGTGCCGCAGCCGCAGCGGACGGCGCGGGGTGCGGCCGAGGAGGCGGTAGACCACCGGCAGGTCGGGGGTGAGGACGACGGCGTCGCAGGGGATGCGCCCCTGGCCGGTGATCACGGCGGTGATGCGCTCACCGGAGCGTTCCAGCCGGGTGACCGGCCGTCCGTAATGGACGGCCGCCCCGGCCGCTTCGGCGGCCTCGGCCATGGCCCGCGGCAGGGCGTGCATGCCGCCGCGCGGGAAGTACACCCCGGCGACGGTGTCCATGTAGGCGATCACCGCATAGGCGGCCAGGGCGCGTGCCGGGGGCACGCCCGCGTACAGCGCCTGGAAGGTGAAGACGCGGCGCAGCCGCTCGTCGCGCAGGTGGCGGGCGACACCCATCTCCCAGCGGCCGAAGCCGCCGAGCGCGGCCAGCCGGACCAGGTCGGGGCCGAGCAGCTGCCAGGGGGAGTCGAAGTCGGCGTCGAGGAACCGGTGCCGTTCGGCGCGGTACAGCTCGGTCAGCCAGTGACGCAGCCGGCGGTAGCCGGCCGCCTCGGCGGGCCCGGCGAAGCGTTCCACCTCCGTCTCCATCGCGTCGGCGTCGGTGTGCACGTCGAGGGTGCTGCCGTCGGCGAACGACGCCCGGTAGGCCGGGTGCAGAGGGATCAGTTCGACGCGGTCGCGCAGTGAGGCCCCGACCGCGTGGAACGCCTCGTCGGCGATCTCGGGCATGGTCAGCACGGTGGGGCCGGTGTCGATGCGGTAGCCGCCGCGGACCAGCCGGCCGGCGCGACCGCCGGGCCCGGCGGCGCGTTCGACGACGGTGACCCGGCGTCCCGCGCCGAGCAGGTGCAGCGCGGCGGAGAGGCCGGCCAGCCCGGCGCCGACGACCACCACGTGATCGGTCGGTCCTTTCAGCACCCTGGTCACCGGCCTCCCTCCGGTTCGGTGGGCGCGAGTTCCGTGGCGGCGAGCGCGGCGGCGGCCAGGCCACCGGGGGGCCCGCCCGGTGGGACCGCCGCGTATCGGCAGGGCGCCTGGGTGAAGCACATCGCGGATCGTCCTCTCGCCCGTCGTCACATGGCTCGTGTCAGGACACATTCCGCGTACGGCACCGGACCGTATGCGCCAAGCGGGGGAAGCTCCCGCGTGGGGGCGCGTCCTGCGACGACACGCCGCGCACCGCGTCCGCTGACCGCGGGCGGCCGGAAACACTGGATGGCACCGGGCGGACACCGTCTCCACCGGTGACGTACCGGCGGGGTGACGTACCGGCCTGATCGCCATGAGAACGGCCCGAGGAAGGGAGCAGCGGTCGTGGACCTGAAGGCCGACGTCGCCGTGGTGGGAGCCGGGGCCGCGGGGCTGTCGCTCGCGCTGCGGCTGGCCCGGCCGCCCTCGGGCGCCGGGCCGCTGGACACGGTGCTGCTGGCCGCCCCGCCCGGTGCGGCCCGCGCCGCACCGCGCACCTGGTGCTTCTGGGAGCCGGGCGACGGCCCCTACGACGAGGCGCTGGCCGCTTCCTGGCAGTGGCTGCGCGTGCGTGGCGCCGACGGTACGTCCGTGACCGGGGCCATCGCGCCACTGCGCTACAAGATGCTGCGTTCCGACGCCTTCGAGGCGCTGGTCGGCCGTCGCGTCGCGGCGAGCGGGCGGGTCTCGCGCGTCGAGGCGGCCGTCGACCGGGTCGCACCGGTGCCGGGCGGCGGCGCCCTGGTGCACGCCCGCCGCGCGGACGGCGGCAGCGTCGCCGTCCGCGCCCGCTGGGTGTTCGACTCGCGCCCGCTCAGCCGCCTCCCGCCCGCGCGTACGACACTGCTGCAGCACTTCCGCGGCTGGTTCGTCCGTACGGGGCGGCCGGCCTTCGACTCGTCCGTCGTGGAACTGATGGACTTCCGCACGCCGCAGCCCGCGCACGGTCTCTCCTTCGGCTACGTGCTGCCGGTCGGCCCGCACGAGGCGCTGGTCGAGTACACGGAGTTCTCCCGCCGGGTGCTCGGCCGTGCCGGGTACGACCACGCGCTGCGCGACTACGCGGAGCGCGTGCTCGGTCTGGCCGACTACGAGGTCACCGCCTGCGAGCAGGGGGTGATCCCGATGACCGACGCCGACTTCGTCCGGCAGACGGCGCCGGGCGTGTTCCGGATCGGGGCCTGCTCCGGCGCCACCCGTCCGTCCACCGGCTACACCTTCAGCGCCGTGCAGCGACAGACGAGCGCCGTGGCCGCCGCCCTGCACGCCGGACGGTATCCGCTGCCCCCGCGGCCCCACTCCACACGCGCCCGCCTCATGGACGCGGTGCTGCTGCACGCCCTGGACACCGGCCGGGTGGACGGCCCGGCCTTCTTCACCCGCCTGTTCGGGCGCGTGCCCGCACCGCGGCTGCTGCGGTTCCTGGACGGCCGTACCAGCCTGGCGCAGGACCTCGCCATCGGCGCGCACCTGCCCGTCGCCGCGATGCTCGCCTCCGCCCTCGCCCTGCCCCTCGCCCCGCGCCGGAGCCTTCCCGCCGCCTGACCTCGGAGCCGGACCGCATGCCCCTTCTGCGCGACGCCGATCTGGCCGACGCCTTCGACCATGCCGCCCGCAGCTACGACGCGCTGGTGGCCGCCAACCCCGGGTACCACGCCCACTTGCGCCGCTCGGCACGGCGGCTCGGTCTCCCCCGGGACGGCACCGGGCTGCGGGTGCTGGACCTGGGATGCGGTACGGGAGCGTCCACGGCCGCCCTGGCCACCGTGCTGCCCGGTGCGGACATCACGGCGGTCGACGCCTCGGAGGGGATGCTCCGCCGAGCGGCCGCCCGGCGGTGGGCGCGGCCGGTGCGGTTCGTGCACGCGCCGGTGGAACGGCTGGCCGAGGCGGGCGTGTCCGGCCCGTTCGACGCGGTCTTCGCCGCGTATCTGCTGCGCAACGCCACCGACCCGGACGCCGTGCTCGCCACGGCCCACCGGCTGCTCGCGCCGTGCGGCCGTCTGGCGGTGCACGAGTACGCGCTGAGCGGGAGGGCCGCGCACCGCGCGGTGTGGAGCGCGGTGTGCGGCGGGATCCTTCTGCCCGTCGCCACGCTGCTGGGGGACGGGGCGCTCTACCGGCATCTGTGGCGCAGCGTCCTCGGCTTCGACACGGCCGACGCTCTGGGCCGACGGGTGGCACGGGCCGGCTTCGAGCGGGTGCGGGTGCTGCCGCTGCCCGGCTGGCAGACCGGCATCACGCACACGGTGGTGGCCCGCCGGCCGTCGAGTGGCCGGGAGCCGGGCGGCGGGGCGGAGGCGGGCGCCAGAACCGGCAAGCCGGCGAGCGAGGAGGACCCGCGATGACCACCGGCACCCGACGGCCCGCGCACCGCCCTGGCCTGGACCGGCTCGGCCTGCACCGCCCCGGCCCGCACCGCCCCGGCCTGGACCGGCTCGCCCGGCTGCTGCCCGCCCCGCCCGGGGCCGATGGTGCCGACCCCGCGGCCGCACCGCACGCCATGGTCGTAGGCGGCGGCATCGCCGGGCTGACGGCCGCCACGGCGCTGGCCGAGCGCGGGGTGCGGGTCACCCTGTACGAGCGCGAGGAGGTGCTCGGCGGCCGACTGGCCGGCTGGCGCACCCGGCTCGCCGACGGCAGCACGGTGACGATGAGCCGGGGCTTCCACGCCTTCTTCCGCCAGTACTACAACCTGCGCGCCCTGTTGCGCCGCACCGATCCGGCCCTGTCCCGGCTGACCGGCCTGCCCGACTACCCCCTGCGCCACGCGGGCGGCGGCCACGACAGCTTCCGGCACGTCCCCCGGACGCCGCCGCTGAGCGCGCTCGGCTTCGTCGCGCTGAGCCGCTCCTTCCGGGTGCGCGACCTGGCCCGGATGGACGCACGGGCCGCGCTGCCGCTGCTCGACGTGCGGGTGCCCGGCGTGTACGAGCGACTCGACCACACCAGCGCCCACGACTTCCTGGAGGCGATCCGCTTCCCGGCGGCGGCGCGGCACCTGGCCTTCGAGGTCTTCTCGCGCAGCTTCTTCGCCGACCCCCGCCGGCTGTCGGCGGCGGAGATGGCGCTGATGTTCCACGTCTACTTCCTGGGCTCGGCCGAGGGCCTGCTGTTCGACGTACCGGACGAGCCGTTCCCGCAGGCCCTGTGGGACCCGCTCGCCGGGTATCTGACCGGACTCGGGGCCGAACTGCGGACCTCTGCGGCTGTCGAAGCGGTCACCGCCCTGCCAGGCGGCGGTTTCACCGTGGCCGCCGACGGCGCCGAGGAGCGGTGCGACGCCGTGGTGCTGGCCCTGGACCCGGGAGCGCTGCGTGCCGTGGTGGCCCGGTCCGAGGGGCTCGGGGACGGGACGTGGCGCGAGCGGGTGGCGCGGCTGCGCACCGCTCCGCCGTTCCTGGTCTCCCGCCTGTGGCTGGACCGGCCTGTCCGCGGCGACCGGCCCGGCTTCCTGGGCACCAGCGGATACGGCCTCCTGGACAACGTCAGCGTCCTGGACCGGTGGGAGGGCGAAGCCGCCCGCTGGGCCGCCCGCACGGGCGGGTCGGTCGTGGAACTGCACGCCTACGCGCTGCCGGGCGACACCGACCGGGAGATCCGGCAGAAGGAACTGCTCGGGCAACTGCACCGGATCTACCCGGAGACGCGCCGCGCCCGGGTGGTGGACGCCCGCCACGAATGGCGCGCCGACTGCCCGCTGTTCCCGGTCGGCGGGTACGGCGACCGGCCGGCCGTGCGTACACCCGTGCCGGGCCTGGTCGTGGCGGGCGACGCCGTGCGCACCGGTCTGCCGGTGGCGCTGATGGAGCGGGCGGCCACCAGCGGGTTCCTCGCCGCCAACGCGCTGCTCAGCCGCTGGGGTCTGCGCGGGCATCCGCTGTGGACCGTGCCCGAACGGGGCCGCGTGGCCGTCCTGCGGTGGGCGGCGCGGGCGGCACTGACTTAACTGTCTTCCGGCGGCGCAGCGGGGCCGGAAGCCGTGCCGGGACCCGGCGCGGAGCCGGGCCCCGGCGCGGAACCCGACCCCGGCGCGGAGCCGGGCCCTGGCACCGCGGGGCCGTCGGCCGTGGCCGCCCTGGAGTGTTCCGCACGTCGCTCCGGGTCACGGGCCGCGGCGCGGACGATGTTGCGGGCCATGCCTCCGAAGACGACCGCGTGGAAGGGCGAGACGCTCCACCAGTACAGGTGGCCGAGCAGTCCGCGCGGGTGGAACAGGGCCCGCTGCCGGTACCGGACGGCCCCGCCGGCGTCGCCGTCCACGCGCATCTCCAGCCAGGCCAGACCGGGCAGCCTCATCTCGGCACGCAGCCGCAGCAGCCGCCCCCGCTCGATCTCCTCCACTCGCCAGAAGTCCAGCGAGTCGCCCGCCCGCAGCCGGCGCGCGTCACGTCGGCCCCGGCGCAGGCCCACGCCGCCGACGAGACGGTCGAGCCAGCCGCGCACCGCCCAGGCCAGCGGGAAGGAGTACCAGCCGTTCTCCCCACCGATGCCCTCGATGACCTTCCACAGCGTGTCCGGCGCCACGTCCGCGTCGACTTCCCGAACGTCGGTGTACAAGCTGCCCCCCGCCCAGTTCGGGTCGGTGGGCAGCGGGTCGCTGGGGGCGCCCGGCACAGCGGCGGACGACCAGCGGGTGGCGACTTGAGCCTCTCGTACGCGTTGCAGCGCCAGGGCGACGGCGCGGTCGAAGCCGATGGGGTGACCGGGCGGGCTGGGCACGTACCGCTCGATGTCCCGGTCCCGGCAGACCACCTCGTGGCGCAGGGACTCCGTCAGAGGGCGGGCGATCGAGGCGGGCACCGGGGTCACCAGGCCGACCCAGTGGCTGGACAACCAGGGTGTGAGCACGGGCACGGGCAGGATGAGCCGTCGGGGCAGCCGAGCGACGGCCGCGTACCGGCGCATCATGTCCTGGTACGTGAGCACTTCCGGGCCGCCGATGTCGAAGGCCCGGCTGACGTCGGGGCGCAGACCGGCGCAGCCCACCAGGATGCGCAGCACGTCCCGTACCGCGATCGGCTGGATGCGGGTGCGTACCCAGCGCGGGGTGACCATCACCGGCAGACGCTCGGTGAGGTAGCGCAGCATCTCGAAGCTGGCGGAGCCGGAGCCGATGATGACGGCGGCGCGCAGGACGGCGGTCGGCACGCCCGAGTCGAGCAGGATGCGGCCGACCTCCGCGCGGGAACGCAAGTGCGGGGAGAGACATGACTCCGGAACGCCCGCGGGGGTGAGCCCGCCGAGATAGACAAGGCGGCGGACGCCCGCTTGGCGGGCCTGCTCGCCGAAGACGCGGGCCGCTTCACGGTCGGTCCGCTCGAAGCCGCGGCCGCTGCCGAGCGCGTGCACGAGGTAGTAGGCCACGTCCACCCCGTCCAATGCCCGCGCCACCGACTCGGCGTCCATGACGTCGCCCTGGACGATCTCCGCCTGGTCCGCCCACGGGTGGTCGCGCACCTTGCGCGGGGTGCGGACCAGGCAGCGCACCCGGTGTCCGGCATCCAGCAACTCCGGCACCAGCCGCCCGCCGATGTAGCCGCTCGCGCCGGTCACCAGACAGGTCAGGGCGTCAGCTGTCGCCTGCCCGTTCCCACTCGCCCCGGTGGCCTGTTCGTCGCCCATGGCCATGGTTCCGCCTCAGCCGCCTGTCGTCCGCCGCGTCGTCGTGTGTGACTTTCGGGGCCGGTGTGTGACTTCCATGTCTCTACCGTGCGGGCGGACGGGCCGGATGCACCCGGTGCGTGCGGCGGCCGGGTGACGGGGCGGATCGGCACGGAGCACCACCTTCCGGGATCGCCTGCTTCTCCAAAGAAGGGAGCTAGCATCTAAGTAAGATTCAATCTACGTAAGATCGAAACTGCGCTTGAATGCGCCGTGCTGGAGGTGGAGCAGGGGTGGAGTTCAAGGGCAGGGTCGCTGACCTCGACCTGCTGACGAGGCAACTGGGTCTTGTGGCCGGGGGCGCGGGGGCCACCCGGGGGCAGGCTGTGATCATGACGGGGCGGCGCCGGGTGGGGAAGTCCCGTCTGGTCCAGGAGTTCTGTGACCGGTCCGGGGTTCCGTACGTGGTCTTCCAGGCGACCCGGGGCCGCAACGCCGTGGCCGAGCGGGCGGACTTCTCCGCGGCGCTCGCGCAGTCCCCTCTGCCCGGGGCGGAGCTGGTGGCCGGACTGCACGCCGCGGACTGGAACCAGGCGCTGCGTTCCCTGGCCGTCGCGGTCCCGGACGACGCACCGAGTGTCGCGGTGATCGACGAGGTGCCGTGGCTGGTGGAGCAGGACCGGGAGTTCGAAGGGGCGCTGCAGACGGTCTGGGACCGTCACCTGTCCGCCAAGCCGGTTCTGCTGATCCTGGTGGGCAGCGACATGTCGGTGATGGAGGTGCTGCAGTCGTACGGCCGTCCGTTCTTCGGCCGGGCCGCGAAGATGACCGTACGTCCGCTGCACCTGGCCGATGTGCAGGCAATGACTGGTCTGGACGCGGCGGACGCGGTGGACGCACTACTGATCACCGGGGGCTTCCCCGAGATCGTCCAGTCGTGGCGACCGGGAACGGGCCGTACGGACTTCCTGCGCGAGGCCGTGGCCAACCCCCTGTCGCCGCTACTGGTGGCAGGCGAACTCTCACTCCTGGGCGAGTTCCCCGAAGCCTCACACTCACGGGCAGTGCTGGAGGCGGTCGGCAGCGGCGAGCGGACCTTCTCCACCATCGCCGCCCAGGCCGGCGGCGCCGGCGCCCTGCCCTCCGGGACCCTGTCCCCGCTGCTGCACACCCTGCAGACCAAGCGGATCCTGGCCACCGATCTGCCGCTGTCCACCAAGGCCGACACCAAGAACAAGCGCTACCGGATCGCCGACCCGTATCTCCGCTTCTGGCTGGCCTTCATACAGCGGGGAATCCCACTGATCGAGCGCGGTCGCGGGGACCTCGCCCTGGAGCGCATCGAGCGGTCCTGGACCACATGGCGAGGACGTGCCGTCGAGCCGGTCATCCGCGAGTCGCTGCTGCGCCTGCTCCCCGATGACAGATGGCCCCACACGGAAGCGGTCGGCGGCTGGTGGAACCGGCAGAACAACCCCGAGATCGACCTGATCGGCGCCGACCGCGAACCGGTCGCGGGCGTGGTGCACTTCATCGGCTCGGTCAAGTGGCTGGAGTCTCATCCTTTCGGCCGCCGCGAGTACGACGCCCTGGCCCGGGACATGCTCGCGGTGCCCGGCGCCGAACCGGACACCCCGCTCGTGGCCGTCTCCCGCTGCGGCATCGAGGACGACCTGCCGCTCGCGGCGCACTGGGGCCCGGAGGACTTGGTCCGCGCTTGGCAGTAACAGGGGAAGAGGCGGGCAAACGCCCCAGAGGGCGGTTGCCGGGGTCAGCAGGCGACACGAGAGCAGGGGAAGACCATTGGAAGGGTTCAGTGAGCCGACTCTGCGGGCGTTGGCCGGTTCGCGCTCCTTCGAACGGGGGCTCGGCTACCTGGACGCGGTGTCCGGGGTCGAGGTCGGTGACGGCTGGGTGACCGCGAGTGTCCACGGCACGGAGCGGTACGAGGTGGAGCTGACGCTGGACGGGCCAGGCGGGCTGTCCGGCGAGTGTGACTGCCCGTACGGCATGGAGGGCAACTTCTGCAAGCATCTGGTCGCCCTCGGCCTGACCGTGCTCGCCCAGCGGGAGAGCCTGCCGCGGCAGCGGAAGGCTGCCCGGGACCGTGCGCAGGACCTTGACGGGTGGCTGTCCGGCCTGTCCAAGGACGAGTTGCTCGCCCTGGTGCGGGAACAACTCGGCGAGGACCGGCAGTTGCGGCGCCGCCTGGAGCTTCGGGCCGCGATCGCTCGCGGGGACCTCGTCGCGGTCCGCGCCCGTATCCGCGATCTGCTGGACATCTCACCGTTCGCGCAGTACGGGTACGTCGAGTACGCCGATGCCCGCGCCTACGCCGACCAGGCGGGGCAGGCGGTGTCCGCCATCGGCGTGCTCACCGGATCCGGCCGGGCCGACGACGCGATCCCCCTGGCGCGGGAGGCGATGAAGCTGCTTGCCGACGCGGTGGAGAACGTCGACGACTCGGACGGATGGCTCGGACAGGTCGGCACAGACCTCGCCGAGGCCCACCTCGAAGCGTGCCGTGCGGCACGCCCCGACCCCGAGGAGCTCGCGCGCTGGCTGGTCGGCCATGCGCTCGGCGATGTGGACGACGGCCTCACGGACATCGATCCGCTCGACTACGAGGAAATCCTCGGCGAAGAGGGGATGGCCGTCCTGCAGAAGCTGGCGGTCGAGGCGTGGCGGGGCAACCGCCGCGGCTGGGCGGAGAAGTACCTGATGGAGCGTCTGGCCAAGGCGGGAGGCGACGTCGACGCGGTGATCGCCGTGCATGCGGCCGACCTCTCACCGAACGGACACACCCACCTGGTCATCGCCCACGAGCTGGACACCGCCAGGCGCCCCGACGAGGCCCTGCGCTGGGCGGAACGAGGCATCCAGGACGCCCGGGACCTCGCCGCCGTCGACACCGCCCTCGTCGACTACCTCTGCGACCGCTACGCGCAGGCGGACCGGCGCCCCGATGCCGTCGCCCTGCGCCGTGACCACTTCGGCGCCCGCCGCACCCTGCTGGCGTACCAGCAACTGCGAGCCGCCGCCCGAGCCGCGGACTGCTGGTCGGCCGAGCGTGAGGGAGCGCTGGCCCTGTTGCGTGCCGACGCAGAGCAGCAACAGCACTCTCGGTACGGCGGCCCGGCCCTGATCGACGCCCTGCTCGACGACAAGGACATCGACGCGGCCTGGCAAGCCGCCACCGAGACCGGTGCCCACGACCAACAGTGGCTCACCCTCGCCGACCAGGCCCGCCCCACCCGCCCCGCCGACGCCCTCCGCGTCTACCGGCGCCTGACCGAACCCCTCACGAAGCAGACGGGCAACGCGGTCTACGAGCAGCTGACCAGCCTGCTGCTGAGCATCCGCGACTGCCACCGCCGCCTGGACACCCAGGACGAGTTCACCACCTACCTCACCGCCTTGCGCGCCGACCAGAAGCGCAAACGCAACCTGATGCGGCTCCTCGACCAGCACGGCCTGTGAACCCACAACCGGCCCCCGAAAGCCGCTCCTGTACGACCGGTGGTGACGTAGAACGGCCGGTTGGGAGTCGTCGTATGGCATGGGCCGCGACTGCTGTAGTGAGGCGCTTCTCGCAGGCTCGAGTGCCCGGCGGGGGACCCGGCACATGGGGACGAACCGAGCCGTTGATGGGCGGTGAGCTGGTGATCCAGATGGCCGTCCCGGTGAAACGGTAGGCCGTTGGTGCCTGGCAGCAGTTCTGAGCCGCGCAGGATTTGATCTACACGGCTCTGGAAGCCGACGGGATCCGCCACATCCCCGTTCGGTGAACCGAGGCATATGGGAAGTGTCACTCCACCCCATCGGGCCGCATCGGTACGGTGCGGGGTGAAGGTCAGGCAGGAGCGACGCCTGGAACCGTGACATCAGGCTGAGCGGGGCGCGCTGAGAAGCCGATAGGAGCCAGTCTGCCCCTCCGTGAGAGGCCTGATCGCGGTCTTGGTTTCCGTCGAAATTACCGGTATGCACTGAGACGGGAGCCGTGGCCGGTTCAGCCGGCCTTTCGGGAGGGGGAACGCATGGCTGTCAACGTGGTGCCGGTTTCCGAGACTCAGGACGACCTGATCGAGGCGGCCGTGGCCTTGGGCAATCGGTACAAGAAGACGCTGGGGATGATGCCGCCCTCGGCCTATCGCAAGATGGCGGGCGAGGGAGGGCTGCTCGTCGGGGCGGACGAGGCCGGGGTGGTCGGCTACGCCCTGTTCCACCTTCCCAAACGCAGTCCGCATATCGGCCTCGCGCATCTGTGCGTCGCGGCCGAACATCGCGGCAAGGGTGTGGCGCGGCTTTTGGTGGACTCCATCAAGGAGCGATACCCGCAGCGCCTCGGAATCAAGGCGAAGTGCCGTCGCGATTACGGCCTGAGCGGAATGTGGACAGGTCTGGGCTTCGTGCCGCGTGGCGAGGCTCGCGGACGGGGCCGAGATGGCGAGACGCTGGATGGTTGGTGGCTGGATCTGGGGCATCCGGACCTGTTCACAGAGGTGGAGAGCGAAGCGCTGCTGGTCGTCACCCTCGACCACGAGGTGTTCTCTGACCTCGGGGGAGAAGCCGCGACGAGGGGCGCGGAGGAGTCTCAAACGCTTGAGGCGGGCTGGCTGTCGGACCTCGTCGAGCTCGCCTTCACTCCACAGTTGCTGCGGGCTGTCCGTGATATTCCGGATACGAAGGAGCGCAAGCGGCAAAGGGCTGCGCTGCACAAGCTGCGCCAGCTCACCCTCAACGGGGATGCGGTGAACGCTCAGGCGGTTGAGCTGCTGCGGGTGGCGAAGGCGTACCTTTCGGACCCGGTCGAGGACTCCGTCCTGACGTCGCGTCTGCGGTATGTGGCCGAGACCTCGAGCGCCGGTCTGCAGGTTCTGGCCACCAGGGACCCGCTGCTGCTGCGGCTGGCCGACGTCGCCTGGGATGCCGCCCGGGTGCGGGTGGTCTCGCCGTCTGCCGTGGCGTTGCACGTGGACGAGTTGCGGCAGGCTCAGGTGTACCGGCCGGCCGACCTCATGGGGACGGAGCTCCGGTCGGCGGAAGTCACGCCGGGGTCGGAAAGGGAACTGGTCGCTTTCTTCCATCAAGGCGGCAGCGACAGTGGTTCCGCCTTTGCGGAGCGGCTGAGGGTGCTGGGCGCGGATGCCATCGTATGGCACCGTGAGCTCCTGCGGGACGGCCAGGGCCAGCCGATCGCCCTGTATGTCTGGGGCTTGGACGGCCGGACGCTGACCGTGCCGGTGCTGCGTACCGCCACGCACGCGCTGGAGGAGACACTGGCCCGGCAACTGTTGTTCTCTCTCAAGGGCCATGGACGGGAGTGCGGAGCTCAGATCGTTCTGATCACCGATGCGAACCCGTCGGCGGCGACCCGAGCCGCCGCCGGTGACGACGGGTTCTTCGAACACGAGAGGGGACTCGCGGCCCTGCTCGTCGACGTTATCGGGACGGCGGAGGAGGTGGGTTCAGCGGCCCGCGCGGCTGGTGCCAAGCTCGGGGTGGAAGTGGCGGCCCTGTACCCCGGGATGCCTCCGGAAGTGGCGAGCGCGTTGGAACGTACCTGGTGGCCAGCCAAGGTGATGGATTCCCTCACGCCTTCCTTCCTGGTGCCCATCGAACCTCGGTGGTCGACGGATCTGTTCAACGTCCCCACCATGCTCTTGCCGCGAAGTGACACGCTGGGCATCAGCAGGGAGCACGTCTACTACCGTTCCTCGGGGCATCGCAACGAGAGCGTTCCCGCACGTCTGCTGTGGTACGTCAGCAAGGGGATGCCCGGTCAGGAAGGGCAGATGGTGATCGCAAGCTCCCGTCTGGACGACGTGGTCATCGACACGCCTGATGTCCTCTTCTCAAAATTCGAACACCTGGGCGTATATGGTCGTGCGGAGGTGCGTGCCACGGCCGACGCCTCGGGTCGGGCTATGGCCTTGAGGTTTTCGGACACCGAGATCTTTCCGAGGCGGGTGGGGCTGCCACGTTTACATGCGCTGGCCGACGGCCTGGGACTACGGTTGTCCCTGATGTCGCTGTCGAAGATCAGCAACAAGCTGTTCCAGGCGGTCTACGAAGAGGGGCACCGAAGGACGTGAGCGATCTGGGCCGTGCGATGCTGCTGTCCGTACATCCGCGCTTCGCGACGGCCATCCTGGCGGGCAGCAAGACCGTGGAGGTCCGGCGGCAGCGGGTGGCCGCCCCACCCGGCACCTCGGTCCTGTTGTATGCCACCGCCCCCACCATGGCCCTCGTGGGCATGGCACGGATCGCGGCGGTTCGTGTGGCATCCCCGCCCGAGATCTGGGCAGTCCTCGGCGCCCGGACCGGGATCACCCGCCGGGAGTACGACGCGTACATGAGCGGCGCCACCCAAGCCAGCGGAATCACACTCGAAGACCCGGTCGTGTTCGATGAGCCGGTGCCGCTCAAGGCCCTGCGCGCCGGCGGGGTCTTCCATCCGCCGCAGAGCTATCGCTATCTGACAAGCGAAGATCTGCGCCAGATGTCCACAGCGGTCGCGGGCAGCCCTTTGCGTGGCCTGTTCGGCGACCTCATTCCCGCTTGAGTCCCGGCTCAGGCAGGGTGCCCCCCTCGGTAGGGGCGCCTGGTGTGCCGCATCGGCTCTGGCGGTATGGAGAGCGGCTCGGACGCGCTTGTGCCGACAGGGAGGCCGGGCAAGACTACCTGCTCCGGCCCGGTTGTCCGCATGGGCGCCCTGCAGCTGTTTGAGCAGTCGCTGGGGATTGCTGACGGTCGCCGACAGGCCGATGGGCTGGACAGGCCGCCCGGCGACGCGTTCCAGTACGGCCAAGAGGTGCCAGCCGCGGTCGTCGCCGGCGAAGGCGTGTACCTCGTCACCACGACTGCCCGCACGCTGCCCAGCAGGTGGGCGTGGTCTGTCTTCACCCCGATGAGCATGGCTTCGAGCGATTCGGGGGTGGTGAGCAGGATGTCCGGAGGGTCGGTGCGGATGCGGCGCCGCTGTGACTCCTTGTCTGTACGGCTGTTCAGAGATCCCTCAGCACACCGGACGGCACGGCGCACGCGCGCCCCTGTCACCCCGGCTTCCGCTCCGGCGCCTACCCCGGCGTCCCTTGACGGCTGCGGGCGTTCGCCTCGGCCACGCGGGCGCGTAGCAACTCCTCGGAGCCGACGGGCTCCACCCGAGCCGGGTCCACGTCCCACTCCCGCCCCCCGCTCAGCGGGCGGAGCTGGAGGTACGGACCCTGATGGCCCACGACCAGCCCGATCCGGTCGTGGACGATATCGCGGACGGCCGCCCCGACGGGGGCGGCAGGCTCGCCGGTCATCGTGCCGCCCCCTTCGCAATCACCTCAGCCAGGGCGTGCGCCACGGGAGCGGAGCACACGCCGAGGTGCACGAGGGCGTACCGGGCTGCGGCTGCCGACCTGCCTCCGGCTTCGGCGCTGGTTGCGGCTTGGGTTCCGGGCTCGGGTTCGTTTCCGGTTCCGGGTTCGGTTCCGTCGTCGGCCTCGTCCAGGTCCCCGTTCCACGGGGTGCGGACATCCATGGCGGGGAGCAGGATGCCCGCCTGGGTGAGCGCGGCGGCTAGGGCGTCGCGGGCGCGGAGCGCCTCCTCGATCTTGTGCCTCGCGGATGGATGAGAAGTGGCCATGCTCTGCTCCTTCTGCTTTTTAGCGGTTTCTCAGGAGACTTCATGATGAGAGTGCACTTGGTGAATTACCGTGCGTGGTCATTGGGTTACGAGGATGGACCCAGGTGGAGGACGCTGGCGGCGACGACGGCGTGTCCTTCCCCGTGCGACGGCCGTCCTTCCACACCTGCCACGTGTCGCCGGAGCTCATGCTCATGGAGGGGGCAGCGCCATGCCACAGAGAAGAGCGATCACAGGACGGAGCCAGGAGCCTCGCAGGCGCTTCGCCGAGGAGTTGCGCGCCCTGCGCGCGGAGAAGGGGGTGAGCCTGCGTCAGCTGGGCGAGCGGCTTGGCTGGGACTGGTCCCTGTTCGGAAAGATGGAGAAGGGCGAATCGCTCGGCGGGCCCGAGGTCGTCCAGGCGCTCGATACGTACTACGGAACGCCTGGCCTGCTGCTCGCCCTGTGGGAGCTGGCAGCCGGCGACCACACGCAGTTCCGCGAGCGGTACCGGCGCTACATGGCACTGGAAGCGGAGGCGGTGAGCCTGTGGCACTTCGCGGTCAGCGTGCTGCCGGGGTTGCTTCAGACGCCGGGCTATGCGCGGGAGGTGCTGGGGGCGGGCGGCCTCAAGGGTGACGAACTTGAGCAGCAGGTCGAGGCCCGGATGAGCCGCCGGGAACTGCTGGCGGGCAATGACGCGCCGTCGTTCCGCACGATCCTCTCGGAGGCGGTGCTGCGGACGCCGCTACGGGACGCGGGGGAGTGGCGGGGGCAGCTTGAGTACCTGGCGGAGGTGGCGGAGCGGCGGGATGTGGCGGTGCAGGTGCTGCCGTTCGCGGCGGGGCCGCATGGGTTGGTGAGCGCCGACGCAATGTTCCTCCGGTTGCCCGACGGACGCACGGTGGCCTACGTGGAAAATGCGATCCAGGGAGAACTTGTCGAGGAATACGCTGCGGTTGAACGCTTGCAGCGGGCCTACGATGCACTTCGCGACATGGCGCTGTCCCCAGCCGAGTCGCGGAAGTTGATTCTGCGCACCTTGGAGGAAGTACCGTGCGATCCATCGAGTTGAGCGCGGCAACCTGGCGCAAGAGCAGTTACAGCAACCCGGACGGCGGCCAGTGCGTCGAGGTTTGCGCCGATTCCGTCGGCATCCTTGCTGTGCGTGACAGTAAGGACCCGCAAGGTCCGACCCTCGTGTTCCCTGCGGAGAGCTGGGCGGGTTTTGTGTCTGCCGTCAAGGGCGATCAGATAGCCCTCTGAGCTACCTGTGCCCTGGTGGCTCCCGCGCTCTGAGGAACGCGGGGGCCACGTACATCTCGCACTCGGACCACCTCTTGACTGCCCGGCGTTCATGGGTGGCGGTGGCCGGTCGCCAGGCGCGAAGAGGAACGTCCGCCTGGTCGTCGCGACCACCGACCCGGCCACCCTGCCCGCGCAGTTCCACCTGGTACCTGGCCACCGACCTGCCCCGCCCCGGCGGCCCCCGCGGGGCCGACAGCCCCCGAACCCGCCGCCGACCTGCACGAGGCCGTCCGGATCTACGGCATCCGCCATTGGATCGAACAGAGCTACAAGCAGGTCAAGGACGAACTCGGGTGGGCCGACTTCCAGGTCCGCTCTCGCATCGCGATTTGCCGCCACCAGGCCCTGGTCACCTGCGCGTTCTCGCCCTGCTGGGACACCTGGTTCACCGACTTCCAGACCGTGAGCCCGTCGTCGTACCAGCGGTCCCGTCGGCTGCCACGTCGGCGGGACCGGCTGAGAGGGGGCCCACGCAGGCCCCACCAGTCCCATCCGACCAGGTGGCCCAAGGCGATCCGCGCCGTCCGGGCCTGGCTCGACCACTGGACCACCATCCAACGCCGCTGGCGAGCCTCGACCATCGCACCCTCGCCACCCGAACTCCAAGCCCTGATCAACGCCGTGGGCGCAGGCCACCCACCTGGATGCTACTGCCCGGTGTAACAAACCATCGTTAGATGAATGTGACTAGTCATATGATCGGCACGTGGGGATGGATGACGTCACCCGTGAGGGTGAGCTGCAGAACCTGGCGGAGCCTCATGACCGCGACGAGGAATCGCAGCTGGGGGATAAATCCGGGGAATCGACCTTCGACGCTCGACTGCTGGTCTCACCTGCCTACGGCAAGGCCGAGTCGCGCCAGCACTGGCAGGACACTCTGGAGCAGCCAGTAAGGTTCACCGGGCCTGATTACGTCGGCAAGCTGACGAGCGACCAACTGCATCGCTTGTTGGAGCTGCACCCCGACGGGCAAGCCCGGTTCTGGGGCGCTCGGCCGAGCCATGATCGCAAGATGGAGCCGGTTACTACAGGAGACGTCGTCCTGTTCACGGGGCAGAACCACATACGCGCTATCGGCGAGATCGGGGCGATCTTCCGGAACCGCTCGTTCGCTGATGCCATGTGGCCGCCGGAGAAGGACGGGCAGAGCTGGCACACCGTCTACAGCCTGCGACAATTCACGCTGGCCGAGGTTCCGTACGAGACCTTGAACGCACTCCTCGGTTACAAGTCCAACATGAAGTACGCCGGGCAGTTGGTCCTGTCCGGCGAGAAGGCCAGGGCTGCGATCGACGGCCTGTTGATCACGACGAGGACCGCCCTGGAAGAGGCTGGCGCCGAGACACCGCCCGCCGAGGTGCGTGAGATGCCGGTGGAACAGCAGCACACCCGCTCCACCATGGTTGACCTTCCTGCCAGGCAAGTCCTCTACAGCCGGGAGGAGTCGGCGCTGGCCACCGAGTTCTGCGGTGCCCTCACCAACACGAAGTCGAGTCGGTTCTCCAGCGCTGCGGGCATCTGCGACATCTATCTGGATGGCCCCGAAGGGCGTGAGCTCATCGAGGCGAAGAGCCATGTCGGGCGCCAGCACGTGCGTGAGGCGCTCGCTCAGCTGTTGGACTACGCGAGGTACGTTCCGGACCGGGTGGGTCGTTTGGCCGCGCTATTCCCTCAACGTCTTGCAGGGAAGGAGTGCGACTTGCTGCACCACTACGGCATCGACGTCATCCATCGGGTTGCCCCGGGCGTATTCGAACGCCTCCCCGCTCCCAACAAGAACCGCGAGCTGATGCGCGGCCTTTGGGAGAGGCGGTAGCCCTAATCGCCCACGGTGCCCCTGGGCGATCTTCTTGCCGTGGCAGCCGTCCGTCAGCAGTTCGCATACCTGCGGCACCACGCCCCAGGCCGTCCGCGCGTATTCGGTGAACTTCAGCGCGCCGCGTGAGCCGGGCTCGGCAGCGTCTGCCTTGAGCAGCGTCTCCCAGGTCGGCTTGGCGTCAGGCGGCACCAGCGCGTGCAAGGCCTTGAGGAGGAGGACAGTGACCGAAACCTCCCGGGCGCCGATGCGCGGGGTCGTCAATTCGTCTACGGCATCGCGGGTCAGCCCGAGGCGTACGGTCAGGATGCTGTAGCCGTCGCGTCGGGCGGAGGCGCAAGGAGCTCTTCGGCGCGTGCGGCGGACGCGACGCGCGGATCGTCCGCGTACCAGGTGGCGGTGCCCAGGGCCGTGGCACCGCGTACGGCGCCGGTGGCCATATAGCTGGACTCGTTGTCCGTGTGCGCGGGCAGGTAGCGCAGCGTCTTCATGGGCTCGCGGGTGGCCAGCCGCAGGTCGAAGCCGGCGTCCCGCAGAGTTTTGGTCAGGCGGGCGTCTGCGGGCAGCTCGTGGGTCGTGCCGCCGCGGCCGTCCTCGACGATCAGTTCGGGGGGCTCGGGACATGGGCAGAGGGAGGACCGCTGGACGCGGGCGGCCAGTTGGTGATCGAGACGATTGTCCGGCTGAACCGATAGGCCACCGCCTCCCCGCCGCGACGTTTGTCGACCTGTTTTTGGACCTCCGCACCGTCCTGCCCTTCCGACCGGATGCGGCGAAGGAGGCGCTGCGTGCCCTGGATTCGCTCATCCCGCTCACCCGGTGGCGCGTCCTCGTGATCCTCGCAGGGGGCTTCCCCGAGCCGCCCGACGACCTCTGGCAAGGAAGTGTCCACGAGGAGCCCCGGTCGGACTGGGAAGCCTGGCACGAGATCCACCACAGCGGACGCTCATACCTTCCGCGCCTGCGCTACGGCGACTACGGCATACATCCCGCCTCCTACCTGTCCCAGCCTGTGGGCGGGGGCGGGGGCGGTGGCCGGTGGGGACTGCTGCGGTACACCACGGCCCGCTCGTTCCACCTGGTCAAGATTCCCTTCGGTGAGAGGTACGACATGGCCAACCGGGCCGCGGCCCGACTGCTCACCAGCCTTTCGGACTTCCGGGGACGGACCGCGAGTGTTGGCGAGCAGTGGCTCTGGCGCAGGGCCGAGGGGGACGAGACTGTCGGCAACCATGCCATCTGGGACGAGAAGGGGATTGTGCAGCACATGGCGTTTGTCGTCAGCTGCCTCGGGCTTGGTTGCTAAACGTTTCGGGCAGGTCAGGAGGCCGCTGTGAGAGTCCGGGCCGGAATCCGGCCTTGGCTTACGGCGTTCGCGGTGAACTCTGCAGCGATGAGGTTGAGGTCTGGTCGGCGGGCGTGTCGTACCGGTGCCCCCACTCGTGCAGCCGGTGCGACACCAAGCGGCGTGCCAGTCGGGCATCGTGCGGCGCGGAGGTGAGGTGCATCGCGAATTCGCATGCACCGGGGGCGAGACGTCCGGGGCGGGGGTAACCGCAACGGGGAGGGCGTCGCTCGGGCAGGGCAGGGGCGGCTTGCTACACATGGGGCACTACGTCAGCGAGCACTTGGTCGGGTGGCGAAGCCAGGTGCGGTGGGAGCAAAATGCCCGTGCAAGAGCGGTGCGGGCCGGGCGGTGGTATGGGTCAGCAGGAGAGATCACAATCGTTCCGCCTCGCAGGTACAAGCCAGGCCCTCAGTCCCCGCGTCTCCATCTTCCATAATATACAAGTGAGTTGGGATACGCTTCCTTGCCCTCTCCCAATCTGCGGGGGCGAGCCTGACCGAAGCACCGCACCTCACCACCACATCAAGGGGAGCATGTGGACCAGAACCTACTGGCGCTTGCAGGAACTGCAGGTACGACCGTCGTAACGCTGATGGTCACCGACGCATGGGAGCAGACCAGGCGCGGTGTTGTATCCCTCTGGCAACGCTTTCGGCCGCAGGAGGCGGAGGAAGTCGATGGGCTTCTGTCTAGGTCACGTGAGGCTCTCCTCACCGGCCAGGAGCGGGCCGACATCGAGAGCGAGTGGCAGCTCCGTCTGGGCGCTCTGCTGGCCCAGCATCAGGAAGCCATGACCGCACTGTCGTCCCTGCTGAACGAGCTGAGCTCTGACCGGAACGGCCAGGTGATCAGTGGAACGGTGCACCTTGAGGCGCACGTCGACGGCCAGGGACAGGTTTACCAGTCCGCCCGTGACCAGACCGTGAACCATTACGGCTGATCGAGCATGAACGAGTCATCAGACCCTCTCACTGGCGCGATCCGCTTGTGGGGTACCGCTTCGGAGCGCGCTGGGGTGTACCAGGCGGGCCGAGACCAGACCGTCATGCACGTCAACCTCAATGTGAGTGGGGACGGGGATGGTTCAGGGCACCTCGGCCTACGTGTTACCCCGGAGGCTGCGCAACAGCACACGCAGCACGTCATCGAGGCATTGGCCCTGGCTGTTGAGCACTTCCGCCGCAGATGCGAGGAACTTGAGGACGAGGCGCGCCGGGCCCGTGTGGAAGGACGCCGCGAGGCACTGCGCGAGGTGGAGCAGAAACTGCGGGACGCCGAGTGGCGTGTGATGCAGGCCCAGGCGAAGAAAAAGCAGGCTGAGCAGGAACGCGAGCGCCTCGAGACCCTCTTGGCCCAGTCGCGTTACAAGGCGGCCGCAGCGAGTCGGCGGCCGGCGCAGGGGGCGCCGCCGTCGGACGACCAGCGAGTCTTCGAGGCCGTCCTGGCCTCGGCTGATGACGAACTGCAACTGATTCGTGCAGAGTTGCGCACCCTGGCCGACGATCTCCGCGGGAGTGAGGAGGGTCCCGACGGCGGTCGGATCATACGAGGCGAAACCGACCCCGCGCCCCCAGTCGTCCCGGATCGGGCGCCTGAGGCCGTCACCGGGACTTCGGTCGGCTCCCCGGCGCTTGGGACGCCGCGCTGGCAAGCGCGAGCGGTGTCCAGTACCTCGCAGCGCGCCACCCGCACGGTCATGCTGGGACGCCGTCGACGGTTCCTGGGTCGACTGTTCTTTGTCTCCGCCGGATTGCCGATGCCTGTCGTAGGAGCGGCCGTAAGAGCGACGTTCTCCCAAGAACCGGGAGTGGCAGTCATCTGGAGCATTCTGTTCCCCGTGAGCGCGGTAGTCCTCGCCACCATGGCCGCCGCCCTGCTCCTCTTGTTCGCCAGGCTGGCGTACGCCTGGGGCCAAGACGAAGGAACACATTCATTGAGCTGTGCCTTCCACGCAATAGTGGGCGTGGTGACCTGCCTTGTGGGAGTGGCACTGACGCCGGATACCCTGCCGCTGCTGGCCGACTGTGGCCGGTTGTTCGCGGAGTACCTCGGCCCGTTGTAGGCCTGCACGGCGAAGTTCGGAGGCCACGTCCAGTGCCGTGATGTAATGCGGCTGTGAGCAGGGAGTGGGATTCCCAGGTGCAACATCTTCCCGGATGTGCTGCAGTTCGGCCGGTACACAAGCTCCGTCCTCCTCGTAGGGTGCGAGCAACATCGGAGTCGGAACGGCGTGGCTGAGGACGCCCGTAATGGGAGCTGGGCGGACACCAGGACAAGTGGCCATCGCAGAAGCGGCGACCGTGCGGCTTACCTTCACGCGCTTCGATGCGGACATCCCGCACGGCTCCGGCTGCGTGAAGGACGGCTTCCCGATCGAACGGGGAGGTGGCCGGGAGCGCGCGGGCAGCCGTCTGGGGACACCGGATGCCGTACACCGCCTACATCACCGCCCTGCCGCACTGCTCAGGTCGTGCAAATGTCGGTCCGGACAAGCGGCGCAGGGGGCGCCCGGGCCTTGCATAGACTGATTCCGCTCCTGGGCGGCTCATGTCCAGAGCGGCGCGCACAGGCCACAAGGGGGAGGCGAAGCACCGTGGAACCACTGAGGGACGAGGACCCGAAGGAGATCGGGGGCTTTGCCCTCGTCTGCCGGATCGGGGCCGGCGGCATGGGGCAGGTGTTTCTCGGTGAGTCCGCGGCCGGCCATCAGGCTGCCGTGAAGGTCATCAAGCCCTCCGTCCTCGACGAGGACACCCGCGTGCGCTTCCTGTCCGAAGTAGAGAGCCTGCGCACTGTGTACGGGCCCTTCGTGGCGGCCTTCGTGGGGGCCGACGCAGATGCTGATCATCCTTGGCTCGCGGTGGAGTACGTCCCCGGACCGGATCTGCGCACCCTTGTCGCCGGGAGCGGCCCTCTCCCGCTCGCCGAGACCGCCAGCCTCGGGGCGCTGCTGGCGGAGGGCCTCGGCACGGTGCACGATGCGGGGCTGCTCCACCGTGACCTGAAGCCGCAGAACATTCTGCTGTCCCAGTACGGCCCCAAGGTGATCGACTTCGGTCTCGCCGTGCTCGCGGAGCGCCGCACCGCCCTGACGGCGACCGGATTCGTCGTCGGCAGCGTGCTGTGTATGCCGCCGGAGCAGGCCCGGGGCGAGCACCAGCTGGACCGGTCGGCCGACGTCTACGCGCTGGGTGCAGTGCTGCTGTTCGCTGCGACAGGGCACTACCCGTACGAGGGTCCGACCTGGCAGGCCATCGCTCTGAAGATCGAGGACCCGGCGACGCCCCCTGACCTGACGGACCTGCCACCTGAGCTCGAGCCCCTGATCACGGACATGCTCACGCTGAACCCCAGCACCCGGCCGAGTGTGCCCGAGGTCATCGAGCGGCTTGTGCGCGTCATCCGCGATCAGGGCCTGACCGCCCTCCAGGCCAAGCGCCGCCTCACCGACCTGACGCCCGAGATCGTCGTGCCGCAGCTCCCCGCACCGGCCCTGGAGCCCGCGCCTGGAGTCGGCGTTCCCGCTTACACGCCCACTGCCGTCGACTTGGCGGCGGTGGAGGACGATGAGCAGGCGGGCGCGTCGGTACTGGCCGGGGCCGGGCAGCACGCCGTCGACGACGAACCCGGCGGGGAATCCCGGAGCGGGGGTCCCTCTGCCCCGCGGGACCTCGTCCCCGGGCAGGATGGAAACCCGCCTCAAAGGGGCAGGGCCACCGGCGTCCGCCCCTCGGCACCCCTGCGGATCGCCGAGCAGATCCGCGCCGCGTATGCCCGCGAGGCACGCTTCTGAGCTGCTCCGGTTCGCTTGCCGAAGCACGTACGGCCGCCTCCGCCTCCGTGACAGACTTGCGGTCGCAGGATCGCACGACGAACGGGAAGACGAGAAGGGACCGAGGGTGGCCGACCAGGGGGCGACGCAGGACGGGACTCGGTTCCCGCCGGGGGCGCAGATCCTCATCCGGGACGAGGAGTGGCTGGTCCGCAACACCACCACGACCGACCACGACGGGGAGAGAATCGAAGCTGTCGGCGTCTCCGAGTTCGTCCGGGACGAGGAGGCCGTCTTCTTCAGCGGGATCGACACGGTAGAACTGCTCGATCCGGAGAAGACCCGCCTGGTCCCCGACACCTCCTCGTATTTCCGGCGCAGCCGCCTGTTCCTCGAAGCCGTCCTGCGCAAGACGCCGCTGCCCCAGTCGGAGCGGGGCCTCGCCCTCGCTGACCGCTTCCTGCTGGACCCGCTCGTCTACCAGCAGCGCCCTGCCGAGCTCGCCCTGTCCATGCGTAACCTCCGCCCGCGGGTGCTGATCGCCGACGTTGTGGGTCTCGGCAAGACGCTGGAGATCGGCCTGACTCTCGCGGAGCTCATCCGCCGCGGCCGCGGCGAGCGCATCCTGGTCGTGACCCCGCAGAGCATCCTGGAGCAGTTCCAGCATGAGCTGTGGACCCGTTTCTCGATCCCTCTCGTGCGGCTCGACTCCCTCGGCATCCAGCGTATCCAGCGGGAGATCCCGGCGGGCCGGAACCCGTTCACGCACTACAAGCGCGTGATCATCTCCGTGGACACGCTCAAGAACATCGGCCAGTACCGGCACCACCTGGAGCGCATCCGCTGGGACGCCGTCGTCATCGACGAGTCCCACAACCTGATCAACCCAGGCAGCCAGCGCCGTGCCCTCGCCGAGATCCTCGCACCGCGCACGGACGCCCTGCTGCTCGCCAGCGCGACCCCGCACAATGGTGACAAGCGTTCCTTCGCCGACCTGATCTCCCTCCTCGACCCGGCCGCTATCGCCGATCCCGAGCAGTACGACCCGGCGGAGGACCTCGGACACCTCTACATCAGAAGAACCAAGATCAGCCCCGAGGTGCGGGACGAGATGGGCACGGAGTGGCCCGACCGCGGCCCGACTGTCTCCCTCCACTGCGCCGCCACCGAGGCGGAGGAGCGGATCTTCACCGAGCTGGCCGAGCACTGGCTCCCCGCCCCGCCGACGAGTACGGAGTTCGGCACGGCTGACCAGGACCGGACCTCGGTCGCCACCGAGCAGCTTTTCGCCTACAACCTGCTCAAGACCTTCCTCTCCTCCCACGTCGCCCTCGGCGAGACGGTCGACAACCGCATCGCCACGCTGGGCGAGCGGGTCCGCAGGGCGGAGGAGAAGGGACTCAGGCCCGATCCGGCCATCGGTCCGGAACAGCAGGCCCTCGGTCGGCTGCGGGAGATCATCGCGGGCATGGGCGACGGCACGGCACCCGGCGACTCCGCCAAACTCGACGCGCTCGTCGAGCAGTTGAAGGAGATCGGTGTGGGCCCCCGGTCCACCACCCGGGCTGTGGTCTTCTCCGAACGGGTCCGCACGCTCAAGTGGCTGGCCGCAGTCGTCCCTCCCCGCCTGGGCTTCTCGGCCGGAGCCGATGGAACGGCGAAAGCCGTGGCCGTAATGCACGGCGGCCTCAGCGACGACGAGCAGGGCAAGGTGCTGGAGGCGTTCGGCCTCGCCGACACCCCGGTCCGGCTGCTGTTCACCGGGGACGTAGCCTCCGAGGGCGTCAACCTGCACCGCCAGTGCCACCACCTGATCCACTACGACATTCCGTGGTCGCTGATCCGCATCGAGCAGCGCAACGGCCGTATCGACCGATACGGGCAGAAGCACGAGCCCCAGTTCCGGGCGCTGGTCCTGACCTCAGCCGTCCACGGCGCCAAGGACGACCGCACGGTCGCCGAGAAGCTGCTCCGCCGGGAGGAGGAGGCGCACAAACTGGACGGCACGGCCGAGGCCGTGTCCGGTTTCTACCGGGCCGAGGAAGAGGAGCGCCGACTCATCAGGGAACTGGTCCGGGGCGGCACGGTCGAGGACTTCCTGGAGTCCGCCCCGGCCGACGACACCGCCCTCGCCGACCTGTTCGGCCAGGTGGACACGGTCACCGAGCAGGAGCTGCCAGCACGCGCCGAGCTGATTTCCCTCTTCGAGGGCGCCACGGCCGACTTCGTCGCCACCGCCCTCGACGAGGTCTACGAGGAGCGCGCCGAGGACCTGATCGGCCTGTCGTCCGGCACCGACGCCAAGGGCGGTGCGTACTTCTCGCTCTCCCCGGCCAAGGCCCCGGACCTGCTCCACCGCCTCAAGGCCCTGCCGCCCTCCTACCTGAAGGAGCAGCGCGTCGCCGAGCGGATGCTGGTCACCTTCGACCGCACCCTCGCGCAGCGGAAGCTCACCGAAGCCAGGGACAGCAGCACCACCATGTGGCCGGAGGTCTCCTTCCTCACCGACATCCACCCGGTGGTGGAGTGGCTGACGGACAAGGTCCTCGTGGAGTTCGGCCGGCAGGAGGCCCCGGTCATCACCACACCTCACGTCGACGGACCGGTGTTCCTCGTCCAGGGCATCCACTCCAACGCCCTCGGCCGCCCCACCGTGGTGCGCTGGATGGCCGTGACCGGGCTCGGCGCCGACGGTGCCGGGCCGCTCGCCATGCGCCCCATGGCGGACGCGCTGCGCGACGCGAAGGTCGGCCCGAGGCTCGCCCGCACCGGCGGGCCGCGTGACCTGGACCGGCTCCAGGCCCTCGTCCCGGACGCGGTCGCCGCGGCCCGCCACCACTTGGATGCGGAAAGGGTCCAGTGGGAGGAGCAGATCAGCAAGCCCCTCGCCACCTACCGCGACCATGTCGCCCAGTGGCGTACCGACTCCCTGCTGCCTGGCATCACGGGCCGCCGCGAACGCCTCGTCGAGGAGACCGCCGACGAACTGGCCCGGCTGCTCGACCAGCTGCACACCACCGGCCGCCCGTTGCTCCGAGTCCTGGCCGTCCTCGACCGCCCCGGCGGCCCGGACGCCACCGGCGCCGATGACGACACCGGCTCCTCGGACAGGCCGTTCGCATCCGACGCCCACCCGTCCGACGCCCAGGCGGAGAACTGACGTGACGTACGACTCTCTGGTCAACCACGGCGACTACCTCTCGGCCCACTACCTCGCCGAAGTCCTCCCCAAGGACCTCAAGGCCAAGGACGGCCTCCTCGCCCGCTGGGCCGCCTTCGAGGAGCAGGAACGCCGCCGGCACGCCGACGCCGTCGCCGAGGCGAAGCGCCAGGGCCTCGGCCCCGACTCCGTGCCTCCGCGCGCCCGCACCCCCCGCGAGGGACTGCGCGCCCTGCACGGCCCCTATTTCGCGGGCCGCGCCACCCTCGCCAAGGATGCGGAAGCTGTCGCCGACCCCGACGCACCCGATCCCGAGGGCTGGCAGAAGCGGGTCACCGAACTGCACCTGGACACCCTGCACGCCCTCGGCTACACCGCCGCCCATGAGCAGACCGTCACCGTCCACCGTGCCGACCACGAGTACACCCTCCAGGCCGCCCACGCCGAACCCGGCCTGTACGCCGTCTCCTGCGGCTGGACCACTCAGCCCGACGCCGCTCTCGACCCGGACGGCGCCGGCCGCCTGCTCCACCCCGTGAACCTGGAGGCGTCAGCGACTCCTCTCGAAGATGCCAAGGCCCTCGCCGATTTCCTCTTCGCCTGCGACACCCCCCCGCGCTACGTCCTCCTGCTCGTCGGCGGCGTCATCGTCCTTGCCGACCGCCTCGCCTGGCCCGAGGGCCGCTACCTGGCCGCCGACCTCGACGCGGCCCTCAACCGGCGTGACGACCGCCACGGCGGCGAACTCGACACGCTGGCCGCGCTGTTCGGCGCCGACTCGTTGCGCGTCCCCGCCGAGGGCGGCACCGCGCCGCTCGCCGGCTTCCTCGACAAGTCCGGCAAGCACGCCGTCGGCGTCTCCACCGAACTGCGCGAAGGCCTGCGCCTGAGCGTCGAGTGGATCGCCAACGCGGTCCTGGACCGCCTGAGCGATCCCGAGAACGGCGTCGCCCCGGCCGACCTCGACGACCCGGCCCGCCTGGCCAAGGAGCTCAGTCGCGAGTCGCTGCGCTACCTGTACCGGATCCTGTTCCTCCTGTACGCGGAGGCCAGCCCTGCTCTCGGCATCCTGCCCTCCGACTACCCCGAGTACGTGCAGGGCTACGGCCTCCAGCGCCTAGGCGACCTCGTCCTGCGCGACCTCGTCGGCGAGCGCTCCCGGCGCGGCTTCCACCTGTCCGAGTCGCTGGACCTGCTCTTCGAGAAGGTCGAGAACGGCCACCGCCGCTACGGCACCGAGCCCGAGGACCTAGCCGCCGAGGCCGCCGCCCGCGATGCCGCCGAGGCGGAGAGGGAGGCGGACGGGCTGCTCGCCACCGGCGCGATCAGCCGGGCCGAGCACACCGACCGCGTCCGCGAGGCCGACCGCGCCCGCCGTGCCGCCGCCCGCAGCACGAGCGCGGGCCTGCGCTTCGAGGCCCTGTACTCAGAGCTGTTCACCAAGGAGGCGGTCCGCCTCATCGCGGACGACCAGATCGAGAACCCGGCGTACCGAGGCGGCGAGGGCGAGCAGCGCCGCCCGTTCCTGGACACCCGGCTGCGCAACGAGACCCTGCACAAGGTGCTGCGCCGCCTGATGCTCACCAAGGGCAAGGGCAGAGAGCGCGGCGGGTTCATCTCGTACGCCCAGCTCGGCATCAACCAGCTCGGCGCGGTGTATGAGGGCCTGATGTCCTACACCGGCTCCATCGCGGAGGAGGAGCTTTACGAGGTCGCCAAGGGCGGCGACCCTTCGGGCGGCAGCTGGACGATCCCCGCCTCACGCGCCCAGCACTACAAGGACGACGTCTTCGTCAAACGGACGAACGAGGAGACCGGCCGCCCGGAGCGGGTGGTCCATCCCAGGGGTTCGTTCGTCTACCGCCTGGCCGGCCGTGACCGCCAGACCTCCGCCTCGTACTACACCCCGAAGTCCCTCACCGAGGTCACGGTCGAACTGGCCCTCAGGCACCGGCTGGACCAGCACGACACCGTCACCCCGGCCAGGGAACTCCTGGAGTGGAAGATCTGCGAGCCGGCCCTAGGCTCGGGCGCGTTCCTCAACGAGGCCATCGACCAGGTGGCCGCCGAGTACCTGATGCGGCGCGAACACGAGCTGGGCCGCCGGGTGGACCCCGAGCTGCGGCAGATCGAGCTCCAGAAGGCCAAGGCGTACATCGCCCTGCACAACGCGTACGGGGTCGACCTCAACGCCACGGCGGTGGAGCTGGCGGAGGTCTCCCTCTGGCTCAACGCCATGCACCCGGGCATGCGTGCCCCCTGGTTCGGCCTGCACCTGCGGCGCGGCAACTCGCTCATTGGCGCGGGCCGCAAAGTCTACAAGGCCGACGTCCTGACGGGCGGTGGGTGGCTGGCGAAGAAGAACACCCTGCCGCCGACCGACCTGCCGTTCCGCGACGGCCCGCTGCCCGAGGGCGCGGTGCACCAGTTCCTGCTGCCCGCGATCGGCTGGGGCGCGGTCGCGGGAGAGCCGGAGGCGAAGAAGCTCGCGGAGGACGAGGCCAAGGCGCTGGGCACGTGGCGCAAGGGCGTGCAGAAGGCGCCGAAGGGGCCGAAGCCGTTCCAGGAGCGCGGCGACGAGACCGACGAGGCACGGCGCAAGCGCTACGACCGGTGGCGCAAGGCGGCGGATAAGACCGAGCTGGGCCGGTTGCAGGGCGTGGCCCGCCGCGCCGAGTTCCTGTGGTCGCTGGTCGCCACCCGCCTCGAACTCTCCGAGCGGGCGGTGTCGCGCCGCGTCGACGTGTGGGGCGCAGACTGGCTGGAGCAGTCCTCGGAGGCGGAGGACAAGCAGAAGGTCCTCGACGACCTGACGCGTCACGGTACGCCGTACTGGCGGCTGAAGACCGTAATGGACGCGTGGTGTGCGCTGTGGTTCTGGCCGCTGGACAAAGTGGGCGAACTCGACGGCACCGATTCGGTGTACGGGACGGGCGGCGCGCTCGTCGACGAGTCGTCGGTGGCGGGGCTGCTGGTCGGGGGGCGCGCGGCGGTCGCCACGGAGGAGCCAATGGATCTGGCGGCGCCCGTATACCCGGTGGCACCGGTGGAGTCGGCCGACCCCGCTCCCGGCGACCAGCTGTGGCGGGTGGCCGGACTGTTCGACGACCCGGACGGCGAGCAGGAAGAACTGGGCGCGGGCGCCGACTCGGAGGCCAGGCCCAGGCGGAGCTCCTCGCCCCGCAGGACCGGCGGCGGGCGGCAGGAGCGGAAGACCGTCCCGCTCCAGAGCCTCGGCGACTGGCTGGACTTCCTGGAGAGCGTCCTCGGTAAGGTCGACATGCCCGAGAACTCGCTGCTCTCGGGCATCGAGGACCTCAGCCCCGACGACGCGCTGGAACTGCTCACCGATGTCGAGGACCGCCTGGAGGGCTTCCTCGGCATGGAACCGGCCCGGCTGCTGCCGTTCCGCTACCCGTGGCTGAACACGGTCGAGGACATCGCCGGCACGACGGAGAAGGACATAAAGGCGGAGGACGGCCACGGCTTCTTCCACTGGGAGCTGCACTTCGCGCACGTGTTCCGGGGGCCGGGGGGCGGGTTCGACCTTCAGGTGGGGAATCCGCCCTGGGTGCGGCCAAGGTGGGAGGAGAATCCGGTTCTCGCTGAGTACGAACCATGGTTCATGCTCACCGAGAGGCCGACCAAAGCGGAACGGACGCGGCGGCGTGACCGACTGCTGAAGTCGCGGCGCGCCCACGCGTACCTGCTCGCCGAGCTCGCGTCGACGAGCGGCATGGGCGAGATGCTGGGTTCCGGCCCGGTGTACCCCCTGCTCGTGGGAACTCAACCCGACCTGTACCGGGCCTTCATGTGCCAGACGTGGCAGCACATGGCGAACAACGGCTCCGTGGGCCTGGTCCACCCGGACTCGCATTTCAGCGGCGACAAGGAAGGGCGGCTGCGCGAGGCCGCCTACACCAGGCTGCGCGTTCACGGCGACTTCGTGAACGCGGGCAACAGATTCTTCCCGCCGCCCGTCGGCCGGTCGAGCCACTTTGGCGTACACGTCTATGGGCAGGCGGGGGAGATTGGTTTCGACCATCTGTCCTGGCTCTTCTCCGTGGACGCCTTGCGTCTGTCGGCGGACGACGACGGCACCGCTCCCGACCCAGGCGTCCGCTACGGCGACAGCTGGGACGAACGACCGCATCGCAAGAGGATCGTCCGGGTGGACGAGGCGATGCTCGCCCGGTGGCAAAAGCTCACCGGCGACGAGGCCCAGCCCGTACGCCAGGCCCGGCTGCTGTCGCCCGTGAGTACGGCGGAGGCGCAGGCGATCGAGGCGCTCGCGGACTACTCGCTGCGGCTCGCGGAGTACGAGCCGCAGATGGCACGTGGTTACGACGAGAGCGGAGCCAAGGCGGCCGACCTCATCGACTACAACACGCCGGACGACATGGGAGTGGTCCGTCGGCCCGACGACTGGTCCGAGGTGATCCTCAAAGGCCCGCAGATCGGCCTGGCCAACCCTATGTTCAAGCAGCCGAGCCAGGGCGGCGGCGAGGTCCTGGGCCTCAACCCGATGACTCTGGCGGACGACGCCGTGCCCGAGTCCGAATACGTCTACGTTGCCAAATCCGAGGTGTACCGGGCCGCCCAGGACGTGTGGAGCGACGGCAGGACGCTGGAGCAGCTCAAGGCGTCCGAGCGTGAGGTGACGCGAGCGCGGAGCGCCGCAGCCGGGCGGTTCGGGACGGCGTCGTCGGACGTCACCGAGGAGCAGGTGGAGGCGGAGCTCCTGCGGCGGCTGCGGAGACCGTACACGGATTTCTATCGAGTGATGTGGCGGGAGTTCATTGCTCCGGATACCGAGCGGAGCTTGTACACGGTGATTGCTCCCCCGGGGCCCGCGCACATCCACGCTATCCGAAGTGCCGCGTTGAGCGACTCCCGGACCACTGCTCTTACGGCGGGGTTCTGGTCCGGTATCCCGGTCGACTATCTGCTACGTACTACGCGTGTCAGGCACCTCGATGTCGCACAAGCCCGACGGCTTCCCGTTCCGATTGGTGACCACCCGCTTGCCTCCGCCCTCTTGTTGCGTACCCTGCGCCTGAACTGCCTTACGTCTGCCTACGCGGAGTTGTGGGAGCAGCTGTACGAGCCGGCTTGGCCCGGCTACGAACCCTGGGCAGTGGAGTGGCCGGATATGCAGCCTCTCCACGCGGTCGGTCCAACGTGGGAACGGGCAACACCGCTCCGGAGCGAGCGCGCGCGCAGGGCCGCGCTAGTGGAGATCGACGCCCTGGTCGCTGTTTGGCTCGGAGTGAGTGCAGACGCGCTCGCGGCCATGTACAAGTCCCGGTTCCCGATCATGCAGGACTTCGACGCGGTCACTTGGTTTGACGCGAATGAACGCAAGATCGCCGGTGACCGTTACACGTACGGCTTCGGCCAGACCAAGGAGCACTACGAGCATTTCCTCGCCTACCAGAAGAAGGAGCGGTTCGAGCCTCCCGAGGGCTACACCGCCCCCTTTTACAAGGCCGACCGGGAGAAGGAGATGCGCGCAGCGCACGCGTGCTTCTTCGCACGCCTTCAGGACGCCGTGACCAAGGGGCAGTGGGCGCCGCCTGCTCAGTGAAAGTCAGCGCCCCGCGCCGGATGGGTCCGACGCGGGGCGCTGCTGTCTACGTGAGGGTCAGCCTTGGGCGGCGTATTTGATGAAGTCGGTCCACGCGGTGGGGGAGAGGGTGAGTTAGGGGCTCCGCTGGTCCTTGGAGTCCCGAACATGGATCGCGTGCGTGCCCTTCGCCACCTCGACGCAGTCGTCACCGTCGGAACCGCTGTAGCTGCTCTTGAACCAAGCCCGTTCGTCGATGCTGCTCATAGCGCTGCTCGAAGTTGCTTCTGCAGGCTTTTGGAGTCCTCGGAGGTAAGCCTGTGAACGCAGTTTCGCATACCGCTGGAGTGTGATGCTGACCTCCTTCGGGCTTGAGATCAGCATGCCGTCGCGCGGTCCTTCCGCGTAGCCGAACCACTTGTTGTCCTGCGCTTCGAGGAGCCTCAACGGGCCGTCGAACCCCGCGTGATCCGGCTGGTATCGCGGCATGATCTGCAACTCGACGTTGAACTGCAACGACCGCTCCAGCAGATGGTCGAGCTGCTCCCGCGTCACGTCATGGCCGCCCTTACCACGCTCGATGAGCGCCTGTTCAACGATGAAGCTGAACGCGATCGGTGGTTTGCGATCGAACAGATGATGGCGCTCCAAGCGAGCCGTAACCCGCTCGGTTACCTGCTCCTCGTCCTTCACGGCGGGCACGCTTTCTGTCACGGCTCGCGCGTATCGCTCGGTCTGGAGCAACGCCGGAATCACTCGGCACTCGTAGGTCCACAAGGTCACCGCTTGCGTCTCCAGGCGAGCCCACTGCCGGAACCAGCTCGCCAAGCCCGCCTGTCGCGACAGATGCGGCGCGGCCCTTCGCAGCGCTCCCGTGTTGCCGAGCGGCACCTCCGCGCGCTCCACAAAGTCGCGGTCCGGCATCCGGCGGCCCTGCTCGACCGAGGCGACCCTGTGCTCCGAGAAGCCGACCAGGGCGCCGAACTCCTCACGGCTCAGGCCCGCGTGCTCCCGTAGGGCCTGGACGACCGCGCCGAAGGTGCGCAGACTGTCCGACACCCCCGGTTCTGCGCCACCCGCCCGCCGTAACGCTTCTGACCTCGGCCATCGTCACGCATTGTGATGCACGCTGTCCACCGAATGTGTGCGTATTGTGACTCAGTGTACGCGAGGTGACCCTGGTGAATCCGTCCGATCCGGCGTCATGTTGGGCATATGGTAACTCCGTCCATCACAGCAATCCGCCAAGCGCCCTTCACCGTACGTGTGTTCACCATCTGGTTCAGCTGTACCCCCCGCAGCGCCCCTCGCCCGCTGGCTCGCGCTGCACCAGCTCGACGTCTGGGCATGCCGCACAGCAGCGAGGCGTCCGACACCGCCGCCCTGCTCGTCGCCGGACTCGCCACCAACGCCGTCACGCACGCCGCGTCCCCGGCCGGGACTTCGAGGTCGCCCTCAAGCTCCTCGGCCGGCCCCTGCGGTCTCCGACACCCGGGGCGAACTCCGACCTCCCGGCCCCGGCGCTCCTGGCCGCTCGCGGAGACCGGCCGGGGCATGCTCCTCATGGAGGCACTCGCTGACCGGTGGGACATCCTCGACCGCGTCCCGTCGGCAAGACCGTCGTCGCCGAGCTGGATCTACGACGCTGACGGCGCCGCCAGACCCGGTCGGCTCGCTGACAGGCCACGACGCCGTCTATAGGCTTGCCGGGCACGGCATCGGGCGGCGGAGGGCAGCGGAAAGTATGGCGGACCTGGAGGACAGCGGCGGCGACCGGAGCGCCGGACGGAGCCAGCCGTCAGGGCCCCGGGGGTACGCCGTGCCGGAGGACGTCGACGGCGAGCAGGACGCGCTCTTCCTGCCGCTGGGGCCGCCCCTCGAAATCGGGTCCGACGGCCGGCCGACCGGCGTCGAGCTGGAGCTCCCCTCTGACGAGGAGGACGAGGCCTACAGCGACGCCGACGGCATCTCCGCCCCGTTCCCGCCCGACAGCATCAAGATCCATACGGAGACCACCACCGTGGACCTGCTGCTGTCCCGGCTGCGGGAGGGCATGATCGACCTCGCCCCGGACTTCCAGCGCCGGGCCGGGATCTGGAGCGACCGTGCGCAGAGCCGTCTGATCGAGTCGCTGCTGCTGCGCATCCCGATCTCCAATTTCCACATGGCCCAGGACGACGAGGACAAGTGGGCCGTGGTGGACGGCGTCCAGCGGCTCACCGCCATCGCCCGGTTCATGGCGCCCGAGGTCACCGCCGATCTGGGCCCGCTGACCCTCCGGGGCATGGACTACCTCTGGAGATTGGACGGCAACACGTACCAGGACCTGACCGGGCGGCTGAAGATCCGGCTGCGCGAGACCCAGCTCACCGTCCACATCATGCAGCCGGGCACCCCGGAGGCCGTCAAACACAACGTGTTCTCCCGGATCAACACCACCGGTATGCGGCTGACGCAGCAGGAGCTGCGGCACGCGCTGGTACGGGGGTCGGCCCGGGAGTTCCTGGCGGACCTCGCTGAGGACCCGTCATTCGGCGAGGCCACGCTGTGGAGTGTGTCCAACGAGCGGATGGCCGACCGGGAGATGGTGCTGCGCTTCCTCGCCTTCCGCCTGACCAATCCGGCCGAGCACACCGAGAAGGACTTCGACCGCTTCCTCACCGACGTGATGTACCGGGTCAACAACCTCACCGAGCAGCGGCGGGAGCAGCTGACACGGGAGTTCCGGGTGGCCATGCGGTGCGCCAGGGACCTGTTCGGTGAGCAGGCCTTCCGCAAGTGGCGTGGTGGGTCGGGTCGTTCGCCCATCAACAAGGCCCTCTTCGAGACGATTGCCGTCCATCTTGCGCTGCTGGACGATCAGGAGCGGGACAGACTGGTAGCGTCTCGGGAAAACGTGCTCGACCGTTTCGCCGAGCTGATGAAGGACTGGGACTTCGACCGGTCGATCTCCATCGGCACCGGGGACCCGGCGAAGATCCGCACGAGATTCCAGTACGTGGCACGGCTGTTCCGAGGGGTGGCTGAACAGTGATCGACCGTCTGACGCTGCACAACTTCAAGGCGTTCCGCGACGCGTCCTTACCGCTGGGCCCGCTCACCCTCCTCACCGGGCTCAACTCGTCCGGCAAGAGCAGCGTCCTCCAGTCCCTCGCACTGCTGCGCCAGTCATACGAGGCGGGCGACCTGGCCGTTGCCGAGTACCTGCCCGAGGCACGACGGGATGGAATGACGGTCAGCGTCGCCAACCAGGGCTTCCTGCTCAACGGCGAACTCGTCGGCCTCGGCACCGGAGAGGACGTCCTGCACGAGGACTTTGCGGAGGACGAGGCCCGGATCGGCCTCGCCGTCGACGAGGGGCCGTACCACTACGGCTGGACCGTCGAGTACGAACCCGAGCAGAACCTGCTGCCGCTGCTCGACGTGGACCTGCCGTTCACCTCGGAGGGGTCCGCCGCGCCCACCGGGCCCGAGGCCGTGGCCCCGTCGTTCCTCACCGCCCCCTTCCAGTACCTGCACGCTGACCGGATCTCGCCCGCCGAGTTCTACCCGCGCGACCATCACGCGGCCATCGGCCGGGGCTTCCTCGGCGTACGCGGTGAGCACACCGTCAACTTCCTCCGCCACCACGCCCGGGACCAGGTCCCGGCGGGCCCCCTGCACCATCGGGACGTCGAGTCCGACCTCCTGCGCGACCAGGCCGCCGCCTGGATGGGCGACCTGTGCCCCGGGGTGGACATCCAGGCGGACCCCATCAAGGGCGCCGACGCCGTACGCCTCTCGTACGGGTTCCAGGGCACGCTCGGCCCCACCCGGCGCCGACGGCCCAGCAACGTCGGCTTCGGCCTCACCTACGTCCTGCCGATCGTGGTGGCCTGCCTCACCGCCCGCCCCGGCTCCATGATCCTCCTGGAGAACCCGGAGGCGCACCTCCACCCGCACGGCCAGACGCAGATGGCGGCGCTCGCCGCGGCCGCCGCCGCACAGGGCGCGCAGGTGATCATGGAGACGCACAGCGACCACGTCATCAACGGCGTGCGGCTCGCCGTCAAGCAGGGGCGGATTACCCCAGGACAGGCGATATTCCACTACTTCCGCGGCGACGGCACCGGCGTGGAGGTCGTCAGCCCGAGGATTGACGCGGACGGCATGCTCGACCAATGGCCCACCGGGTTCTTCGACGAGCTGGAGAACACGCTCGACCAGCTCATCGGCTGACGTACCCGCCTGGGGAGGGCGGGGCAAGGCGCACACCATCGCGGAGGGGGAGACGTGCCGCAGCTGTTCCTGAACGAGAAGTCCTGTGAGACGACGGCCGATCCGGAGCGGGTCAACCGCGCCATGACCGAGATGGTCAGGGCCGTGCTCGCGGTGGCTAGGGAGGACCGGGCGGGGACCCGGCTCTTCTCCCGGGAGCCCGTCAACGCGTTACAGCTGGCCCAGGGCCACGCCATCGGCAAGTGGATCGGCACCCCGGGTGCCAGGGACCTCTGGGTGCGCTTGCTCCAGATGCAGACCAAGTGGCCCCACCGGGAAGCCTTCCCCGAGGGGGAGACCTACTCCGACGTTGAGTACCGGCACGATGGGGAAACGGTCGAGGGGCTCGGATCAGCACACTTGACCGGCGGCCTCGCCGTCTCTCTGCTGATCGAGCCGTGCTGGGACGCCGACCGGCTCACCCTCGTCCGGGAGGAACTCCTCGACGACGAGGACGGCGGCTCCGCCCTCACCGACGTCGAGGTGGAGCACGCCGCCAGGCGGGAGCACGTGGCCACCCACCTGTCGTGGATCCGGCGCGGCGCGGACACCGTACGGCAGAAGGCCGTCGAAGGCCTGAGGTCCGGCACCGAGCTGTGGGGCCTGAAGTCGGAGCTCTTCCCGCTCCTCCAGTTCACGCGGCTCGCTGAGCAGCACTTCGTCGAACTCCCCGAGGTGTGGGTGCGGCCGGTGGGCGAGCGGCTCGGAGAGCTCCAGGACGCGGTCAGCGACTGGGACCCGGACCGGCAGCCCATCTCGCCCCAGTGGCGTTCCTACGTGCGGACCGAGTTCGAGGCCCGTCGGCGCCTGTGCTGGTTCACCGACGACGACGGCGAGAACCACCTGTTCGACTGGCACTGCGACTTCCTGCCGACGCCGGGCCGGATGCACTTCCGGCTGATCCACGAGGAGCGCACCCTGCGCATCGCGTACGTCGGGCGGAAACTCGGCAAGTGATCCGTCCCGGAGCCGCCCCACCTCCCTCGATACCGTAGGGCGGTGAACGGGCGCCCCCGGCATGCCCGCCTCGCCTCGGCATGACCAGCCCCACCAGCACCAAGGAGGACCGCGCGTGCGTCCCACCCTCGCCGCCGACCAGGTACGGGCCAGCCTGAGCCAGTACCTCGCGACGACGTACGCGCTGGCCGACGAGAGCACCCGCCGCGCCCTGGAGAACTTCCTCGGCGACGCCGAGGACGGGATCTTCCGCGGCCCCTACCTCCGTATCCGCACCCCCTTCCGGAGTGCCGAGAGCGACGACTGGCAGCGGCACCTGACCTGGTGGCCCCGCGACTTCACCCCGCACCGGCACCAGGAGCTGGCCTGGGAGAGGCTGTCCACACTGCATGGTCCGGCGCGGCCCACCCTCGTCACCACCGGCACCGGGTCCGGGAAGACCGAGTCGTTCCTGATCCCGCTGCTCGACCACTGCCGCCGGGAGCGCGAGGCGGGCCGGGAGGGCGTCAAGGCGATCCTGCTCTACCCCATGAACGCGCTCGCCACCGACCAGGCCCACCGCATCAACAAACGGCTCGACGACGCCAAGGACACCCGGCTGAGCGACGCCGGCGTGCGGGCTGCGCTCTACATCGGCGACAAACCGTCCCAGGAGTTCAAGCAGGCCAATCCCGCGGTCGCCGTCGACCGGGACGAGATCCGGCGCACCAGGCCGGACATCCTGATCACCAACTACAAGATGCTCGACCTGCTCCTCCAGCGGCCCGAGGACCAACGGTTGTGGCAGGATTCCGCGCTCGCGTACATCGTCCTCGACGAGTTCCACACCTACGACGGCGCCCAGGGCACGGACGTCGCCATGCTGCTTCGTCGGCTCGGATCCGTCACCGGAATCGCCGAACCGGGCCGCCCGCTGGGGCCTGTCTGCCCCGTCGCCACGTCGGCCACACTTGGCGAGAACAGCCCGAGTGCGGCCGCGCGTCCGGGTGGCGGACTCGGCATGCTGGAGGTCGCCGAGCAGGTCTTCGGCGTGCCGTTCCCGCCCGATTCGGTCGTCGGCGAGGACCGGCGCTCCACCAAGGACTTCACCGGCGAGTGCGATTTCACCCTGCCGTTCCCCTCGCCGCAGGAGGTCGTCGACCTCGGCGATCCCACCCGCGACCCGGGCGCCATGGACGACCTCGTCGCCGCGTTCACCGGCCTGAGCGGACCGAGCCCCGAGGAACTCGGGGCCGTCCTGCGCCGCCACCGGCTCACTGCCGCCGTCCTGGAGATCCTCGACGGCACCCCCAAGACCCTCGCTGAGATCACCGAGGTGCTGCCTCGCTATGCCTACCACTGGGGCATGGCCGTGCAGCAGCGGCCGCGCATCGCTGCCCAGGCGCTCGCCCGCTACATCGCCCTCCTGTCGTATGCCCGCGACCCGGAGCACCCCGGACGGCCGCTGCTGTCCGTCGAGATCCACCACTGGGTGCGGTCCGTCTCCCGCGTGCTGCGCGGCATCAGCGCTGCGCGGGCCGAGTTCCGCTGGGACGACGAGCGGGTGACCTCCGGCGGCGCACTGGTCCGGAAGGACCGGAGCCTGGCCGCCCGGCCGTCCCCGTACGACGGGGAGGAACCCACCGTACCGGCCGACGCGGCCGAGCAGGCCGCCGCACCGGCTGACGACAGTGCGCCGCCGCCCGCCGAGATCTTCCTGCCGGCCGTGTTCTGCCGCGAATGCGGACGCTCCGGCTGGGCCGCGTACTCGCCGGAGGTCGATCCTGCCGAACTCGAACTGAACGCCTCGAAGATCCGCCGAGCCTCGGTCGGCCGCGACAAGCGCCGGGTGCGCAACATGATCGCCGCGACACCGCAGGAAGTGCACGAGGCCGCCTTCGCGGCCGGGGCGGAACGTCGGCGCGGCGGTCCCGCCGTCATGGTTCTGGAAGGCGCCGACGGACGGCTGCGCCCCCTGTCGCCCGAGGCTGACCTCACCGCCCCGGCAGGCGGCGAGGGACCGCGCCGACCCAGGCCCCTTCACAACGCGGCGTTCGTCCACGCCGACCTCGACGGCGACCGAGCCGCCGAACGCGACCAGTGCCCCGCCTGCCGCACCTTCAACTCCATCCGCTACCTCGGCACCGGCCTGGCCGCGCTGGCCGCGGCCGCCGTCACCCAGCTCTTCACCGGCGGCGAACTGGACAAGAATCTGGGCGAGAATAAGACCCTCCTCTTCAACGACTCCGTCCAGGACGCCGCCCACCGTGCCGGATACGTCGCCAGCCGCTCGTACACGTTCTCGCTGCGTGCGCTGCTCGCCAGCCGCATCGACGAGGACGTCCCGATCACCTTGAGCGACCTGGCCGCGGACCTGATCGCCGACGTCGTGGACAGCAGGGCGGTGCAGGCTGCCGTCATCCCGCCGGACCTGCACCTGATCCGTGGCGTGGACACACTGCTCTCCGGTCGCAGTCGCGGTTCCCGGCCCACGTGGGAACTGATCGCACAGCGCCTGGCGTTCGCCACCGTCATGGAGTTCGGCCTGCGGTCCCGGCAGGGCCGCACTCTGGAGCTCACCCGCACCGTCGCCGCCGACGTGCCGCTCCCGGACCCCGACGCCGTCGCCGACCGCGTACGGGAAGCCCTTCTCACCACACCGGGAGAGATCGCACTGCCCGACGGATCGGCGCCCGGCCCCGACCGGTACATCGGTTTCGTCCGGGGACTGCTCGAACGGCTGCGCATCCGTGGCGCCGTTCGGCACGCCTGGCTGGACCCCTGGCTCGACCAGGCCGGGGTGCGCCGGTGGGCAATCTGGGGCGGCCGGGAACCCGGCATGCCGGCCTTCCCCCGCGGCGTCTCCGCGCCTGCCTTCCTGCTCGGCTCACCCAAGCAGGGCAGCGAGGACTTCGACGTCCTCACCGGCCGGCTCGGCTGGTACCAGGACTGGGCCGTACGCGCCCTCGGACTGCGCCGAGAGGCGGCCGCCGACTTCCTGACCCGGCTGCTGCCCGCGCTCGCCGACACCGGCGTTCTCTCCGTGCGTACCGCACTCGACGGTGCCACCCGCGTCTACGGACTCCAGCCCGGCCACATCCAGGTCCGCAGACTCGCCGACGACACGCTGCCCGACGCCACCGCGCACTGCCCGCGGTGTTTCTGGGAGCAGACCGTCCACCCCGACCTCGCCGACCAGTGGCACGGACAGCCCTGCCCCCGTTACCGCTGTGGGGGCGTCCTCGGCACGGGCCGCGACCTGGACAGCGGACTGCGGCAACGGGACTTCACCGACGACTTCTACCGGCGCATGTATCGCGAGGCCGGCGTCTTCACCATCAATACCGCCGAGCACACCGGCACACTCAGCCGCGCCAGGCGCGAGACGGTCGAGAAGGCCTTCCGCGAAGGCATCGACGTCCACTACGCCAACCCGCAGGTGCTGTCCTGCACCCCCACTCTCGAACTCGGCATCGACATCGGCGACCTGTCGGCCGTCGTCCTCGCCTCGCTGCCGAAGGGACCGGCCAACTACATCCAGCGCGTGGGCCGGGCGGGCCGCTCCACTGGCAACGCGTACCTGCTCACCATGGTCGACCGGGGCCCGCGCGACCGCTACTACCTGGAAGAACCCCGGCTCATGATCGCCGGGGACGTGCTGCCGCCCGGCTGCTACCTGTCCGCGGCCGAGATCCTGCGCCGCCAGTACCTGGCCCACCTTCTCGACCTCGCGGGCGCCGGACGGTTGGCCGCCCCCGACGGGACGCCACTGCGGCCGCTGCCCGGGCGCGCCACCGATCTGTTCGGGGCCTCGGCCTGGCAGGCCGAGTTCGTCGAAGCCGCGCTCGCTGGTGGAGAACGGCTCGTGCAGGGCTTCCTGGACCTGTTTCCCCCGTACGACGAGAGCCGCGGCACCGGCGTCAGTCCGCAGGCCCGCGCCGCCCTCGTCACGTACGCGACCGACCCCGGCGAGGAGGGACTGGGAGGCGCCCTGGAAGCCGCGTGCCGGCGCTGGGAGGACCGCCGCGCCGACCTGCAGCGCCGGACCGAAGCCATCGACCGGGCACACGGACTGCTCGTCGCCGGCGACCCCGACCACGAACGGCAGGGGCGCGAACTGCGCGCCGAGCGCCGGGACGTGGCACGCGTCTCCCGCGAGATCAGCCGCACCACCGCGCACGGAGCCCTTGTCGATCTCGGCCTGTTGCCGAACTACAGCCTGATCGACTCGGCCACCGAGCTGGAGGCCACCCTCACCTGGAGCGAGAAGACCGCCGACGGCACCCGCAAGAACCACAGCAAGACCCTCCGCCACAGCCGTCCCTCCCGCCTCGCTCTCTCCGAATTTGCCCCCGGCAACCACTACTACGCCCAGGGCTACAAGCACCGCGTCACCGGACTGGACATCGGCAGCCCCGGCCGCCCGGCCTGGCTCTGGTGGCGCATCTGCCCCGACTGCGGACATGTCCGCACCCACCGCGCCGAACAGGACGCCTCACCCTGCCCCCGCTGCCGGTCCGCGGCCATCGGAGACGTCGGCTGCCTGCACAAGGTCCTCGTGCCGCGCCGCGTCACCTCCCGGGACGAACGCGACGACGTCCGCGTACGCGACGACAGCGACGAGCGGGAGAGGCGGCACTACACCGTCGTCCCGGCCGTGGACATCGACGCGCGCGACGTCGAACAGGCGTGGAAACACGAACACGCCACCTTCGGCTGGGAGTTCACCCGGGAGGCGCACATCCGCCACATCAACGTCGGAGCCACCCGGGTGGACGGCGGGACGGACACGGCCTTCGCCGGACGGGAGGTCCGCCTCAACCCCTTCTGGGTCTGCGACGCGTGCGGCTTTGCCGATCCGGACGGCGGGCCCGCCGCGCACGACGCTGGCGACACGTCCGCGCACGGCAAGTACCACCGGCCCTGGTGCCCGCGACGGCGTGCCGGAGCCGACTCCGCACGACGGGGCGAGAGGGTTCTGCTCGCCCATGAGCTGCGCACCGACGCACTGCGCATCCTCATTCCTGCCGTCACCGCGCACACCCGGGAACGGCTCGTGTCCTTCAAGGCGCTGCTGCTGGCCGGTATCGCCCGCAGCTACGGCGGCGACCCCGATCATCTCTCGGTCGTTACCGATTCCATGCCTGAGGAACCCGGCGAGGCCGGGCTCCGCCGCCACTTCCTCGTGCTGTACGACATGCTTCCCGGCGGTACCGGATATCTGCACCGCCTCGCCGGCCGGGACGGTCTCAAGGGTGTCCTGGACGACGCCCGCCAGGTGATCGAGACCTGCGTGTGCGTGGGGCAGGGCCGGCCCGCGTGCCACCGCTGCCTGCTGCGGCACGTCACCGACAACGAGTACGAGCTCGTCTCCCGTGAGCACGCCCTCGACATGCTGGGTGAGCTGTTCGGCCGCACCGCGGACCGGTGGAGCGTCGAACCGGTTGCCACCACCCGGGACATCACCCTGGTGCACCAGGTGGAGAGCGAACTTGAGGCGCTCTTCCGGCGTGGGCTGCTGGAATGGGCCGAGCGGATGGACGAGGTCAGCGTCCGCACCGCGCTCACCGCCGACGGCACCAGGGACACGACCCTGCGCTTCACCGCACCCGACGGAACCGTCCGCGGCTGGCAGATGGACACCCAGACCCTGCTTGGCTTCACGCGGCCGGACGTGGTCTTCCACAGCACCGACGACGACCGTCGAGTGGCCGTCTATCTCGACGGATACCGCTACCACGCGAGCCCCGAGCACCTCATCGCCGAGGCGGACGCGGTGAAGCGCACCCGGCTGCGTGCAGAGGGCTGGCAGGTCTTCCAGCTCACCTGGGACGACGTGCAGGCATGGACGGGACAGACCAGGCCGCAGGCCGACCCCGTGTGGAAGCCTTACCCGAACACCGCGCAGAAGACGGCCATGGACGTCCACCGGCGCATGCACGCCGGAGATACCCGTGACCTGCCGCGCCTCGTGTGGGCCAATCCGGTCGAGACGCTGATCGGCTACCTCACCGACCCGGACCCCGCCGCATGGCGGCGCCGCACCCAGAGCGCGCTCGCGGGTTTCGCCGCCGTGTCGGCGACCAGCAGAGCTCTGGCCGACGGCGAGGAGATTGGGCAAAGGATCAGCGAGGCGCTGCACGGGCGGCGGCTGGCCAAGGGACAGGGCGCCGTCCAGGTCATGGGGACCCGGGACGCGTCGGGGTGCCCGCTCACCGTCGTGCTCGACCTGCGCAGGGGGCAGACCGGGGCGGTCTGGACGGCGCTGACCGTGCTCGACGACAGCGCGCACGCGGTCACGGCCGACGAGGCCGCCCATCGCAGGCGCTGGCAGGCATGGCTCTACTGGAGCAACCTGCTCCAGTTCCTCGACGCGGGCGAGGGGGACGGGGTCCAGCTCACGGCAGGCATGCTGCCCGGATTCGACCCGGCCGAGATGGCGGTCACCGGCGGAGCCGGATGGCTCACCTCCCAGCGGCGGGCGCACGAACCTGTGGCGGACGGACGAGAGTCGGCAGCGGACCGGCAGAACGCCGAGGAGGCCCCCGCGGCCGTGCGCGATCCCGCCTGGGACGACGTCATCGAGTTCCTCATCGACGATCCCGGCCTGCCCGCTCTCGCCCGGGCCCTCGCCGACCAGGGCCTGCCCGCGCCGGAGGCCGGCTACGAACTGGGAGCAGCCGCCTGGCCCGCCGAACTCGCATGGCCTGCCCAGCGCGTTGGCGTCGTCCTCGCGCACCGTCCGGACCCGGGCAGCGAACGGGACATCGACGCCGAGCAACGGGACCTGGCCTACCGGGAGGCGGGCTGGCAGGTCCGCACCGCGACGGAATGGGACGCCGACGAACTCGCCGGGCTGGTGAGCGGCGACGCCGACAGGGCGACGAACGATCACGAGGAGAACGAGCGATGACGGTTACCGGCGCGCCGAGGACGGGTGTGACCCTGCGCCTGCTCGACAAGGCCGACAAGGAAATCGTCAAACTGGACCGTGCGGTCCTCGGGGCGTTCTACAAGTTCCAACACGACTTCCGCCGCAACCCGGACGCCGGTGGATTCGACCTCAAGCAACTGGAAGGCCACGACCGGCTTTGGTCGGCACGCGTCAACCGCGAGTGGCGGGCCCTGATGATCCGCCTCGGTGGTGACGACTGGCTTCTCGTCTCGGTCAAGCACCGCAGCCACGTCCACAAGAACCTGGACCGGCTCAACTACGGCATCAACCACGTCACCGGCGCCATCGAGTACGTCGACCTCCAGGTCGTCGAGGAGAGCGTGCTGCGCCGTGAACTCACGCCGCCCGCCGCTCCCGCCCCAGCTCCGACGCCCGTCCCTGCTCCCGCTCGGGAACCGGCCCAGCCAGCGGCGCTGGAGGAGCCCCTCTTCGCCGCGTACACCGATGAGCAGCTCGCGGACCTCGGCGTCGCCGAACCGCTCATCCCGATCGTCCGGAAACTCACCACGGACGACGAACTGCTCGGCCTCACCGAGTACGCGCCCCGCCACACCGGGGAGGTACTCCTCCGGCTGCGCGACGGCGTTCCGTACGAAGCGGTCATGGAACAGGTCACCGCGCCGGTCGCCGTGACCGAACCGGAGAAGAACCTTGACACCGACGACTGGCAGTCGGCCGTCGACCGCTCCCAGAGCGTGGTGATCACCGACGACGAATCCCTGCAGAGCATCCTGGAGGAGGGAGACTTCGGGCGATGGAAGATCTTCCTCCACCCCACCCAGGAGAAGCTGGTCCACCGGCGCTACTCCGGCCCGGCCCGGGTCGGCGGCGGGCCGGGGACGGGCAAGACGATCGTTGCCCTCCACCGCGTGTGCTATCTGGTGCGAAAGCTCCTTCCTGGTCGCAACAAGCCCGTCCTGCTCACCACGTTCAACAGGAATCTCGCCGCAGACCTGCGGGCCCGGCTCCTCTCGCTCGGCGGCCCCGACGTGCTGGCCCGGGTCGACATCGCCCATGTCGACCAGCTCGCCACCCGCATCGTCAGCGAGGCCGACCCGGGCAACGCGAAGCGGCGGATCGACGACACGGCGGCGCTCCGCGAGTGGCGGGAGCTACTGGTAGAGGCGGGGGAGACCCGCTGGAGCGCCGAGTTCCTCAGCGACGAGTGGAACCAGGTCATCCTCGGCCAGGCCGTGACCTCCCGGAGCGACTACTTCGCCGTCCGGCGCGCCGGACGGGGACGCAGCGTCACCCGGGCCGAGCGCGCCGGTATCTGGCAGCTCGCCGAACGCTTCACCCAGCGGCTTGAGACCAAGAGGCTGGAGACCCACCGCCAGGTCGTGGAGCGGGCCGCGCGGCTGGAGATGGCCCGCAAGGCCAGGATCGACAGGCGGTCGGAGGAACGCGAGGAAAGGGGCGGCCTGCACAACCTCCACATCGAGGCCGGCTCCGGTGCCTGGCTGCGCTACCGGTACCGGCACATCGTGGTCGACGAGGCACAGGACCTCAGCGCCGCCCACTGGAAGATGCTGCGCGCCATGGTGCCGTCCGAGCCCGACGACATCTTCCTCGTCGGCGACACGCATCAGCGTATCTACGACAACCAAGTCACCCTTGGCAGCCTGGGCGTCCACATCCGCGGCCGGTCCTCCCGGCTGACACTCAGCTACCGCACGACTCGGGAGATTCTCCGCGACGCGATCCGGGTACTGGGCGACGCCGACTACGACGACCTCGACGGCAACGCCGACACTCTTGCCGGGTACCGCTCGGTCCTCCACGGCCAGACCCCGTCGCTGCGCGGTGCGCGGAGCTGGGACGAGGAGATGGACCTCGTCGTGGAGCAATTGCGGGCCTGGCACGACGTGCCTCGTGAGTCCACGGCCATCTGCGTCCCGACCAACGACATGGTCACCCAGCTCGCGGACCGCCTCGCCCGACGCGGCATCACTCCGACGGAGATCACCCAGGACGGGCCGCGCAACGACCAGGGCGTCCACATCGGCACCATGTACCGCTTCAAGGGACTGGAATACCGCTGTCTTATCATTGCCGGGGTGGCCGAAGGGCTCGTCCCCCGTGCCTCCGTGGACGCCTGGGAACACACGGACCCGAGCCGCCACCAGCGAGAACTGCACCGGGCGCGCTCACTGCTCTTCGTCGCGGCGACCCGCGCCCGTGACGCACTCGCCATCACCTGGCACGGTGAGCCGAGCCGCTTCCTGGCTCCGTTGCTTCCGCCCCGGTGAGAAGAAACGACCCTCTTTATCAACGGCGGAGTTCCATCTCGGCCGCGAAGCCCCGTTGTTTCCCGGGCACTATCCGGGAATTCCAATCCACTTGAGGCACTCAACTGCAAGCTGAACCGGATCAGCCTGAACGCCAGCTTCTTCCGTGACACGCTCTGGTGGCCTGGGCCGGTGAACTCCCGAGTGCCCCTCCTGCCGAACTTCTTGGTGTTACCGTCGACAGGCCTGTCATTTACGGCGTCGTTAAGGGTGTCGTATCCCCCGTCGTATCCCCGTCGTATCCGTGTGGGATCTTGGACGCGACGCCCTGTCTGACACAAGGCGCAGCACAAATCCGCTTCGAGCCACTGCCCCGCGAGGACGACTACATATCTCACCGGCTGGTTGTCCGGCATTTCCACAAGGCGTCACCGGATGACGTCGCCTTGCGTTCTCACAGCCCACGTAACAGCCCCCCGGTGACCGGCCACCGGAACCTTCGTGCATCGCAATTACCGCCGTCCGAATCAGCTCGCGGAGTCGTTTCCGCGGCTGTTGACGGTCTGCGGGGCTGGATCTCCATGTGACGGACCTGGACGTAATCGACGGCAGCCCGGTCTTCGATCTTGCGCCGTACTACACCGAGATGGGGCTTCGCAGTGAGGTCCGGGAGTCCGGCTGGCCCGGGGAGGTGCTCGCGGACTGCGGGGGTAACCAGCAGGGCTGAGGGTGGCGTCTTGTTGCGGAGGAAAGTCTTGGTGGGAGGGCGGTTCCGCTCTTCGTGAGGACGACGGTGTGGTGGTCGCGTTCTGGCCGCGATTATCGAGACCGTTGTGGCGGTGCCGGTTCTGGTCACATCTGCTCTGCTCGGTTCCGGTCTTATGGTCGACGGGCCGCTTGTGCTGCCGGGAGTGCGGGCTGCCGTAGGGTCCGGTTCGGGTCGACATCGCCGTGTCCAGCGTGGGCGTCACAGGGTTCGGAGCAGGCAGCGATGCATTCGCCGAGCATGTCGGACGGCGCACCGGTCGTGTTGTGGCGCTGGCGTGGTGGCGAGCCGGAGGCTCTTGCTCGTGCCCGGGCCGTCTTGGCCCATGCCCTGAGCGGTCTGGGGTATGACGGCGAGGTGGTGAGCGATGCTGGGCTGGTCGTATCGGAGTTGGTGGCGAACGCCGTCGAACACGGCCCCGTCCGGACGGGGCTGAATCAGACCAGAACTGAGACCAGCATCGTTGGCTGCCCATGTCGCATGAGCTCGGCGAGCTGCTCCCAATGGCCCGTTCGCCTTCGGCTCTGAGGTGGAAGCCCGCTCCTCCTTAGCCGCTACGAGCGGCCTTGCATTGCTGCCAGGCCGGCAGCCTTCCGATCGCCCTGAACGCCCTTTGTAGGTACGGCAGATGGTGTTTACTGCCTGTCAGGTGGGCTGATCACGCGGCGTGAGAATGAGCGGGAGGCAGCAGTGGAGCAAGTAGGGGGCGCAGAGGGCGCCTTCCTGGAACCGCCTGATGTCAGAAACGAGCTCTCTGGGCAGGTGGCTGGCCCGGCCATCCAAGCAGGGGCGATCCATGGCGACGTGAATATCACAATGACGGGCCCGCCGTCGGTAGCCGAGGCTACCGACGAGGCCCTTGCTGAGGATTTGCGCAGGTCGTCGCAGATCTGGCGAGCCCGGTTCTCCAGTGTCGACTTGGTCAACCTGCCACGGGTGGCGATGCTCACGCAGGGCAACGCGGTCGCGGCTGCGGCAAGGAGAGCCGGACTCGACAGCACGAGACCGTTTGGTGGGCAGGGGATGGCGCCGGGGGAGTTCGTCCGGATCGTTCGCCCCTTGTTCGAGACATGGGACGCGGAGGCGGTGACGCTCTGCGAGCGCACGGCAGAGAAGGTGCATCGTGGCCTTCTGGTCTCCTTCGAAAGCGCTATGCGCTGCAGCAATCCGCCCGAGGTTCCGCTGAAGGAGCCGACTGGAGTCCTGACTAAGGATCCCCACCTCGTCTTCCCTGTCGGGGCAAGGAAGGTGGTGATCACCTTCGACCCGCGTTGGCTGACAACGGCGACGGCGAATACAACGCTCCATGAAGCTGCTCGGGAGCCGCTGGTCTTCTCGGGTATCGGAACCGTGGCGTCGGTATCGGAAGAAGGGCACATTCGAATCTCCGCGCTCGTGTTCGGGCAGCCGGAAACCTTGGCGCAGGCTCAGTTTGATTATATAAAGAGATCTGTTCTGCCGGAGCCGCCCGGTTTGACGTTGGCGGACTTTCGTAACGAACTGTCAAGGTCGGAGCTGTCGCAGCTCTACGGGGATCAACCGCAGGGAAGGGAAACTGTGCGCCGTAAAGGTATCGCTCTGCTATTTGATGAAGATGAGGTGCTGCCCGGGCAGATCGACCGAGATGTGCTGACCCAGGTCTCGCGGGTCGTCCCCGAGTATCGGCGTGATCTGGGTATGGCCGTCGCGAGTCTACTTTTCGACGGTAACGGTGTTGCGGTCGCTGACCTCGCTGCTCATTTCCTTGCTCGGGAACCCGCACTCTGGAAGTCCCTCACGGTGCCTGGGCTTACTACTCTGATCCGGTCCCGTAGCCTCGCCGTCGCTACCGTATCTGGTCTCAGTGAGGAGCAGGCGGCGGACCTGCACGAGGCGATGCGTGAAGCGGTTACCAGTTACCTCGGATACGTCGAGGTAGACAGGAGCTTGCCCCTACATGAGCGGCTTCTTCCGGAGCACGATGACTACCATGTCGTCGGTGCCGAATTGCGATTGGTCTACAGCGCGGCAAGGCGCGCTCTCGACGAGGCCAATGGTGAGGACCTCGAAGCGCCGTTGGATGAATGGCGGCAGAGAGGGTTGTTTAGCTGCGTGGAATGGGAAGAAGATCTGGAACGGTCTGCGACCGAGCGAAAGGAGGCGTCGATGATTATGGAGGCTTGGCTGAACGCGCAGTCTGAATGATTCCCCCGGGCCGATCGATCAGGAACCCCATGCTATGACGCTCGGATTCCGGGATTTGAGGGGAGCCGACCCCCGGGGCTTCGGCGAAGTGATGTGCCGTCCGTTTCGTGATCATGCGAGTCCGAGGAGGGCGAGCCGCCTGCCGGCGTCGCGGGCATTGCGCCGCAGCCAGGGGGCGATGTTGGTGCTCCCTGCGAGGCGGAGAGCGTGCGTGAGTTGACCGCAAGTGGCTCGCTGGCGATCCCCCCGTCGTTTCCGTGTTCGTTACGGGGGCCGTTTCCCCGCTCGTCCTTGGAGACGACACCCTGTCGGTCCGGACGGCCGCAGGTCACGGGGCTGCGAGCCGCCGAGCCAGTGAGGGCGACTGTATATCGATAGAGTAAAGCATCTCGATCTACCCGGTCATGGCGCCCGGCCGCGGCCTGGTCTGACGCGTATTGCTGCGCGCTCTCGGCTGCCGAACTGCGGCGGATGCTCTCCCCGCGGGATGGTACATGGAGGGCGGGTTCTGAGGGGCTCTGTGGTGGGCAGGTGGGGAGCGGATCAGGTGCACCCCGCACCTGGGGTGCGGGCGCACCTCGGGGGCGGTTCCTGGGGTGCGGGCGGGTGCGCACGCTTCGCGGTTGTGGGTGCAGTGCGCCCACGGGGCGGGTGCGGCGGTTGCGGGGGCCGGGTGCGGGCATTCTGGGCGACCTGGCGGCTGACGCCGCCGGGTTTGGGTGGCCCGGGGTGCACCCCGGGTGCGGTGCACCCCCGTGCCTCGCAGTGGTCGCGGGCGCGCACCCGGTGGCCTGCACCCGGTGGGCATGCACCCGGTGCGGGAGATCGTGCCCGTTCGCCGTGGCCCAAGGTGGACCGCTACTGGCTCGCTGATAGCTCGGGTAAGGAACTGCTGGGGTCCCCGGTGCGGCTGCATGAGGTGCAGCCAGGGAGTGGACCCGGTCTGGTCGGTGGCAAAGACCTCCCCCTGGAATCTCTATTGATGACGTCAGCTCCAGACGGCCCGATCACAGCACCGAAGGTTCCAGATGGCGAACGTCCGCGACAGCCGAAACTCCGCTCCGTCAACGGCAACCACGGCAGCCCGGCGTCGGAGACCCAGCATGCAAGATCGCGGCCTTGACGACGCCGCCGAGATGGAGCGTCCATGGACCACGATCGTTCGCGACAACGCTGAAACGCGCAGTTCAGAGGGGTTGCGGACGGTCGTGGAGTACGTCGTCGTCGATGGTGAGGAGGCTCAGGCGCTGGCCCAGCGCCAGGGGGTCGCGATTCGTGAGGTGCTGGAGTGGTTGTACGCCGGTCGCAGCGCCCCGAAGACCGGCCACGCCTGAGCCTCCCCATCCCGGACCCTTGGGAGAGGGACAAGACATGTCAGGCACCCCGCCCTGCACTCGGCCGTGGGCGCAGCCCGTACCCGGCCGCCCCTGGTCCAGGGATGGCATTCCGGACGCCGCGGCGCTTCCGGTGACCGTCCCGGTGGCATGGCTCGGCCGGACCTCTACGGAGGAAGCTCAGGACCCCACCCTGTCGCTGCCCCGGCAGTTGCGTAACGCGAGAGCCGCGCTTCCGCCCGGCTGGGTGATCGTTGCCCATTTCTACGATGTGGAATCCGGACGCAAGGAGCTGCGCGAGCGGGGCAACTCCCTTGCGCACCAGCAATTCCAGATCCCCATTCCCCGTGACGGCAGCGTCGCTGATCTCCTCGACGAGGCACAGCGGCCCGACCGCCGCTTCGCCGCGGTCATCTGCGAGTCCATTGAACGTGTCGCGCGCCGGACCTACTTCGGGACCAAGATCGAGTATGAGCTGGAGCAGGCTGGCGTGGCCCTGTGTGCCGCCGACGAGCCGATCGTCACCGGCCCGCGAGCCAAACGCGCCACGCCCACGCTCACCCGGCGCGTCAAGCAGGCGGTCTCCGAGTGGTACGTGCTGCAGATGCTGGAGCTGTCGTGGGACGGCTTCATCGAGCATGTCTCCCAGGGCTGGAATGTGGGCAAGCCGCCCTACGGCTACCTCGCGGAGAAGGTCCCGCATCCCGTGCCGGCCCGCCGGGCCGAAGGCCGCACCAAGCACCGGCTCGTCCCGGACGCGTCCAGGGCCCCGGCCGTCACCTACATCTTCCAGCTCCGCGGACTGGACAAGCTCGGATATGACGCCATTGCTGACCGCCTGAACCTGGACCCCGTCGCGTACCCGCCCCCGGAACCCACCCGCCCCGACATGGCCCTCCACCGCTGGAGCGGTTCGGCCGTGCGAGAGATCTTGCGCAACCCCAAGTACACGGGCTACCAGGTCTGGAACCGCCGCTCGACGTCGAAAGGCGGCTGCTACAACGACCCCAAGGACTGGGTGTGGTCCCCGCAGCCCACTCACGAGCCGCTCGTCTCGAAAGAGCTGTTCGACGTGGCCTCCACCGTGGCGCGCAAGCGCCAGGGATCACGGACGGCCCACGGGCCCAACTCCCACCCGGCCACCCGGCGTTCCTACGTCCTCCGGTCGTACGTCATCTGCGAGATCTGCGACCGCCGCATGTTCGGCAAGAACCGCCACCAGATCTCCTACTACGCCTGCCAGGTCGACCCGAACGAACACCGGGACAGGCCCTGGTTCCGTGACCATCCCAAGAGCCTGTGGGTTCGTGAAGAGTTCTTGATCACACCCGTCTCCCGCTTCTTCGCCACACACGTCTTCGGCCCTGACCGGCGCACCCACCTCAAAGCCGCACTTGAAGCCGCTCGTGTCGCGGACGGGCCCGGCGACCGCACCGCGAAGGAACGCGCCGCGCTGGAGCAAGCCATCAAGGCCATCGGCGAGCGCCAGGCCCGCCTCATCCGCACGCTCGCCGACGGCGGGCCCGACCCCGATCAGGAGAAGGAATTCCGCGACGCGATCCGACAGGAGCACGCCGCTCTGGGCAGGCAGCGCACCGAGCTCGCTGAGCAGCTGGCCCGTCTGGAAGCCCCGAAACAGGCGGCACGCCCCGCCGACAGTGCGGCTCTGCTGGATGCGATCCCGCATCTCAACGTGGATCTTGCCCTGGTCCCGGAGGAGATCCAGCGGCGGCTCTACAACGCCTTCGGGCTGGAAGTCCGCTACAGTCGACCCCGCGAAGAAGTGACCCTACGGGTGACGATCCCGGGGCATCTGCTTGATGGACTGGTGGCGGTCACCCGTGAGCTGGACCCATGGAACAAAGAATCGGGTGCCCGCACCGAAGTGCTTGCACCCGATCATGGCACCCGGGACGGACAATCACGGCAAAACCGTCGTGTCCATTCCCATTCTCTGGGTGCCCCCGGCAGGATTCGAACCTGCGCACACGGCTCCGGAGGCCGTTGCTCTATCCCCTGAGCTACGGGGGCGGTGTCGCTGTTGTTTGCGGCGACGGGTAGAACCCTACCAGCTTGCCCGGGGTGGTCATGAACGCTTTTCGGGGGTGGCCGGCGGGTGGCCGATCGGGGTGGGTGGGGCAGGCGCTCGGTGGGGGTCTGGGTGGGGAGCGGAGGGGGGTATACCGCATCCGGGGCGCTGGCGGTGGGGTCTTGAGGAAAGGTCCCCCGCACGTGGCGGAAGTGGGCAAAACCCGGACGCAGCGCTGGGTGCGCGCCTACCCTTCGAGATGTGCCTGGCTTGTCCGGCCGGGTCCTTGTCGTCGACGACAACAAGGTCATCCGGCAGCTGATCAGGGTCAACCTCGAGCTTGAGGGTTTCGAGGTCGTGACCGCGGCCGATGGTGCCGAGTGCCTGGAGATCGTTCACCAGGTGCGGCCCGATGTGATCACTCTCGATGTCGTGATGCCCAGACTGGATGGGCTGCACACGGCGTCCCGGTTACGTGCCGATGCGCGTACGTGTCATGTGCCCGTCGCGATCATCAGCGCGTGTACGCAGTACGAAGTGGATAGCGGCATGGCTGCGGGGGTGGATGCGTTCCTTGCGAAACCCTTTGAGCCTGCCGCGCTGGTGAAGCTGGTGCGTCGGTTGATGACGCCAGGTGCCGGCGCCTCGGCACCTGGGGATGCGGAGCCCGTTGTGGGGCCCACGGGCTGAGTCTGTGGGCCTGGAGGCGGGGCACCGGGGTGGGCTGTCCCCTGTTCCGGTCCCCGTCCCCGTCCCCGTCTTCCACTGTCCCCGTCTTCGGCCTCCGCTGTCCTGGTCCCCGTCTCCGTCTTCGGTCTCCCCTGCCTCGGTCTCCCTGCCTGTCTTCAGTCTCCGCGCCCGGTTGTCGGCCGAGTCGGCGGCGGGGCGGCTTGGAGTGGGTGGGGGCGGGTGGGGCCTCGTGGGTGGTTCCGATCGTGCGCCGTGGTTCCGTCGGGGCGTTGTCCCCGCCGTCCGAGGGGCGAAACCCATTCGCGGGGGTGCCCCCCTCCTCCCATACGCTTGTGCCGTGACACCCGCCCAGCTCTCCCGCACCGTGCTGCAGACCGTGCGTCGTGCCGTCGAGGCCGACGAGCTGCGGGTGGCCGTGCTGCCGGAGCGGGTGAAGGTGCGGACTCCGCCGCGGGCGGGGTGTGGGGATTATGCGACTAATGTGGCGCTTCAGCTTGCCCGGGGTGTCGATGGCGGGGGGCCCGCGGTCGCCTTGCGGGTGGCCGAGGTGTTGCGGCGGCGGCTGGTGCGTACGCCTGGGATCGCCCAGGTGGAGATCGCCGGGCCCGGGTTTTTGAACATCACCGTCGATCCCGGTGGCCATGCCGCGCTCGTGCGCGGTGTGCTGGAGCGCGGGGCGGCCTACGGGCGCTCGGACGCGCTCGCCGGGACGCGGGTGCGGCTCGCTCCCGGGCGGGATGTGCGGGGGGCTGTCATCGGGGCCGTGGTGATGCGGCTGGTGGCCGTTTGTGGGGGAGAGGCCGGCGTGGCCGACGGCGGTGAGGTGCTTGTCGTGCGGCCCGCCGGAATCAGTGCTGAGGAGTTGCTCAGCCTGCTCGGGAGCGATGCCGCTCGCTGGGCGCTGCTGCGTGCCGCCGGCCACGATCTGCCCGATCTCGATCCCGGCCCGCTCCTCGCCCAGCGCGAGAGCAATCCGTTGTTCCGGGTGCGGTACGCCCATGCCCGGGTTCGGGCCCTCCTCAGGAATGGGCTCGATCTTGGGGTCGGCCCCGGCATCAGCCCTGACAGCAGCCCCGACGCTGCGTATGGCCATCCTGCTGAAGTCGCCCTCATCTCCCTCCTCGGCGACTACCCCCGCCTCCTCGAGTCCGCCGCCCGCCACCGCGCCCCCGACCGTCTCGCCCGGCACCTCGAAGCCACCGCCGACGCCTTCTTCCGCTTCCACGACGCGTGCCCGCCCCTGCCCCGCGGCGAGGAGAAACCCTCGGCCGCCCACCGTTCCCGGCTGGCCCTTGCCGAGGCCGCCGGGACGGTGCTGGCCGGCGGCCTGGACCTGCTCGGCATCAGCGCACCGGAACATCTGTGAGACACCTGAGGAAGACGCCATGAGCCGTTCCGCACACCCCGCCGGGCCCCGCCACGCCGATGTGCTGCCCGAGGGGCACTACATCGCGCCGCCCACCGATCTCAACGTCCTGGACCCGCGCGTATGGGCCCGTACGGTCGACCGTGACGCCGACGGGGTGGCCACCGTCGGTGGGGTGGACGTGAAGACGCTGGCCGAGGAGTTCGGGACGCCCGGGTACTTCCTCGACGAGGCCGACTTCCGGGCCCGCTGCCGGGCCTGGCGGGAGGCGTTCGGGGAGGACGCCGATGTGTTCTACGCCGGGAAGGCGTTCCTGTGCCGCGCCGTCGTGCGCTGGCTGAACGAGGAGGGGCTGAACCTCGACGTGTGCTCCGCCGGGGAGCTGGCGACCGCGCTGGCCGCGGGGATGCCGGCCGAGCGGATCGCCCTGCACGGGAACAACAAGAGCGAGGCGGAGATCCGCCGGGCCGTGGAGGCCGGGGTGGGGCGGATCGTGCTCGACTCGTTCCAGGAGATCGTGCGGGTCGCGCACATCGCCGAGCGGCTGGGCAAGCGGCAGCGGGTCCAGATCCGGGTGACGGTCGGCGTCGAGGCGCACACGCACGAGTTCATCGCGACCGCGCACGAGGACCAGAAGTTCGGCATTCCGCTGGCCGGCGGGCTGGCCGCGGAGGCCGTGCGGCGGGCGCTGAAGCTGGACGGACTTGAGCTGATCGGCGTCCACTCGCACATCGGGTCGCAGATCTTCGACACCTCCGGCTTCGAGGTGGCCGCCCACCGCGTGGTGGGGCTGCTCAAGGAGATCCGTGACGAGCACGGGGTCGAGCTGCCCGAGATCGACCTCGGTGGCGGCCTCGGCATCGCGTACACCTCCGAGGACGACCCCAGCGAGCCGCATCAGATCGCCAAGGCGCTGCGCGACATCGTCCACCGGGAGTGCGAGGCGGCCGGGCTGGCCGTGCCGCGTCTTTCGGTGGAGCCGGGGCGGGCGATCGCGGGGCCGACCACGTTCACGCTGTACGAGGTGGGGACGGTCAAGGAGCTGCCGGCGCTGCGGACGTACGTCAGTGTCGACGGCGGGATGTCCGACAACATCCGTACCGCGCTGTACGACGCCGAGTACTCGGTGGCGCTGGTCTCCCGTACCTCCACCGCAGAGCCGATGCTCTCCCGCGTCGTCGGCAAGCACTGCGAGTCCGGCGACATCGTCGTACGGGACGCCTTCCTGCCCGCCGACCTGGCGCCCGGGGACCTGATCGCGGTCCCGGCCACCGGCGCGTACTGCCGCTCCATGGCGAGCAACTACAACCACGCGCTCCGCCCGCCCGTCGTCGCAGTGAAGGACGGGCAGGCGCGCGAGATCGTCCGGCGCGAGACGGAGGAAGATCTTCTGCGGCTCGATGTCGGTTAGCCGAGTCGGTTGGCCGAGTCGTTGGCGGAGTCGGCTGGCCGGGCTGGCAGCTGGCTCGACCAGCGAGAAACAAATCTCGGATACTGGACCGGGGATAGAAAGTCCCGTCCAGTGAGTGAGACTGGTGCACCACCTAGATGGATGAGAAGCGAGGTCGGATGATGCGTACGCGTCCGCTGAAAGTGGCGCTGCTGGGCTGTGGAGTGGTCGGCTCAGAGGTGGCGCGCATCATGACGACGCACGCGGCGGACCTCACGGCGCGCATCGGCGCCCCGGTCGAGTTGGCCGGGATCGCCGTGCGCCGGCCCAACCGGGTGCGCGACGGGGTTCCGGCCGAGCTGGTGACCACCGACGCCACCGCACTGGTCAAACGCGGCGACATCGACGTCGTCGTCGAGGTCATCGGCGGTATCGAGCCCGCCCGCGCCCTCATCACCACCGCCTTCGAGCACGGCGCCAGCGTGGTGTCGGCGAACAAGGCGCTGGTCGCCGAGGACGGCGCGGCCCTGCACGCGGCCGCGCAGGAGCGTGGCGTCGACCTGTACTACGAGGCGGCCGTCGCGGGCGCGATCCCGCTGGTGCGGCCGCTGCGCGAGTCCCTGGCCGGGGACAAGGTCAACCGGGTCCTCGGCATCGTCAACGGCACCACCAACTTCATCCTCGACCGGATGGATTCCAGCGGCGCCGGCTACAGCGAGGCGCTGGACGAGGCCACCGCACTCGGATACGCCGAGGCCGACCCGACCGCCGACGTCGAGGGTTTCGACGCCGCCGCGAAGGCCGCGATCCTGGCCGGGATCGCCTTCCACACCCGCGTCACCCTCGACGATGTGCACCGCGAGGGCATCACCGAGGTCACCGCCTCGGACATCGCCTCCGCCAAGCGCATGGGCTGCACGGTCAAGCTGCTGGCGATCTGCGAGCGGGCCGAGGACGGCCGGTCGGTCACCGCCCGGGTGCACCCGGCCATGATCCCGCTGAGCCATCCCCTCGCCTCCGTGCGCGAGGCGTACAACGCGGTCTTCGTCGAGGCCGAGGCCGCCGGCCGGCTGATGTTCTACGGGCCGGGGGCCGGCGGCGCGCCGACCGCCTCGGCGGTCCTCGGTGACCTGGTCGCCGCCTGCCGGAACAAGCTCGCCCGGACCACCGGGCCGGGCGAGTCCGCATACACCCAGCTGCCCGTGAGCCCCATGGGTGACGTGATCACGCGTTACCACATCAGCCTGGACGTCGCCGACAAACCCGGTGTTCTGGCTCAGGTCGCCACGGTCTTCGCCGAGCACGGCGTATCCATCGACACCGTCCGCCAGCAGGGCAAGGACGGTGAGGCGTCCCTCGTCGTCGTCACCCACCGGGCGAGCGACGCGGCTCTGACGGCGACCGTCGAGGCGCTGCGCAGTCTGGACACCGTCCGCGATGTCGCGAGCATCATGCGGGTCGAGGGCGAGTAGGGGAGCAGGGGAGATCAGGGGACCAGGGGAGTAAAGGAAGATCATGAACACAATCGCTGACGCCGGGCCCGCGATGTCCGGCACCCGCCGCTGGCAGGGCTGGCGGGGCATCATCGAGGAGTACCGCGACCGGCTGCCGGTCAGCGGGACGACCCCCGTCGTCACTCTGCGCGAGGGCGGCACCCCGCTGGTCCCCGCCCAGGTGCTCTCCGAGCGCACTGGCTGTGAGGTGCACCTGAAGGTCGAGGGCGCCAACCCGACCGGGTCCTTCAAGGACCGCGGCATGACCATGGCCATCAGCAAGGCCAAGGAGGCGGGCGCCCAGGCCGTCATCTGCGCCTCCACCGGCAACACCTCGGCCTCCGCCGCCGCCTACGCGGTACGGGCCGGCATGGTCTGCGCCGTCCTGGTCCCGCGGGGCAAGATCGCGCTGGGCAAGATGGGCCAGGCCCTGGTCCACGGCTCCAAGATCCTCCAGGTCGACGGCAACTTCGACGACTGCCTGACGCTGGCCCGCGGGCTGTCCGAGAAGTACCCGGTGGCGCTGGTCAATTCGGTCAACCCGGCCCGTATCGAGGGGCAGAAGACCGCCTCGTTCGAGATCGTCGACATGCTCGGCGACGCGCCCGACATCCATGTGCTCCCGGTCGGCAACGCGGGCAACATCACCGCCTACTGGAAGGGCTACAAGGAGTACGCGACCCACGGCCCGCTCGGCGCCCCCGCCTCCCGTACGCCCCGGATGTGGGGGTTCCAGGCGTCCGGCGCGGCGCCCATCGTGCGCGGCGAGCCGGTCAAGGACCCGAGCACCATCGCCACCGCCATCCGCATCGGCAACCCCGCCTCCTGGGCCTTCGCCGAGCAGGCGCGCGACGAGTCCGGCGGCCTCATCGACGCGGTGACCGACCGTCAAATCCTCGCCGCCTACCGGCTGCTCGCCTCCCAGGAGGGCGTCTTCGTCGAGCCGGCCTCCGCGGCGAGTGTCGCGGGTCTGCTCAAGGCCGCCGAGGAGGGTCTTGTCGACCCCGGCCAGCGCATCGTGTGCACGGTGACCGGAAACGGCCTCAAGGACCCGGACTGGGCGGTGGCGGGTGCGCCGCAGCCGGTCACGGTGCCGGTGGACGCGGACGCGGCCGCCGAGCGGCTCGGGCTGGCCTGATCTCCGCCCCTCACCAGCCTGTTTCACGCGGCGCGGGGCAGCGCCCGGGGTACGTCCCCGGTCGTTGCCCGGCGCCGCTCCTCAAGATCCACTAGAGTGCGGGCGGAGAAGCCCAGGAGCGAGGAGGGCGCGCGGAACGCTCCAGTAGAGTGGTCGCGAGCGACGAGAGGGAGCGCGACACGCATCGTGCGCCTCCCGTGCGCCCTATGTCGCCACAGAACCTTCCTTCGATAGGCTGTACTGAATCCGCCCCGACGCAGAGCAGACGCAGAGCAGCTGCCTCTGCACGGCGTTGCCGTACTTCCGTCACGGCCCTCGCGGTGTTCCGTACCTCTTCGAGTAATCCCAGTCACACAAGGAGAGTCATCGAGCGATGGCCGGTCCAGCGTTCCGCGCCGCCGCCGTCCGGGTGCGCGTGCCCGCCACAAGCGCCAACCTCGGTCCCGGCTTCGACGCCCTTGGCCTGGCCCTTGGGCTGTACGACGACGTGGTGGTCCGGGTGGCCGACTCCGGCCTGCACATCGACATCGCGGGTGAGGGCGCCGAGACGCTGCCGCGCGACGAGGACCATCTGCTCGTACGGTCCCTGCGCACCGCCTTCGACCTGCTGGGCGGGCAGCCGCGCGGCCTGGAGGTCGTCTGCGCCAACCGGATTCCCCACGGGCGGGGCCTGGGCTCCTCCTCGGCCGCCATCTGCGCCGGGATAGTGGCCGCCCGCGCGGTGACCATAGGCGGCGCCGAGCGGCTGGACGACGCGGCGCTGCTGGAGCTGGCCACCGAGATCGAGGGGCACCCCGACAATGTCGCCGCCTGTCTGCTCGGCGGTTTCACCCTCGCCTGGACGGACGCGGGAAACGCCCGGGCGATCAGAATGGAGCCTTCCGATTCCATCGTTCCGGTGGTCTTCGTGCCCGGCCGGCCGGTGCTCACGGCGACCGCCCGGGGGCTGCTGCCGCGCAGCGTCCCGCATGTGGACGCCGCGGCCAACGCGGGGCGCGCCGCGCTGCTGGTGGAGGCCTTGACCAGGCGTCCCGAGCTGCTGCTCGCGGCGACGGAGGACCGGCTGCACCAGGAGTACCGCGCTCCGGCGATGCCCGAGAGCGTGGCCCTGGTGAACCGACTGCGGGCGGACGGTGTCCCCGCGGTCATCTCGGGTGCGGGCCCCACGGTGCTCGCGCTGGTCGAAGACGGTGCGGCCGACAAGGTCGCACGGCTGGCGGGCGAGGGGTGGGCGGCCAACCGGCTGGCTCTCGACGCCGGGGGGGCGAGCGTCCTGCCGCTCACCTGACTCCGCGGACTTCCGGGGCGGCCCAGGCGGCCCCAGGAGCCCCGAAAAACTCGATAGCCGGTCTTGGAGAGGGGGAATGTTTGTTGGATCCGGTAGTGTTAACCTCAAGTCTGCACTTGATGCCTCATGCTCGGAGTGATCGCCGGGCTGGGAGGCGCAGTGCTCAGTGTCCCCATCCGGGACCACCCTTCTTCCGGGAGCCTCCCAAACTGCCTGAGCAGCCTGCCTGAGCAGTTCCGAGCACGCTCCGGAGCTCCGGAATGGCGTGGCGGATCCAGGCGAAGCCTCCGTCGCGTCGGAACCAATGAATTGATCTCTCCGCCATACCTGGCGGACCACCGCCCCGGCCGGTCCGCACGAGGACACAGCCGGACAGCACAACCGGTCGCCGAGCCAGACAGGCCGACGCCCGCTCCAGGGAAGGACCCTTCGTGAGCGACACCACCGATCTGATGGGCGTGAACGCCTCCGGCACCTCCGACAGCGGTGTCGGCAATGCCGCGCCCGCCACGGACGCTCCCGCCGCGCCTGCCACCGGTGCTGCCACTGGCGCTGCCCCGCGGCGACGCCGCTCGGGCACCGGCCTCGACGCCATGGTCCTGGCCGAGCTGCAGCAGCTCGCCTCGAGCCTCGGCATCAGGGGCACCGCGCGGATGCGCAAGAGCCAGCTGATCGAGGTCATCAAGGAGAAGCAGGCCTCCGGCGCCTCCGCCAAGTCCGCCGAGGCCGCCCCCGCCGCCGCGGAGGGGGTGACGAAGCCCAAGCGCCGCGCGACCTCCAAGGCCCGTACGGGCGAGGACAGCGAGCCTGCCGCGGCCAAGGCGGGCACCAAGGCCGACGGCGCCAAGGACGAGCAGGCCGCGAAGGCGGAGAAGGCCACCGCCCAGCAGCAGATCGAGATCCCGGGCCAGCCGGGCGAGCCCGCCGCCGACGAGCAGCCGGCCGACGGGCGCCGCCGCCGGCGGGCCACCTCGCCGGTCACCGCCACCGACGGCCCGGCCACCGCCACCGCCGTCGAGACCAAGACGGAGACCAAGGCCGAGGCCGCCGAGGCGGCCACCAAGACCGCCGCCCGGGCCGACGCCAAGGCCGAGGCCGCCGTGGACACCGCCGAGGGCAGGGGCGCCAAGGGCCAGGACCGTGCCGAGCGCGGCCAGAAGAGCGACCGCCGGGAGCGCGGCGGCCAGCGCGAGCGGGACGGCCGCGACGGCCGCGACGGTCGTGACGGCCGCGACGGTCGTGACCGCCGCGGCGGCAAGGGCGAGGACGGCGCCGCGCAGGGCGGCGGCCGTCAGCAGCGCGACGGCCGCGGCCAGGGCCAGCAGCGTGCCGACGAGGCCGACGACGACTTCGACGGCGGGCGCCGCGGGCGCCGCGGCCGCTACCGCGACCGCCGTGGCCGCCGTGGCCGCGACGACTTCGGCAACGAGCCGCAGGTCTCCGAGGACGACGTCCTGATCCCGGTCGCGGGCATCCTGGACATCCTCGACAACTACGCGTTCATCCGGACCTCCGGCTACCTGCCGGGCCCGAACGACGTGTACGTCTCGCTCGCCCAGGTCCGCAAGAACGGCCTGCGCAAGGGCGACCACGTCACCGGCGCGGTCCGCCAGCCGCGCGAGGGCGAGCGCCGTGAGAAGTTCAACGCGCTGGTCCGCCTCGACTCGGTCAACGGCATGGCGCCCGAAACCGGGCGTGGGCGGCCGGAGTTCGGCAAGCTGACCCCGCTCTACCCGCAGGACCGTCTGCGCCTGGAGACCGAGGCCAACGGGCTGACGACCCGCATCATCGATCTGGTCGCACCGATCGGCAAGGGCCAGCGCGGTCTGATCGTGGCCCCGCCGAAGACCGGTAAGACCATGATCATGCAGGCGATCGCCAACGCGATCACCCGCAACAGCCCCGAGTGCCATCTGATGGTCGTCCTCGTCGACGAGCGGCCGGAAGAGGTCACCGACATGCAGCGGTCGGTCAAGGGCGAGGTCATCTCCTCGACCTTCGACCGCCCGGCCGAGGACCACACCACCGTCGCCGAGCTGGCGATCGAGCGGGCCAAGCGCCTGGTCGAGCTGGGTCATGACGTGGTCGTCCTGCTGGACTCGATCACCCGTCTGGGCCGCGCGTACAACCTCGCGGCGCCCGCCTCCGGCCGCATCCTGTCCGGTGGTGTCGACTCGACCGCGCTCTACCCGCCGAAGAAGTTCTTCGGTGCCGCGCGCAACATCGAGGACGGCGGCTCGCTGACCATCCTGGCCACCGCGCTGGTCGAGACCGGCTCGCGGATGGACGAGGTGATCTTCGAGGAGTTCAAGGGCACCGGCAACATGGAGCTCAGGCTCGACCGGAAGCTCGCCGACAAGCGCATCTTCCCGGCGGTCGACGTCGACGCCTCCAGTACCCGCAAGGAGGAGATCCTCCTCGCTCCGGAGGAGCTGAACATCGTCTGGAAGCTGCGCCGGGTGCTGCACGCGCTCGACTCGCAGCAGGCGATCGAGCTGCTGCTGGACAAGATGAAGCAGACGAAGTCGAACGCCGAGTTCCTGATGCAGATCGCCAAGACCACGCCCACCCCGGGCAACGGCGACTGATCGGCGGCGCTCAGCTGATCGACGAGGGCCCCTCCGCCACGGCGGAGGGGCCCTCGTCACGTTTCGGACGAGATCTGGGACACATCGGCCGTCACCCCCGCCGACCTGCGCGATCTCCGTCGTACGGGGCGAAACCCCAGGTCAGTGACGCGAGCCCGGCAGGCCGGATCGAGGCGCGGGCGGCGCGCCGCGTTCCGGAACGGGAAACCTCCATATGCAACCCTGGCGGACGACCTGTCGTCTGTCAGGTCGAATCACGGCGAGAACACGCCTAACCGTGATGGTGGGGGTACCCGGACAGCGAGGACTGAAGAGGGCATGGCTGATCACAGCAACAGCACACCGGATTCGCGCCCGAGCCGTGGCGGTGGCCGCCACGTCAAAGCCCCGGTGCCCCGAAGCGGGCGCCGCAAGGCGCTGCTGGGCACGGTGTGGACGCTGGGGACCGTGCTGGTCCTGGGCGGTGTGGGTGCCGGCTATGTGTACTACAAGCTGAACGGCAATATCACCAGCGTCAACATCAACGGCGCCCTCGGCTCCGACCGCCCCAAGAACGTCGACAACGGCTCCATGGACATCCTGGTCCTCGGCTCCGACTCGCGGGCCGGGCAGAACGCCAAGTACGGCACCGACGAGGGCACCTCCCGCTCCGACACCGCGATGGTCGTGCACGTCTACAAGGGCCGTCAGAAGGCCAGTGTCGTCAGCATCCCCCGCGACACCCTGATCCGCCGCCCCGCCTGCACCAAGGACGGCCGGACGGTCCCCGCCCAGCGGCTGGCGATGTTCAACTCCGCGTACGAGGTCGGCGGCCCGGCCTGTGCCGTCAAGACCGTCGAATCGATGACCGGCATCCGCATGGACCACTACCTCGAGGTCGACTTCTCCGGCTTCAAGCACCTCATAGACCAGCTCGGTGGCGTGGACATCACCACCACCAAGCCGATCCACGACGCCAAGAGCCACCTCGACCTGGAGCCCGGCAAGCACACGCTCAGCGGGGAGCAGTCCCTCGGCCTGGTGCGCACCCGGCACGCCGTCGGCGACGGCAGCGACCTGGGCCGGATCAAGCTCCAGCAGGCGTTCATCAAGGCGCTGCTCGACCAGATCAAGTCGGTGGACCTGTTCAGCAGCCCGAAGAAGCTCTACGACCTCGCCGACACCTCCACCAAGGCGCTGACCACCGACTCCGAGCTGGCCTCCGTCAACAAGCTGCGCGGCTTCGCCGAGGGTCTGAAGGGCATCGACTCCAAGGACATGCACATGGTGACGCTGCCCGTGCAGTACGACCCGAACAACCCCAACCGGGTGCTGCAGATCGACTCCAAGGTGCGGCAGGTCTGGCGGGCGCTGCGCTGGGACAAGCCGATCCCGGCGTCCGCGACCAAGGGCTCGGCGGGCGACGCGACCGGCGACGCCGGCAAGGTCGTCCAGAACCCCTGACCCCGGCCGTCCCGGCCCTGGCCCCGGGCGTCCCGGCCCTGGCCCCGGGCGTCCCGGCCCCTGGCCCCGGGCGTCCCGGCCCCTGACCCCGGGCATCCCGGACCCCGGGGAATATCCCGGCCCCACCCCCGGTTTTGGGGGATGCGCCCAGTCCTGGCAGACTGGATCGTCGGCCCCGGTTCACGTCAGGCAACCCGCCTGACGACCCGGCGCCCTCCCGAACCTAGGAGAATCCCTTGAAGCGCGACATCCACCCGGAGTACGTCGAGACGCAGGTCAGCTGCACCTGCGGCGCCTCCTTCACGACCCGTAGCACCGTGGCGGGCGGCACCATCCGTGCCGACATCTGCTCCGAGTGCCACCCGTTCTACACGGGCAAGCAGAAGATCCTCGACACCGGTGGCCGTGTGGCGCGGTTCGAGGCCCGCTTCGGCAAGAACGCCGGGTCCGCCAAGAAGTAGCGACCCGCACGGCGCCGGTCTTCGGTCGCCCCTTCCCTGGGGCGGCCGGACCGGCGTTTTGTCGTCACGGCTTGTCGCCACGGCGGGTCACCACGGCCCTCACCCTCCACACGCAGCCCATTCACCCACCCAGGAGCCCTTGATGTTCGAGGCGGTCGAGGAACTGATCGGCGAACACGCCGACCTCGAGAAGCGGCTCGCCGACCCCGCGGTCCACGCAGACCAGCGCGAGGCGATGCGGCTCAACAAGCGCTACGCGGAGCTGACCCCGATCGTCGGCACGTACCGCTCCTGGAAGCAGACCGGCGACGACATCGAGACCGCCCGCGAGCTGGCCCAGGACGACCCCGACTTCGCCGACGAGGTCAAGGAGCTCGAGGCGCGGCGCGAGGAGCTGACCGACCGGCTGCGGCTGCTGCTGGTCCCGCGCGACCCCAGCGACGACAAGGACGTGATCCTCGAGGTCAAGGCCGGCGAGGGCGGCGAGGAGTCGGCGCTGTTCGCGGGCGACCTGCTGCGGATGTATCTGCGCTACGCCGAGCGCGTCGGCTGGAAGACCGAGATCATCGACGCCAACGAGTCCGACCTCGGCGGCTACAAGGACGTCCAGGTCGCGGTGAAGGCCAAGGGCAGCGCGGAGCCCGGCCAGGGCGTGTGGGCCCGGCTGAAGTACGAGGGCGGGGTGCACCGCGTGCAGCGGGTGCCCGCCACCGAGTCCCAGGGCCGCATCCACACCTCCGCCGCCGGGGTGCTGGTCACCCCGGAGGCCGAGGAGGTCGAGGTCGAGGTCAACCAGAACGACCTGCGGATCGACGTCTACCGCTCCTCAGGACCCGGCGGCCAGTCGGTCAACACCACCGACTCCGCGGTGCGCATCACCCATCTGCCCACCGGCATCGTGGTCTCCTGCCAGAACGAGAAGAGCCAGCTGCAGAACAAGGAGCAGGCGCTGCGCATCCTGCGCTCGCGGCTGCTGGCCGCGGCCCAGGAGGAGGCCGAGCGGGAGGCGTCGGACGCGCGGCGCAGCCAGGTCCGCACGGTGGACCGGTCCGAGCGCATCCGGACCTACAACTATCCGGAAAACCGGATCTCGGACCACCGGGTCGGCTTCAAGGCGTACAACTTGGACCAGGTGCTCGACGGCGAACTCGATCCGGTCATCCAGGCGTGCGTCGACGCCGACGCCGCCGCCAAGCTCGCGGCCGCGCAGTAGGGCCGCGCGGCCCGCAGAGGGAAGACCCGGAAGACCCGTAGCCTTTTGCCTTAGTCCGGACCGGCTGGAGGAATTCAGTGAATGTGCTGCTCGCCGAGGTGGCGCAGGCCACCCAGCGGCTGGCCGACGCCGGCGTGCCGTCTCCGCGCTTCGACGCGGAGGAGCTGGCCGCCTTTGTGCACGGCGTCAAGCGGGGTGAGCTGCACGGCGTCGCCGACGCCGACTTCGACGCCCGCTACTGGGAGGCCGTAGCCCGCCGGGAGGCCCGCGAGCCCCTGCAGCACATCACCGGGCGCGCCTTCTTCCGCTATCTGGAGCTCCAGGTCGGCCCCGGCGTCTTCGTGCCCCGCCCGGAGACCGAGTCGGTCGTCGGCTGGGCCATAGACGCGGTACGGGCCATGGACGTGGTCGAACCGCTGATCGTCGACCTGTGCACGGGCTCCGGGGCCATCGCCCTCGCGCTGGCCCAGGAGGTGCCGCGCTCGCGGGTGCACGCCGTGGAGCTGGACGAGGGCGCCCTGACGTGGGCCCGCAAGAACGTCGAGGGGTCCCGCGTCGTTCTCCACCACGGGGACGCGCTGACGGCCCTGCCCGAGCTCGACGGACAGGTGGACCTGGTGATCAGCAACCCGCCGTACATCCCGCTGACCGAGTGGGAGTACGTCGCGCCCGAGGCCCGCGACCACGATCCGCAGGTGGCGCTGTTCTCCGGCGAGGACGGCCTCGATGTGATCCGCGGCCTCGAGCGCACCGCCCACCGGCTGCTGCGCCCGGGCGGGGTCGTGGTCATCGAGCACGCCGACACGCAGGGCGGCCAGGTGCCGTGGATCTTCACTGAGGAGCGTGGCTGGGCGGACGCCGCCGACCACCCCGATCTGAACAAGCGGCCGCGCTTCGCCACGGCGCGGAAGGCCATGCCGTGACCCCGGCGGACGGAAAGTAGCGATCCGGTGACGCTCCGCACTACCGGATACCCAGTGAAGGAGAAATGATGGCACGGCGATACGACTGCGGCGACCCGACCGACCGCAAGACCGGCCTGCGTGAGGCCGCGTCCGCCGTCCGCCGCGGCGAGCTGGTCGTGCTGCCCACCGACACCGTCTACGGGATCGGTGCGGACGCCTTCAACGCCGAGGCCGTCGGCGATCTGCTGGAGGCCAAGGGCCGCGGCCGCAATATGCCCTCGCCCGTCCTCGTCGGCTCCCCGAACACCCTGCACGGCCTGGTCACCGACCTGTCCGAGCAGGCGTGGGAGCTCGTGGACGCCTTCTGGCCGGGCGCGCTCACCCTGATCGCCCGGCACCAGCCGTCGCTCACCTGGGACCTGGGGGAGACCCGCGGCACCGTCGGGGTCCGGATGCCGCTGCACCCGGTCGCGATCGAGCTGCTGAACGACTTCGGCCCGATGGCGGTCTCCAGCGCCAACCTCACCGGCCACCCCTCCCCGCAGGACTGCGACGCGGCCCAGGAGATGCTCGGCGACTCGGTCTCGGTCTATCTCGACGGCGGGCCGACCCCCGCCGCCGTCCCGTCCTCCATCGTCGATGTGACCGGCAAGGTGCCGGTCCTGCTGCGCGCGGGCGCCCTGAGCGCCGAGCAGCTGCGGGAGGTCGTACCCGACCTCGAGGTGGCCAATTGACAGCCCCTGAGGGGCGTGGCATAGCGGAACACCGTCACCACAGCGCCGACCACACCTTCCGCATCCTCCACGTCAGCACCGGCAACGTCTGCCGCTCGCCGATCACCGAGCGGCTGACCAGGCATGCCCTCGCACACCGCCTGGGCAGCGAGCGCACCAGCGGGCTGATCGTGGAGAGCGCCGGGACCTGGGGCCACGAGGGCGCTCCCATGGAGGCGCACGCCGCCACCGTCCTGACCGACTTCGGCGCCGACCCGGCCGGCTTCCTCGGCCGTGAACTCCTCGACGAGCACGTCATCCGCGCCGACCTCGTCCTCACCGCCACCCGCGACCACCGCGCCCAGGTCATCTCCATGGGGCACTCCGCGGGGCTGCGCACCTTCACGCTCAAGGAGTTCACCCGGCTGGTACGGGCCATAGACCCGGCGACGCTGCCCGACCCGGAGGAGGCGGGCGGCGTGGTCGACCGGGCCCGCGCCCTGGTCCAGGCGGCGGCCGCGCTGCGCGGCTGGCTGCTGGCGCCGACCGAGGATGCGGACGAGGTGCACGATCCGTACGGAGCGCCGATCACCTTCTTCCGCTCCATCGGCGACGAGATCCACGAGGCCCTGGACCCGGTGGTGACGGCCCTGACGGGGGTGCCCGCTCCCGCGTAGCCCCGGGCCGGGCCCGGGCCTACATTGGGAGGACGCAGTGCAACGCTCGCCACCCGTACCACCCGGGCCTGCTCTACCTGAGGCTGTGAACTGGCGATGGCCGCTACCCCCGCGCCGCCGCACTCCACCCCGACCGGGCAGACCGGTCGGGCCGGAGCGCCCCGCACGGCCGGGGCTGCCGGTGCTGCCGGTGCTTCATGGGAATCCGACTTCGACGCGCTGCGCCGGCAGGACCCCGACATCGCCGGCATCGTCCTGGGCGAGCTGGACCGCGTCAGGGGCGGACTGCAGCTGATCGCCGCGGAGAACTTCACCTCCCGGGCCGTGCTCGCCGCCCTCGCCTCGCCGCTGGCCAACAAGTACGCCGAGGGCTACCCCGGCGCCCGCTTCCACGGCGGGTGCGAGCTGGTCGACGTGGCCGAGCGGATCGCCATGGACCGGGCGAAGGCCCTGTTCGGCGCCGAGCACGCCAATGTGCAGCCGCACTCGGGCTCCTCGGCGGTGCTCGCCGCGTACGCCGCGCTGCTGCGGCCGGGCGACACGGTCCTGGCGATGGCGCTGGCGCACGGCGGACACCTCACCCATGGCTCCCCGGCCAACTTCTCCGGCCGCTGGTTCGACTTCATCGGCTACGGCGTCGACCCGCACACCGGGCTGATCGACTACGACCAGCTCCGCGACCTGGCGCGGGCCCACCGCCCCAAGGCGATCGTCTGCGGCTCGATCACCTACCCCCGCCACCTGGACTACGCGGCCTTCCGGGAGATCGCCGACGAGGCCGGCGCGTATCTGATCGCGGACGCCGCCCACCCCATCGGCCTGGTGGCCGGGAAGGCGGCGCCCAACCCGGTGCCGTACGCCGACGTGGTGTGCGCGACCACGCACAAGGTGCTGCGCGGGCCCCGCGGCGGGATGGTGCTGTGCGGCGCGGACCTCGCCGAGCGGGTCGACCGCGCGGTCTTCCCCTTCACGCAGGGCGGCGCTCAGATGCACACCGTCGCCGCCAAGGCCGTCGCGTTCGGCGAGGCCGCGCAGCCCGCGTTCACCGCGTACGCCCACCGGGTCGTCGCCAACGCCCATGCGCTGGCCGACGCCCTGATCGCCAAGGGCGTCCCGGTGACCACCGGCGGCACCGACACCCATCTGATCACCGCCGACCCCGCCCCGCTGGGCCTGGACGGCCCCGCCGCCCGGGCCCGCTGCGCCGCGGCGGGCATCGTGCTGGACAGCTGCGCCCTGGCATCCGCGACCGAGCCGGGCGGCTGCGTCAAGGGCATCCGGCTGGGCACCGCGGCGGTGACCACGCAGGGCATGGGGACCGACGAGATGGCGCGCATCGCCGAGCTGCTGGTGGTGGCGGTGCGGGAGAGGGAGACGGCGCCGCGGCTGCGGGAACTGAGGGCCGAGGTCAGGGAGTTGGCGGCGGCGTTCGCGCCGTACCCCGGCTGAACGGCTCGTCCGGTCCGCCGAAGATTGCGGAGCCGGAACGGGCGGAACCGACTCAAGGACGGACAACGTCCTCGTCCATGGCCCGTCTCACTCGCCGGAGGCGGCTAGTGTGTGTTGCTGAGATGGCCGGCGACATCTGTGGGGCAGTCTGTGCGTGAATATCTGCTGACTCTGTGCGTCACGGCCGCGGTCACCTATCTGCTGACCGGGCCGGTTCGGAAGTTCGCCATTGTGGCGGGCGCGATGCCGGAGATCCGCGCGCGCGATGTGCACCGCGAGCCCACACCGCGGCTCGGCGGTATCGCGATGTTCGGCGGGCTGTGTGCCGGGTTGCTGGTCGCCGCACATCTCACCAATCTCAAGGGCGTCTTCGAGCTGTCGAACGAGCCGCGCGCGCTGCTCTCCGGGGCCGGGCTGATCTGGCTGCTGGGCGTACTGGACGACAAGTGGGGCGTGGACGCGCTGATCAAGCTGGGCGGTCAGATGATCGCCGCGGGCGTGATGGTGCTCCAGGGGCTCACCATCCTGTGGCTGCCGGTGCCCGGGGTGGGCCCGGTCTCGCTGACGCCCTGGCAGGGCACGCTGCTCACGGTCGCGCTCGTGGTGATCACCATCAACGCGGTGAACTTCGTGGACGGCCTGGACGGCCTGGCCTCGGGCATGGTGTGCATCGCGGCCGCCGCGTTCTTCATGTACGCGTACCGCATCTGGTACGGCTACGGCTTGGAGTCGGCCGCTCCCGCGACGCTGTTCGCCGCCATCCTGATGGGGATGTGCCTGGGCTTTCTGCCGCACAACATCCACCCGGCCCGGATCTTCATGGGCGACTCCGGGTCGATGCTGATCGGCCTGGTGCTGGCGGCGGGCGCGATCTCGATCACCGGTCAGGTGGACCCGGACGCGATGAAGCTGTTCGTCGGCTCCGAGACCGCCGCGGTGCACGCCACCGTCCCGGTCTACATCCCGCTGCTGCTGCCGCTGACCGTGATCGCGGTGCCGTTCGCCGACCTGGTGCTGGCCATCGTCCGCCGCACCTGGCGGGGCCAGTCGCCGTTCGCCGCGGACCGCGGCCATCTGCACCACCGGCTGCTGGAGATCGGCCACTCGCACAGCCGCGCGGTGCTGATCATGTACTTCTGGTCCGCGCTGATCGCCTTCGGCGCCGTGGCCTACTCGGTGAACTCGGTCAGCATGTGGTTCGTGCTCTCGATCGTGGGGCTGAGCGCGGTGGGGCTGGTCCTGCTGCTGCTGCCGCGGTTCACCCCGCGAGTGCCGCACTGGGCGGAGCGCTTCGTTCCGCCCCGGTACCGCCGCCGGCGCCGGGGCGCCGCGGCCGCGCTCGAGACATCCGCCACAGCGCCGGGGCGCGAGGCGGGGGCCGAGCCGGGGCGCGAGCCGGCCGGCCGGATTCCGGCGGGGGTCAACGGCGCCACCGCGATCGGCGACCGGTCCCGGTTCACCCATGCAGGGGGCACCTCCCAGCGGTAGCCGGGGGAGCGGGATCAGCTGAACTCTCGACGACTCGCCGTCAATGTGCGGTATGCTCCTTAACCCTCCCGTGTGACATGTAGCACATCCGGCAGGTAAAGACCTCATCAAATAGTTTGTGATACCGTTCACGAAAACCCGGTGCCAGAGCCGAAGGGCCGTAGTGCGACTGTCCTTCGTCGTGAGGTTCCTTCCATCCCCGGGGATACGCTCGTCAACGACGAACCGTTGCTTCCGACTCTTGCCGGAGAACCCTTCATGCAGTCCAACGACGCCCGAACGCTCCTGCAGTGTGCCGTGCCCACCGCAGTCGTCGGCGCCGCCGCCATTGCCGTCGGCGCCGTATTCGCCGGTGGCAAGGGTGCGTTGGGGGCCGCGTTCGGCGCGATTCTGGTGACCGTGCTCATGACGGTTGACCTGGTTGTGCTGGTGCGCACCGCGAACAAGTTTCCCGGCGTCTTCCAGATGATGGGTCTCGCGCTGTACGCCGTGCAGTTCCTGCTGCTGGCGGTGGTGCTCGGCGTCTTCAAGGACACCACCCTGTTCAACACCAGGGCGTTCGCCTTCTCGCTGCTCGCCGCGACGCTGACGTGGATCGCCGCGCAGACCCGCGCGCACATGAAGGCCAAGATCTTTTACGTGCGGCCGGAAGCGGAAGACGAACGGAGCCCGGCGGGGGAGAAGAAGGCTTCTCCCGCCGGGTCCCCATCGTGATTTGTAGGGCCGGTATAAGGGCACGTCCGCTCACCTGCTATCGTCCGGTGCCATCTGAGGCACAGCGGGCGCAGGCGGCTGAACCCCCGGATTCCACGGGACGGAATCGGCGGCCCATGCAGCTGCTGCCCACCGACTACGCCGGACTTGTGCCGTCAAGCCGCCCCCACATTCGTAAGACCAGTCCAGTGCCGTTCCGCGGTCATGCGCCGCGCCGACACAACGAGGTTGCCGTACCCATGCGCCACGCTGAAGGAGCTCGCGGTGAGTCCTGACCAGACGCTCGCCTTCGAGACGGATTGCCACATCTTCGACGGGTGCGGCTTCCCGGCCCCAGGGCTCCACTCGTTCACGTTCGAGCCGATCGCCACCATCGGCGGCATTGACATCAACAAGCCGATGCTGCTGGCACTGCTGGGCACCGTGGTCGTGGTGGTCTTCTTCTGGGCCGCCTTCGGCAAGGCCAAGGTCGTGCCCGGCAAGCTGCAGCTGGTCGGCGAGGCGGGCTACGACTTCGTGCGCCGCGGCGTCGTCTACGAGGCGCTGGGCAAGAAGGAGGGCGACAAGTACGTCCCCCTCATGGTCTCGCTGTTCTTCTTCGTGTGGATCATGAACCTCTGGTCGGTCATCCCGATCGCCCAGTTCCCGGCGACGTCGATCATCGCCTTCCCGGCGGGGCTCGCCGCGATCGTCTACATCCTGTGGGTGAGCCTGACCTTCCGGAAGCACGGCTTCGTCGGCGGCCTGAAGAACATCAGCGGCTACGACAAGTCGCTCGGCGCGGTGCTGCCGCTGGTCATGGCCCTGGAGCTGCTCTCCAACCTCATCATCCGGCCGTTCACCCACGCCGTCCGGCTCTTCGCGAACATGTTCGCCGGCCACGTCCTGCTGCTGATCTTCACGATCGCCAGCTGGTACCTGCTGAACGGGATCGGCATCGCCTACGCGAGCATCTCGTTCGTGATGGTCATCGTGCTGACCGTGTTCGAGCTGTTCATCCAGGCCCTTCAGGCCTACGTCTTCGTCTTGCTGGCCTGCGCCTACATCCAGGGTGCTCTCGCCGAGCACCACTGATCAGACCAGCTCCCGTCCCATAGGGCGTCCGGTGGCCAACCCCCACCGGTCCGTGAAAGAGAAGGAAGAAACGGCATGTCCGCTGTCCAGACCCTCGCCGCAAACGCCATCGAACTCCGGGGCAACCTCGGCTCGATCGGCTACGGCCTCGCGGCCATCGGCCCCGGCGTCGGCGTCGGCATCATCTTCGGTAACGGCACCCAGGCCCTGGCCCGCCAGCCCGAGGCGGCCGGCCTGATCCGTGCCAACCAGATCCTCGGCTTCGTTCTCTGTGAGGCGCTGGCCCTGATCGGTCTGGTTATGCCGTTCGTCTACTCCACCCCGAAGTAATCGCGGCGATCGACCAGTCCCCCGGACGAAAGGCAATGATGTGAACGCCTTGGTGACCCTGGCGGCTGATGAGCCGGAGAACCCGCTCATCCCGCCGATCCCAGAGCTTGTCATCGGCCTCATCGCCTTCGCCATCGTCTTCTTCTTCTTCGCCAAGAAGCTCCTCCCGAACATCAACCGGGTTCTGGATGAGCGTCGTGCGGCGATCGAGGGCGGCATGGAGGAGGCCGAGGCACGTAAGGCCGAGGCCCAGCAGGTCCTCGAGGACTACCGCGCTCAGCTCGCCGACGCCCGTCACGAGGCCGCGCGGCTGCGCCAGGAGGCGCAGGAGCAGGGCGCCGCGCTCATCGCCGAGATGCGCGCGGAGGGCCAGCGGCAGCGTGAGGAGATCATCGCCGCCGGCCACGCCCAGATCGAGGCCGACCGCAAGCAGGCCGCGCAGACGCTGCGCCAGGACGTGGGCAAGCTCGCCACCGACCTGGCCGGCAAGCTCGTCGGCGAGTCCCTCGAGGACGTCGCCCGGCAGAGCCGCGTGATCGACCGGTTCCTCGACGAGCTCGAGGGCAAGGCTGAGAAGGCTGTCGGCGAGACGAAGGCCGAGGCCGGCCGATGAACGGAGCGAGCCGGGAGGCACTGGCTGCGGCGCGCGAGCGCTTCGACGCGCTGACGGACAGCACCTCCGTCGACGCCAAGAAGCTCGCGGACGAGCTGGCCGCCGTCACCGCGCTGCTCGACCGCGAGGTCTCGCTGCGCCGGGTCCTCACCGACCCGGCGCAGCCCGGCGAGGCCAAGGCCGAGCTGGCCGCGCGGCTGCTGTCCGGCCAGGTCGGCGGCGAGGTCATCGACCTGGTCTCCGGCATGGTCCGGTCCCGCTGGTCGCGCTCGCGCGACCTGGTGGACTCCCTCGAGGAGCTGGCGTCCTCCGCCGACCTCGTGGCGGCGCAGCGCGCCGGCGACCTCGACGACGTCGAGGACGAGCTGTTCCGGTTCGGCCGGATCGTCTCCTCGTCCACCGAGCTGCGGTCCGCGCTGACCGACCGGATCGCCACCACCTCGGCCAAGGCCACGCTGGTGCGCGAGCTGCTGGGCGGGCGGGTGAATCCGGCCACCGAGCGGCTGGTCGCCCGTCTTGTGACCCAGCCGCGGGGACGTAGCCTGGAAGCGGGGCTTGAGGGCCTCTCGCGGCTTGCCGCTGCCCGCCGTGACCGTCTGGTCGCGGTGGTGACCTCGGCTGTGCCGCTCAGCGACCAGCACAAGCAGCGTCTCGGTGCGGCTCTGGCGAAGCTGTACGGCCACAAGGTGCACCTCAACCTCGACGTGGACCCCGAGGTCCTCGGCGGGATCGAGGTCCGCATCGGCGACGAGATCATCAACGGCACCATCGCCGACCGCCTGGACGAGGCGGCCCGGCGGATGGCCGGCTGAGCAGGCCAACCAACTCAACAAGCATGTAAGCGGCCCGAGTTGGGCCGTAAGTCAGACACTTCGGGCCCAACAAGGAGAGCAGGGAACCCAGATGGCGGAGCTCACGATCCGGCCGGAGGAGATCCGGGACGCGCTGGAGAACTTTGTCCAGGCGTACAAGCCGGACGCGGCCTCGCGCGAGGAGGTCGGTACGGTCACCGTTGCCGGCGACGGCATCGCGAAGGTCGAAGGTCTTCCCTCGGCCATGGCGAACGAGCTGCTGAAGTTCGAGGACGGCACCCTCGGCCTCGCCCTCAACCTGGAGGAGCGCGAGATCGGCGCGGTCGTCCTGGGTGAGTTCAGCGGCATCGAAGAGGGCCAGCAGGTGCAGCGCACCGGCGAGGTGCTCTCGGTCGCTGTCGGCGAGGGCTACCTCGGCCGCGTCGTCGACCCGCTGGGCAACCCGATCGACGGCCTCGGCGAGATCGACACCGAGGGCCGCCGCGCCCTCGAGCTGCAGGCCCCCACGGTCATGCAGCGCAAGTCGGTGCACGAGCCGATGGAGACCGGCTACAAGGCCGTCGACGCGATGACCCCGATCGGCCGTGGCCAGCGTCAGCTGATCATCGGCGACCGGCAGACCGGCAAGACCGCGCTGGCCGTCGACACGATCATCAACCAGCGCGACAACTGGCGCTCGGGCGACCCGAAGAAGCAGGTCCGCTGCATCTACGTCGCCATCGGCCAGAAGGGCTCCACCATCGCCGGCGTGCGCGCCGCGCTGGAGGAGGCCGGCGCCCTGGAGTACACCACGATCGTCGCCGCCCCGGCGTCCGACCCGGCGGGCTTCAAGTACCTGGCCCCCTACACCGGTTCGGCCATCGGCCAGCACTGGATGTACCAGGGCAAGCACGTCCTGATCGTCTTCGACGACCTGTCCAAGCAGGCCGACGCCTACCGCGCCGTCTCGCTGCTGCTGCGCCGCCCGCCGGGCCGCGAGGCGTACCCCGGTGACGTCTTCTACCTGCACTCCCGGCTGCTGGAGCGCTGCGCCAAGCTCTCCGACGAGATGGGCTCCGGCTCGATGACCGGTCTGCCGATCGTCGAGACCAAGGCCAACGACGTCTCGGCGTTCATCCCGACCAACGTCATCTCCATCACCGACGGCCAGTGCTTCCTGGAGTCCGACCTGTTCAACGCCGGCCAGCGCCCGGCCCTGAACGTCGGTATCTCGGTCTCCCGCGTCGGTGGCTCCGCCCAGCACCGGGCCATGCGCCAGGTCTCCGGCCGGCTCCGGGTGGACCTCGCCCAGTTCCGTGAGCTCGAGGCGTTCGCCGCCTTCGGCTCCGACCTGGACGCGGCCTCCAAGGCCTCGCTGGAGCGCGGTTCGCGCATGGTCGAGCTGCTCAAGCAGCCGCAGTACGCCCCGTTCGCCACCGAGGACCAGGTCGTCTCGATCTGGGCCGGCACCAACGGCAAGATGGACGACGTCCCGGTCGAGGACATCCGCCGCTTCGAGCGCGAGCTGCACGACTATCTGCACCGTGAGCACAAGGGCCTGATGACCAGCATCGTCGAGGGCGGCAAGATGTCCGACGACACCCTCGGCGCGCTGGGCGAGGCCGTGGACAGCTTCAAGCGCCAGTTCGAGACCTCGGACGGCAAGCTGCTGGGCGAGGGCTGAGCATGGGTGCCCAACTCCGGGTCTACAAGAGGCGGATCAAGTCCATCTCTGCGACCAAGAAGATCACCAAGGCGATGGAGATGATCGCCGCCTCGCGCGTCGTCAAGGCGCAGCGCCAGGTGGCCGCGTCGACTCCGTACGCCAGTGAGCTCACCCGGGCGGTGGGCGCGGTGGCCACCGGCTCCACCACCCAGCACCCGCTCACCACCGAGGCGGAGCACCCGACCCGGGCCGCGCTGCTGCTCATCACCAGCGACCGCGGTCTGGCCGGCGGCTACTCGTCGAACGTGATCAAGGCGGCCGAGCAGGCCACCAAGGCCCTCACCGCGCAGGGCAAGGAGGTCGACACCTACATCGTCGGCCGCAAGGGTGTCGCCTACTACGGCTTCCGTGAGTTCAAGGTCACGGAGTCGTGGACCGGGTTCACCGACAACCCGACCTACGCGGACGCCAAGAAGATCGCGGGCCCGCTGATCGAGGCCGTGCAGAAGGACACCGCCGAGGGTGGCGTGGACGAGCTGCACATCGTCTACACCGAGTTCGTCTCGATGCTGACGCAGACCCCGGTGGACCACCGGCTGCTGCCGCTGAGCATGGAGAAGACGGCGGAGGAGGCGGTGGCGAAGGACGTGATCGCGCCGCTCTACGAGTTCGAGCCGTCGGCGGAGGAGGTGCTCGACGCGCTGCTGCCGCGGTACGTCGAGTCCCGCATCTACAACGCCCTGCTGCAGGCCGCGGCGTCCAAGCACGCGGCCACCCGCCGGGCGATGAAGTCGGCGACCGACAACGCCGAAGAGCTCATCAAGTCGCTCTCGCGGCTTGCCAACGCGGCCCGCCAGGCCGAAATCACCCAGGAAATCAGCGAGATCGTCGGTGGCGCGAGCGCCCTGGCCGACGCCTCTGCGGGGAGTGACTGACAACTATGACCACCACTGTTGAGCCGACCGCTCCTGCCGGCGTGGCCACTGGCCGCGTCGCGCGGGTCATCGGCCCGGTCGTCGACGTGGAGTTCCCCGTCGACGCGATGCCGGACATCTACAACGCACTGAACGTCGATGTCGCCGACCCCTCCGAGGAGGGCAAGACCAAGACGCTCACCCTCGAGGTCGCCCAGCACCTCGGTGAGGGCCTGGTGCGCGCGATCTCCATGGAGCCCACCGACGGTCTGGTCCGCCAGGCCCCGGTGACCGACACCGGCGACGGCATCACCGTCCCGGTCGGTGACATGACCAAGGGCCGGGTGTTCAACACCCTGGGCAAGATCCTCAACGAGCCCGAGGCCGAGTCGGAGATCACCGAGCGCTGGTCCATCCACCGCAAGGCCCCGGCCTTCGACCAGCTCGAGTCCAAGACCGAGATGTTCGAGACCGGTCTGAAGGTCGTCGACCTGCTGACCCCGTACGTCAAGGGCGGCAAGATCGGGCTGTTCGGCGGCGCGGGCGTCGGCAAGACCGTCCTCATCCAGGAAATGATCATGCGTGTGGCCAAGCTGCACGAGGGCGTTTCCGTGTTCGCCGGCGTCGGCGAGCGCACCCGTGAGGGCAACGACCTCATGGTCGAGATGGAGGAGGCCGGCGTTCTCGACAAGACCGCGCTGGTCTTCGGCCAGATGGACGAGCCCCCGGGCACCCGTCTGCGGGTCGCCCTGGCCGGTCTGACCATGGCGGAGTACTTCCGCGATGTGCAGAAGCAGGACGTGCTGTTCTTCATCGACAACATCTTCCGCTTCACCCAGGCCGGTTCCGAGGTCTCGACCCTGCTCGGCCGTATGCCCTCCGCGGTGGGCTACCAGCCGAACCTGGCCGACGAGATGGGCATCCTGCAGGAGCGCATCACCTCGACCCGCGGTCACTCGATCACCTCCATGCAGGCGATCTACGTCCCCGCGGACGACCTGACCGACCCGGCCCCGGCGACCACCTTCGCGCACCTCGACGCGACGACGGTGCTCTCCCGTCCGATCTCGGAGAAGGGCATCTACCCGGCGGTGGACCCGCTGGACTCCACCTCCCGGATCCTGGACCCGCGGTACATCTCGCAGGAGCACTACGACTGCGCCTCGCGGGTCAAGTCCATCCTGCAGAAGTACAAGGACCTGCAGGACATCATCAACATCCTCGGCATCGACGAGCTCGGCGAGGAGGACAAGCTCACCGTCTTCCGCGCCCGCCGTATCGAGCGCTTCCTGTCGCAGAACACCCACGCGGCGAAGCAGTTCACCGGCGTCGACGGCTCGGACGTGCCGCTGGACGAGTCCATCGCCGCGTTCAACGCGATCGCCGACGGTGAGTTCGACCACTTCCCGGAGCAGGCGTTCTTCATGTGCGGTGGTCTGGAGGACCTGAAGGCCAAGGCCAAGGAGCTGGGCGTCTCCTGAACCGGGCTTCCTTCGAGCCCGGGGTCACCGGAGAGGGGTGGGCCGCGTCCCGCCCCTCTCCTCACGCCCGTTATCCTTTGACGAAAGCCCTGTCGCCCCCGGCAGGTGAAGACCCGAGGAGCCACGTTGGCTGCTGAGCTGCATGTCGAGCTGGTCGCGGCGGACCGTAGTGTCTGGTCCGGCAAGGCCACCTTGGTCATCGCGCGCACCACCTCCGGTGACATCGGCGTCATGCCCGGCCACCAGCCGCTGCTCGGTGTGCTGGAGTCCGGCCCGGTGACCATCCGTACGAGCGAGGGCGGGACGGTCGTCTCCGCGGTGCACGGCGGGTTCATCTCGTTCTCGGACGACAAGCTCTCGCTGCTCGCCGAGGTCGCGGAGCTGTCCGACGAGATCGATGTCAAGCGGGCGGAGCGGGCGTTGGAGCGCGCCAAGGCGGAGGCGGACGCCGCCGCCGAGCGGCGCGCCGATGTCCGGCTGCGCGCGGTGGCGGGAGCGCACTGAAACCTGTCACGAACGGTCGAGACCCTCAGCCGCGGGCCGCGCGGGAACTTCCCTGCGCCGGTCCGCGGCTGAGGCGATGCAGGTGCGGTTTTTCCGGATGACGCGAGGAGGTCGGTGAAGATGGTCCTCGCTCTGCTTGTGAGCGGCGTGGTCGTCGCGCTGGTGGTGGTGGGACTCTTCGTCTTCGGGCTGCGGCGGCGGCTGATCCAGCGGTCCGGCGGAACCTTTGACTGCTCACTGCGCTGGGACGCGCCCGGTCCCGAAGCCGAGCCGGAGCCCACCGGCAAGGGCTGGGTGTACGGGGTGGCCCGCTACAACGGTGACCGGATCGAGTGGTTCCGGGTCTTCTCCTACGCCCCCAGGCCGCGCCGGGTGCTGGAGCGCGCCTCGATCGAGGTGCTGGAGCGGCGCACGCCGAAGGGCGAGGAGGAGCTGGCGCTGCTCTCCGACGCCGTGGTGCTGGCGTGTCTGCACAGCGGTACCCGGCTGGAGCTGGCGATGAGCGAGGACGCGCTGACCGGATTCCTCGCCTGGCTGGAGGCCGCCCCGCCGGGACAGCGGGTGAATGTCGCCTGACGGGACGGCGAGCCGGCTCGTTCCCCCGTGGGGGTGTCACAGCACGACGGGAAGCTCCGTGAGGCCCCGGATGATGGTGCTGAAGCGATAGGTCAGCTCCTCGGGCGCCCGGGCCAGCCGCAGCCCCGGGAAGCGCTCCAGGAGCCTGCCGAGCGCGATCTGCCCCTCCAGTCTCGCCAGCGGGGCGCCCAGGCAGAAGTGCGGGCCGTGGCCGAAGGCCAGATGGCCCTGCGGGGACCGCCGGATGTCGAGGCGATCGGCGTCGGGGAACTGCCGCGGGTCCCGGTTGGCGGAGGTGAGGGCGACCACGACGAGCTCGTTCGCCGGGATCTCGGTGTCGCCGATCCGGACCGGTTCGCTGGTGCAGCGGAACGTCGCCTGGTTGATCGGCCCGTCGTAGCGCAGGAACTCCTCGATCGCGCCGGGCAGCAGCCCCGGGTCGGCGCGGACCGCGGCCAGCTGCTCCGGGTGGCGGAGCAGGGCCAGCACGGAGTTCCCGATGAGGTTCACCGTCGACTCGTTGCCCGCCACCAGCAACAGCAGGGCCATGGAGATCAGTTCGCTCTCGTCCAGCCGGTCCTCGTCGTCCCGGGCCTGGACCAGCGCGCTGAGCAGATCGTCGGTGGGGTGGGCCCGCTTCTCGGCCAGGAGGCCCGACAGGAAGCCCACCATCGCCTGGCCGGCCTCGGCGGTGGCCGCTCCGTCCTCGGCCGACAGCAGGGCGTTGGACCACTCGGTGAAGGCGCCGCGGTCCTTGGGTGGCACCCCGAGCAGCTCGCAGATGACGATGATGGGAAGCGGCAGGGCGAACCCGGCGAGCAGATCGGTCTCCACACCCGTGGGCAGGCGGTCCAGCAACTCGTCGGTGATCTGCTCGACACGGGGCCGCAGGGCGGCGACACGGCGGGGCGTAAAGGCCTTGTTGACCAGCCCGCGCAGCCGGGTGTGGTCGGGGGCGTCGGTGTTGAGCAGATTGCGCGAGAGGTCGTCGACGAAGCTGTCACGGGCGCCCTGGTCGTCGAGATGGCCGCTCAGGACACCGTCGATGTCGCGCTTGTCGCTGTGCAGCCGGGGGTCGGTGAGCGCGGCGCGCACATCCTCGTAGCGCGTGACCAGCCAGGCCTTGAGGCCCTGGGGGAGGATCACCTTCTGCACGGGGGTCTCTTCGCGGAGCTGGGCGTACAGGGTGTGGGGGTCCTGCAGGGTCTCCTCGGTGAGGAGGTCGGCGCGGGCAGACGCGCTGTCGGTCATGGAGTCTCCTTGTCGCAGTACGGTGCGCTCGGGCGAGCGTTGGGGGGGTTTGACCGTTCAAGCTGACACAAGTAGCCATGAGCACTGGCTGGTTGGCCCGGGGCTGACCGGGCGATGCCGAGCGCCTCGACTATAGATGACGGGCCGCGTGAACACTGATCGCAGCGATATATCGGTGCGATGGCTTTCCTTTCATCTTCATGCCAACCCCTTTGGGTTTAAAAAAAAGTTCATGGCGCAGCGATCAACGGACTAGGTAATGTGCGAGAAACGGATGCCGCGTCCGATGAGGCGCGCCGTCCGTTGTGTGCGTTGTGTCAGCGGTTGCGGTGCAAGTAAGTGCAGGCAAGCGGTGTGGTTCGCAACGACGAAACGGGGATCGGCCAGTGTCACAACCCTCTGCTGCGCATGAACACCATCCGGTGGATTCGACCGATATCGCCATCGTCGGCATGGTGGGCAGCTTTCCCGGCGCGGATGACCTGGAAGAGTTCTGGCAACTGCTCCGCGAGGGGCGCGAAGGTGTTTCCAGATTCAACGACGACGAGCTGCTCGGGGCGGGTGCAAAGCCCGAGCTGGTTGCTGATCCCCGGTATGTCGGGGCACACGGCGTTCTGTCCGATGTCGACCTCTTCGATACCTCTTTCTTCGAGTTCACCCCCGCTGAAGCCGAGGTCATAGACCCGCAGCAGCGACTCTTCCTCCAGCACTGCCATGCCGCGCTGGAGAGCGCGGGCTACGATCCGGCCCGATATCCCGGACTGATCAGCGTCTATGCGGGCGCCGCCGTCAATACCTACCTGCAGCAGAATGTGCTGCCCAATGTGGACCAAACCACCACGTCCGGTCACTTCGCCGTCATGGTGGGCAACGACAAGGATTACCTGGCCACCCGTGTGTCATACAAGCTGGACCTCAAGGGACCCAGCTATTCGGTACAGACGGCCTGTTCCACCTCGCTCGTGGCCATTCACCTGGCCTGTCAGGGCATCATCAACGGCGAATGCGACATAGCGCTCGCCGGTGGAATTACCGTGAAACTCCCGCAGGTCAAGGGCTATCTCTATGAAGAAGGTGCCATCCTTTCCGCGGATGGCCATGTCCGTACCTTTGACGCCGATGCCAGTGGCACCGTGCTGGGCAACGGCGTGGGGGTGGTCGTACTCAAGTCGCTGCGCGACGCCCTCGCCGACGGGGACACCATTCATGCGGTGATCAAGGGCACCGCCACCAACAACGACGGCTCGATGAAGGTGAGCTACGCCGCCCCCGGCAAGGAGGGGCAGGCCGCCGTCATCGCCGAGGCACACGCGGTCTCGGGCGTGGATCCGGCGACCATCGGCTATGTCGAGGCGCACGGCACCGCCACCCGGCTGGGGGACCCGGTCGAGATCTCGGCGCTGACCCAGGCGTTCCGGCAGGCCACGGCGGACAGGGGCTTCTGCGCGATCGGCTCGGTGAAGTCGAACGTGGGGCACCTGGACGCCGCCGCCGGGGTCACCGGGGTGATCAAGACCGCCCTCATGCTGCGCCACAAGGCGCTCGTGCCCACCGTCAACTTCACCCGCCCCAACCCGGACATCGACTTCGAGAACAGCCCGTTCCGGGTCAGCACCGAGCTGCGCGACTGGGACAGCGACGGCACGCCCCGGCGGGCCGGCGTCAGCTCGTTCGGCATCGGCGGGACGAACGCGCACGCCGTGCTCGAGGAGGCCCCGCCGACCGAGCCCTCCGGACCGTCGCGCCCCGAGCAGCTGATCCTGCTGTCGGCGAAGACGGAGACGGCGCTGGCCGCCATGGCCGCCAACCTCGCCGGTCATCTGCGCGAGCACCCGGAGCTGCCGCCGGCCGACGTCGCCTACACGCTGGCCGTCGGGCGCGGGATGTACCCCTTCCGGCGCGCCGTGGTGTGCCGGGACCTTCCGGGTGCCGTCGAGGCGCTGGAGGGCCGGGCGGCGGACGGCGGGGCGGCGGGCGACGCGGCCACGGGCGACGTCGTGGCGCGGCCGGTGGGTGACGGCCTCGCGGCGGTCTTCGTCTTCGACGACGAGCCGGGCGGCCCCGGGCAGGCGGAACACCTCGCGGCGCGGCTGAGCGAGCGGGAGCCGCGGTTCAAGAAGTACTACACGGCCTGCCGGAGAGCGGGCGTGGCCCGCCACGGCGCCGCCGGCGCCGCGTTCGCGGTGCAGTACGCCCTCGGCAGGCTGTGGCTCGAGCTGGGGATCAGGCCCGAGGCCGCGTACGGGCGGGGCGTCGGCGCGCTGGTGGCCGAGTGCCTGGCCGGCACCGTCGGCCTGAAGGACGCGGTGGCCGCCGTGGGCGCCGGGTCGGGCACGGCCGTCTCGAAGGGCGGCCGGAAGACCCCTCGGTTCCCCGTGCGGCCGCTGGACGCCCGGACCCCGCCGGAAGGCCCCGGCAGTGGCTTCGCGGTGCTGCGGGCGGGCGAGGAGGCACCACTGGAGACGGTGCGCCGCCTGTGGCTGGCGGGCGTCGACATCGACTGGCCCGCCTACTTCGGCGAGGAGAGCCGCCGCCGGGTCCCCCTGCCCACGTATCCGTTCGAGGGGCGCCGCTGCTGGATAACGGCGGACGAGGCGGACGAGGCGGGTACGGCCGGGGTTGCCGGGGGCGCGGGTTCCGGGGCGTTGCATCCGTTGGTGGATGTGAATGTGTCGACGTTGGTGGAGCAGCGGTATGTGGCGTGGCGGGATGGGGGTGAGTGGTATGTGGCTGATCATGTGGTGTTCGGGCGGCGGGTGTGGCCTGGGGTGGCGTTTGTGGAGTTGGGGCGGGCTGCGGGGGCGTTGGCGTCGGGGTGTGGGGTGGGTGTGGTGCGGGGTGTGGTGTTCGAGCGGGTGTTGGGGTTTGAGGGTGGGGTGCGTGAGGTGGGGGTGGGGTTGGTGCCCCTGGCGGGTGGCGGGGTGGGGTTTGAGGTGTCGTGCGGGGACGAGGTGTACGCGCGGGGCGAGCTGGAGTTGGCGCCGGGGGACGGGGACGCCGGGCGTGCGGTGGAGCGGGTGGATGTGGCGGGGCTGCGGTCCCGGTTGGGCGTGGTGAGGGACGTCGAGGAGTGCTATCGGGACTTCGGGTCGCGCGGGTTGGCGTATGGGCCGCGCTTCCGCTCGTTGGCGGGGTTGGTGTGTGGTGAGGGTGAGGCGCTGGGTGTGGTGCGGGTGCCGGAGGGGTTGGTGGCGGGGTTCGGTGAGTGGGGGTTGCATCCGTCGTTGATGGACGGGGGGTTGCAGGCGGCGGTGGGGTTGCTGGCCGGTGGCGCCGGTGCCGGGGTGGCGTTCCTGCCGTATGCGGTGGGTGAGGTGGAGATCTTCGGGGCGCTGGTGCGGGAGTGTCTGGCGTATGTGCGGGTCACGGGTGGTGGTGTGGAGTCGGGTGCGGTGACGGTCGAGGTGTCACTGCTGGACCCGGACGGCACCGTCCTCGTCCGCATGCGCGACCTCGTGATCCGGGCGCTGCCCCTGGACGGCGCCGAGCCGGCCGAGGACACCGCGCCACCGGCGGTCGAGGCCCCCCGTGCGGACGGCGGGCCGGCATCCCCGGCCGGTGGCGACGGCGCGGACGGCGACGGACTGCGCGAGCTCACCGAGCGCTTCCTCACCGGCGTCCTCGCCGACACCACCAAGCTCGACATCGCCGACATCGACGCCGACGCCCCGCTGGAGCGCTATGGCATCGACTCGCTGATGATCACCCGGCTCAACGCCGCGCTGGAGGACCGGCTCGACGTACGGCTGTCCAAGACGCTGTTCTTCGAGTACCAGACCCTGGCCGAGTTGGTGGAGTACTTCCTGGACGAGCACGGCGGGCGCATCCAGGAGCTGACCGCCTCCGCCGAGCCGGTCCACCAAGAGTCCCCTCCCGCCCAGGCCCCGACGGCCGGGGGAGCGGGGGGCGCGGTGCCGCTGGGGCGGTTCCTGCCCCGGGAGCGGAGCGAGCCGCCCGCCGCCCCCGCCCCCGCCGACGACGAGGCCATCGCCATCATCGGGCTGAGCGGCCGCTATCCGATGGCCGACGACCTGGACGCCTTCTGGCGCAACCTGGAGGAGGGCCGCGACTGCGTCACCGAGATCCCGCCCGAGCGCTGGGACCACGACCGCTTCTTCACCCCCCACCGGAACACCCCCGGCGGCGCCTACGCGCGCTGGGGTGGCTTCCTGACGGACGTCGACAAGTTCGACCCGCTGTTCTTCCCCGTCATGCCGCGCGAGGCCGAGCTGATGGACCCGCAGGAGCGGCTGTTCCTGCAGACCTCCTGGCACGTCCTGGAAGACGCCGGCTACCGGCGGCGAGACCTCAAGGACCGCAGCGTCGGGGTGTTCGTCGGCGTGATGTACGGCGAGTACCAGCTGTACGGGGCCGTGGACACGCTGCGCGGCGGTCTGCCCGTGACCAACTCCTCGTACGCCTCGATCGCCAACCGCGTCTCCTACCTGCTCGATCTCAGCGGCCCCAGCCTGGCGCTCGACACCATGTGCTCGTCGTCGCTGACGGCGATCCACCTGGCCTGTGAGAGCCTGCGCCGGGGCGAGAGCGAGCTGGCCATCGCGGGCGGCGTCAACGTCTCCGTCCACCCCTACAAGTACGTCTTCCTCAGCCAGGGCGGCTATCTGTCCGACGACGGGCGGTGCCGGTCCTTCGGCGCGGGCGGCAGCGGCTATGTGCCGGGCGAGGGCGTGGGCGCGGTGCTGCTCAAGCCCCGCCGCAAGGCCATTGAGGACGGCGACCACATCTACGGTGTGATCCTCGGGGACGCCGTCAACCACGGCGGCAAGACCAACGGCTACACCGTGCCCAACCCCAAGGCGCAGGAGCGGGTCATCGCCACCGCGCTGCGCCGGGCCGGCGTGGCGGCGGACACCGTCTCGTACGTCGAGGCGCACGGCACCGGCACCTCGCTCGGCGACCCGATCGAGATCACGGGTCTTGGCAAGGTGTTCGGCCCGGCCGCCGGGCGCGGCGAGCCGTGCGCCATCGGATCGGTGAAGTCCAACATCGGGCACTTGGAGTCGGCGGCGGGCATCGCCGGGCTCACCAAGGTGCTGCTGCAGTTCAAGCACCGGCGGCTGGTGCCCTCGCTGCACTCACGGGAGACGAATCCCAACATCGACTTCGCGGCCACGCCGTTCCGGGTGCAGCAGGAGTCGCGGCCCTGGCCGGCGCCCGCGCCCGCCCCGGACGGCCGGGCGGTGCCGCGCCGCGCGGGGCTCAGCTCCTTCGGCGCGGGCGGGTCCAACGCCCATCTGGTGCTGGAGGAGGCGGACGGGGCGGACCGGCCGGTGCCGGCCGTGGCGGCGGGTGGCCAGCGCCTGGCGGCGCCGCTGGTGTTCGTCCTGTCGGCGCGCGACGAGGAGCGGCTGCGCGAGTACGCGGGGCTGCTGGCCGGCTTCCTGGACCGGGAGCGGGTGGCGCTGCCGGACGTGGCGTACACGCTGCGGGTGGGCCGCGAGGCGATGGCGGAGCGGCTGGCGGTGGTGACCGCGGACGGCGGCGAGCTGGTGCGGGCGCTGCGCCGGTTCGCCGGCGGGGACGCCCCCGCCGAGGTGGAGCGCGGCACTGCGCCGCGCGGCGGCGCGGCGCGCGGGACGGCCGACGCCGTACGCGCGGCCGCACGGGCCGGGGACCTGGCCGAGCTGGCCCGGCTGTGGTGCGCCGGAGCCGACGCCGACTGGGACGTGGCGGCGGACCAGGAACTGGGCGCCGCGCCGCGGCGGATACCGCTGCCCGGCTACCCCTTCGCCCGCGAGCGCTGCTGGGTGGCGACCGCGGACGAACTGCCGGTGCTGCGCACCGGTGGCACGGGCGCCACCGCAGGTGGACCGGGGTTGCATCCGTTGGTGGATGTGAATGTGTCGACGTTGGTGGAGCAGCGGTATGTGGCGTGGCGGGATGGGGGTGAGTGGTATGTGGCTGATCATG
>NZ_JBIBKK010000014.1:0-260918 GCF_042959105.1 Streptomyces sp. NPDC007917
AATGTCCTGTGGGCCATGATCCGCGACGGAGCGTGTTACCAAGCCACATCGCCTGTTACGGCAGCAGCTTGACATCAGCATTGGGAAGCTCCTTGTCTTCCACGGGACCGTCCACGGCCGGCGGGATGGCCGGCGGCGGTGGAGAGCACGGGTCTGTGCCGTCCCGGTGGCGGGGTCAGGACAGGCGGACCGTCGCCGAATGCGCCAGCGCGGTCAGGGCAGCGGCGGCGTGCGCCGGTACATCCAGCTCGTGGAGGGCGCCGAGCGCTTCCTCGACCCGTGCGCTGATCATGTCCTCGATGCGGTCGGGTGCCCTGAGCCGGCGCATCACCTCGCGGACCGTGTCCAGATCCTCCGCGTCCAGGTCGCGTCGGCCCAGTACCGCACGGAGCCCCTCCCGGTCGTCGTCGCGGGCGAGGCGCCAGGTCTCTGCCAGCAGGGCCGTGGGCCGGTGGCCGCGCACGTCGTCGGCGTCGGCCTTGCCGGTGCGTTCCGGATTTCCGAACAGACCGAGCAGGTCGTCCCGCAGCTGGAACGCCTCGCCCAGCGGCAGCCCGTACGCGCAGTAGCCCTCGCGCAGCCGCGCGCCGGCCCCGGCCAGGGCGCCGCCGATCAGCAGGGGCTGCTCGACGGTGTACTTGGCGGTCTTGTAGCGGATCACCTTCAGCGACGCTGTGGTGTCCGGACCGGCTCCGGTACGCAGGATCTCCAGGCACTCGCCCGCGATCAGCTCGCGGGCCATCACCGACCACAGGGGGCGGGCCCGGGCGAGGTACGCGGCGGGCAGACCGCTGGTGGCGAACAACTGCCCGGCCAGCGCCATCAGCAGGTCTCCCACCAGCATCGCCAGCGACCTGGCGGCGGCGTCGGCGCGCGGGCGACGCCGTACGGCACCGCGCAGGGCGACATGTGCAGTGGGGCGCCCGTGCCGCAGCGGGCTGTCGTCGATGAGGTCGTCGTGCACGACCGCGGCGGCGTGCACCAGCTCCATGGAGGCCGCCGCCCGCACCAGCGCGCCGCTGTCCGGCTGTCCCACCGCACGCCAGCCCCAGTAGCAGAATGCCGCCCGCAGCCGTTTGCCGTCCGCTACTGCCGCCTCCAGCTGCTCGGCCACCGGGCCCAGGAGCGGATCAATCGCCGCGAACTGGTCGGCCTCCTGGGCGACGAACCGGTGCAGTACCTCATCCACGCGGACCTTGAACGCGGCCGGCTCCCACCGGTCAGACGTCATCAGCGGTCTTCCGAGCCAGGGCGTGCCGGGCGAGGATCTCCAGGTGGGCCGGGGGTACGGCGGCGTACCGGTCAAGCACCAGGCGCCCACGCGCCATCAGGTCGTCCCCGGCCTCCGCCGCCAGCTCCGCGGCGTCCGAGCGGCGCAGCAGCCCCCGCACCGTCCCCAGGGCCGCACCCAGCGTGCTCACCGCCAGATCGGCCAGCCCGGCCGCCAGCAGCACCGCCTTGCCGTCCAGGCCCCCGCCCCGTCCCGCTTCCTGCGTCATGGCATCTCCCCACCCACTGCACGTTCAGGCGGCGCCGGTCCCACGCCGTCCTTCTGAGCGTCGAGGTCACATATCGCACGACCGTACGGATCCACAGCCGCTGCTGTCCCGCACCCGCACTCCATGCTGCTCAGACTTCGATGGCACGAAACTTGCTGCTCTCGGGGTGGCACCAGCCTCACCCTGCCGCTGGATCGGGCCGCGGAGGACTGCAAGGCGATGGGCGTGGTCCGCGTAGGGCATTGCGCGCGGGCTCGTCATGCGGCGGGCATTCCCGGCCGAGGGTTCACGGCACCCGTTGCCACAAGGGCGGGAGATGATTGACATGGCACTGGTTCTGGTGACGGGGGCGTCCAGTGGTCTCGGGCGCGATACGGCGAACGCGTTGGCCGAGGACGGGCATGACGTGGTCATCCACGTCCGTAACCCGGCCCGTCTTGGCGACGGGGATGACACCGCCCGATGGAAGGGTGTCGTCGCCGGTGATCTCGCCGAGCTGTTCCAGACTCACCTCATCCAGGCCCTGGAAGGCCATGCGGGTGTTCCGCTCGGCTGACCGTGCCCCCGCTGCACGCGGAAGCCTTCCGGCCCTACAGCCGGTTCGAGCTGGACATGAACCCCCACCTCGAATTGGCCGCCGCCGCGGCGACGGCCAGGATGCCCGGCCCCCGCCCCGCGCCCGGAGTGCCCACTGACCAGTCGGCGGGCGGCCGGACAGGCTCGGTCTGAACGACCGCCCGGCTCTCCTCCCTCCGGTACGACCACATCACCTTCCCCGGCCGCTGCTCCGGCACCCGGCCTCAGGCACCGGGCCTGCGGCAGTGGCGCGACCCATCCGCATCGCATTCGTGATCCGGCACATCAGGGGATCTGGGCCTCGATGTGGACGAGGTGGGCGGCGAGGATTTCTTCGAATGCGGCGCGGCGGTCCGCTCCGAGGGGGCGGATGTCGCGGGCGAAGTGGGCCAGGGCGGGGAAGCGTTCGGGGTCGGCGCCGAGCACCGCGACGCGGAACTGCTCCATGCCCTGTTCGTACTCCTTGGGGGTGATGGTGCTGATACCGGCTTCGGAGGCGATCAGCGCGGCGAGGAGGATCACGATGCGGTGGTATCGCACCGGGACCTCCTCGTCGGGCAGGCCGGACGCGCGCAGGGCCTGCAGCAGCTCCTCCATGACCAATCGGGATCCGGTGCCGCCGGAACCATAGCGTCCCCACACCGTGGCGAGTTGGGGTTGCTCGCCGAAGGCCTCGCGCAGGTGCAGGGCCAGGGCGGTGACACGCTGCTTCCAGTTGCCCTCGGGACGGTAGCTGTCCATGGCGGCCAGCAGGATCCGGTCGGCAACCGCGCGCAGCAGTTCGGTCTTGTTGCGGAAGTGCCGGTAGAGGCTGGAGGAGTCGGTTCCGAGCGCTGCGGCGAGTTTGCGCACGCTGAATGACTCGGCGTCGCTCGTGCGCAGCAGCTCCGCCGCCGTGTCCAGGATCTCCTCGGTCGACCATCGCCTTCGGCCAGTCATCTCGCCCCTCTCGTCCGGGCTCAGCCTAACCTATGCACTTGCTGATGCACGCACCGCGTGCATAATGAGGTCAACGCACTGGCCGGCCACATCGACACACTCGGCATCCGGCCGGGAGGGGAGAAGGCACATGAGTGAGACCACTACCGCGACACGGCCGCCGACGCCGGACTTCTCGGCGATCACGACCGAGGAACTGCGCGCCTACCGCGACGCGGAGAACCGCTTCCGGGCCTCCAGCACGGCACGGACGATCCTCGGAGAGCCGGACGCCGACGCCGCGATCGTCTGGCAGGAGATCGCGCTTCCCGGCCGCGAACTACCGGTCCGGGTCTACCGGCCGGCCCCGACGGGAGACGATGAAGCCGCAGCCCGAACCGAACTGCCACTCGTGGTTCATGTCCACGGAGGCGGCTTCGTGGGCACGGCGGTGCAGTGCGACTGGACCAACAGCCACCTCGCCGTGGGACTGCCGGCCCTCGTCGTCTCGGTCGAGCACCGCCTCCTCGCCCCCGGCAGCCCGCTCGCGAACGCCGCCGACGACGGCTGGGACGTGCTCCAACACGTGATGCGGCACGCAGCGCAGTGGGGCGTCGACCCGGCGCGCACGGCCGTCTTCGGTGAGAGCTGCGGCGCGCTCATCAGCGCGCTGACGGCCATCCGGGCCAGGGAGGCCGGCCTGGAGCTCAAGGCGCAGGTGCTGGTCAACCCCGCAGTCGACGTGACCGAGACGATGTTCGACTACCCCTCGATCGCCGAGTACGCAGACAGCCCGACCCTGGCCCTGCCGCAACTGCGGTTCTTCCAGCGGCTCGCCGTCCCGCCGGGAACCGACGCCAGCGCGGTCTCGCCGCTGTACGCGGACGACCTGAGCGGGCTCGCCCCGGCGCTCGTGGTGGTGCCCACCCAGGACGCGGTCGCCGATCACGGCCGCTGCTACGCCGAGCGACTGCAAGCGGCCGGGACCTCCGTGCGGCTCACCGAATACCCGGGAGCGCGACACGCGTTCCTCACCCTGCCCGGCGTGGAACCCCAGGCCGAGGCCGCCCAGGCGGAGATCCTCGCGTTCCTCCGCGCGGCCCTGGCAAAGTGACGGAGGAACGGTGCACCCCAACCTTGCACCCGACGGCCCAGCGCTCTCCCGACTCGGCCTCGGCTGCATGAGCATGACCGGCATCTACGGCCCCACCGACCCGCACGAAGCCGCGGCCACCCTGCTGGAGGCCCTCGATTCGGGCGTCACCCTGTTCGACACCGGCGACTTCTACGGCGACGGAGCAAACGAGGAACTCCTCGGCCGGACCCTCGCACCGCACCGCGACCGCGTCGTACTGGCCACCAAGACCGGAGTCCGCCGCACCGCCGAGGGCCTGGCGCCCGCCGGCTCACCCAACGAGCTGCGCCATGCCTGCGAAGCGTCGTTGCGACGGCTGCGCACCGATCACCTCGACCTGTACTACCTCGCCCGCATCGACCCCGCCGTCCCCGTCGAGGAGTCCGTCGGCGCCCTGGCCGACCTGGTCGCCCAGGGCAAGGTGTGCCACATCGGCCTGTCCGAAGTCTCGGCCGCCACCCTCCGCTGCGCCCACGCCATCCATCCGATCAGCGCCGTCCAGACCGAGTACTCGCTGTGGGAACGCCATGTCGAAATCGACATGGATACGACGTGATCCACGGGCTGCGTACGATCTTCCCGGTGCCGATCGCGCTCAGCGCCACCTGGTCCCCGCGGGCCATCGAGGCCGCCCAGACGGTCGCGGCGCGGGAGGCCCGCGCGGCCGGCATCCACTGGACCTTCGCACCGATGATCGACATCGCCCGTGACGCGCGCTGGGGTCGCATGATCGAGGGCTCCGGCGAGGACCCGGTGCTCACCGCGGCCGTCGCCGCGGCGCAGGTGCGGGGGTTCCAGGGCGACCTCGGTCCGGACCGTGTGATGGCCGGGCCCAAGCACCTCGTCGGATACGGCGCGGCACGCGGCGGCCGGGACTACGACGACGCGGACATCTCCGACTCCGAGCTGTGGAACGTCTACCTCGCGCCGTTCAAGGCGGCCATCGAGGCCGGGGCCGCCAATGTCATGAGCGCCTACATGGACCTCAACGGAGCCCCGGCCTCGGGCAACCGCCAACTGCTGACCGACGTGCTCCGCGACGCGCTGGGCTTCACGGGTTGGGTGGTCTTGGACGCCAACGCGGTGCGGTCGCTGGAGACCCAGCACTTCGCGCGGGACCAGAAGGACGCCGCAGCACGGGCGCTCCACGCCGGTGTGGACATGGAGATGGCCGCCTTTGACCCGGAGTACGACAACCTGCCGCATGCGCTCGCCGAGGGGAAAATCAGCACGGAGAAGCTGGACCAGGCGGCGCGTCGCGTGCTCACCGCCAAGTTCCGCCTGGGCCTGTTCGACAACCCGTTCGTCGACGAGGACGCCGCGCCGGCGATCCTCGCCCAAACCGCCCACCGGGACCAGGCGCGGTCGGCGGCGGAGCAGTCGATGGTGCTCCTCAAGAACGACGAGCGGACCCTGCCCCTGGAGGCTGGGAAACTGACGTCGGTCGCCGTCATCGGCCAGCTCGCCGACAGCAAGCGCGACACCCTGGGGCCGTGGGTCTTCGACCACGACACCCAGGAGACGGTGACGATCGTGGAGGGACTGCGGGGGCGCCTCGGCGACGGCGTCCGTGTCGAGCACGCCCCCGGCGCGGGCATCGTCGAGCGGGTCTTCCCGACTCCGTTCGACCAGATGGACACGACGGTCGAGTCGACCCCCGCGGACTGGACGACGACGCCGGGATCGGCCGGGCCGTCGCACGTGCCGCCGAAGCGGACGTGGCCGTCGTCGTGGTCGGCCAGCGGCAGAGCCAGATCGGCGAGAAGGCCTCCACCTCCACCCTCGACCTCCCTGGCCGACAGCTCGAACAGCTCAAGCGGATCACCGCCACCGGCACCCCGGTCGTGGTCGTCGTCATGACCGGCCGCCCGGTGGACCTCCGCTGGGCGGACGCCAACGTACCGGCGATCGTGCAGGCGTGGTACCCGGGGACGCGCGGCGGCGAGGCCGTCGCGGCCGTGCTGCTGGGCGACGTCTCCCCGGCCGGGCGCCTGCCGTTCACCTGGCCCCGGCACGTCGGACAGGTGCCCATGGTCGGTCCCGACCAGCTGCGCTACTGGTCCGCCGCCACCCGCGACTTCGTCGAGGACGCCACGACACTCGACATCTGGGTCGGGGGCAGTTCCACGGCTCGGCTCACCACCACCCTGGAGGTGACTGCATGACCGCGGAATCGCCCGGTGGGACGGCGCGGACGATCACCGCTGCCCCCACCGGCAGCGCTCCGCACATGACCAGCGCCTGCGCCACACCGGCTCCCATGCCCTGTACTTGATCGAACCGGCGGTGAAGCACGGCAGGCGTCGACAAACCGGCCGAAGTACGCCGCGTAGGTCGCCGGGTGGCGGTCGTCAAGGATCAACGATCTGCGCCTGTCGGCGTCGCCGTGGAGCCGTATGCCCATCGGGGCGAACGACTTCGCTTCGGAGTGGTACTAAAGGTGTTCGGTGATGGCGTCCGCCACGGCGCACATGCCGGCGATGTTGGGGTGGAAGGAGTCGATGACGCCGGAGCCGCGAAGATGCTCGCCAAGCCCGACCCCCCACGGTTCTGCTGACCCGACAGCATGCCCGTGGCTGATCTCCCCCACAGCGACGAGCTCCGCCCCAGTGCGACGGGCCGCGCGGGCGAACACCTCGGCGACCTGGTCGCCGAGCCGGCGGAACTCCTCCAACCTCTCTGCTTCGAAGGGTGCTTCACGGCTGGGGCAGGTGTCCGGACCGATGACCGTGAGATAGTCCACCAACAACACTCGTGCATCCTCGGCCCTGCGCCGTGCCTCCTCCACGACATGGGCGAGGTTCGCCGCCGCCTGGTCCATGTCATCCTTCGCCGGACGCAGTACACCGCGCCGTCGCAACACGGCGGTCATTGGCCGCGAAAACGAGCCGGACGCCAGGCGGGCTGACAGGCCCAGCCTCATCATGCTGCTGATGTAGCCGAGATCGTTGCCCCCCGCGGTGATCGTCACCAGGGCGGCATCCGCAGGCAGCCCGTGCAACTGGGGCGGGAACTTGCGGAACAGGACCCGTTGGGGGGTGTCGATGATCGTCTTTGTGGTGGCTCCGCTGACAGTGAGGTCCGTGAGCGTGGCACCGAGCCGTTCGGCAAGCAGATGCGGATAGTTCCGCGCCGATCGGCGTGCTCTCCGGTCCGCAACAGGCTCGATACCCGGCCCTGCGGCGAAAGAGCTGCCCAGCGCGGCGATGTGTCGAATACGCGTACCTGCCACGACATCTCTCCTAAGGTGTCTGCCTGATTCGAACGGTGGTCGGCTCGGGGCACCCTGCTGTTGCGGGACGTGACGTTCATGACGGTGGCGTGGGCACCGTCGGGGCTGCCAATCCCAGCGGGAGAAAGGTTCAAGCTCCGCGGACGAAGGTCGCGCAGTCCGGACAGTCGTCGAGGTATCGGTGCCGGCACTCAACGGTGTGCTGCAGAAAGGTGATTGCCTGCTGTCTATGGACGACTTCATTCTCGAGTGCCGCGATCTTCGCCCTCACCACGGCCTGTGCCGCCGACTTCGTCGGCGACATGGCGGCAGTGACCTCGGGCAGTGAGAGCCCAACGCGTCGCAGTTTCAGCACGGTACGTGCCTGTTCCAGCGCGCTCTCGTCATAGATGCGGTAGCCGTTGCCATCACGACGCACGGTGAGGGCACCAACTTGTTCCCAGTGCCGCAGCACGTGAGCCTCAACGCCGAGCTCTGCGGCTACTTCCCCGATCGTCTTCACCACACGCACCTTGCCTTCATGTCGACCTGAACCCATAGCGTCACGATCATGCCTGATACCACCAAGCCCACGAGCTCCCCGTACTGTCCATCGATCCTGGTCACCGGCGCGACTGGCAACCTCGGCCGAGAGATCGTTGACCGTCTCCAAGCACACGGCGCGCGCGTACGATGCCTTGTGCGCAATCAGGCTGGCCCGCGACCAGGAGTCGAGTGGGTGGTCGGCGACCTCACGGACCCCGGTGTCGTGCACGAGGCGCTCGTGGACATCGACGCTGTCTTTCTGATCTGGCCACTGCTCGATTCCGGCCCTGCCCACGGCCTGATCGCAGAACTCACCACGGCGGCGCCGCGTGTCGTCTACCTGTCCTCGACCGCCATAGACGACGAAGCCACTCGCCAGAGCGATCCAATCGTTCAAGTGCACGCGGACATGGAAGCCCTGCTTCACGAGGCCGGTCTGAGACCCGTGGTGCTGCGGAGCGACACGCTGGCCTCCAACGCGCGTGGATGGGTGAAACAGTTGCGGGCGGGCGATGTCGTCTCAGGCCCCAAGGCGGCGCGCACAGCCGTCGTCGACGAGCGCGATGTCGCTGATGCGGCCATAGCCGTATTGCTCGCGCACCACGATCAACTGGACCACGGCCCGCACGTGCTGACCGGCCCCGAGGTCCTCAGCCGTGCCGACCAGGTCGCTCACCTCGGTGCTGCCCTCCGGCGCGATCTGCGGTTCGAGGCGCTCCCTGCCCATCTCGCGCGATCACGGATGCTCGCAGACGGCCGTCCCGAGCCGCTGGTGGAGGCGCTGATCGCCGCCTCAAAGTGGCGACCAGAGTCATACCGCACCACCGATCATATTGAGCGACTCGCCGGCCGACCGGCCGGCACCTTCGCGAAGTGGGCCATCGACCACGCGGCCGAGTTCAACTGACCGGAACCGCGGCACGCCCCACCAGACTGACCCACGTGCTCGATGACCTGCATGGGGTCTTGGGGCGGCGATCGTCGTTCAATTTCCGGCAGGAAGGCTTCCATGGCGCACGCCAACGCTCCGCTGTCCATCGAAGGGCGCCGACGCCTGGTCGAGCGCTGCCAGACTCGGCCGATCGCATACGTCACCGCCGAAATGGGGATATCCCGTGCCTGTGCATCGAAGCGGGTCAACCGCTGGCGGCGTCACGGTGAGGCTGGCCTGCAAGATCGGCCGTCGACCCCGCGCCGGAATCCGAACGCGTCGCCCGCGTGGGTGATCGACAAGATCGAGATCTGGCGGCGCGAGCACAAATGGTCCGCACAACGGATCACCCACGAGTTGGCCGGCATCGGCTTCACCATCAACCGCCGCGCCGTCACCCGGCACCTGACCCGACTTGGCCTCGGCAAACGCAGGTTCATCGACTCCGGCGGCGAGAACAACCGCAAACCGGGGAAGATCACCGCTCGCTGGCCGGGCCATATGGTGCATCTGGGTGTGAAGAAGGTCGGTCGGATCCCGGATGGCGGAGGCTGGCGCATCCACGGCCGCGACAGCAACCAGGCGAAGGCCGCAGGCCGGGCGGAGTCGGCAGGCGCGAAGCATGGCTACGGGCGGGTTTCCAGTGGGACGGCAATCGCGCTGTCGCCGGGTTCCGCAGCCGCCATCCCGAGCTGCGGATCTACCAGACGGAGCAGGAGTGTGGTGACGGCCGTAACGACTGGAGGCACTGCCGGTACGCCTGGTCGCAGATGCGGCACTACATCCACAACGGGGCGAACGCCTACATGTACTGGAACCTCACACTCGACGAAAAGGCAGTGAGTACCTGGGGCTGGTCACAGAACTACTCGTCACGGTCGACACGGCCACGGGCACATACACCCTCAATCACGAGTACTACGTGATGCGCCATGTCTCGCAGTTCGTGCGGCCGGGCGCGCGCGTCTTCAACACCGCCAGCCTGAATGGACACGAGAACCTTCTCACGTTCGCCAACCCGGACGGAAGCGTCGTGGTCGTCGTCCACAACGACCTCGCCCAGGACGATGAGATCAATGTGATGATCGGCGACCGTCTGCTGCGGGCCAACCTCCCGGCCGACTCGTTCAGCACCTTTGTCGTCCCGCCTGCCGACTGATGGGACCCCACTGACTCCCGCACGACTGGACCCCGGCCGTGCCCGTTGCGCGGCCGGGTCGGTTGCGTACATCCGGCACCGATTCCGGGCCTGGGCTTGCGAACGTCGTCCGGGTGGAATCCGACTACGACTTCACGGGCCCCAACCGGACGTCCTGACCGCCCGGTCGCAGCCGTTCACAGGGGCCGGACCGCCTACGACCACGCCGCGCGCCCCTCGCTCGTCGGCCGCACCCTGCTCCGGGCCCGAGCGGGCGACGCCCGCCCTCTCGGCGTCGGGGAAGGCGGCGGTGACGCCCTGCACACGGGCGTCGGCTGATCGCCGACCCCGAAACGGATCGTCTGGTCGAACCAGCCTCAGGGGCGGGGCGCGTCCGGGACTGCCCGAATGTGCCCCGCCCTGGCTCTCAAGCGTGGTTCAAGCCGTCATACGTCGCTGAGCGCGATGGCGGCGGCGGGGCATACGGCGGCCGCGTCGCGGACGGCCGCGTGGTGGTCCTCGGTGGGCTCGGGGGTGAGGAGGACGACGATGCCGTCCTCGTCGCGCTGGTCGAAGACGTCCGGGGCGGCGAGGACGCAGCTGCCGGCGCCGCAGCACTTGTCCTGGTCCACGGTGATCTTCATGATGGCTCCATTCTTCGTGGCGGGCCCCCTGGCCGTGCCTTCGGTCGTGCCTTCGGTTGTGCCTTCGGTTGTGTTGTCGGTCGGTGCGGTGGTCTCGGCGGGGCGGGTCACCATCGCACGGGTACCTCGCGCAGGCCGCCGACGGAGAGTCCCTCGACTTTCTGCAAGTCCGCGACCGGTACGGCCAGGTCGAGGCTCGGCAGCCTGTCCAGGAGAACCTCGAGGGCGACTTGGAGTTCGGTGCGGGCCAGGGACTGGCCCAGGCAGGAATGGGCTCCGGCGCCGAAGGTGAGATGGGGGTTGGGGCTGCGGGTGAGGTCCATCTGGTCCGGGTCGGCGAAGGCCCGCTCGTCGCGGTTGGCGGAGGACAGGGCGCAGAAGACGGTGGTACCGCGGGGCAGTATCGTTCCGTCGATCTCGAAGTCCTCGGGCAGGTAGCGCCGGACGCCGAAGCCGCCCAGGTTGGTGTCCGAGCGCAGCACCTCTTCGACCGCGGTGCGCACCAGGGACGGATCGGCCAGCAGGGTCTCCCACCGGGTGCGGTCGGCGAGCAGCATGGTGATCATCTTGCCGATCATGTTCGCCGTGGTCTCGTGCCCGGCGACCAGCAGGGCCATGCCGGTGTCGCGGAGTTCCGGGTCCGTCAGCCCCTGGCCCTCCGCTCGGCTCTCCTCGATGAGGGTGCTGATCAGGTCTTCGCCGGGCTCGGCGCGCTCGGCCTGGACCAGTGCGGTCATATAGGCGGAGAAGTCCCTGTGGGCTGCTCGGGTCTCATCCAGCGAGTAGCGGCTGACGTTAAGAAACGCGTCGGACCAGTACGAGAAGCGGTCCCGGTCCTCGGCCGGGGCGCCGAGGAGATCGCAGATCACGTAGACCGGCAGCGGGAAGCCGAGCGCTGCCTTGAGGTCGGCGGGCGCACCGCTTTTGACCATGGCGTCGACGAGGGATTCGGCCATCTCCTTCATGCCGGGCCGCAGTGCCGTCATGCGCTTGGCGGTGAAGTACCTTCCCACGTGCCGCCGCCACTTCTGGTGGCCTTCGCCATTGGCCTGGATGGAAAGCTCCATGTCGCTGTTGGTCGACACGCCGCCGCGCCCCTCCGGAGCGATCCGCGCGCTGTTGTCTTCGGCGGTCGGGCGCGAGATGCGGGAGTCCGACAGGAGCGTCCTGATGTGGTCGTAGCGGGTCAGCAGGGTGCCGGTGTCTCCACTGGGGAGTCCGACATCGGCCACGGGACACTGTGCGCGCAGCGTTTCCCACTCCGGCGGCGGGTCCAGTGGTCCAGCAGTGGACAGTGGCAGGCGGACGGCGGGGTCGTTCTGGCTCATCTGGCCTCTTCGGATGGGGGGTGGGCGTGGATTGCGCAGCGGTTCAGCCAGTCCGCTACGTTTAAAGCAACGGATTTATTTAAAGTAGCTCCGGAGGTGTCCCGCTTCAAGGAGGGGTGGGACTCCGGCTGGATATGGCCGCCGCCCTCGTGATGTGTCATCAGGCCGTGACGGTGGCCGGGGTGGTGATGCTCGGCGCGATACCGACTGTGCGGTGCCGACGGGCAGGTGGTTGTCAGGTCACCGCGGGCCAGTGGCTGCCCGAGGCACTGGTGGATGCCGAAGCCGAAGGCCATATGGCGGCGGGCGTCGCGGTGGACATCGAGGGTGTCGGGCTCGGGGAAGGCATCGGCCTGCCAGTTGGCGGTGTTGCTGGGGATGACGATGCCCTCCCCGGCGCGGATCGTCTGGCCGCCGATCTCGATGTCCTCCAGGGCGATCCGGCGGTTGCCGAGGTGGATGATGGTCAGGTAGCGCAGCAGTTCGTCCACCGCGCTCGCGAGCACCTTCGGGTCATCGGTGTCGCGGACGATGGCCAGTTGGTCGGGGTGTTCCAGCAGTGCGACGGTGCTGAGCGCGATCATGTTGGCGGAGGTCTCGTGGCCGGCGCCGAGCAGCAGCAGGCCCATCGACGCGGCCTGCTGGTGGGTGGGGTCGCCGTCGTGGACGCGGGCGGCGAGCTCGGACAGCAGGTCGTCCCCCGGGTGGGCGAGTTTGTTGTCGATCTGGCCGGCGACGTACTCCAGCAGAGCGCGGTGGGCCGCGCTCGCCGACTCCCGGAAGGCGGGGTTCATGTACGGGAAGCCGGGCCGGGTGAGGTCGACGCTGCAGCGCTGGTCGGAGAGCAGTGCCCGCTGGACGTCGTAGCGCGTGACGACCCAGGGGGTGCTGCCGTCCCACAACCGGACGCGCATGAGCGGCTGTTCGGCCTGAAGTCGGCGCAGCTGCGGCGGCGGGGAGAGCGGACATCCGGCGGCTCGCTCCATCGGGAAGTCGGGGATCGACTCGGCCGAGGGGTCGGGCATGGTGTTGGTGGTCATGTCACTCCTGTGGTGGGGGAGGGGAGTGGTCGTGTCGCTGTCGGCGCCCCGGTGATCGCCACCCACGGGCGGGCTGCTGTCGGGGTGCTGTCGCGTGCGGGTCTCTGGGTCCTGGCGCTGTCGGAGCCGGAGTGAGTGACAAAGGGCGGTGGAGGGCCGCCGCGCTCCCCTTTGTGCGACGACGCCCGCGCGTTCGCCGACGACGGCGGTCAGCACGACGACATCGCCCTGCTGACCATCCGCCGGTCACCACACCACTGTGGCCGCGACTCCCTCCAGGCCGATCACCGCCGCATGGAGGGTCCGCAGCGCGCCGACGCAGCGGAGGTGGTCGGACAGGTTCGCGTCGTCCTTTGTCAGGAGGGCGAGGACACGCGACATGGTGGCCCGGAACGCTGTGCCGGCGGCCAGGTCGCGCACGTCCGCCTTGTTGGCCGAAAAGCTTGAAGAGGGGGTCGGCACGGTTGAGCGCGGTCGCGTACCGGCGCAGTATCTCCTGCCTGGTCGCAAGGGTGGGAGGGGTGTCCCGGGCCCATTCGACCACTTTGTCGCCGGGCTCGATCCACTCCTGGAAGAGAGCGGTCAGGATGTCCTCTTCCGTCTTGAAGTGGTAGTAGAGCGCGGCCTTGGTGACATCGAGGCGTTCGGCGATCTCGCGCAGCGAGGTCTTCTCACACCCCTGCTCGTTGAAGAGCTCCAAGGCCACCTGCTGGATCTTCCCGCGCGTGTCGTCCCTGGTCATGGCCGGTGTGATGCCGTTCCCGAACCGGAGGCCGGCTCAGGACTCGGCCTCGGAGACGTCCGCTGGTGCGAGCGGTTCCCGCGCGGCCGCTGCCGGACTCGACGCGGCGACGGAGGGCCGCCTGGCGGTGCCACTCCGGGCAAACCGGGAGCTGCGCCGACCTCAAGACCTGTGCTCTACGTGCTCTACGTGCCTGATGCCCTCTCGTGCAGGCCGAGCCTCCCGTCCTTCGCCGGGGCCTCACCGCCGTGCGATGACACGAGCGCGACGAACAGCGGCATCTTGTGCAGCGGTGGCGGATCTCCCGGCAGTCCGAGCCGTTGCCAGGCCAGCCGGGCCGATATTTTCAGCACCCGTCGCGCCCGCGCGATGAGCAGGGCGGCGAGCGGCAGCTCAAACAGCACTGCGGAGGCGACACTCCACCAGACATCGTCTTTGCCCAGGTTCAGGGAGATGTCGAACCAGGCGTCGCAGACGAGGAGCGTGGCTGCCACGAACGAGAGCGGGATCAGAGCCTGCCGCCGCAGCCAGACCGCCACTCCCGCAGCGGCCAGTGACGCGAGGAGCATCACATCGAAGCCCACCCACACCATGGGCCAATACCGGGCCTCGAAGTGATCCGGCAAGGACAACGCCAGGTAGACGGTCCAGGGTACGAGCGCGACCACGCACAGGCCGAACTGCCAGAGAGCCCGTCGCCGGCGGCGCTGTCTGTGGTGATCCGGCGCGGATGCGCCGACTGCTGTACCGGTGGGGTCGGTGCGGTCGCGCTGCTCACTCATCTCTGCCTGTTTCTGTCGGCCCGGACAGGGCCCAGCTGCCGCCGGATGGTGAACCGTCCTCTGCTTGCCCCGGCATGGGGACGACACCTCGCCACGACCTTGTGCCGGGAGGGCCACCGACGGTTCTCTCATCGTACGGCGAGGACACTCCAGCACCGGCGCGCGGATGGCCGCCGGTGGTGGGAGAAGGCGGCGGCGAGGCGGGCGGGATCCGGGGGAATCCCCGCGTCTCCACACGGCGTCAGTCGACCGGTGCCTCGGCGGGTGCGCTCTCCGCCCGGGAACGATGCCTGCTGTGGGATGGCTCTCCCTTCGCGCGCATGCGTGAATTCCGCCGTTCACCGGCTCCGAGGAACGTCGCCGCGACGGAGGCGCACGCGACGGCGGTGATGCCCAGCCACTGCGGCCAGGCGAGTCGCTGCCCGAGCAGAAGGAATCCGAACAAGGCGCCGGCCGCCGGTTCCATACTGGTCAGCACGCCGAACACGCGGGGCGGGATCCGGCGCAACGCCTCCAGGTTGGAGTACGGCGGCACGCTGGCGGAGACGGCCACCAATGCCGCCACCGCCAGTACGCGGGGGTCGAGAAGCGCGCTCCCGGCGTGGGCGACGCCGTAGGGGGCGCTCAGCAGTCCGGCCCACAGCACGGCCAGCGCCAGTCCCTGGCCGCCGCTCATCCGTCGTGCCGTGCGGGAGGAGACGAGGATGTAGCCGGCCCAGCAGCACGCGGCCACCGCGGCCAGCGCCAGGCCGACCGGGGCCAGGGGGACGCCACCCCCGCTGAGCAGGAGTGGCGCCCCGGGTTTCCGTCGTAAGGCCCGGTCGCGCACGCCCTGGTGGGGGCGTGCGCGCGATGCCGGTGTCCGGGGTGGCGGTGCTCAGTCGGTCACCCGCAGCAGCAGCTTGCCGGTCGACGTGCGGCCGCCCATCAGCCGATGGGCGTCTGCCGCCTCCGACAGTGCGAACTCCGCGGTGACCGGAAGGGTCACGGTGCCGTCCGTGACCTTGCGGAAGGCGCGCTCGGCCAGTGCGCGCAGAGCCTCGGGCGCCGTCTGCGCGAGAGCCAGGATGGAGAAGCCCCCGACGGAACGGCCATGCGCGTAGAGCTCGGCCTGCCCCACGTGCCACGGCTCCGCTCCGCTCGCGTTGCCGAAGGACACCAGGCGTCCGAAGACGGCCAGGGTGTCGATGCCGCGGCGCAGGCTCTCGCCGCCCACGGGGTCGAGCACCAGGTCGACGCCCCTGCCGTCGGTGGCGCGGCGGACCTCCTCGGGGAAAGTGTCCGCGGTGAACACCTCGTCGTAGCCGTACTTGAGGGCGTGTCCTGCCTTGGTCGCGGAGGAGACCACGCCGTACACCGCACCGGCTCCGGCCGCCCGTGCCAGCTGGCCGGCCGCCGTGCCGATACCTCCCGCCGCGCCGTGCACGAGCACGCTCTCCGCGGAGCGCAGCCGTCCCACCTCGTGGATCAGGGCGTGAGCCGTCGGCAGCACGGTGGGGAGCGTGGCCGCGGTGCGCAGGTCCACGCCCTCGGGAAGGGGGAAGACGGTGGCGGTGTCGGCGACCACCACCTCCGCGTAGGCGCCGCCGCCGACGAGGGCGGCGACCTCCTGCCCCGGGCGGAGGTCCTCGACGCCCTCGCCGACGGCCCGGATTCGCCCGGAGACCTCCAGGCCGGGGCGGAAGGGCAGGGCCTGCACCCGATAGCCCTCGGCGCGTGCCTTGACGTCGGCGAAGTTCACGCCGGCGTAGGCCGCGTCGATGGTCACCTGGCCCGGCCCGGGCTCGGGGATTTCGGCCTCCACGACCGTCAGCACCTCGGGGGCGCCGTACTCCCGGAATTCGACTGCGCGCATGAGCGGAACGCACCCTTCGACGAAGTGTTCAACGGAAACCGAACACTGCGACTGTAAGACGTTCGTCGAACACTCGGCAAGGGGGGCAAGGTGTTTGCCCTAGCCGTCAATTTCATTGAGTGATGGATTTTCGATCGCCGACAACTTATGGAGCCCGCATGATCCGCACGGCCTTCAACGACGGCTGGCAGGCCCGGCCCAGGTCAACCCCTTCGCGGAACTCTCCGGTCAGCTGGCCCCCCTTCCAGCCGGTGACGCTGCCGCACGACGCGATGATCGAGCAGCCGCGGACCGCTCCGGTGGGCGAGGTCACGATGGAGGGCGCGGCGGGCGCCTACTTCCCGGGCGGGGTGTTCGAGTACCGCAAGACCTTCGCCGTTCCGGAGGAGTACCGAGGCAAACGGATCTTCGTCGAGTTCGAGGGCGTGAACCGCGACGCGATGGTGTACATCAACGGCGACTACGCCGGGCAGCGGCCGTACGGCTACTCGCGCTTCCGTATCGACGCGGACCGCTTCCTGCGAGTCGGCGAGGACAACGAGATCCGCGTCGAGGCCCGTGCCCACCGGGACTCGCGCTGGTACACGGGAGCGGGGATCTACCGGGACACCTGGCTGCTGGTCGGCGAAGTGGTCCGCATCGCCCCCGACGGCCTCCGGGTCACCACCCCCGACATCGACGGCTCGCGCGCCGTCGTCGAGGTCGCGACGCTCGTCGCCAACGACTCGATCGCGGTGCGTACGGTCCCCGTCGCCACGGAGACACGGGACGCGTCCGGAACCGTCGTGGCGAGCGATGTGTCAAAGGTGACGGTTCTGCCCGGCGAGCCGGGCACGGTCCGCCGGCGTCTGTACGTCCCGTCCCCGGAACTGTGGTCTCCCCAGGCGCCATCCCTCTACGACTGTCATGTGGCCCTCGGCGGCGTGGACGAGGAAACGGTCACCTTCGGTATCCGTACGCTCCAGCCTGCAATAGCTACGTCGTAACGTGGCCGGGTTCAAGGCCGGATGGCTGAATCCGACCGGAACGCCGTGTGGACGTCAGGCGCGGCGGCCGGCCTGAGCCGGTCCTTCCATTGCGTACGCTTTCGTCGTTCGACCTCGCCGGCCTGGCCGAGGAGCCGCGCTGGTCCGGGGGCGGGCCTTCGGCGGATTAGCGTGAAGTTCCGAAGGGGTGGTGATGATGGCCGGCAGGACGAGACGGGATGAGCAGGTCCACGCGACGCGGGAGGCGCTCCTGGAGGCGGCGGAGCGGCTGTTCGCCGAGCACGGCGTGCACGCGGTCGCCAACCGGCAGATCAGTGAGGCTGCCGGGCAGGGAAACAATGCCGCGGTCAGCTATCACTTCGGCACCAAGGTCGACCTGGTGCGCGCCATCTCCCGCAGGCATGCCGGGGCCATAGAGGTCAATCGCATGCGCATGCTGGACGCCATCGGAGACTCCACCGACCCGCGGGACTGGGTGGCCTGCGCGGTCCGTCCTGTCACCGACCATGTGGCGGCTCTGGGCAGTCCGAGCTGGTACGGCCGGTTCATCGCCCAGGTGACGGCGGACCCCGCCCTGCGTGCGGTCACGACGGAGGAGTTCGCGGCTGCCTCGCCTTCGATGCAGAAGCTGCAGGAGGGCTTGAACCGCTGCCTGGCCGACATGCCGGCCGACGTGCACGCCGAGCGCGTCGCCATGACGCGGCACCTCATCACGCAGATGGTGGCCGAGCGCGAACGTGCCCTCGCGGACGGCGAGCCCACTTCCCGGGCGAGCTGGTGCGAGGCGGCGAACGGTCTGATCGACGCCATCACCGCCCTGTGGCAGGCGCCGGTCACGCACGAGTCCTGACGGACCCGCCCCTTCGGCGCACTCCATGAAGGGTGTGGGGGACAGGTTCGGGCCTGAATTAAATCAATGGATTGACTTAACTCGTGGGTTGGTGTTGCCTGGTCCCAGCGACGTCGAGTCGGAGGAGACCGAGTGGCCCGCAGCGTCGAAGTCCGCGGCTTGTGCCGCCTCGGCGCGGGACGTCTCATGACCTGGCTCCGGCCGGGACACCCCGAGCGCGGTGAACCCGGACCGTGAGCCTTCCGCCGTGACCCACGGGCTGTGGTGCGCCGTGTCATCGCGGCGCACCACAACGGCCTCGACGATCTCTCGCTGCGGCATCCCCACGACCCCCACGAGCGAGGAGACAGCAGTGACCAGCGCGGCAGGCAACGCGACGAACCGAACCCCGGAGGAAACCCCGGAGTACGACATCAGCAGGTCCGCGCGGTGCCCCCTGGACCCGGCGCCCGCGATGCGGGCGCGGCAGGCGGAGGGCGCGCTGACCCGGATCCGGCTGTTCGACGGCACCCTCGCATGGCTGGTGACCGGCTGGGAGGAACACCGAGCGGTCCTGTCCGACCCGAGGGTCAGCGTGGATCCGTCCCGGCCCGGTGCACCGAAGCTGTCCGCCGGGGAGGTCGCGATGGCCGAGGTCCTGAGGAAGCAGGGCACGAAATCGACCGGCATGAGCTTCATCATGATGGACGATCCCGAACACTCCCGGCTGCGGCGCATGGCGACGTCCGGTTTCACCATCAAGCGGGTGGAGGCGCTGCGTCCGCCCACTCAGCGGATCGTGGACGACCTGATCGACAAGATGCTCGACGGCCCGAAACCGGCCGACTTCGTCGAGGCGTTCGCGCTGCCGGTGCCGTCGCTGGTGATCTCCGACCTGCTCGGCGTGCCCTACGACGACCACGAGTTCTTCCAGTCCAACAGCAAGACCATCATCAACCGGAACTCGACCGGGGAGGCACGCACCGCGGCCCGGCAGCGGCTGGCCGAGTACCTGGGCGGGCTGCTGGACGACAAGCTGACCCGTCCCGCCGAAGACCTGCTCTCCGGGCTCGCCGAGCGGTTCAAGGCCGGCGAACTGACCCGGGAAGAAGCCACCGAGATGGGTGTGCTGATGCTGTTCGCGGGACACGAGACCACCGCCAACATGATCACGCTGGGCACGCTCGCCCTGCTGCAACACCCCGATCAGCTGGCTCTGCTGCGGGACGCTGATGACCCGAAGGCGGTCGCGCTGGCGGTCGATGAACTGCTGCGCTACCTCACCATCACCCACGGCGGGTTGCGCCGCGTGGCGCTGGAGGACATCGAGATCGCCGGCCAGGTCATCCGCGCCGGCGAGGGCATCATCCCGGTGAACGAGACCGCGAACCGGGACCCGTCGGTCTTCCCCGACCCGGACCGCCTGGACCTCACCCGCGACGCCCGCCGTCATGTGACGTTCGGGTACGGGGTCCACCAGTGCCTGGGCCAGCCGCTGGCCCGTATGGAGCTGCAGGTCGCCTACCCCACCCTCCTGCGGCGGATTCCCTCCCTGGCCCTGGCCGTGGACCTGGAGGAGATCCCGTTCAAGCACGACGGGTTCATCTTCGGGGCCTACGAGCTCCCGGTGACGTGGTGACGCCGGTGCCCGGGGATGTGGTGATCGTGGGTGCCTCGGCCGCCGGACTGGCCACGGCCGAGGCCCTGCGCAACAAGGGATACGACGGTGCACTGACCCTCATCGGCGACGAGCCGCACCTTCCGTACGACCGGCCCCCGCTGTCCAAGCAGGTCCTGTCCGGCGACTGGCAGCCGGAGAAGGTACGCCTGCGTGACGACGCGGCCATCGCCAGACTGGACGCGGACTTCCGGCTCGGACGGTCGGCGGTCGGGCTGGACACCGTAAGGCGCAAGGTCCTGCTCAACGACGGCGCCGAGGTGGCATACGACGCGCTGGTCATCGCCACCGGCGTCACCCCGCGCCGGCTGCCCGGCGACGACCTGGCAGGCGTGCACGTCCTGCGCACGCTCGACGACGCCCTCAACCTGCGCACCCATCTGCTGGCCCGGCCGAAGGTCGTGGTGGTCGGCGCCGGGTTCCTCGGCGCCGAGGTGGCGGCGGTGGCCCGCACCATGGGGCTGGAGGTCACCCTGGTCGACCCGCTCCCGGTGCCCATGCACCGGCAGTTCGGCGACCGCATCGGCCGACTCGTCGCCCAGATGCACCGCGACCAGGGCGTCGCACTGCGCCTGGGGGTCGGCGTGTCCCGGTTCCTGGACGCCGCCGGCCGGGTGGTCGCCGTCGAACTGGCCGACGGTACGAGGCTCGACGCGGACCTGATCCTGGTCGCCGTGGGGTCCACACCGGCCACGGACTGGCTGACCGACTCCGGTCTCCCCCTGGGCAACGGCGTGGAGTGCGGCGCCCGCTGCCAGGCCGCCCCCGGCATCTACGCCGCTGGGGACGTCGCGTCCTGGCACAACCCCCACTTCGGCGTGCGGATGCGCGTCGAACACCGCCTCAACGCCACCGAGCAGGGCATGGCCGTGGCCGCCGGCATCCTCGGCGAACAACGCCCCTTCGCCCCCATCCCGTACTTCTGGAGCGACCAGTACGACGCCCGCATCCAGGCCCACGGCATCTTCCCCGAACACGCGGAGGTCACGGTCGTGCACGGCAGCCCGGACGATCGCAGGTTCGTCGCCGCCTACAGCCACGAGGGCAAGGTCGTCGGAGTGCTCGGCTGGAACAGCCACCGCGAACTGCGCGCGCTCCGCCAACTCGTCGTCGACCAGGCTCCCCACCCGGTGAGCGCACCGACGTAGGAGGGCAGGAGCCGTGAGAGATCATCCCATGTACCGGCGGGAGTTCTTCATAGGAGGCGAGTGGGCCAAGCCGACGGGCACCTCGGTCCTGAAGGTCGTCTCTCCGTCGACCGAGGAGGCCGTCGGCGAGGTTCCGGTCTCGACCACCGAGGACATGGACCGCGCGGTGGCGGCCGCTCGCGCCGCCTTCGACAACGGCCCGTGGCCCCGGATGACACCGGACGAACGAGCCGACGTCCTGGCCCGTGCCGCCGAACTGTTCCGGCTGCGAAATGCCGAGATCGCCGATGTGCTGGTGGACGAGATGGGCGTCGCCAGCAGCCAGGCGCCCCTCCAGACCGGGACGGTGGCCCCGGTGTTCGACTACTACGCCGAGCTGATCCGGAGTTTCGAGTTCGACCGCGTCGTGCGCTCCGGAGACCGCGTCGGTCTGGTGGTGTCGGACCCGGTCGGCGTGGTCGGTGCGATCGTGCCGTGGAACGCCCCGGTGACGCTGGCCGCGTGGAAGGTGGCACCGGCGCTGGCGGCCGGGTGCACCGTGGTGCTCAAACCGCCGCCCGAGGCGCCGCTGAGCAACTACATCCTCGCCGAGGTGCTGCACGAAGCGGGCGTGCCGGCCGGAGTGGTCAACGTCGTACCCGGCGACCGCGAGGTGGGCGAGCACGTGGTCACCCACCCCGGGACGGACAAGATCGCCTTCACCGGCTCGACCGCGGCCGGAATGCGGATCATGAGTCTGTGCGGCGACCGGGTCAAGCGGGTCTCCCTCGAACTCGGCGGGAAGTCCGCGGCGCTCGTGCTCGACGACGCGGACGTACCGGCCGTGACCGCCAGCCTGTTCCGCGCCGGCATGCACAACTCGGGGCAGGTCTGCGCCGCCGTCACCCGCGTCCTGGTGCCCCGGTCGCGGTACGCGCAGGCCCTGGAGTCGGTGGCGGATGGCGTCGAGCATCCCCGTCGGAGACCTGCACGACCCTTCGACCGTGGTCGGCCCGCTCGTCGCCGAGCGGCAGCGCGACCGCTTGGAGGGCTACATCGGCCTCGCGGCCGAGGAGGGCTTCCGGATCGTGGCCGGCGGTGGCCGCCCGGGCCACCTGCTCAAGGGGTGGTACGTCGAGCCCACCGTCCTCGGCGACGTCGACAACTCCATGCGGTGGCGCAGGAAGAGATCTTCGGACCGGTCGTATGCGTGATCCCGCACGACGGTGACGACGACGCGGTCCGGATCGCCAACGACACCCGGTACGGCTTGTCGGGCAGCGTGTGGACCGGCGACCCCGCCCGGGGCCTCGCCCTTGCCCGACGGCTGCGCACCGGCGGCACCGTGGTCAACGGCGCCATACCGCCTCAGCCGCTGGTGCCCTTCGGCGGGTTCAAGGAGTCGGGCATCGGCCGCGAACTCGGCATCGAGGGCCTGCACCAGTACCTCGAACCCCACACCATCGGCATCCCGCCGGAGCTCGTTCCGCCCACGAAGGGAGCCGCGTGATGAAGGTCGCCGTCGCATACCGGCCGGGCGAACCGCTGGTGCTGGAAGAGCTGCCGACCCCCGCCATCGGGCCCCGGGACGTCCTGGTGAGGATCGCGGCCAGCGGTATCTGCCACACCGACCTGACCTCGATCAACCGGGCCGAACGGACCGATCCCCTGGTCCCCGGACACGAGGCCTGCGGCACGGTCGAGGCCGTCGGGCCCGACGTGCGCCGGGTCGGCGTCGGTGACAGAGTGCTCGCCTCCGTCTCGCCCGCCTGCGGTGCGTGCTGGTGGTGCGTCAACGCCATGTCCAACCACTGCGAGCGCGGGGCCTCCAGAATGGTGCCCCGGTTCGATCGACTACCTCGGCGCGACACTCATCGCCTCGGGCGTCAGCGTCCTGCTCACCTGGATCTCGTTCGTGGACAGCTCGTTCGCCTGGGCGTCCTGGCAGACCGCCGCGATGGTCGGGGCGGCACTGGTGCTGCTGTCCATCGCCCTGTGGGTGGAGAGACGCGCCGCCGAACCCATCGTGCCGCTCCAGACCATCAAGCAGCGCACCACGGTGCTGGCGATCCTCGGCAGCCTCGCCGCCGGCACGGCCATGTTCGCGGCCTCGGTCTACCTCAGCCAGTACTTCCAGGTCAGCCGTGGCCACACGGCCACCGAAGCGGGGCTGCTGACCATTCCGATGATGGGCGGCGTGCTGGTCTCGTCCATCGTCGCGGGTCGGCTGATCAGCAGGAGCGGGAGGCTCAAGCCCTTCGTCGTCGTCGGCTCCGTGCTGCTCACCGCCGGGTTCGCCGGACTCGGCACCATTGACCACGGGACGTCTTTGGTCTTCATGAGCGTCGCGATGCTGCGCATCGGTACCGGCGCCGGCATGACCATGCAGAACTTCATCCTCGTCGTGCAGAACTCCGCGCCGATGAAGGACATCGGCACGGCCAGCACCACGGTGACCTTCTTCCGCTCCCTCGGCGGAACGTTCGGCGTCACCGTTCTCGGCGCCGTCCTGGCCCGACAGGTCGCCGGCCGGATGGCGCAGGACCACGTGAACACCCGTGTCGCTTACGGGGACGCGACAGGAACCATCTTCCTCATCGCCGCCGGCGTGGCCGCGCTCGGCATCCTCGCGGCGGTCCTGCTGAAGCCGGTCACACTCCGGACCAGTCTCGACTCGTCCGAACCGGCTCCAGCAGCCGCCACACCCGCTGCCTCCGCGGACGCACCCGCCGCCGAGGCGGTCGTCGCCGACGACGCGGAGGCCGATCTGAAGCAGTAGGCCTCAGGCGGCCTTGCCCAGCAGTTGCCAGATCTGGTTCCTCTTGTTACCGAGGGCGCTCGCCGGATCGCAGACCCACTGGTGGATCAGCGCCTTTGGCTGGGTGGAGACGTTCGAGACGTCGACGCACTTGCCGCTGTGCACGGCGACGAGCTGATAGTCGTGGCCGTTGCCCAGTGCGGTGACGGGGCTCAGCGTGAACATCTGGCTGGGCTGTCCGTTGCAGGTGTACTGGCCGACGGCGGCGCCGTCGGCCATGGAGGCGCCCGCGATGCCCAGGCACTTGCCGCTGAGCTCGTTGACGACGGTGTAGGTGCCGGCCCGGCCGACGACCGGCTTCAGGTCGAGCATCTGCTGATAGCCGCCTTCGCAGGAGTACTGCTGGTACTGCGTGCCCTCGGCCGTGCTGAGGTCGGTGTCGTCCAGGCACTGGCCGCTGTTCTGGCTCACGGCGACCGTGGAGACGGTGGTGTCGGACGGCGGCAGCAGGGTGACCGTGTAGCCGTCCCGAGCGTTCGACCAGGGGATGCTCAGTGAGGCGGCGTTCCCGCTGACCGTGAGGGTGCTGTCGGAGACGGTCTCCGGGCCCGCCACCGCCGCTCCGTTGTTGTACGGAACGCGCTGGACGACGGCGCGGACGCGGCCGTTCTCCACCACCGACGTCGTGTTCAGCCCGGTCAGGTTCACGGTGACGGTGCCGGTGTTTCCATTGCTGCCCAGCAGCAGTTTTGTGTTCCTGGCGGCGTTGTCCTTGGTGGCCAGTCCGTCGGTACCGGTGCCCGGGGTCAGTTTGACGATGTTGCCGGTCTGGGAGCCGTAGTAGCGGTACAAGAACCACTCGCCGAGCGGCACGTACTGGCCGGCGCTGTTCTTGGTGAGCAGATTGGCCGCGTAGTCGTGCAGATTGCGGCCCGAGGCCCAGTTGGCCCGCAGCCCGTCGGCGCCGGCCCGCTCCAGGCGGCCGACGAACCAGGCGCCACCGCCGGGGGTCTGCTGGGACAGCGGGCCGTACTCGTTGATCTGGTACGGGCGGGTGCGGGTGAGGCCCGCCGCGGCGAGAGTCGAGTCGGCGCGCCCCACGTCGGCCACCGGGTCACCGGGCAGGTCGTGCCAGCTCCAGATGTCCGGGGCCACGTTGTTGGCCTTGGCGTGGCTCAGGAACGTCGTCCACCAGGTGTTGGAGGAGTTCGGCTGCCTGGCGGTGCTGGGTCCGACGATGAGCTGGTTGGGGAAGGCGGCCCGTACGCGGGCATGGAAACGCGACCACATCTGGAGGTACTGGTTCTGCGAGGCCCCCCAGAAGATGCTGAGGTCGGGCTCGTTCCACAGGTCCCACTGGACGGTCATGTTGTTCGCGCGGACGTCGCCGATGAGCTGGGTGACGAAGTTGTCGAACTTCGTCCAGTCACCGTTGTCGCCGGGCCAGCCCTGGCTGGTGGTGCCGTCGGCGCCCCACAGGTCGTGGGGGAGCAGGACGAACGTGCCGCCGAGGGCGACGGTGCGCTTGTACTGGGCGAGGGTGGCGTTCCAGCGGGTCTGGTAGGCGGCGAGGCTGGTGGCGTAGCCGCCGTTGTTGAGCTGGGCGCCGCCGGCTCGCATGGCGTGCCACTTGATGTCCTTGAAGAAGTGGTCCTGGGGGAGCGAGCCGTCCGGGGTCATGCCGTAGATCATTCCCGAGGCACGGTATGCGGGGGCGCCTCCGGCGGTGGCGAAGTCCACGGTGACGGCGGTGTCGGCGGCGTGCGCGGTGGTGACCGGCAGCAGGCTCGCCGCCACGGTCGCCAGCAGGATGGCGACGGCGGACGCGCCGCGTCGGCGGGCGCGCCCTGAGCGGCGGCTGGGAGTGGTTCTGTGGCGGAGGCGCGCTGGTAACAGAGGCATGGGCGGCTCTCCCAAGAGTCGGGGTCTGCGGGTGATTCGAACCGGTTCGACGCCGAGCTGGCCCGGAAGCTAGCACCGGTGGAGACGGGTCGGCAATACTTCTGGCAGAGTTCGACCGGCACTTAGGGAAGTCGGACGCGAGGCATTGACACGCACATGCGTGGTCTCTAACTTTCCTTCACGCGAACCGGTTCGACGACGAAATCCGTACGACCTCGCCACCTCTCAGTCGGTGCGGCCTGCCGGTGCCGTCAGGGTGGCGGATGGTGGGCGTGCTGCGCGCCTGCTCGGGCCCGTGCCGCGAGGGCCTTCGGCAACCCCAGTCTCGAATTTTTTTGAGCGCTAGATTTTCAAGGTCCAAACATCACGGCTGCCCGGGGTCGGGCCGGGATCGGAGTGGTGGCTCGCCTGGGCATGTCCCGCCGCTGCCTTCTGCCGCGGCCGCGGGCGGCGGCGAGTCGGCAACCCATGGAGCCCACATGATCCGCACGTCCTTCATGCCGTGAAGTACGGTCTGACGAGTGACGAGCCAGCGGAAACCACGAGGCCCCTACCGCAAGAGCGCCGTGCGCCGGGAGCAGATCCTCCAGGCCGCCTACGAGGCCATCGACGAGCACGGAGAAAAGGCCGATGCCGTACGGCGACAGGAGCCGCCGCTTCGGCAGGCCACTCCGTAGAAGGCGGTGCCCTTCATCGGCGAGCGCAGCTGGTCCTTCGCCGGTGCGAACGGCACCCTCACCGTTTCGCCCGGCGTCCGCAGCGACCTGGTCGGCCGCCGGCGCGGCCCGAGGTCAGGACCGTAGGAGGGCGAGGATCGCCGGGTCGTCGGTCAGCCCGGAGCCGTTCACCCCGGCGAGAGCCGGGGAGGCATAGAGGTCCTCCGCGCTGTGTCCGCCAAGGTAGTTCTGGGCCATCATCGGTCCGTGGGCGGCCATGAGAATCGCGTCGGTGTCGTCGTTCTCGGCCCAGCTGCCCGTGAGGTAGTTCTCCTGGCGCAGGTCGTAGACGCCGGAGTACAACACCCCGGCGAGTGGGGACGGGGCGCCCGCGTCGCGCAGGCGCAGCAGGAGGGCGGCGGCCAGGCCGGCTCCCGCGGAGTCTCCTGCCACCACGACACGGGCGTCGGAAAGGCAGCGCGAACGGCGGCGTAGGGCCTGGCGCAGTCGTCCAGACCTGCGGGGAAGGGGTGCTCCGGAGCGAGCCGGTATTCGGGTGCCACCGCTCGGGCGCGCGTCCGCAAGGACAGGAGTCCCGCTGCGGAGCGTGCCTGCACCGCACTGCCGATGCGGAAGCCGCCGCCGTGGATGTGGAACAGGATCACAGCCGGACGGTCCGGTCAGCCACCCCGGCCGATCGAGCAGCGCTGGTTGTGCCCGACGACGCCGGCCAGGCCGGCGCCCGGTTCGCACAGCACAGCGGCCGGGGCCGCCGACCGTGACGGACCCGGGCGCTGTGCCTTCGCGGCGCCGACGGCTTGAGTGGACGCGCGCCTGCCGGGCGGGGCGTGGAACGCGATTCCGCCGCTACCCCAGCTTTGCGCGCGGCACATCGCCGCCGGTGGTGATCACCTCATCGCACGTCCTGTGCGTACGGCGCGACGGTGATCCGGTCGATCAGCGGTGCGTAGCGGGAACGGAGCAGTGCCCCGGGGAAGGTGTCCGAGGCGTAGGTGGTGCCGTCGAAGTTCGGCAGTTCCTCGGAGCGGAAGGTGATGGTGTTCTGTCCCTTCTCGAGCTGGACCGGGACGGTCAGCTCCCAGAAGTTGTTCTGGTGGAAGCTGTGCGGGAAGGTCACGCGCCGCGCCTTGCCGCCGTTCACGGCGATGTCGGCGTGGCGGACGAGTGGGTCCGGGTTGTAGTGGGTGGCTTCGGACTGCTCGGGGTTGGAGTAGCGGATGCGCAGCGCGTGCAGCCCGGCCCGGTCGGCGTCGACGGTGAAGGTCGCGGTGTTGCCGTTGCCGGGGTCGCCGCCGATGCCGGTGATCGCCGTGCCGCCGGTGGCCAGGGAGAGCGGGGTGAGCGTGGCCGAGCCCGCGAGTTTGGCGTCCTGGGCCTCGTATGTGCGCGCCGTGAGCTTGCCTTCGGTGGGCGTGACCGTGAGGCGGTCGACGAGGGTGGCGGACGAGCCTCCGGTCACTGTCACCTTGTTGATGCCGCCGGAGAGGGAGACCGCGACGCTGTGCTTGCCACGGGACAGGCGCAGGACATCGTGTCCGTTGACGGAGAGCCGGGCGTTCGCGCCGCCGAGGGTGTCGACCTTGAGGGTGGCCTCGCGGTCGGCGGGGGAGTACACCCAGAAGGTGGCGGTCCCGTTCTTCGGGAGCTGGATCGCGCCCGAGCCGGTGGCGGGGGTTCCGGCCTGCTCGGGCAGGTCGTAGACGGGCCGTGCGCCGCCGGCCGGCCAGGCCAGTTCGCCTTCGTACACCTGGGTGGCGGCGGAGGGCCCGGGGAGGGAGAGGGTGAGGCGGTCGACGATGGCGTCGCCCTTGGTGGCGCGCTCGCCGTCGAGGCTCTTCGCGGCGAGCGTCAGGGTGTGCTTGCCCTGGGTGAGGCGGACCTTGGTGTCCGTGTGGTCCCACACCACCCACTTGTAGCCGAGCGGCAGGTACAGCTCCCGCTCGCCGTCCGCCTTGCCGTCCACGCGCAGGAAGACGTTGGTGGGGCCCTGCTCCTTCACCTTGTCGAAGGTGTTGAGGGAGTTGGCGAAGACGCTCAGGTCGTAGGTGCCGTCCTCGGGCACGTCCACGGTGAAGTCGAGCGTGACGTCCGAGCCGGTGCGCAGGCCGCCCACGTCGTAGCCGCCGGAGGTGTAGAACTTCGACACCTCGCGCGGCGAGCCCTCCGGGCCGTTCTTCGAGTAGCCGGACCCGGTGTGGGCGGCGTCCTCCGCTTCGTACGAGGCATGCCAGCGCACGGGCGCGGACTGGGTGTCCTTCGCCTTCCCGGCCGGGCTGAGGACGATCTCGTACGCCGAGGACTCGTCCAGCTTCGGCAGCCCGCCGTCGCCGAAGTCGACGACGACCTTGCCGTCGTCACCGACCTTCAGGTTCGTCTCCGTGAGCAGCTTGGGGCCGGACGAGTCGCCCACCTGCCCGCTCCACTCGATCTCCCGCACCCAGGCGTGCACACGCTCCCCGAAGAGCTTCTTTGGGACATCGGCGAAGGTGATGTGGCCCTTGCCGGCGGACCCGCCGAAGAGCAGCCGGGCCTGCCGCTTCTTCTCGTCCAGGGTGGCGACGCCCTGCATGGTGTAACTCTCGCCGGGGAACGGCGGGGTCACCTTCACCGTGTGCCCGCTCATCGAGGCGTAGGAGTGCAGCAGCCACCACTGTCCGTTGGCGCGGTTCGACTGCACCGCGGAGTCGGAGAGGTTGCCGTCGATGTTCCAGTACGCGATGTCGGCGTCCACCTTGGACTCCTCGATCGCGGACACCCACTGGATCATCTGACCGGGGACGGAGGTGTGGTAGTTCCACGCGTACTCGTTGATGTTGATCGGGAGCTGGGCGCCCTCCTTGTCGGTGCTCTTGAACAGTTCCTTCTCCCACCCCCGGTACGTGGCGACGCTCTCGCGGACCGCCTCCGGGTGGCTCATCTCATGCCAGGTGATGACGTCCGGGAGGGTGCCGGCGGCAAGGGTGTGGGCGAGGAAGCCCTTCACCTGGTCGTACAGGGTGCTCGTGTTGGGACCGGCGATGCGGGCGCTGGGCATCTTGCCCTTGATGAGCTTGTAGACGTCGTCCCAGGCGGCGAAGTAGTCGTCCGGGTCGCTCAGCCAACTGACCTTGTTGTAGCTCCACTGCCCGGTGCCGAACATGTTGCCCTCGACCTCGTTGAACGGCACGAAGACGATGTTGTCCTGGTACTGCTTCGGCAGGCGCAGGACCTGGTCGACCTGGACCGCGATCTTCTCCTTGTAGAGCCCCAGCTTCTCCTCGGGGGTGTCGCCCGGCCACTCGTACGGGAATCCGCGAAGGATGTCGGTCATGTAGATGTACACGTCGCCGTCGGTGGAGTCGGCCAGCGGCCCCACCACCTCCAGAGCGTCGGCACCGGGGTGCTGCGGGCCGTCCTGCGCCTTCGTGGAGACCGTGCGCAGGCCCATGCCCTCGATGAGGTTGTTGGTGGGGACGCCCGGTCCGTACACGCCGTAGAGGGTGCCGGAGGCGCCGCCGTGGAACGCTCCGGTGTCCGAGCCGAGGTCGACGGTGAGCTGCGCGCGGACCACGGTGACGGTCGCCTCCACCGCACGCCCGGCGGCCGTTCCCGCCACGCTGAAGGTGCCCGGCTGGGCGTACCTGTCGGGCGCCACCGCGTCCCAGGTGATCGGCGTGTCCCGGTCGTATCCGTCGGAGAAGGAGGAGCGGACGGCGGCGGGGAGGGACGGGGCGGTCTCGGTTGCCGTACGGACCTCGAACGACGTCTTCGAGAGCTGCTGGAGGGTGGGCACCTCCCCGGCCAGGCGGGCCACCTGCTCGGGGGTGAGCGCCGAGTGCCATACGGCGAAGTCGTCGATCACGCCCTTGAGCAGCGGATCCAGGTGGAAGGACTTGCCGATGCAGCCGGCGGCCGTGGCCGAACCGTCCAACAGATCTCGGGCCTTGATGCCGCTCGGGGCGGAGGAGATCACCACGCCGTCGAGGTAGGTGGTGAGCCGGCCGGCGGCGGTGTCGAGGGTGACGGTGACGGTCCGCCACTCGTCCGCGGGAAGCGGTGCGTAGCCGCGGATCTGCGTCTCCGCGCCCCCTCCGGCGGTGGTCACGGAGGTCTGCAGCAGCCCGCTGCTGTTGGCCGGGGTGGCGAAGAGGTATTTGGCGGTGTTGGTGCCCAGGTCGAAGATCCGCTGCCACGGCGACGTGTCGACGCTCCACTTCACCCGGGCGGAGACCGTCAAGCTGTCGGCGTCGCCGATCACTTCGCGGGGCAGGCGTACGTACGCGCCGGTGGAGGTGGGCGACCCGCCGGGGAGAGCGAGCGCCTTGCCCCCGTCCGTGCCGGCGACGTATTGGGCGGTGGAGCCGTTGACCAGGCTCGCCGTCAGGCCGTTGCCGGAGCTGTCGGTGATCTTGCCGGAGGAGAGTTCGTCCTGGTCGAAGGTGTAGCGGGCGGTGGGCTGGGGTGTGTCGGCCGCCTGTGCGGGGATGGCTGGTGCGGCCAGCAGGTCCGCGCCGAGGGCCGGCGCCATGGCGGCCGGTGCCCGGCGCCGGGCGGATCTGTCAGCGGATGGCATGGGATTGCGTCCTCATCCTTGAGTTGGCGGTTCCGGTCGGCCGACCTCGGTCGGCTACTCGTCCATTGGCGCGGCCCGGCGGGAGAGTTCGTGGGTGGTGTTGGTGGCAGGCGAATCGATTCGATTTCCTGCGCCACGGGAACTTCTCCGGCCGGCCGTGGCGGCAGCTCCTCTCCTCGGGGGTGTACGGAGCGCGCCCAGGGTTGCCGGAAGGATCGCTTCGTCGAACCGGTTCGCGAAGCTAGCACCGGGAAACCCGACCAGCAATCCCCGCGACGCAAGTGCGCTACCCAGACCTTGGATGGATCGAGAAAGTGATGTTCAGGGTGTTGACAGGCGTTCGAGTGGTTCCTACCGTCACTTCACGCGAACCGGTTCGACGACCGGGCGCCCCTCTCCTCCCGTACCGCATCCCCACAACCGGCGGCCGCTCCTCCTGTGAAGCGGCGAACCGGTTCGAGCAAGGAGTTGCCGTGAACATCGGTGAGATCGCGCGGCGGGCCGGTGTCTCGCGGAGTACCGTGTCCTACGCGCTGAGCGGCAAGCGCCCGGTGTCGGAGGACACGCGCCGGAAGATCCAGCAGGTCGTCGACGAGCTGGGCTACCGGCCCAGCGCCAGTGCCCGCGCCCTGGCCAACGGGCGGACCAGCACCCTCGGCCTGGTTTTCCCGCCGGCCGGGAACCACTACACGGGGATGCAGCTGGACTTCATCGGGAGCGTGGTGGAGGCCGCCGCGGCCTACGACTACGACGTGCTGCTGTCGCCGAGCGGTGTGGACAGTGACCGGTCGTTCCAGCGGCTGCTGGGGGAGCGGCGGGTCGACGGGGCGATCCTGATGGAGATCAGACTGGAGGACGACCGGGTGGACCATCTGGCCGCCCTGGACTTCCCCTCCGTCACCATCGGACGCACCGCCCGCCCTGAGGGCGTTTGGTGGGTCGGCCTGGACCACACCGCGCTGGTGGAGGCGTGCGTCCACCACCTGGCGGATCTCGGCCACCGCCGGGTCGCCTTCGTCAACCGTCCCGAGCAGCTGCTGCGGGCCGGATACGAGTCCGCGCACCGCGGCCTGGACGGTTTCACCAAGGCGGCGGCCGAGCGCGGACTGACGGTCCGGACGTACTGCTGCGGAGACGACGCCGCCTCGGGCCAGAGCTGCGTACAGCGCATCCTGCACGACGATCCCGCCACCACGGCCCTGGTCACGCTGAACGAGGCGGCGCTGGGCGGCCTTTACCGGGGGCTCGCCCAGGCCGGCCGCCACGTACCGCGCGACTTCTCCGTCACCGGGGTGGTGGCCGGCCGCTGGGCGGAGACGGTGACCCCGCAGCTCACCGCGGCGGACGTACCGGCCGCCGAGATGGGGCGGCTCGCCGTCGAGCTGCTGGTGGAGCGACTCGAGCATCCCCACGCGCCGCCCCGGCACCATCTCCTCACGCCGCCCATCTCCCTGCGGGCCAGCACCGGGCCCTCGGGAGCCACGCCCGCGGCGGACACCTGGCCCGATACGACCCCCTGATCGCACCCCACGCTCACCTCCTCACGCCCACCGGACGCTCGAACCGCTCAACGGCGCCGTTCGTCGTGCCCGCGCCCTCCTCACCATCCAGCCCTCGGCACCCGCATGCCAAGAACAAAGGAACCGGCCATGAACAGCTCCTCCGGACGGCGTCGCCTCACCGCCGCAGCTCTGACCGCCCTGGCCATCGCGGCCAGTGCCACCGCCTGCGGCTCGGGAGGCACCGGGGCGAAAGCGGCTGACAGTGGCACGTACACCATCTGGGACCCGTATCCCCAGTTCGACAAGGGCTCGGCATGGGTGAAGCTGCTGGACGAGTGCGGCACCAAGGCAGGCGTGAAGGTCAAGCGCACCGGCTTCGACACCAGCGACCTGGCGAACAAGGCACTGCTGGCCGCACAACAGGGCAACTCCCCGGACGTCCTCATCGTCGACAACCCGGTGGTGTCGACCCTGGCCGAGGCGGGCGTACTGACCACCACCGACGACAACAAGCTCGACACCTCGAAGGTGGATCCCAACCTGCTCGCGGCCGGCCAGTCGGGCGGCAAGACCTACGGCACCCCGATCGGCGCCAACACCCTCGCCCTCTACTACAACAAGAAGGTCCTGAAGGAGGCCGGGGTCGACATCGCCTCGGTCAAGGACTGGAAGTCGCTGACGGCGGCGCTGGAGAAGGTCAAGAAGGCGGGCAAGAAGGGCATCACGTTCTCGGCGATCGGCACCGAGGAAGGCAGCTTCCAGTTCCTCCCGTGGTTCTGGGGCTCGGGTGCGAAGCTCACCGAGCTCGACTCCGCCCAGGCCGTTTCCGCGCTGTCCCTGTGGAAGGACTGGCTGGCCAAGGGCTACGCCCCGAACTCGGTGCTCAACAACACCCAGACCACCAGTTGGCAGGAGTTCGCGACCGGCGACTACGCGTTCAGCGAGAACGGCACCTGGCAGCTCGCAGGCGCCAAGAAGGCGGGCTTCGACTACGGCGTTCTGCCCATCCCCGGCGCCGAGGGAGACAAGGCCGCGGCCCCGACGGGCGGCGAGTTCGTGACCGTCCCGGTCCAGGACTCGACCGACCGCTACGCCACCACGCAGAAGCTCGCGGCCTGCCTGACCAGCACCCAGAACCTGTACGACACCGACACCACCCTCTCCTACGTCGCCCCCACCTCCGCGGTCCAGGACAAGCAGGTGGCGGCCAACCCCGACCTCAAGCCGTGGGTGGACGCGGTCAAGGCGGCCCGCGGCCGTACCAGCGACAACCTGGGCACCAAGTACCCGAAGATTTCAGAGCAGCTGTGGAAGGCCGTGCAGTCCGCCCTGAGCGGCTCGAAGTCTCCGAAGGACGCGCTGAGCGCCGCTCAGTCCGCCGTCAAGTGACGCACTCCAGGGCCTTTTGATGAGTCACACCACACAAGTGCCGCATCGCCGGTCCGTGCCCGACCACACGGCGGTCCCCACCGCACCGCCCCGGACACGGCGCCGCCCCAGCTCCCAGCAGTGGGCCGCCTGGGCCTTCCTCACCCCGGTCACCCTCTACCTCGCCCTCTTCTACGCCTATCCGCTGTACCGCAACCTCGACCTGAGCCTGCGCAACTACACCGTCCGCTCCTTCGTCCAGGGCGACGCACCCTTCACCGGCCTGGCCAACTACCGCACCGTCTTCGACGACCCGACCTTCGCCCCCGCCCTGTTCCACACCGTGGTGTTCACCGCCGTGTGCCTGTTCTTCCAGTACGCCATCGGCCTGGCCCTCGCGGTCTTCTTCAACCAGCACTTCCGGCTCTCCGCCACCCTGCGCGCCCTGTTCCTGGTGCCCTGGCTGCTGCCGCTGATCGTGTCGGCCTCCACCTGGTCATGGATGCTCAACAGCGACTCCGGTGTCGTGAACGCCGCCCTGCACGCCGTCGGCATCGACCCGGTGAACTGGCTGACGTCACCGTCGTGGTCGCTCACCTCTGTGATCATCGCGAACATCTGGATCGGCGTCCCGTTCAACCTGGTCGTGCTCTACAGCGGCCTGCAGTCCATCCCGGCAGGCCTGTACGAGGCCGCCGCCCTCGACGGGGCGGGCGCCTGGCGCCGGTTCTGGAGCATCACCTTCCCGCTGCTGCGTCCGGTGTCCGCGATCACCCTGCTGCTGGGGCTGGTCTACACGCTCAAGGTCTTCGACATCATCTGGATCATGACCAAGGGCGGCCCGGCGGAATCATCCACAACCTTCGCCACCTGGTCCTATCAACTCGGCTTCGGCAACCTGCTGCCCGCTTTCGGCCCGGGTGCGGCCGTCGGCAACCTCCTCGTGGTCGCCGCTCTGGTCTTCGGCCTGGTCTACGTCCGGGTGCAGAGAAAGCAGGCGCTGACATGATGCGAAGCTCCAAGCGCACCTGGGGAAAGACGACGATCGGCCTCCTGCTGACCGGGATCATGCTCTTCCCGGTCTACTGGATGGTGAACGTGTCCTTCACCCGCGACCAGGACATGCGCAAGAGCCCACCGGACCTGTTCCCCGCCCACGGCACCCTGGCCGGCTACCGCAGGGTCCTCGACGAGCAGCTGCCCTACCTCGGCACCAGCCTCGTCATCGGCCTGGGCACCGTCGTGCTGACCGTGGCCCTGTCCGCGCCGGCCGGTTACGCGCTGGCCAAGCTGCGCCCGCGCGGCGGCGGGGTACTGAGCTTTCTCCTCCTGGTGGCCCAGATGATCCCCGGCATCATCATGGCGATGGGCTTCTACGCCATCTACCTCCAGCTCGGCCTGCTCCAGACCGTACCCGGCCTGATCGTCGCCGACTCCACCCTGGCCGTCCCCTTCGCGGTCCTCATCTTCACCGCGTTCATGTCCGGGATCCCGGGCGAACTGCTCCAGGCCGCGAAGACCGACGGCGCCGGGCCGGGGCGCACCTTCTGGTCGATCGTCCTGCCGATGAGCCGCAACGCCGTCGTCACGGTGTCCCTGTTCGCCTTCCTGTGGTCCTGGTCCGACTTCGTCTTCGCCAGCACCCTCGCGGGCGGCGGCACACACAAGCCGATCACCCTCGGCATCTACCACTACATCGGCAACAACAACCAGGAGTGGAACGCCATCATGGCCACCGCCGTTGTGGCCTCGCTGCCGGCCGCGGTCATCCTCGTCCTCGCCCAGCGGTACGTCGCCGCCGGCGTGACCGCCGGCGCCGTCAAGGACTGACCTTCCCCGGCGATCCTTCCCCCGCCCACCGGGAGGCCCCCGCCGGAACGCCGCACACCGTCGACCGGTCCGGCGCGCCACCACAGCCGTTCGGCACGCTGCCGACCCGCCACCGCTGAAGAAACGAGTAACGTTCATGACCGCCGCCCCGTCCGGCCCGGCTTTCTCCATCCACGACATTCCGTTCAGCACGCATGGATCCTGGTTCGGCATCTCGCCCGTCGTGGCCCAGAAGACCCATGCCGACGACCTCCACCTGGTTTCCCACCAGAACGGTATGCACGCAGTGCTGCGGTTCGTCCCCCTCGATGCCGGGACCGGCGCCCGGGCCACGACCCGCATCGAGGCGACACCGGGACTGCTCAGCTGGATCGGCGAAGGCGGCCGCATCGACCTAGCCTACGAGTCACCGGACACCGTACGGTTGCGCGGTGAGGGGCTCGGCCTGCGTATCTGTGCTGCCGAGCAGACCCTGACGCCCTTCACCGGCACCTACTTCTTCCGTGACCCGGTGGACGGGGCGTACGTCCTCACCTCGTACGAAACCGGGCGCCGCTACCGGATCACCGTGCTGTCCGCCGACGCGGTCGGTGTCTTCGGCGCCCAGGATCTGGGGAGCGCGGAACGCGGTCTGGCCATCGCGGCACAGAACGGCGGGGCCTGGGAGGCCGCTGTCGAGGAACTGGACAGCGCGCGCCGCCCCTACATCGCGCAGACCGCCTTCGACCAGGTCGTGACCGCCGCACAGAACGCCTTCGCCCAATTCACCGACATGGTCGCCCCGTGGCGCTCGGCCGCCACCCCGGCCGCCGAACTGGCGGCCTACGTCCTGTGGTCCGCGACGGTGAACCCAGCGGGCTTCGTCACCCGGCCCGCGGTGCTGATGTCCAAGCACTGGATGGACAAGGTCTGGAGCTGGGACCACTGCTTCAACGCACTGGCGCTGGCCCCCGGGCTGTCCGCGTCCGCCTGGGACCAGTTCTGCCTCCCCTTCGACCACCAGGACGAGAGCGGCGCCCTGCCCGACTCCGTGTGCCACTCGGAGATCCTCTACAACTACGTCAAACCCCCCATCCACGGCTGGGCTCTGGGCCACCTGCGCCGGCGCCTGCGCGAACCGCTGGACCCGGCGGAGCTGGCCCGGACGTACGACCGGCTAACCCGCTGGACCGAGTTCTGGCTCACCGCGCGAAGAGCGCCCGGCAGCGCCCTTCCCCACTACCAGCACGGCAACGACAGCGGCTGGGACAACGCCACGACCTTCGACCCGGAACGGGTGGTCGCCACCGCCGACCTCGCCGGGTTCCTGGTCCTCCAACTGCGCGAACTCGCTACCCTGGCCGAAGAGTTGGGGCGGTCGGACGACGCCCGCCGGTGGACGCGGACCGCGGACGCGACTCAGACCGCGATGCTCGACCACCTGTGGAAGGGTGACCACTTCGTCGCCCGCGGAGCGCACAGTGGGGACACATGGAGCAGTTCCAGCCTGCTGGACCTGATGCCGATCGCGCTGGGCGAGCACCTGCCGCAGCACGTCGCCGCCGTGCTGGCCGAGCGCATCCAGGCGCACCTGACGCCGTACGGGCTCGCGACCGAACTGCCCAGCTCCCCGCACTACCTCTCCGACGGCTACTGGCGCGGCCCCGTCTGGGCCCCCGCCGTCGTCCTCATCGAGGACGGCCTGCGCCGCAGCGGCCACCAGAGCCTCGCGGACGAGATCAGCGCCCGCTTCCGGACCCTGTGCGAGACCCACGGCTTCGCGGAGAACTTCGACGCCCTCACCGGAACCGGCCTGCGCGACCGCGCCTACACCTGGACCGCCAGTGGCTACCTGCTCCTCGCCGAAGCCCACGCACTCCGGCACGCCACGCCCGCCCCGCAGACGGGCGGATGAAGAACCCCTGTCCGCACTCCGTCCAACGGCAGCACACCATGGTTGGTCAGCCTGCCGTCGGGCTCTGCTGGGCATCCGCGCGCACGAATCCGTGGCTTCGTTCCACTTTCGCCACATGCAGCGTATAGGTCTGGTACCACTGGGCTCGCCCACGCTGTTGCGCCGCGCGGTGCTCGGCGTTGGTCCGCCACTCCGTGAGGGCGTCGGCATCACGGAAGTAGCTGACGGTGATGCCCAGCCCGCCAGGAGTCTGCGCGTGGTCCATCCCCAGATACCCGGGGACGTCCTTCACCAGGTCTTCCAAGTGTGCGCTGGTCTCGCTGTACTCGCTCTGGTCCTGGGTTCGGACCGTGGTGAAGACGGCCGCGTAGTAAGGGGGCTCATAGGCCTCGACGGGCACGGCAGGCGCTTGCGAGCGATTGCTTGTGGTGCCACCGTGAGGCGGGATGCGCCGCCGCGCGTCCACCTCTATTTCGATCTTCATCCGCGGGTCGGCGAGACCGCACATGAGCATCGTGGCGGCGGGCTGAACGTCGCCGAAGTAGCGGCGCAGGACCGGCCAGCAGGGTTCGAAGTCTTCGCGGTCGGGCAGTAGGTAGCGCACGCGCACCACGTCGGCGAAGGTGCACTTCGCCTCGGCCAGTGCGGCCCCGATGTTGCGGAGGCACTGCTCGGCCTGCTCCACCACGTCGTCGGAGATCGTCATGGTGGCGTAGTCGAACCCGGTCGTCCCGGACACATGCACCCAGTCGCCGTCGACCACAGCACGGGCATAGCCGATCTGCTCCTCAAAGGCCGAGCCGCTGAGGATCGCGCGTCGCTTTGTCATGCGCCGAACGCTAAATGCCCAGCACTGATACGTCTAATACGGCCGCATGCATGGTCTGATATCTCTAGGCGTATGGAGCGCCCCGAACTCCCCCTACCGCAGCTGCACGCCTTCGTCGTGCTCGCCGAGGAACTCCACTTCGGCCACGCGGCCGCCCGCCTGGGCATCGCCCAGCCGCCGCTGAGCCAGCAGATCCGCCGCCTGGAGGACAAGGTCGGCCACGCGCTGTTCACCCGCGCCCCAGGGCATGTCACCCTGACCCCAGCCGGCAGCGAGCTGCTGCCCGCCGCCCGGCGGGCACTCACCGACCTCGCGGACGGCCTGGCCGCAGCCCGGGCCGTCGGCAGCGGCCAGGCCGGCCACCTACGGATCGGCTTCGCCGCCTCCCTCGCCCTGACGATCCTGCCCGGCCTGCTGCGCACCTTCCGTCACCAGTTCCCTGGCGTGCACCTGGACATCCACGAGATGACCACCGCTCCACAGATCGCCGCCCTGCACGACAAGACCATAGACATCGGTCTACTGCGCGAACCCCCCACCGACGAGACAGAGCTCAGCTTCAGAACGGTACTCAGCGAGCCTTTCGTGGCCGTGCTGCCGTCCACCCATCCTCTCGCCACCCAACGGACCGTACAGCTTGCGCAGTTGGCAGACTCGCCCTTCGTGCTGCTGCCCCGCACGGTCGGCCCGACACTGCATGACCAGATCATCGGCCTGTGCACCGCGGCAGGGTTCACACCGCAGATAGTCCAGCACGCGGTGGAGTGGCAAACCGTGTGCGCCCTCGTGGAAACCGGCCTGGGTGTCTCCTTGGCCCCGGCGAGCATCCGACGCATCCGCCTCAAAGGCGTCGCCTTCCGCAGGATCGAACCCGGCATCGCCCGCACACGAGTCGCCGTCGCCTGGCGCAAAAACGACCACAATCCCCTGGTCACACGCCTGCTGGCGACCATCAGCCAAGTCCCGCCTGACAGCCCCTAGGCGGCGGCCGGCCTGCGCCAGAAGCCTGCGGGCAGGTCTTCGACTTCGACGGCTGCGTGGCGAAGATCAGCCGCGACCGGTAGCAGGGCGGTGTACGCCGGGTCGCCGTCGGCGGCCATACGCTCAATGACGTGGGCGTTAACGCGGGCCCGCTGGGCGACAACGGCCGCGAACGCCGCCCGGTCGCCGTCGTACCCATAGGCATCAAGCAGCAGATGCAGACGCCGGGATCGGTCCTCGAATGCCGTGAATCCGGTCTTCTCAGCAAACCGGCGGGCGTGCAACGGCACCCAGGTCAAGGCCATGAAGGCCAGGTCGAACTCGCGCGACGAAGGCCCGGCGGTGTCCCAGTCGAAGAACCCGGCCAAACCGCCGTCGCGCCACACCGCATTCCACGGGGCCGCGTCATGGTGACCAATGATCAAACCAGGCCGCCAGGTCTGTCCGGCGAGCCATCGCACGCCCTCCGGCGGGACGAACTCCGCCGTCGCGTCATGCAACCGCCGGGCCCACTGGCCGACGCCTTCCAGCGCGGTGTCCGAGTACACCCACGCAGGCCAGGGCAGGTCCTCACCGGCCGTCTCGCCCGCAAGATGGGTCACGACCTCGCGTTGCTGGTCGTCCACCCCCAACACGCGGGGCGCACCGTCGAACCCCACGGCTTCCAGGTGGCGCAGCACCGCGTGCACGCCGGGCGTCCACGGCTGCAGGGGCCGGTGGACCGCATCCCCGATCCGCACTGCGCCCACAGTCCTACCGCCGGGCAGACGCTGTTCTTCCATGCGCTGGTTCTACCGCATCCCGACCGGCCGCACATTTCCTTTTCCCGGCCGCGAACACACGGGCATTGCCTTATCGGCGCTGCTCACCGTCGCTGCGGGTCCGCCGGAGCGTGAAGGTGTCGACGGGTTCGACGCCTTTTGCGGCCGCCAGTCCCGGCGACCGAGTCGAATCTGGGGAGGTGGCGGGCCAGGTGTACTCGAACTCGGGAAGCTCGAAACCCTGGTCGAAGCGGCAGACGCGGGACGCGGTACGGCGGCCTCCGTGGCGTTCGTAAAACGCGATCGCGCGGGTATTGCCCTGCAGGACCTCCAGGTAGACGTCCTGGCCGGGGTGTGCGTGGGTGGACCAGGCCAGGGCATGCTCGATAAGCCGACTGCCCACCCCGCGCCCGGTGTCGCCGGGCCGGGCATGCAGGTTGTCGAGCAGGACCCGGCCGTCTGGCTGAGGTTCCAGGTAGACGAAGCCGAACAGCACGCCGGTTTCTACGGCCAGGAACAGTGCCGCGCCCGGGACGGGATCGGCCAACCGCGCCCGCCACACCTGTCGGCGTTCGGCGAGCAGCGGGCCGTCAAGGTACTGCGCGGGGAACAGGGTCGCGTAGGCTTTTCGCCAGCTGGCCGTGTGCAGCTCGGCGACGGCATCGGCATCGGTCGCCACGGCGGTTGTGATCTCCATAGCCGCATCCTCGCGGCCGACGCGGCCAACGTCTATGAACTGCGGCACGCTCGCCCCACTCGCTCGCTTACGCAGTCGCAGTCACCCGGCTGAGCGATCACGACGTGATGCCCGATCCCTGATACCCCAGTCTGAATACGCGAACGGCCGTGCGGGACGATCATGATCGTGACACCAGGATGGACCCGCACGGCCTTGAGCCATCGTGTCTGCACCGGAATCCCGCGCCGCCGCCTGGGCAAGCTGATCGCCGAGCTGTCCGAGCCATGAGTGGACCGCTCCACGATCACTCGCGCCGTTCACGAGGTCCGCCCCCTGCTCGCCGCCGCGGCTTCGCCGTCCCCGGTCCGTCCGACCTACGCCTGCGCACCCCTGGATGCGGCCTTCATGAGGTAATGACACGCGATTCACATGGTTTTCATGTACTATTGATGAGTGGAGGTGGATCCTGTGCCCAACGATCACGAGGCGCTGTTCAGCGCGGTCGATGCCCTGCTCGAACAGGTCGCCGACCCCTTGCCGCCGCCTGCCGAGCGCAAGCGTCTGCGGGAGGCGGCGGGGCTGAGTCAGGAGCAGATCGCAACGGCACTGGAGACCCGGCGTGAGTCGGTGGGGAACTGGGAGGCCGGGCGGGCCGAGCCGCGGCCGCCGAAGCGGGCCGCCTACGCCCGGCTCCTGGAAGGCCTCGCCGCCCGTTTTCCCTCCCCGGCTGCCGAATCCGTGCACGACACGCCGGCGGTGCCGTCGCCGAAGGCATCACCGGAACCGCGGACCGGGTCCCCAAGCCCGGCCCCGGAAGCTGCGGCCGCGAGCAGGGAGAGCCCCCCGCAGCGCTCCGATCCCGCTGATCCGTCGCCTTCGGCGGGCACCAGGAGGCCGTCGACTTCGCGGCGCCCGGGCGTGAAGAAGGCCGCCCCCGGAAGAACCCCCACGGCGGCCGCCGACGATCCACGGTTCACCCATGGGCCGCTCGCCGTCGTCGACGCCGGCGACGACCGGCAGGTCGTGGCGTACGGCGTCGGCGGCCTGCTCTTGGACGTGCCCGCCAAGTCCCTCCCGGCACTGGTGGAGTGGACGCTGAGGGAGGCGAGGCTCGGCGCGGCGCGCCTGCATGGGTCGGGTAAGGATGCTGACCCGCTGCTGGTGCTCACCGAGGCCGCGTGCGAGCGGTTCGGGCTGCCCGTGACACTGTCGGAGTCCGAGCGGCTCGCCGGGCGGCTACCGGAGGACCACAAGGTCCTGGGGCAGCTCGATCGCGCGGAGTGGCGGCTGACGAAGCGTGGGTTCGGCCCGTGGGCGCGGATCTACCGTCCTGCTCAGGGCGGGCAGCGGCAGTGCGTGCAGCTGTGCATCCCGTCGTGGAATGCGCTCGATGCCCGTTCCTGGGGCCACGCCGCCCAGCTGCCGCCGGCGGAGCTCGTCCGTCTGCTGGGCACCTACGCGCAGCGGGTGATGACGCCGCGTGGCTCCACCGCCGTCACCGGGCTGGAGCTGATGACCGCCCTTAACCCGCCCACGAGGGCGAGCGAGCCGGACGAAAGCGGCAGGCGACACAAGGAGCATCGGCCCGGCTCATTGGGCGAGCAGGCGATGGACTGCGCGCCGTGCGAGGCACCTGACGGGCACCCGCTGCTCGCCGATCTGCCCCGTTTCCACCAGCGAGGGCCGGCGGAGATGCTGTTCGAGGAGGCGTACGACTGGGCGCGGGAGTTGACCGACGCCGAGTGTATGAAGCGGTTCCTGGTCGGCATCGACGTCAACCTCGCTTTCGGCGCGGCCGCCAACGGCGCGGTCGTCGGCCTGGCGACACCGCCCGTGCACGTCGTCAACCCCGAGTTCGACCCGGCACTGCCCGGGGCGTGGCTCGTCGACCTCTCCCACGTCGACCTCTCCCGCGTGGTGGTCGGCAAACAGTGGCGGCAGCTCGACGGCGACCTGCTGCCCAGCCCCTTCACCCCGACCGGCGAGCGGCCCACGGGCCCGGCCTGGTACGCCACGCCGACCGTGGCGTACGCGGTGGAGCTCGGCTACGAGGTCGCCCCCATCGAGGCCTGGGTGCGGCGGGAGAAGGGCAAGTTCCTGGACGGCTGGTACAAGCGGCTCCGGGACGCGTACGTCCACACCATGGGCGACCTCGGGGTAGGCGAGAAGCTACCGCCGAGCGAGTTCCTGGCGGCAATGGACGGCTACAAGCAGCGCGACCCCGAGATGGCGATCGTCCTGGACGCGATCAAGTCGACGGTCAAGGGCGGTATCGGCAAACTGCGGGAGCGGGCACGGGGCGGCAAGCCCGGGCAGGCGTGGCCGGCCCTGTCCCGGCCGACATGGCGGCCCGACATCCGCGCCGTCGTGATTTCCCGGGCGCGAGTGAACATGCACCGCAAGATGATCAGCTTGGCCGCTGCCACCGGGCAGTATCCGGTGGCGATCCTGTCGGACTGCGCCGTCTACGCCGCCGACGGGCCCTCCCCGCTGGACGTCCTGCCGTACGACGCCGACGGCAAGACGGTGCCCGGCTCCTTCCGGCTCGGAGTCTCGCCGGGGATGGTCAAGCACGAGGGCACCCAGACCACCCTGTGGGGTGAGGAAGTGCGCGAGCAGTACAGCCCGACCCTGAACCTGGCCCGCTACATCAAGACAGGCGAGGTCACCGCCAAGGACGACGGAGAATAGGGGAGCGAGCGATGGTCACGGTCGGGGAAGGGCTCGACAAGGCGGTGCAGGGCGCGTTCACCCGCCCCGTCCCGAAGTCCGCCGGTGCGCAGATGCGGTACCTGGTCAAGCAGCTCAAGGGCACCAGGCCCGTCGCCCAGCTGCTCGGCATCACCCAGCGCACCGTCGAACGCTACGTCAAGGACCAGATCAAAAAGCCCCGCAGGGACCTCGCCAAGCGGATAGAGCGCGAGGTGAAGAAGCGGTGGCAGCCGCAGATCCGGGCCAAGGCCAGGCAGACCGCGGCCACCACCACCGGCATCGTCATCGACGTCCGCGCCCGCTTCGGCTTCACCGCCGCCCCCGGCACCACCGACGACGCCCGACTACGCCACCTCCCCCCACTCGCCCTGCCACCGCGGCACGCCGCACGCCTCTTCGACGCCCAGGAAACCGGAGCCACCGAACAGCAGCTGCGCGACATCACCGCCGAGGCCCTGGGCGAGGTGTACTTCCGCGACAACGGCCGCCGTGCCCACGGCCTGGAAGTGGAATTCACCGACCTCGAACACCTGGAGTTCGACCTGTAGACCAGGTGCGTATGCCCCCGCATGCAACGTTCAAGCAGGTGGTGACCTGCGCAGATCGCCGGGGCGGGACGTCGAGGAGGGCAGATGAGCCACGGACAGGGTTCCCACCTGTGCGGATGCCTTATCGACCCCCGCACCGTTCTGCCGCCAGTCTCGCGAACGAGTCGATGTCACCCGCGTCAAAGGCCTCCATGATGGACACCGGCGCACCGCATTCCTGCTCGACCAGACTCACGATCTGCATGATGGACAGAGAAGTCGCCGCCAGATCGAAGAAATCCTTGTGCACGTCGATGGTGTCGAGGCGCAGGACCCGACGCACGATGTCGAGCACGCACTCATAGGGGCTGTCCTGCATCGAGGCCTTTCCTCCCGCTGTGGACGCCGTCGTGATGACGGTCGGCTCACCCGGCTCAGGGGAGCTCGGAGAGACAGACTGCTAGGACGGCGGTCGCAGTGCCCGTGCCACATGGGAAACGATCTCCTCCATGGCGTCCCGTACGAAGAAGTGGCCTCCCGTGACGCCCCTGGTCTCGAAGGAGCCGGTGGTGTGGGTACGCCACCCTGACACTGCCTCGGCGCCGACGATCGGGTCGTCGTGGCCGACGAACGCCGTGACCGGGCTCTCGAGTGGTGGGCCGGGCTGATACTCGTATGTCTCGTACCACGTGAAGTCCGCCCGCAGCACCGGGAGCAACAAGTCCATCAGCTCCTCGTTCTCGGCGATCTCCGGCGGAGTACCGCCCCGGGCCCGGAGCTGCCGTATGAGCTCGGCGTCGTCGAGCGTGTGGAGCCTCGTGGCCGAGTGCGGCACATCCGGGGGAGGCTCCGCGCTGAGGAACAAGCGGGTGGGCGCGGGGTGTCCTCGTTGCCGCAAGGCCCGGGCGAGCTCGAAGGCGAGCAGGGCCCCGCCACTGTGTCCGAACAGTGCGAACGGCGTGTCGGCCGTATGCGGTGCGATCGCGTCGGCGAGTTCGGCGACCAGCGCTCCGAAGCAGGTCTGCGGAGGCTCCGCGAAGCGGTCCTCGCGCCCCGCCAGTTGCACCGCCCACAGCTCGACGTCCGGCGGCAGGACATCCGCCCAGGGCAGGAACGCCGATGCGGCGGCGCCCGGAAAGGGAAGACAGAACAGGCGATGGTGCGCGTTGGGCCGACGAACTCTGCCCAGGCAGGGTGTGTCGAATGCGAACGTAGCCACCGGCCCAGCTAATCACACGGCCCCGGCCTCTCGTAATGCCACGCATCCCGCATCCCACATCGCGTGGTCGGCACCATGTCCCACTGCCACGGCCCGGGTCTCGGCCTACGATGAGGGGATGGACCAGCGGCCACTGTCGTTCAGCCAGGAAGCACTGTGGTTCCTCTGCCGACTCCAACCGGACAGCCCTTTCTACAACATGTCGCGCGGCTACCGGCTGTGCGGGGCGCTGGAGCGACAGGCGCTGGAGAACGCGTTCGCCGATGTGGTGCGCCGGCACGCCATCCTGCGTTCGAGGATCGTCGAGCGCGATGACCGCCCCGAGTTGATCGTCGATCCGCCGCAGTCTCGCTGGACCTTCGAAACGGCCGACGTGAGCGCGCTGCCGGCGTCGAAGCGGCAGGCAGAAGTGGCACGGCTCAACCTCGAGCTCGCACGGCGCCCGTTCGACCTCGCTCGCGACCTCCCCGTCCGCGCCCGGCTGACGCGTCTGGACGAGACCGAGCACTTATTACATGTGGTGTTCCATCACATCGTTGCCGACCGATGGTCCCTGGACCGCGTCTTCGCCCCCGAGCTCGCCCGGCGGTACGCCCACCACCTCGCAGGCGACGCCGCGCCCATGCCGGAACTCACCACCCAGTACTGGGACTTCGCCCGGCGGCAACGTGAGGAACTGACCGAGGAGAGGCGTCGGAGCCGGCTCCGCCACTGGTGGGATTCGCTGATCGGCGCCCCGGCGGTGCTGGAGGTGCCCGGCGACCGGCCTCGCCCCCCGACGCGGGCGTTCCGAGGCGAGACGTACGCCTTCTCGCTCCCGGACTCCCTGGTGAAGGGAGCCCACGAGCTGTCGCGGCGGTCCCGCACGACAATGTTCATGACCATGCTGACGGCGTTCGCCGGGGCCGTGGCGCAGGCCGGCGGCACCGATGACCTGATCATCGGCGTACCGGTGATGAGCCGGGGAAGGTTCGACCACCCCGAACTGATCGGCATGTTCGTCAACACGCTGCCGCTCCGCATCGACCTCCGCGGCGGCCCGCCCGTTCTGGCCGCGCTCAAGCGGGTACGGTCGGCGGTGCTCGGGGCGCTCGGAAACGGTGAGCTTCCGTTCGAGCAGATCGTCGCGGGGCTGGACATCGACCGTGACCTCTCCCGCAACCCGCTCATCCAGGTCGTGTTCCAGTTCGAGGACGTGCCGCCGGGGGCGCGGTTCACCGGGCCGGAGCCCTTCGCGGAACCGGTCGGCGTCTCGTCGAAGTCGATCCGCTTCGACCTCGAACTGCATATGTGGCTGCGGCCCGATGGCGGTGTCTCGGGCAAAGCCGCCTACGCCACGGATCTCTACGACCGGGACACGATCGCGGCCCTGGTGCGCCGGATCGAGAGAATTCTGGGGGCGATGGTCGCGTCCCCCGACCAGCCACTGCCGGGTGTGGCGGCGCCGTCGCACGGGTCGGCCACGACCGTGCCGCGAGTGCGCCGCCTGGATGATCAGCCGGATGTGGCCGTGTCCGCGCCGGACTCCGTCGCGCGGCCACTGACCCCCGCGGAGCGTCTGGTGCTGGACGTCTGGCAGGAGGTGCTGGACGTCACCGGCATCCGTCCCGGCGACAATTTCTTCCACGTCGGGGGCAGTTCGCTGCGTGCCACCCGGGTCGCCGCCCGGCTGCGCCAGCGACTGGATCTGGAGGTGCCGCTGCGCCTGCTGTTCCAGCACCGCACCGCCGAGAAGCTGGCGGCGGCCCTGCCGGCCGCGCCGAAAGCGGCGGGCGGCGAACTCACCGGCATCTCCCGGCCCGCCATGCCACCGCTCTCCTTCGGCCAGGAACGGCTGTGGTTCCTGGACCAGTTGGTGCCGGGTAGCACCGCCTATGTCATGGGCACCGGGTTCCGGCTCGTCGGCGACCTCGATCCGGTGGTGCTCCGGCGCGCGCTGGACGAACTCGTCCGGCGCCACGAAATCCTGCGGACGTCCTTTCCCCTGGACGCGTCCGGGCGCCCCTGGCAGTCGGTCGCGTCGGCCATGCCGGTGGAACTGCCGGTGGTGGAGGTGTCCCAGGCCACCGACAAGGACATCACCGACGAGAACATCACCGATGCGGTGGTCCGCCTGGCCCGGGAGCGTGTCGAAGGAGGCTTTCCGCTGGCGTCCGGCCCACTGCTGCGGGCCACGCTCTTCCGCGTCACGCCACGGCTGCACGCACTCGCCCTGCACCTACACCACTCGGTGGGCGACGCGGTCTCCCTCAACCTGATCGCCCGTGAAATCTCCGCCCTCTACACCGCCTTCGCCCAAGGGACGCCGCCGGCTCTGCCCGAGCCGCCACTCCAGTACGCCGACTACGCCACCTGGCAGCGGCAGCGGGCCCAGGGCGCCGAGGCCGAACGGGAGATCGCCCACTGGCGGCGCCGGCTGGCCGGACTGACACCGCTCGACCTGCCCACGGACCGGCCGCGCCCGGCAGTGCAGAGCCTGACCGGCGGAAGGTACTCCTTCGTCCTGCCCCAGGACCTGACCCGGGCGATGGCGCGGTCCGGCGAGGGCGAGGACGGCACACCGTACCTCGTCATGCTCGCGGCCTGGGCCGCGCTGCTCGCCCGGTACTGCGACCAGGACGACGTGTGCGTCGCCACGCCCGTCGACAACAGGACCCGGCCGGAGCTGGAACAGCTGGTCGGGTTCTTCGCCGACACCGTCGTCATGCGGATCGACCTCGGCGGCGACCCGTCCTTCCGTGAGCTGCTGCACCGCGTGCGCGACACCTTCCTGGAGGCTCACGAGCACCGGAACGTGCCCTTTGAACGTCTGGTGGCGGAACTCCCCGTGGAGCAGGACGCCAGTCGCAACCCACTGGCCCAGGTGGCCCTGGTCCTCCATGACGACCGTGTGCCGGCCACCGTCCTGGGGCCGGTGCGCGCCGAGCCGTTCGGCCTGTCCAACCCGGCCACGCGGTTCGACCTCGAACTGCATGTGCGTACCGAGGCGGACCGGACCCGCTGCCTGCTCACCTACGCGGCCGACCTGTTCGACGAGAAGACCGTCGCCCGGATGGCCCGGCACCTGGTGAATCTGCTCGGCGCGGCCGTCGCCGACCCGGAGCGGCCGGTGTCCCGGCTGGATCTTCTGGAGCCCGAGGAGCGGCACGAACTGCTCGTGTCGTTCAACGACACCGACATGGACCTCGGCGGTTTCGCCGCGCTCCATGAACTGGTGGAGGAGCAGGTACGCCGTTCGCCGGAGGCACCGGCCGTCGTCTTCGGCGACCGTGTGCTCAGCTACTCCGCACTCGACGCCGGTGCCGATCGCCTCGCCGCACACCTGCGGGACCTGGGCGCCGGTGCCGAGCGCATCGTGGCCGTCTGCCTGGAGCGGTCCTTCGACCTCGTCACGGCGCTCCTGGCGACGCTGAAGTCCGGGGCCGCTTTCATGCCGCTGAGTCCGGACGACCCGCCGGGGCGCCTCGCCGCGCTCCTCGGCGACGCGTCCCCCGCCGTCCTGGTCACCTCCGAGTCGCTGCGACGGCGACTGCCCGTGGACCTGCCGGTGGCGGTCGTCGACGCGGTCGGGGCCCAGGAGCCGCGGTCACCGGCGCCTCGGACGGCGGTCGAGCCGCGCCGGATGGCGTATGTGCTGTACACGTCCGGGTCCACCGGGAAGCCGAACGGGGCCGTCAACACCCACGAGGGCATCGTCAACCGGCTGCGCTGGATGCAGGCCCAATTCCCGCTCGACGCGGGGGACGCCGTCCTCCAGAAGACGCCGGTCACCTTCGACGTCTGCGTCTGGGAGTTCTTCTGGCCGCTGATCAGCGGGGCCCGGCTGGTTCTGGCCGAGCCCGGCGGACATCGCGATCCGGACTACCTCGCCCGGGTCATCCGGGAGCAGCGGATCACCACGGTGCACTTCGTACCGTCGATGCTTCACCTGTTCCTGGCCCGGCCCGGGGTCGAGGAGGCCACCGCGACCCTGCGCCGGGTGCTGTGCAGCGGGGAGGCGCTGGACCCCGCGTTGCAGGAGCGGTGCCGGCGCAGGATCGCCGCCGACCTGTACAACCTGTACGGCCCGGCGGAGGCCGCGGTCGATGTGGCCTTCTGGCGGTGCCGGCGCGGTCCCCGGCCGGATACCGTGCCCATCGGCCACCCGATCGCCAACACCCAGCTCTATGTGGTCGACAGGCACCTTCAGCCGGTGCCGGCGGGCATACCGGGCGAGCTGTGCATCGGCGGTGTCGGCGTGGGCCGTGGTTACCTCGGGCGCGACGCCCTGACCGAACTCCGCTTTCCGCCCGACCCGTTCCGCCCCGGTCCCGGCCGACGGCTGTTCCGGACGGGTGACCGGGCGCGCCACCGCCCCGACGGGGCGCTGGAGTTCCTGGGCCGCCGCGACGACCAGGTCAAGCTGCGCGGAGTCCGGATGGAACTCGGCGAGATCGAGGCGGCCCTCACCGCCCACCCGGCGGTGGAGACCGCGGCCGTGGCGCTGCGTGAGGACACCCCCGGCGGTCCGCGGCTGGTGGCCTACACCGTCCCCGAGCCGCGGCGGGCGGGCGTGCCACGGCGCCTGGCGGGTATGGACCGCACCGGCCGCGCCACAGGGCGGCACAGGACCGTGCTGCCGGACGGTACGCCGGTGTTCCACCAGAACGGCGGCGAGACCGCGTTCATGTACAGCGAGATCTTCACGGCCCGCACCTACGCTCCGCCCGGTGCCCGGCTGCCGGACCGCGCGGTGGTCTTCGACGTCGGCGCCAACATCGGCCTGTTCAGCCTCTTCGCGCACCGCGACTGCCGCGACCCGGTGGTGTACGCCTTCGAACCCGTGCCCCAGGTGTGCGACATCCTGCGCCTCAACGCCGAGCTCCACGGCATCGACGCGCGGGTGTGCGACAAGGCGCTGGGTGACCGGCCGGGGACCGCCGAGTTCACCTTCTACCCCGCCGTCTCCCTGCTGTCCGGCCGATACGCCGACGCCCGGCTCGACCGGCGGCGGGTGCGTACCATCGCGTCGAGGGATCTCGGGCCGACCGCCACCGGACGGGATGTGGAGGACATGCTCGACGCGCGGCTCGGCGCGACGCGGATGACCCGGCCCGTCCTCACCTTGTCGAGCGTCATCGAGGAGCAGGGGATCGCCCGGATCGACTTGCTGAAGATCGACGTCGAGCGCGGCGAACTGGACGTGCTGGCCGGGATCGCCGACGGCCACTGGCCACTGATCCGGCGGATCGCGATCGAGGTGGACGACGCCGACGGCCGACTGGCCACCGTGCTCGACCTGCTGCGGTCGCGCGGCTACACCGTGGCCGTGGACGACGGCACCGGTCAGGCGGCCGACGGGCTGTGCGTGGTCCACGCCTCGCGTGAGCCCGCCGGGCCGCAGGGGACCGGCGGGGGTGACGCGCCGGGCACCGACCCGGGCCGGGAGGACGAGGCCGGCCGGCCGCCGGGGGGACACCACGGTGACCCCGAGGAGAGGTACACCAGCCCCGACCGGCTCGCCGACGGCCTCATCGCGTTTCTGCGCCACCGACTGCCGCTGCCCATGGTGCCCTCGTCCCTGGTGTTCCTCGACGAGCTGCCCCTTTCACCCAACGGCAAGACCGACCGCCGCGGCTTGCCCGCGCCGGGCGACCGGCCGGAACAGCGCGGCGCGGTGTCCCCGCGCGACGACACGGAGCGCACCCTGACGGAGTTGGCACAGGAGCTGCTCGGCGTGTCGCCGGTGGGCGTGACGGACGACTTCTTCACCCTGGGCGGCCACTCGATCCTCGCCGCACAGCTGATGGCCCGCGTCGAGACCGCGTTCGGCCGCCGTGCCTCCCTGGCCGCCTTCCTGAAGGAGCCCACGGTCGAGCGGCTTGCCGGATCGCTGCGCGGGGACCCGCCCCCGGGTCCGGTCCCCGACGGTGTCGTACGGCTCCGCGCGGGCACCGGCGACCAGCCGCCGCTGTTCCTCTTCGCACCGCTGGGCGGCGGAGTCCTGTGCTACCGGGATCTGGTCCGGCACCTTCCGCCGGGGCCCGCCGTGTACGGGCTGCGTGCCCCCGGCCTGGACGAGGGCACCAGCCCCGAGAACGACCTGGCGCGGCTGGCCGCCCGTCAGGCGGCGATCGTCCGGCGCGTGTGGCCGAGCGGACCGTATCGGCTGGCCGGCTGGTCGTTCGGTGGTGTTGTCGCGTTCGGGGTCGCGTGCGAGCTCGCCCGGGAAGGACTGCGCGTCGAGCCACCGGTGCTGATCGACAGCTATCCGGTGGTCGAACCGGCCACGGCCGGCCAGAGGGCGGCCGAGTTCGTCGCCACGCTCGCCCGAGAACGAGGACTGCCGACCCCGCCGACACCACAGCGGTCCGCCGCCGTCCAGGGTGGCGACCCGCTCGGATGGATCTTCGGCCGGCTGCGGGAGATCGGCGTGCCGCCGCGGGAGATCGACGAGGAGGAGGTCGCCCGGTACTGGCGAGTCTTCGACGCGGCGGCACGGGCCGCCGAGCGGCACCGGCCCACCCGCTTCCCCGGACCGCTCCTGCTGCTGCGGCCGCAGCGCCCGGGACGGCCGCAGGCCGGTCCGGCGGGCGGCTGGGGCACTCTGGCCGACGGCGGGGTGGAGGTGCGCCGGGTGCCGGGCGACCACTTCACGGTCCTGGGCGCCGACGCCGCCGCGGAACTCGGCAGGACCCTGAGCCCAGGACCCTGACCCGCTGACAGGGCGTTGGCGGCGGCCAGGGTCTGGGCATCGACGTGGTCAGCCCTCCTGCTCCCGCAGGGCGGTGGCGAGAGCCCGTACCGTCGGATGGCGGTACAGCGCGCGCAGCGGAAGCCTGCGTTCCAGCCGCCGGGCGACCTCGTGCTGCAACCGTGCGGCGAACAGGGAGTTTCCGCCGACCTCGAAGAAGCTCTCCTCACGGCCGATGAACCCACGGCCCAGGACGTCGCAGACGACACGGGCGATATCGGCCTCGAGCCCCGCCTTCGGCGGCTGGGTCCGTGAGGGATCACCGCTGCCGATCGCCAGGCGCGCCAGGGCCGTGCCGTCGATCTCTCCGGCCGGGGTGCGCGGCAGGGTCGGCACGGAGGCGACGCGGACGGGCACACCGCCGCCGGTGACGCCTGTCGCGGCCCTCAGCACGTCTTCGGCCCGCGCCCCGCCTGTGTAGCCGAGGAGAACGGCCGGCCGGGTCGCCGCGTCGGCCAGCAGCGGGCTGATGTCCGGGTTGTGCGCGTCCAGACCGATCAGCAGGTGGCGTTCGGCGCCGGCGCGTGCCAGGAGCAGCGAGCCGAGGCCCTGTTCCGGTGTGATCGGGCGGAATCCGCGGGCCGCCGCGGCGGCCGCCATCGGCCCGTCGGCGTTCATGCCGACACCGCTCCACTGGCTCCAGGCGAGCGACCGCACATCACGGCCCCTGGTGCGGGACCAATAGGCGGCGAACGCGTCCTGGAAGCTGCCGGCCGCGGCGTACGCGCCGAAGCCCGTGCCGCCGAAGTAGCCGTTCACCGAGGAGAAGAGCAGGAGGAAAGCGTCCGGTCGGCCGTCCAGCAGGTGTGCCGCCGCGAGCGTGCCCGCCGTCTTGGGCGCGAGGGTCTGCTCGTACTCCTCCAACGGTTCGCGCGCCACCACATGTGCGGTGATGTCGTCCCACTGGTGGCGCAGGGACCGCCCGGCCAGGTGGAGCACTCCCGCCAGCGGCTGCCGCCATGCCTGCTCGGCCCTGGTCACCGCGTCGCCCAGCGCGTCGGCGTCGGTCACGTCGGCGCGCTCGTAGCGGATCTCGCCCTTGCACGCCGGCGGCAGCGGGGAGGCAGCGGGCGTCTTGGCGGCGTCCCGGCGGCCGAGCAGCAGGACCTTGGCGCCGTACGCGGTCGCCAGGTGGTGTGCGATCTCCTGGCCGATTCCGCCGAGGCCGCCGGTGATGGCGTACATCCCGCCTTCGCGGAACGCGTCGCCGGGACGAGAGGCGGCCGGCACGGCGATCGGCCGGAGCCTGGCGGCCAGGCGCCGCCCGGCGGCGTAGCGCGTCAGCGTCTCCCCGGGGGAGGCGAGTTCGGCGCGGATCGCGGCGATCAGGGCGGCGCGTCCCGCGTCGTCGGCCACGTCGATCAGGCGGGTCACCCCCGGTCCACGCTCGGTCGCCACGCTCCTCACCAGCCCGGTGAGCGCTCCGTTGGCGAGCGCCCCCGGGGCCGTCAGCGCGGGCGAAGCCGCCTCCGGAGCGACGGGGAGCCGGGTCGCCACCAGGAGCGCGGCGTTCGGCCATGAGCTGTCGGCCAGGGCCCGGACCAGCCTCGCCACGGACAGCGCCCCACGGCGCAGGCCCCCGGGGACGTCCTCGGGGGCGTCCCCGGCGAGCGACCAGGCGTGGACGATCCCATCCAGTTCCGGGTGTTCGCGCGCGACGGCCGCCAGCAGCTCTCGGTAGCCGGCTTCGTCCTCGGGGTCCAGCCGATAGCCGTCCGCGTCCTCACGCAGGCCGCAGGGCCCGTCCGCCGGGCGGACGAGGATCACCGGGCCGGGCGTCTGCGCCGCCGGTGCCCCGGCCAGGAGACCGTCCCCGTCGAAGACCAGAAGGGGACGTGCATCGGGGGTCCTCGCGGGGTGTGCGGGACCGCGCAGCGGGATCTCTTCCCACACCGGGGCGTAGAACCAGGGCGGCACGGTGCGCGGACCTTCCTCGACGACTTCCAGACGGCGAAGGCGCTCGTCGAAGGAGCCGGCGGTGTAGGACGCCAGGAGCTGTCCGCGCTGGATCTTGCCTGAGACGGTGCGCGGAAACTCCTCCGCGGCCAGCGGTACGACACGGTACGGAGCGAGGCCGGTCCGCGCGGCGACGCCGGTCGTGATGGCGCGGACGAGGTCCGCTTGATGTAAGAGGCCGTCGTCATCGGCCCGTTCGGGCCCCTCTGGCCGACCGGGCTGCCCGGTGGTGTCGGGCGCGGGGTCGGGTACGAAGAAGACCAGCAGGCGGTCGGTGCCGATGTCGGGGGAGAAGAGTCCACAGGCCGCCGCCGAGGACGGTGCGACGCCCGGGATCGAGGTCACGACGTCCTCGATCTCGTGACAGAAGTAGTTCGCCCCGTTGACGATGATCAGGTCGCGTTCCCGCCCGGCGATGACGAGGCCGCCGTCCCAGACGAAGCCCAGGTCTCCGGTCCGGAACCAGCCGTCGGCGGTGTACGCCTCGGCGTTCGCCTCCTCGTTGCCGAAGTAGCCGGTCATCATGGTCTCGCCGCTCACTTCCAGCCGGCCCACGCGGCCGCGCGGCACCACCGCCCCGTGCGCGTCGACGATGCGCAGCAGGGCTCCGGGCACGGGCTCGCCGACCGAGGTGAAGGTGACGGTCCGGGGGGAGCCCGGCCGCGCGGGCCGCAGATCCCCGCCCAGGGAATCCTGGTCGACCACGACCACGCCGAGGGTCCGGTCGTCGCGCGACAGCGGGGCGTGGGTGACCGCGGAGGCCGTTTCCGACATGCCCCAGACGACCATCATGGCGTCGGGGCGCAGACCGTGGCGGGCGAGGAGGGTCAGAAAGGTGTGCGCGGTGCCGCTGACGACCGGCTCCCCGCCGTTGTAGATCACCCGCAGCGAGCTGAGGTCCCACCGGCCTTCGGCGATTTCGTCGGCGTGCCGGTTGACCAGCGCGAAGGCGAAGTTGGGGGCCGAGATGTTGGTGACGCGGTAGCGATCGATCCAGTCGAGCCAGTTCAGGGGGCGGGCGGCGAACATGTCGGGGGTGACGTTCACCTGGGCGCAGCACAGGAACACATCCCGGGTGTGTGCCATCACCGAGCCCATCACATGGTCCATCGCGATCCAGTTGAGGGTCACGTCGTTCTCGGTGAGCCCGTTCACCACGGCGTCTCCCCAGGTGCGGGCCACGATGCTGTGGTGGTTGTGCCGTACGCACTTGGGCAGTCCGGTGCTGCCCGACGTGAGCAGGTTGAGCGCGGGGCTGTTCGGCCGCGCCGCGAACCAGTCCCGGTCCCTGCGGTCGGTCATGACGTCGGCGATGGCGGCCACCCGGACGCCTGCGTCCCACTGCCCTGACAGGGCCTCCGCCAGCTCAGCGGCGTCGAGGTCGGTGAGGATCAGCGGACGGCCCAGCAGCGACCAGGTGTTGCGGAGCTTGCCCGAGCCCCGTTCCGCGTCCGGGACCACGGCCAGCGGGGCGGGAAGGAATCCGCCGAGGACGCAGGCCCAGAAGGCGGTCACGAAGGAGTGGTTTGCGTCGAACTGGAAGAGGACCGACTCGCCCGCGCGCAGACCGAGCGCGCGCAACCCGGCCAGGGCGCGCTCGGCGTCGGCGAGGAGCCTGGGGTAGGTCACCTGGACACTGGTGCCGTGCCGGGTCAGGAAGGTGATCCCTCGGTCCGGTGCCGTAGCGGCGGCCCTGGCGAGGGCCGCCTGAAGGGTACGCGGGTGGTCGTCGGGCAGGCCGAGTGAGCGTGAGCCGAGGACGGAGGGCTCCCGGGCGCCGCCCTCGGCCGGTGTTCCGCCGTCGGGGGCCGCGGCTGCGGCTTCGGCGGTGTCGGCGCCCGTCCCCTCCGCCGTCTCCGTCGGCTCCCGCGCCGACACGGTGGGCAGTACGTCGGCGAGGTGCCGGCCGCGCATGGGCAGCGGTACCCGCCAGCCCAGTGCGACCGCGTCGGACACCTGCGGGAGCGTCTGAACGGCCGACTTGATCATGCCGAGCACTTCGGCCGGAACATCGGGCATGTGCGCACGGGGCTCGTTCAACGGTTCTCCTCCTGTCTTCGAGGCGCGGCGGGGCGTCATCGGGTCACTCGCGCATGTCGGCCTTTCCGAGCGGGCCCAGCCAGAAGCAGCCGGTGACGGCGGCCATGAGCACGGCCGTTCCGGCGTACACCACCGCGATACGTCCGGTGACGCCGATGAGCCAGGCGCCGATGAAGGCGCCGATGGGCTGGGCCGACCAGGCGAGCACCTGTCCGGTTGTCTGCACGCGGCCCAGCAGGTGGTCGGGCACGACAGTCTGACGTAGCGTCAGGGTCCTGACGGCGTAGACGGACGGCAGCCCGGCCGCGCACGCCCAGAACACGGCGCCGAGGCGGATGTCGGTGCTGACCGAAAGCCCCAGCACCAGGACGCTCCAGCACATCATCACCCCCAGCGTGGCCGTCGTGAAGGACGCCCGGCGCGCGAGGCGGCTGAAGGTGAACAGCGCGGCGGCGGTGCCCAGAGCCCCGCAGGCGAACAACAGGCCGACCTGCGCGTCGTCGGCTCCGAGCCGCTGGTGGGCGAACAACACAAGCTGGGACGTGACGGTGGAGCCGATCAGGTTGTACAGCGCCGCGTGCAGGGCGATGCCGCGCAGCACCGGGTCGGACAGCACATACCGCAGTCCGGTGCCGATGTCGGAGGCGACGGAGCGCCGCTCCTTCCGTGGCGGGTCGCCGCTGAAGCGGGTGCGGATGGCCAGGAGCAGCGCCGCCGCGAGCCAGAACGAGACGGCGTCGATGGCGAAGACACCGGTGACCGGTAATCCGCCGCCGATCAGCGCTCCCGCGAGCAGGGGCCCGGTGACCTGCGCCGCCGCGTAACCGGCGCGCAGTTTCCCGTTGGCGTCCGCCAGTTCGTCCCGGGACACCAGACTGGGGATCGCCGTGCTCTCGACCGCGGAGGAGACGATCCCCAGAGAGGTGTTGACGAACGCGACCGCGTACACGGCCCACACGGTCAGTACGTCCAGGCCCGCGAGGACCGGCAGGACCGCGATCGTCAGCCCCCGGGCCACCACCGCGCCGACCAGCGCGCGGCGGCGGTCCACCCGGTCGACCCAGGCGCCGATCACCAGGCCGAACAGTACGTAGGGCAGGAACCCGGCGACGGTGGTGAGCGCGAGGTTCATCGCGGAGCCGGTGAGCCTGAACACCAGCAGCGGCAGACCGAAGGCCGTGAAAGACGATCCGACATTCGATATCGTCTGGCTGATCAGAAACAGCCGGTAGTCGCGCCGCCGCGGCATGGTGCCAACCTACATGAGGCGATCGGGGCGTTCGAGACCCAGCGAAAAGGCAGGGCCGTACATGCCTTCTTCCCAGCGGGAGTCCACGGAGTCCACCGTCACCATCGGCGAACGCATCGGGCAGCTGGCCGCCGAACACCCGGCCGCCACCGCCGTCCTGTCGGTGGCGCCGAACGGCGATGCGTCGGAGCTGACCTGGTCCGAGCTCGAGCGGCTGACCAACTCCGCGGCGCGCGGACTCGCCGAGCGCGGTGTCACCCCGGGGAGAACGGTGGCGGTGGCCCTGCCAGCCGGTCTGGACCATGTGGTGGCGACTGTCGCCGCCTGGAAACTCGGCGGCCTCGTGGTGCCGCTCGATCCGCAGGGAACGGCGGCCGAGCGCGCCGCCCTCGGCGCCGCGATCGGCGAGCACGTCCTGATCGGCGACGTCGAGGGGGCGGCTGTACGGCCGGGGTGGTGGCGCGAGCGCCGGCACGGCGACACTCCGCTCCCGCGGCAGGGCACGCCGCGGTCCGCCACGCTGACCGGCGGTACGACGGGGCTGCCACGGGTGATCGTGCGCCCGCGGCCGTGGACGTACCGGCCGGGCGACTGGGAGGCGCGGCACGACAAGGCGCAGGGCATGCGGCTCGGTCAGACGCAATTGCTGGTCCTGCCGCTTTACCACACCGGGTTCCAGGCGCTGTACCAGGGCCTGGCGCTCGACCACCGGGTCATCATCATGGAGCGGTTCCACCCGTCGCTGTTCCTGAAGCTCGTACAGGAGCACCGGGTCAGCTATGTGCGGATGGTGGCGGCGATGATGCGGATGCTGCTCGATGTGCCGGGGCTGAGGGACTACGACCTGTCCAGCATCGAGACACTGCACCACGGCGCGGGCCCCTGCCCGGAGAAGGTCAAGCGGGCCTGGCTGGGGCTGATCGAGCCCGGGCGGGTGTATGAGATCTACGCCAGCCAGGAGCGGGTCGGCAGAACGGTGATCCGGGGCGACGAGTGGCTGAAACGCCCCGGCAGCGTCGGCCGTCCGACCGGCTGCGAGATACGGATCTACGACGAGGGCGGGCGGCAGCTGCCGCCCGGTGAGGTCGGCGAGGTCTTCATGCGGACACCGGGTGTCGGGCAGCCGAACTACCTCGGCGACGGACCGCCCCTGCCCGAGCGGGACGGCTTCCTCACCGTCGGCGACCTCGGCCACCTGGACGCCGACGGCTACCTCTACCTCGTGGACCGCAAGAGCAACGTGATCAACGTGGGCGGGAGGAACGTCTACCCCGCCGAGGTGGAGGCGGTGTTGCTGGAGATGCCCGGCGTCGCCGACGCCGTCGTCACCGGAAGGCGGCACGAGTACCTGGGACAGGCGGTGCACGCGCTCGTCGTACCGTCCGACCCGGCGGATCCGGTCACCACCGCGGCCGTCGACGCGTACTGCCGTGAACGGCTGTCCGACGCCAAGGTGCCGATGACATGCCAGATCGTGGCGAGCGTTCCGCGCCAGAGCAGCGGCAAGGTGCGCAGGGCCGAACTCGGGGAGCGCTGACCTGGCGGCGCCGGGCGGGTCCTGCCGGATCACGGCGGGCGGGTCCTGGCAGATCACGGTTCATCTCCGCCGCAGGCGCGTGGTGCGCAGGAACGCCGGATCGATGCGGGCGCCGGCCCCATCACCCCTCGCCTGGGTGGCGGTCACCGGAACCATGGCGAACGGCTGCCCGGGACCGAGCAGCGGTGAGTACACAGGGACGAAGCACTGGTCCCGCAGCGCCACCGCGAACTCGCGGGAGACGACGCCCCGGGCGTCGATGGCGCCCGTGGCGTGCGCGGACGACAGGGCGGTGCCGCCCAGCAGGTTGAGACCGATTCTGCCGGGCATGGGCCGCAGCGACGCCTGGACTCCACCGGGAACGAGCTTGGAGCGGTAGCCGGTGCGGGCGTCGGCGTGCCAGGTGGCGACGTACCTGAGGGCGTCGTCCCACGCGGTGGTCAGGACCTCCTTGCGCGCCGCGATGACTTCGGGCGCCGCGCAGTCCTTCGCCAGGTTGTACAGGTCCGCGTAGACCTCGCTCCACCACGATCCGGCGGCCGGCACGGTGCCGGACGTCCGCACGGAGAAGACCAGCGACCGGAACAGATCGGTGAAGTTGCCCCGCGGGTCGCGCACATCCGCCTCGCGGAGCGCGCGCAGCGGCCCGGAGGTGATGTCGAGGCCGCGCAGGGCAGCGCGGTACTCGGCCAGGATACGGGCCCGCAGGGCCCGGTGGGCGGTCACGAACGCGGTGCCCTGGTGCCGTTCCGCGAGTTCGTCGTAGGCGACGATCTCGACGACTTCGCCGGACAGGCCCGCGGCCCCCGCGTACCTGCTCATGGTGAGCATGCCCTCCTCGAGCTTCGCGGGCGGATGGGCGCGGTAGTGCTGGTTGTCCGCCGCCAGGAAGAAGAACAGGCCGGGGGAGTACACCTGATGAACGGCCTCCATGAGTTCCAGGAGGCGGACCAGCATCGCCAGTTCGGCGAGATCGGGAAGGTCGCCGACCGCCTTGAGCTTGCTGTGGGCGAACTTGTTGGGGAAGAACACCATGGCCATGGGGACCGGTGCGCCGCGCCGTACGAAGGGGAGCATTTCCCGCAGCGCCAGCTCGGGCGGGTAGTGGGAACTGGGGCCGTGCTTGAACTGTTTGCGTTGCAGGATGTGATGCACCAGGCGCACGGTCCGCTCGGCGTCGGTCGGCGACCTGCTCAGCCGGCGCCCCAGCGTGTCCCGGGCGGCGCGGGCGGTGCGGTCGGCATTGCGCCGGGCGGCCGCGACCAGATGGTCGACGAACAGCCGGGTCTCCTCGCCGCTCCACCGTACGGCGTGCTGTTCGATCGCCGGGTTGTACCGCAGCGCATCCAGCCGCAGGGACGACAGCGACCTCGCGGTCGGCAGTGTCGGGGCGGGAGGTGTGCTGACCTGAGTGGCGGCCGGCGACTGCCTTTCCAGGGCCTTCACCACTTCCGGCCCACCCGGCACCTGCGGCGGGGGAGACGAGGGTACGGGCACGTCACCGGACCCGGTGCCGGCGCGGGTGCCCGTGCCTGTGCCCGTGCCCTCGTCATGCCCGACGACGAGCAGCGCGGCTCCCGGGAACTGGCGCGCGAACGACTCCCAGCCGACCGGAGCCCGCACGGTGGGGTCCAGCACCGCCAGGCAGGCGACGACTTCCGCTCGCCGATCCCACCGGGCGAGCGCCGCCGCGGCCGCGGCGGGCCCGGCGCCGTCCGCCGAACGCGGGATCAGCACCGTCGGATCGGGCACCCCGTACCGCGCGAGATCCGCCGCGTACCGAGGGGCCGGGCGGCCTGGCTCGGCCAGGAAGACGGTCTCCCCGCCCGCGTGCCACACGTCCCGGCATAACTGCGGAAGGCCGGGCAGGGCCCGTGCGCAGGCGTCCGTAAGAGGACCGATCAGGACCACGGGCAGTGGCTTGTCCGGACGGACCCGGCACTCCCGGGCCCGATCCTGGAGCCTGGCCAGCAGGCGGGCGAGGGCGCGCTCCTGCTGTTCCGGCACGCTGTGTGCCCATGCGGCCCAGCCCGCGTCCGCCGAGAGCAGGCGTGCGGTGTCCGACCGCAGATAACGCATCTCCGCCGCGAGAACCTCCCTGAACGCCGAGCCCGGGTCCTCACCCGAGTCCGGACGCGCCCGTGAGAAGGCCTCCGCCAGGGCATGCAGCGTGGTGGTGACGGTGGTTGCCGCATTCCTCGACGACCAGGCGGTGAGGGCGCCCAGGTCGGTATCCGACTCCCGCGCCGCGCGCAGGGTCGCCGCGCGACGCGTCATCAGGCCGGCGGCGCCGGAAACGGACAGGCTGTCCATGACCAGGACCCGGCCGGTGGCTGCCAGGTCCGCACGCAGCTCGAAGGCCGTGTCCGGCCCGAGGGGGTCGGCGAACACCAGTCCGTAGCTGTCCAGCGCGGTACGGAAGACCCGTACCAGGGGCCGTACGAAGTACTCGACGACGAAGGTGAGATCGTCCGCCTCGTCGCCGCCCGGACGACTGTCCATGATCTTTCGGAGCAGTCCGGGACAGTTCCTCAGCGCCCTCGTCGTGACGGCCAACGACCCGCCATGGCAGGCCGGATGAGCCGGAACGACCTCGATCGGCCCTATGGTCGCGCAGCCGTCGTCCTCGCTGACCGCGGCGGTCGGGCCACCCGGCGGGCGGAGCGCCGCGTGCAGTCGCAGCACGGGATCGGCCCGGATCAGAAGCCGCGCCAGGGCATACGGCGTCCGAGGCGGAGACGGTCCGGCCGAATCCCCGGAATCTCCATCGGCCCGCGTCGGGACGAGACTGTCACCCATGGGTCCAAGACCTCCCCACGCTCGGTCAACAGGCGCGGCAACGGGATGCACGGGACTGTGTACTATGCCGCAGTCACGCTCATACCATGCCCCATCATCACCACTAGCCAAGAGCGGGTGCTTCTACACCACGCGAGGCCCCCAGCAGCCTCACCGGGAAGACCCGGTTCCGGCACACGGTGAAAGCGGGGTGCCTCGCTGTACCTGCCATCGCGGTCACGCAGCACGTCGTGCGGCGTGCGTCGCACAGCCACCGGCAGGGTGAACAGTTCCCACCCTCCGCGCCGTATATGACAGGGTGAACGCCCGTCACCACCAGCCCGCTGAAGCCCGCCGCGCCACCGTGCCGCGTGATCCCATGACGGGGCACCGGGGCTGTGCCGGGGGATCGCGGACCGATGCCCGTGTGGGGGCGTGTGCGCGGGCCGGTGCGTTCGCGGTGCTCGGCACGGTGCTCGCCACGTTCGGCCACCATGCGATCGCCGGAGGAACGGTGCCGTGGCGGCTGGTGAGCGGCTTGGCCGCGGCGCAGTTCGCGGCGGTGTGGCCGCTGGCCCGGCGCCACCGCCCGCCAACCGGGACGATGCTGTTCACACTGGCGACGCAGGGCGTGCTGCACCTGGCGTTGTCCCGGGCGGACGGCGACACACCGGCGGGGATGCCGGGGCACGCGGCGCACGCCGGTCACCTGACGGCGGCGCCGTGCGACGGGCACGCCTGGCATCACGCCGGGACGGCGATGATGACCGTGCACGCTCTCGCCGCGCTGGCCGTGGCCTGGCTGCTGCACCGTGCGGACGCCCGGATGGTGGCCGCGCTGGACACGCTGCGCACCCTGACCAGGGCTGCTGCGGCCGCCCTGGTCCGGGCGCTGCCGCGGCCGGTCACCGGCGCGGGGCGTCAGCTCCGGCTGCCCGGCCGGCAGGCATGGGCCCGCGACGACCTCCCGGTACGGGCGGAAGGGGAGGCGCTGAGGCACGTGGTGGTGCGCAGGGGACCGCCGCAGCCGGAGCACCACCTCCGGTCCCGCACCGGCCCGTCATCCACGGGACCGGTCAATCCCGTAGCAGCAAGGAGTTCCCCTGTGCCCAAGTGCCCGCACCCGCCCGCCCGTACGGGCCGCCGGATCGCACTCGCCGGCGCCGCCGCGCTGACGTCAGTCCTCGCCTTGGCCGCACCGGCCGCCGCGCATGCGGAAGTCGAGGCCGACACCCCGCAGGCCCTGGCCGAGAACGTCACCCTGTCCTTTGTCTCCGAGGCCGAATCCGACTCGGCGGGCTTCCGCGAGCTGCGCATCGTGCTGCCCGACGGTATCGCCCCGGGTGAGGTGAGCCTTGCCGACGCGCCCAAGGGGTGGCGGATGAAGGCCACCGCCGACGGCTACACCGTCGGCGGGCCCGCGCTGAATCCCGGCGTCAACGCCGAACACAAGATCAAGGTGGACCGACTGCCGGATGCGAAGGAGATCGCGTTCAAGACTGTCGAAACCTACGGCGATGGCCAGGTCTCCCGCTGGATCGAACTGCCCCGCGGTGGCGGCGAGCCCGAGCAGCCCGCGCCGGTCCTGAAGCTGAAAGCGGCGGCCGCGGATGCCAAGCCGGCCAGCCCCAGCCCTACGCCGAGCGCGGCACCCGCTGAGGCTTCCCCCGCCACCGCCGGCAGCGCCGCGGAACGGGACGCCACGCCGGCCGCGGAGAAGGCCGCCGGCGAGAGCGACGGCCTGTCCTCCGGTGTGCTGATCGGGGTGATCGTCGCCGTCCTGCTGGTCCTCGCCGGCGGCGTGTGGTGGCTGATCCGGCGCCGGGTCTCCGCGTCGCAGAGCTGAGCGACAGAGCGGTGTGCCGGTGGGGCTGTCTGCCGGCACACCGCGGCTGGTCCGCCGACGCGGCCGGCCACGAGCCCGCCGATCCCACGGCAAACGCCGAGGCCATGACCCCGGATTCGGCCGCGGTACTAACGCCTCCTTCCCAGCAGCGCGTTGAGCTCACCGAAGTCGAGCCCTCCGGCCAGCGACTCGTAGGTCCCCGAGCCCAGCAGCTCCCGCGCGGCGCGGCGGACCACGGCATGCGCGGCCTGGGTGATGCCCGACCCGACGCTCACGCGCGCGACGCCGAGCGCGGCCAGCTCGGCGACCGGAGGCGCCCCGGGGCCCGCCATCACGTTGAGCGGACCGTCGATGCCCTCGGCGAGCGCCTTCACGGCCACCGGGTCGACAACCCTGGGGACGAAGATCCCGTCGGCGCCCGCGGCGAGGAAGGCGGCTGCCCGTTCCAGGGTGAGGTCCACTCCACCCGCGCCCCTGAGGAAGGTGTCGATCCGGGCGTTCACGAACAGCGGCACCCCTGCCTCGTCCGCGGCCTCGCGAGCGGCGGCGAGGCGCTCGGCCTGCTCGGCGACCGGCCGCAGCGGGTCCGCGCCGCTCCCGTACAGCGCATCCTCCTCGTACAGCGCGTCCTCGATGTTCACGCCGACCGCGCCCGCCGCGATCACCGCGCGGATCGTGTCGCCGACACCGGCCGAGTCCCGCGCGTAGCCACTCTCGATGTCGGCGGTCACCGGCACCCGGACCGCGTCGACGATGCGTGCGACGGCGTCGAGGGCCCGGTCGCGGTCCAGCCGGTCGCCGTCCGCCGCTCCCAGGGCCCAGGCCAGCCCCGCGCTCGTGGTCGCCACCGCGCCGGCCCCGGCATCCTCGACGATGCGGGCGCTCGGGGCGTCCCAGGCGTTCGGCAGGACGAGCGGACGCCCGGGGACGTGGCGGGACCGAAGGGCAAGGGCCTGGTCACGGAGGACGTGATTCTGCGTCATGCGGATCAGTCAACCAGCCGGACCCGGGCGACGGCTGGCAGGAATACGACGGCAACCTGGCCGTCGCCGGCCCCCGCGCCAGGGGTTCGGCACGAACCCTGATGAAAACCTCACGCACTCGATCGATTACCCTTTGTGTTCGCTTGGGTTGGGTCGGTCTCTCCGAGCAGCCGCTCCGTGTCGGATACCGGAGCGGTGCTCTTGGTGTTGCTGGCCGCGCTCCTGCATGTTCTGGGCTGTGCGCACGGTCCGACGGCGACCGCCGCGGTTCGGGCGGACGCCCTGGTACTGGCTTCCTCCGCCGCTTGCGGACAGGCCCCAGCGGAGTCACAGGGGCCGGCAGTCCACCGGTCGGCTCCGACGGACCATCATGTGGCGCACTGCTGGGGTCCGGACGAGCCGAGTGGCCAACCGCCGCGCGAGATCGACGTGGCCGGGCCGCAGATCCCCGAAGCCGCGGCCGCTGGACCCAGCGACGCCCACCCCGTCGGCGCACCCTTGGCTTCTCACCCGCCTCACACGACGCACGGTGCGTCATCGGCGGGGCGTACGCGAGCTCGTATCGGCGTGTGGCGGACCTGATCGGGCCGTCGCCGCGCCGCCCGTGCGGGGACGGCGCGCAAGCCGGTGCTGGGCCTGTTCGCCTCGGGTAATGTGCCCACCGAGTGGACCGGCAAGACGGCAGCGGTCGGCGGCACGGACCCGCAGCGGTGCGCGACCTCGAACCCCAACCGCCCGTCGACCACGCCGAGTCTGGCCGACTCCGCCACCAAGTCGATCGAGCCAGATCGGCGAGACTGCCGCCTTCGACCGGGCCGTGAAGGTGGCCCGCGACTACGCCGCCAAGCACCCCGACACGCTCGTCGTCACCACCGCCGACCACGGCCACACCAGTCAGATCGTCCCGCTGGAGGCCACCCCGCCCGGTCTGTCCTCCACCCTCATCACCAATGAGGGCCAGCAGCTCAAGGTCAACTACTCCACCAACACCCCGGGCCAGTCCCAGGAGCACACCGGCACTCAGGTACGCATCGCCGGCCAGGGGCCGCAGGCGTACCGCGTCCTCGGTGTCACCAACCAGACCGACCTGTTCGCCACCATCCGCGTGTCCCTGAGCCTGCGCTGATCGCATGTTCCCAAGGAGGGGAGGCCGGTGGCCTCCCCTCCGTCGGTATGCCCGGCATGAGCGAGAATTGGCAATTCCTGCCTCCCGCCGGCGTGGCCGCAGCGAGCCCCTGCGAGCTCGCCCGTCAGCCGGGGCTCGGCCCTTGCACGACCGCCGCCTCCCGGCTCGCCGCCGCCTCGTCGATGCCGCACCGGTACAAGTGCACCGGCTTCCCGGGCGTTGAGGTGATCGCGACCTGGCGAGAGGGTGACCGGCGGAGCCGGGCCCGGACCCGGTCCGGCTTGACCTGAGCAAAGCGCCGGTGGACCGTGGGGTCGAGAATCGGTCAGGGCCGCTCCTCGGCGGTTTCCCCGAGGTCGAACTCCACCAGGCCGTGCTGCTGGCCATTGACCTGAAGCTGCACGGCGTGGGTTCCGGGGTAGTAGACCCGGGTGCTGATGGGGCGAAAAGAGTGCCGGCGAGCCACGTCGGCGGATTCACCAGGGGCCAGGCTGCGTTTGGTGAGTTTGAACACCTTGGGTGCCAGCTTTCCGTTCGCCTTCTTGTGGTGGATGACATAGTCGATGGCCAGGGAGACGGGCTGGTCAGAGACGTTCTTGATGTGTGCGGTGAAGGCGAGGGTGCCGCCTACGGGGATGGCGGTGTCGGCCAGCAGGGGGCCGGTCACCTGGAGGTTTTCGCCGCTGCCGTGGAAGCCGACCAGTTCCAGGGCTTTCGGGTCGCCTTTCTTGATGAGGGTTCGCATGGCGTGGCGTACCAGGGCGGGCGTGGTGGGCGCCGACAGGTGGTCCATCCATCGTGCGGCCGTCCTGGCGGCGAGGTGGGGGTCGAGGCGGGAGATGTCGTTGAGGTGGTTGGCCACCGAGCGGCGTACGTCTGCGGATGTGTCGGTGTGCAGTTCCTCCAGCAGGGGGACGGTGGCTTGGGGGTTGCGGTTGAGTTCGGGGACCTGTCGCGCCCAGGGCAGTTTGGGGCGGGTGCCCTCGCTGGCCAGTCGGCGCACCGCGGGGTCGGGGGAGCCGGTCCACGTCGATGCTGTGGCCAGGGTGCGTTCCAGGTCGGCGTTCAAGAAGGTGCGCAGTGCGAACTCGCTGGTCAGACGCGGGGTGAGCTGTGCCAGCAGGGCGAGGCCGTCGTCGAAGTGCTCGGTGGTGCCAGATGTGGTGGCCGCCGTGGCGACGGCTTCCGTGACGGGCCAGATCATCCAGCCTGTCAGGTCCTCGCGTCGCAGGGCCTTGCGTACGGCGTGCGCAAGGTGCGGGTAGTCGGGGCCGGAGTCGGCGAGCAGGGCGTCGCCCACGGTGCGCGCCCGCTCGCTGAGCCCGAGCGTGCCGAGCGTGGTGGAACTGTCCGAGACGGTCTGCCAGCGCGAGGCGGAGGGCGAGGCGTCCTGGAGGATGGTGGCTAGGTGGCGGATGCTGTCAGGGCTGATCAGCTCATCGGCGGTGGGCACGGATCCTCCAGGGACCGAGGGTTGTTCGGGCGGAACGCTATGGCGTCGGGGCGTGTTTCGGCGCGTTGTCTGTCAGTGTCAGTGTCAGTGTCAGTGTCAGTGGCGGGCGACGGCGTAGCCCGCGGTCAGCTGACTGATGCACTCCAGCCGTCTGGAGCGGCGATGAGCAGGGCTCCGTGGTGCAGATCGAGGGTGCAGGCGTCAGTGGGCTTCCCTGTCTGAGTGAGTTGGCCGGGGCCCTGGAAGGCGGCGGTGTGGAGGCGGAAGGCGTCGGGCTCGGGGCAGCTGACGGTACGTAGCCGCCAGGGTGCCGAGGGAGGCTCGTCGGGGCGGGGCGGCAGGGCGAGCTGGAGTTCGGCGGTGGCCCGACACTCTGTGCGGTAATCGGTGTGTGCCGCCGTCCAGGCGGTCATGACGAGAGCTGCCTGCGAGGGCGTGCCGAACACGGGTGAGCCGGCGCTGAGGGACGGTGGCGTTCGTTCGGGGGGCCGGGGCGTCTCGATGATGTCCGGCCGGCGTGTTTCTTGAGGATGGTGGCGATCGAGCGAGTGAGAGCCGGGTCGCTCCGGTCGGCCCAGGTTCGGATCAGGTCACGGAAGGCCGCCTCACGGCGGCGGGCGTCGTGTCGCGATCCGGCGGTCAGGATTGCTTCACCCGCTCCTGAGAAGGCGTGGCACAGGCCGAGCACCGGGACATGATCGGCGCGGGCGGCGTAGCACACCGAGCGGATCTCCCACATGGCGTGGCGCAGAAGGATCGCGGCGGCACGGGCGTCGGCGCCCAGGTCCCCCGCGGGCGGTGGACGCAGGCGGTCCGGCTGGGCGGTGCGGGGCGGGGTGACCGCGTCAGCGCGTCGGCCGGCGGCTGACAGGTGCCACGAGCGGTCGTCCAGACGGTACTCGCCGCTTGTGGCGCGGAGCCGGCCGCCCGTGCCCAGGGTTATCTCAACCTGGCCCACACCGGGTTCCAGGGTCGCTCCCTGGGTGTCGGAGAGGTCGAAGACGGCGTCGGTGACGCCGTCCAGCGCCACGTTCAGCAGGGCAGGTTGCGCGGGCGTGCTCTCGTCGAGGGCGTACCTGCGGGGAGCGACCAACTGGAGGGAGGCGGTCAGGAGAGTACCGGCGCGCTCCACTCGAAGGTGGCGGACGGTCGCCGTCGCCAGGTCGTAGTCGGGGCCTAGATCGTCCACGGTCTGTCGGGTGAGCCGGCAAAGCGGTGTTATGACGTGTCCGCGGTAGTCACGGCCTGGCGCGTACGGCTTGGCCGGCGGCAGGAGCGGCTCCAGTTCGTACCCCGCGATGGTGGCCTGCTCGGTCATCCACCCGCGCCGCCGCTCGCTAGAACCGGCCATCCACTCCAACACGGTCAGAGCCCGACGCTCGCGCTCGTCGGCATTGGCCGTGCACGCGGCCCAGAACAGCGGGAAGAGGTTGTTGTCCCACACATCCGATGCCGCGCGAATCGTTTCCCGGTCATAACAGCGGACGTCCGCCGCGGCCCCGCGATCTGCTCGACCGAGCGGTCCAAGAGCGCCGCCAGCACCTGCATGGCCGATCCGCGGCTCGCGCCGCCTGCGTGCGGGGTGCCGGGCAGCAGGGGATGAGAGTCGGTCATGTGCCGATCGTGGCACACCACGGGGCGCGTCCGGCATCACTATGTCCACGGCAGAGCGCTCACTGCGCGTGTTGGCGGCCCGACTCCCTCGTGCGGCAGATGGGCAACCGCGGATCACCGGCCTTTCTGCGGTGTTCAGTCCGGCTGACTGCACACTCGTCCGTGGTGGAGCCCCCTGGCGACGCCGGGGCGGACCTGGCTCAGTCGGGGTTTACCCGTCGGCCCCTGTCCTGGCCCGCCTCGACCACCGCCGCAGCCGTTGGCCGAACACGGCCAGCCCCGACCTGCTGATCACCCCAGAAGCCGTCGTCCCCTACGCGGAGTCGGCACGCCCGCTTCTCGGCGAGGCTGCCGGGCAGTCACCATCGGGAAACTCGCTCGCCTTGGTCACGCCCTTGAAGGGAGCCTATGGGCATGGAGTTCCTCTGCTACCACCGCGACCGGCCCGGCTCGCTGCCGCTGCGCCACGAGCTACTGGAAGAGCATTGGTCCTATATGGACCGGTACGCGAAGGAGATGATCGCCCGGGGCCCGACCTTCGCCGACGACGGCGACACACTCACCGGAAGCGTGCACATCCTCGACCTGCCCGATCCCGCCGCTGCCCGCGCGTTCGCTTTTGACGAGCCGAACTACCAGGCCGGCGCCTACCGGGACGTACTGCTGCGACGGTGGCGCAATGCCCTGGGGCGCACCATGTGGGACTTCCCCGGCGGGCGCACCGGCGGCAACCAGTATTTGGTGCTCGGTCTCGGCGCGGGGCCCGCCGCCGACCTCGCCGTGCCGCCCGACCAGGACGAGCTGATCGCCTACGGGCCGATGCTGTCCGACGACGGCGCCACCTGGCTCGGCACGGCGGCGCTCGTCCGGGCGCCGGACCCGGACACGGCCCGTGCCATCCTGACCCCGGACCGGTACGCCGACATCGAGGTGCACAACTGGCGGTTCGGCGGGCGACCGTCATAGCCCGAGGAGGTCCGGTCTGCATCTGGGTTCGAGCGAAAGGGCCATCGGTTCCCTGGACCCGCGGGCCCCTGGCCCTGTCCTCGTACGGATGCGGCGAACGGCCGCCGGACGCCAGCGGCCACCGCACACGTGTGCGGCTGCGGGGTCCGGGGGTCGGCGTCGACTCCGAAGCCCTGGTCGTGGCGCCGCAAACTGTCGGGAAGGTCCGGGCCGGTGGCGGAGCGGGGGCGCAGTTGGTTGGTGAGTGCGGTCAGGTTGGCGTGGTGGTGTCCGGGCCGGGCGCCCTGGCGGGTGAAACGGTCGATAGGCCGGTCGATGAGGCTGGCGGAGCCAGGCCGAGCGGAGCGCCCGCTGGTAGGTCCATCTGTCACGTAAAGTCAGGTCCGTGACATTGAGTGATGGAGTGTATGGCTTCGGGCCGTCGACCGGCCGCTTGCTGATCAAGACCAGCCGCGTCGGCCTCGGCCGGAGGGCGGGCCACGACCTCACCATCGAGGCCACCCGATGGTCCGGGAAGGCGGTGGTCGTCGCCGACGATCCTGGGAAGTCATCGGTGACCGTGGAGGTCGAGACGGGCTCGCTGGCCGTCCGGGAGGGAGCCGGCGGGCTCAAGCCTCTCACCGACACCGACCGGGCCCAGATCAAAAGGACGCTGGCGGGTGAGGCTCTGCTGCACACTGCGCAGCACCCCACCATCGCCTTCCGTTCCACCAACATCACGGGAACGCTTCAGTCCTTCGAGATCACCGGCGACCTCACGATCAAGGGCCGGACACGCCCAGCGACCGTGCACGGCGGCAGTGATGGGAACGGCATGGTGTGCGGCTGGGGTACCGTCACCCAATCCGCCTGGGGGATCAAGCCGTACACAGCGTTCCTGGGCGCGCTGAAGCTGGCCGACGAAGTCCGGATCGAGTACGCAGTGACCGAACTCGAACGGCTGCCCGACCCGGACAGCTGAGTCGCACGCGCCGGGTGACGTTCCGTCTGTTCTGGGTGCCGCGTCAGACACCTCAGGCCATTACGGACTTCGGCGTATCAGGGTCCGTCGGACCTCCTCCGGGTGGGCCAGGACGTGCTCCAGCTCGTCCTTGGCGGAGAGGTCGTAGTGGGCGATGAAGAACTCGAGGTCGGCACTGTCGAAGACTATGACCGCGACACCGCTCTGCTCGGCGCGGGTGAAGACGGCGTCCAGCTCACTCGTCATCGTCGAGTCCACGAGATTGACGGGAGCGTTGTCGAACGTCACGCGCCAGTGCGTGGGCGAGTGCTCGGTCAGCGTGAACCGTGTCGGGGAGTTCATGGGGCCGACGCTAATATCTGACGGCCCAACGGCAACCTGGCCGCGCCCGACCGAGCTGACAGTCCCCGCGCCCAGGAACCGGCACCCCCGCCCCTCAGACGGAGTGGTGCTCCAACCGCTGGCGCCGGTGCCCCTCGCTGTCCTTTCTGTCAGGCAGTCGTTGGCCAGCGTCTTGGCGCCGGTGGGCAGGTTTTGACCACCGGCGTCACCCGCGCCTGTCGGCAGCTCGGTCACCGAGGCGGGGATGTCGAAGACTGCTCAGTGCCAGAAGCCGCTGACAGTCAGTGCGTCCGGGTCGTAGCAGGTGACCGCGAAGCTCTGTGTCTCGGCTGGATGGCCGTCCCAGGCCAGGTGTGGGGAGCGGTCCTGGCCCGGCCCGCCGAACAGGTCGCTGCGCTGGGCGACGGCCAGGGTCTCACCGTCGGCGATGTCGGCGATGTCGGCGATGTCGGCGATGTCGGCGATGTCGGCGATGTCGGTGCTGCGAAGTGCGAACTCCGGTACCGGAGGAAGCGCGCTGTAGGGGTCGTAGCGCTGGGTCATGTCCGATCCTCCGGACTCGTGGACACTGAGATGATCTCGAGGTGCGGACACCATGCGGAGCGGCGGATTGTCGAGGTAGGCGCAGGTCGGCCCGGCTTTACGTGCCCATGGCCACTGCAGCTGTGGCAGACTACACCTGCTCGTATCATGCTTTAAGGGAGATATGGACGCCAAACCTACCAAATCCTGACAGGAAGGCCATTATGTGATGGCCAAGGTACTTTTTGTAATGACCGGTACGCCGTACTGGACGCTCAAGGACGGCACCAGGTACGCGACCGGCTACTGGGCCGAAGAGTTCGCCGCCCCCTACAAGGCCCTCACTGAGGCGGGCCACGAGATCATCGTCGCCACCCCCGGCGGGGCCGTTCCGACGGTGGACATGATGAGCCTGCGACCCGATATGGCGGGTAGCGCGCAGATCGCGCTCGATCTGGAGGCGATCATCCGCTCCGCAGAGGTGATGCGGCGCCCGATCCACCTCGCGAACGCACGACTGGACGACTACGACGCCGTCTACTTCCCGGGCGGCCACGGGCCCATGGAAGACCTGAGCGTCGACGCCGACGCCGGCCGCCTGCTGACGGCGGCCCTGCCCTCCGGCAAACCCCTCGCCATCGTCTGCCACGCCCCGGCAGCGATGCTGGCGACCAGGATCCACGGGAAATCGCCCTTCGCCGGCTACCGGGTCACCGGCTTCACCAACGAGGAAGAGGAGGCGGTCGGCCTCGCCAAGAGAGCCCGCTGGACACTGGAGACCGAGCTCATCGAACTCGGCGTTGACTTCACCAAGGGCGAGATGTGGAAGCCGTACACGGTAGTCGACCGCAACCTGTTCACCGGACAGAACCCCGCCTCGGCAACCCACCTGGCGGAACGCCTGCTCAAGGTCCTCTAAGTCGCACGATGGCCCCACCCGCCTCACCACATCGGCTCTGGGCGGGGACGGCCCGTCAGACGAGGGTGCTGCCGTGGCTGTCGCAGCAGCGCCAACGGTGCGATTCATGATACTTGCTTGTCTCCGTGGTCATACCTGGGGGCGTGACCTGAAGTGAGACCCATGAGCGCTGTAGAGAGAGCAGCAGCGGCCCGGCGGGAACCAGGACGTGTGTTAAGTCGTGATCATGTGGATGCGTGAGACCGGGCGCGGACGACGGAGGGTGCGCACGGGCATGACGGCGCCCAGGCATACGGGGCGGTTCCGGAGGCCGCGGCACCGCTCGCGGACGTGTTGGCCGATCTGTTGTCGACGGCCGGGAAGATTGCTGTGTTCGGGGAGCCGGTAGCGGTCGGGGTGAAGGCGTCGGTGCTGGCGCGGCTGTTCTCGGCGACCGGCGGGCCCTCGTGCCGGTCTTGCGCGGCCGAGTGTTGACCGGCCGCGAGGTCGGCCGGTTGTCAGTGGCCCTTCTTATGCTGACGCTATGGAGATCACCAAGCGGACACTTGCGGAGGCCTGGCAGCGGACGGCCGCCGGGCACCCCCTGCTCCACGAGGTTGGACTGCCGCCCGTGGCTCGCTCGGACGACGAGCTGGAGGAGTGGGCCGAGCGTGCTGAGGAGGCGGAGGACGGCGGCCTGTGTCTGCTGCTGGACGATGACGGCACGGTGCGGGGCCATCACGGCCCCTACCGGGAGGTCTTTGCCACCCGCGTCCTCGAACAGGTGCTTTACCTGATCGCCGAGGCCGCGATGCGTCGGCGCGGCGGCAGCCTTGAGGAGGTGGCCGACGCACTGGAGCGGATCGATCCGGTGTGGGGCAGACGGTTCCGCAGTGGCGGCCTGGACGACGTGGGGGCGGTCGAGGCGTGCGGGCGCGACCCGCTGGAGGGGCTGGCCTGGATAGCGGGCTCCTGGCGTGAGCAGGACCCGTACACCACCCTTGCCTTCTTCCGCGCGGCGCCCGGGCTAACCGTCGACGCCGAGCGGCTGGCCCTGCTGTACGGGGCAGATCCCGCGCAGGTCGCGGTCGGCACGCGCCTGAAGGACCTGCAGGCCGTGGGCAGCGGCCGAGCCCACTGGGACCGCCAGTGGGAAAGCTGCTGTTTCGGGCAGGCAGGCGGGTGGACGTTCCTGCTGTACCACGACACGCCGCCGGGGTCCTTCGCCGACAAGGAGGCATACGCGGCGCTCGGGATCAAGGAGAGCGTGTGGCTGACCGCCACCTCTGCGAAGGCCATCTACACCTTCGACTATATGAGGGACGGTCGCCGCGTCGACGATGACTGGGGTGTGCTGGAGCTGATCTGGTACGAGCGCGGCCGTGCCCCCTATCTGCGGGGCGGGGAGCTGGACTTCCTCAACCGTGCCGTGCGCCGTGCCGAGCTGGACCACCCCGAACTGACTAGCACGTTCGAGCTGTACTTCCACGCCTTGGAGGAGTCCCTCGGCCTGCGTCTGCCGCGTCGGGATTTCGCGGAGGGGGAGGTGCGGGCCGCGTACTGGGCCGGGGAGTAGTGGTGAGTACGGCAAGGGATCGCTCATGGAACATAAACAGGTTCTGGAGCGCGTATCGAAGCTTGATCAATCCGTTGGTCTCAGCCGTGCTTTGTGGTGTGGTAGATCGTGTTGCATGACGCCGTTGCAACTGGCCGGTGTTGTATTTGAGTTCATTGGCTGTACCTGCCCATAGGCAGGTACGCCCGTATGCCGAGCGGCTGCGGCAACAGTTCGAGGGTGTGGCGGGGGCTGCAGTGGTACTTGAAGGTGCACATGGAGACCGGCGAACTGACCTGGTCCACCGCCCGGACCCGTCGGGGTGGCATCGGCTTCCTGGGCGGCTACCTCGAACAGCAGCAAGTGCCAGGCCCCTGGCTCTGCGACGACGCCGCCGCGCTGCGGGCCTTCATGCTCGACTACCGCAGCCACCTGTGTCAGCTCCCGGCCCGCGGCGGCCCGAACCGCGGCAAGCCCCTGTCCCAGCTGCGGATCACCGGCCTGATCACCGATGTCGAGCAGTTCTACGTCTTCATGCACGACAACCAGGAGACAGCCGCTCGCGCACTCGACGAGCCCGGCTGGCTGCAACTGGGGCCCCACCACACGGTGCTCTGGCGACGCAGCGACAAGAAGCGCCCCCGCGTCCGCCCCGACCTGCAGTACGTCATCGGCGACACCGAGCTCAGCCAGATCATGGCGAACATCGAGCTCCTCGGGCGCCCGGAGGACGAGGGCGGACTCGGCGACCCGCAGGTCATGCACGTGCTGATGCTGCTGACCCGCACCGGACGGCGGATCAGCGAGATCGTCATGCTCGACCGCGACCCGCTGCTGTCCCTGAACCGTCCCACCCCGGCCCCGGAGGACGACGGCGCCTTCCTCGCCAAGCTCCGCTACCAGCAGACCAAAATCGACAAGGCACCGGACACGATCCTCGTGGACTCCGAGATCGTCGCGATCATCCGGGTCCAGCAGCAGTGGGCCGACGAGCACCGGGCACCCGACTGGTTCCCCGGCACCCGGCCGAAGTACCTGTTCCTGGCCCGCAAGCTCAACCGCCGGGCCGACCGGCCGCTGACCGTGGAGGTCGTCCGCGACAAGCTCACCGAGTTCGCCGCCCGGCTCGACATCCGGGACGCGGCCGGGCGCCTGGTCGACTTCAACCGCACCCACCGATTCCGGCACACCAAGGCCACCAGCCTCCTCAACGCCGGCGTCCCACTGCACGTCGTCCAGCGCTACTTCGGCCACATGTCGCCGACCATGCTGATGAACTACGCGCAGACCCTCGCGCCACCCACGAGCGGGAGTTCCTGCGCTACCGGAAGATCACCGCCGACGCCCGGGAACTGTCCACCGATCCCCGCGACCTCTACGACATGCTGGAGCTGGACAAGCGCACCGACCGCATCCTGCCCAACGGGCTGTGCCTGCTGCTGCCCCGTCAGGCCTGCGCGAAGGGGAACGCCTGTCTGACCTGCGACAAGTTCGCCACGGACGCCACCTTCCTGCCCGAACTCACCACCCAGCAGCAACGCACCGCCCAGCTCGTCGAGGAATGGCAGAAGGCGTTCACAGCACGGACCGGGCAGCCGATGAGCGAGGACAACGTCTGGCTCGCCGGGCGCCGCCAGGAACAGGACGCCCTCGGCCGCATCCTCAAGCTGGAACAGACCCGCCTCGCCGACGGACCGCCCCAGGCCGTCCGCGGCGCCGGTGTCGACGCCCGCACCGACGCGATCACCCGCAGCCAGGACGGGAACTGACCGGCATGCGCGGCAACCCCGACAACCTCCGCCATGCCGTCGCCCGCAAGAGCGCCGCCGCGCAGGCCCGCGCGGAAAAGGGCCTGCTGCGAGATGATCCGCCGCGGACAGCCCATCACCTTCCGCGGCCTCGCCCAGACCGCTAATGTCTCGCTCGACTTCCTCTACCGGTGCACCGAGATCCGCCAGCGCGTCGAGCAGCTGAGGTTCCAGCAGCGAAACCACCCGCCACGACCGGCCTCGCAGCCGCCCGACGACTCGCCCAGCGGTGTCGTGCGCACCCTCACTACCCAGCTTGCTGAACTCAAGCGGCGGCACCGTGACGAGGTCCAGGTACTGCGGCAGGCTCTGGAAGCCGCCCAGAGCGAGAACCTCGAACTGCGACGCCGCCTCGGCCCCCGGCACACCACCCGTCCCGAGACGTCCTGACGGCGATCTTCTGCCGAAGGCCGGCCTCAGTGGGGCGCCGAAACCGCAGTGCCCCAGGCCCGCTCGATCTCGGCGGCCGGAAATGGCGTCCGCTTGCTCTCGGTGAGCAGACGTCGGGCGAATTCGCCGAAGATCACGGCAGCTCGGGAATTCCGGTCGATAATCGCGGCGATCTCGCGCGGGACGCCATCGGGCCGGTGGACGGCGATCCACTCGCGCAGGAACGCCTCGTGTTCCATCCCGCCGCGCAGGCCATCGGGCAGGTGGTGGCGGAGCAAATGACTCGCGGTGTGGCAGCGGTCATACGCGAGATGGCCGGAGAGGAACTCCGCCTCGGCCGCTGACAGTTCGAAGCCGGAACTCAGGGCGAGCCCGAAGTCCGCGAAATAGAGCAGCTGGCCGTCGGTCAGGACATTGGCGAAGTGGGCATCGAAGTGGACGAGTCCGCGCGAGCTCATGAAGGCACTCCCGCGCGCCAGGGCCTCCTCCACCCGTGGGTACGGCGAGCCCTCGCTGACCTCCAGCGCCGCGGTCCGGTGGTCGTGCAGCCAGTCAGCGAGGGTCTGCGGAACGTATTCTAGGAAAAGCACCAGGCTGAAAGAGGAACGGCCGATGGCCTCCAGCCGCTCACGCACGGCCGATGATCCCTCCCAGTGCGCGACCGCCCCGTCGATGCCCCCGAACTCGTCGACGAAACCCTGGGGAGGGGAGTCGGGCAGGATTCGCCAGTGGTACATCAGCGGAAAGCCCTCGTACTCATTCCTGAGGACCCAGTTGGTGGTCATCACGTGCACGGCCAGCTCTCGCCAGGCTCCGAACCCTGCTGAGCCCACCCCGTACTGGTAGAACATCGGCAGTCCGAAGAGGTTCGCCGTCGACCGCGCGTTCTCCGGCCGCAACTCGGTGTCTGTGAGGGGGACCCGCTTGACGAACACCCGCGTGCCTTCGATGTCCAGCTCTGCCGACCTGCCGCCGATGCCGGATCCGAGCGGGTCGGCGGCGGCCACGACCTCGCCGAGCCGGCGGTCGCTCAGCAGGGACAGGTGCGTGGCCACGGTCCCATAAATGGCGAGCCGCGCGGCATGCCGCGGGTCCAGGTGGTGCATCGACGACTCCTCGGTGCCCGGAACCAGGGCCTTAATGATCTCGCGCGCACTGTCGAGCCTATCCACCCGGCCTGCAGAAGGAGCAGGCACGCGAAGTCGCTCGGAACGCTCGCCCCCGGACGCCTCCCCAGACGATGACGCGCCCCAGGCACCGATCTCTCACAGACGCTACCGCAAGCGTTCTGCCTGCACAAACAGAACCCGTTCACCCGTTTGCCCCGGATACCTCCTGGGAGGCCGTCTACATCATCGAGGGCCTGCTCAAGAACACCTCCGAGGTCAAGCCGGCCACCGTGCACGCCGATACTAAGGGCCAGTCCTTTCCGTCTTCGCGCTCGCGCACCTGCTGGGCTTCGACCTCATGCCCAGGATCAGGAACTGGAAGGACCTGACCTTCTACCGGCCCACGAAGAGAACCGAGTACGTGCACATCGACGCCCTGTTCGGGGAGAGCGGCCGCAACGTCATCGACTTCGACCTGATCGAGTCCCAGTTCCGGCACCTGATGCGGGTGGCGATCTCGGTGCGCGAGGGCGTCATCTCCTCCACCCTGCTGCTGCGGCGCCTGCGGGCCGGGTCACGCAAGAACGCGACCTACACCGCCTTCCGCGAGGTCGGCCGCGTCATCCGCACCGTCCAGCTGCTGCGCTACCTCTCGGACGCCCCGCTGCGCCGGCGGGTGACCGCCGCGACGAACAAGGTCGAGGCATTCAACGGCTTCTCCCAGTGGATCGGCTTCGGCAACGGCGGCGTCATCACCGACAACGATTCTTCAGCCCGCTGCGCGGCGACGACCCCGGCACGGACGGGTACGCCCAAGCGGCCTGACTCCGCCTCTGCCGGGGGCCCACAGCCCGCCCCTAAAACGTAGGACAGCTTCTCAGCTTGTCCTTTGACCTCCGTCAGCGCCGCGAGTGCCGGGCCGTTGGATCTACTCCATCTGGCTGAACCAGTGGCTGTTTGCCCTGGTTGGCGCCGACCCTGCCCGCCATGGTGGGCCGCTATGAGTACCGATATGTCTCGCGCCGTAGTGCTATTCCGCCATTCGAAGGCCGACTCCTCGTTAGAGGGCGATGATCACCAGCGTCCGCTCGACGAGCGCGGCCGTCGTTTTGCCGGTAACCCGGGGGACGGACAGGACCATCCCCTGGGCGCGGGCTCCCCCGGGGGTGGCACGGACAGTCAGCGGAACAGGCGGAAGAACCCGCGCACCTGCTTGACCAGCGACTCCGGCTGCTCCAGCGCGGCGAAGTGGCCACCATGCGGCAGTTCCTCGAACCAGCGCAGGTCGGTGAACCGCAGCTCGGCCTCCCGCCTCGACGGGCGGGTTATGTCGCGCGGGTAGACCGACAGCCCGGATGGCGCGGTCACCTTGTCCCGGAAGTTGGCGAAGCTCTCCCAGTACAGGCGCGCCGACGACGTGGCCGACGCGGTGAACCAATAGACCGAGATCTCGTCGAGGATCGTCTGCCGCGACAACGCGTCTTCGGGATGGCCGTCGTTGTCCGTCCACGCCCAGAACTTCTCGGCGATCCAGGCGGCCTGCCCCGCCGGGGAGTCGGTGAGGCCGTAGCCGAGCGTCTGCGGCCGGGTTGCCTGGATCGCCGAGTACCCCCGGCCGGTGCGCTGCATCTCCTTCTCGGCCTCGAGATTCGCCAGCTCCGCGGGCGTCGGGTCGTCGAACGTGCCCGCCGCCACGGATCCCAGGTTCAGGTGCACGCCGGCGACCCGCTCGGGCGCCACCTCGCCCAGCACCGCGGACACCGCCGAACCCCAGTCACCGCCCTGCGCGCCGTACCGTTCGTAACCCAGCGAGACCATCAACGTGTCCCAGGCGCGCGCGGTGCGAGTGATGCCCCACCCGGTCGTCGACGGCTTGTCACTCCAGCCGTACCCGGGCAACGACGGCGCGACCACGTGGAACGCGTCCGCCGGGTCACCGCCGTGCGCGCGCGGGTCGGTCAGCGGGCCGAGGACCTCCAGGAACTCGAGCACCGAACCCGGCCACCCGTGCGTGAGCACGAGCGGGAACGCGTCCGGCTCCGGCGAGCGGACGTGCAGGAAGTGGATGCCCAGCCCGTCGATCGTGTCGCGGTACTGCGGGAACACGTTCAGCCGCTCGGCGAACCCGAAGTCGTAGTCCTCGGCCCAGCTACGGCAAAGCTCCTGCGCATACGCCAGCGGCAAACCCTGTGACCAGTCGTCCACCGGCTCGCGCTCGGGCCACCGTGTCCGTCGCAATCGTTCACGCAGGTCCGCGATCTCGGCTTCGGTAATGCTGACCTCGAATGGCTCGGCGGACATGGCAACGCTCCTTACTGGTCAAGGCGTTATCGGATCAGAGGCAGGTGGACCGTCATCGCGGGCTCCTACGCGTGGCGTCGGGTTCGGGGCGGCGGTCGGCGGTAGGGCGCCGGGTCAGGCTGAGGACGAGTCCGGCCAGGGGGAGTGCCGCGAGCACGGCGAGGGCCACCGGCACCGGCACGATGCCGGACAGACCCGCGACAGCGGCCGGACCGATCCCGCCACCCAGGGCGTTCATGAAGTTGAGCAGGCCCTGTGCGGTGTCGCGGTCGTCCGCGGCGACCAGGTCCGGCGCGAGGCTCACCAGTACGGCTTGGGCGCCGGCGAACCCGCACACGGTCAACGCCGTGCCGGCGACAATCGGGATCGGCCCGGTGAAGATCGCGACCACGAGCACGCCGACGACGGTGAGTGCCGCAAGCCCGGCCGACACCTGCCAGCCGGTGAACCGGTCGGTCAAGGTGCCGACCAGCCGCCCGGCCAGCACCGAGCAGGCGGCGGCCGGGACCAAGAGCACGCCGGCTTCCAGGGGGCCACCGCCCGTGGCCTGCTCGATCAGGGACGGGGCGCGGAACAGCACCCCGTAGTAGCCGGCGAAGACGGTCCCGCCGATGAGCCCGGCCGCCAGGAAGCCCCGGGAGGCGATCACCCGCCGAGGCACGAACCCGTCGGGCGTGCTTCGCACGCGCCACCACAGTCCCACGGCGGCGAGCGCCCCGGCGGCAGCCACGACGAGCGTGACCGGAGCGGGCAGGCCGACCGAGTGTGCCTGCAGCAACGTGATCAACGAGCCTGCGAGTACCGACAGCACGGCCGCGCCGACGATATCGAGTCGCCCGGTCGAGCCGTTTCGCTCGCCGCTACCGCTCCGCGTCAGCGCGCGCCTACTCGGCAATGCGGCCAGCAGGAGGGGCAGCGCGAGGACCGGGATCGCGAGCACGGCACGCCACCCGAGCCATGCGGTCACCGCCCCGCCCAACAGTGTCCCGCACCCCGACGCCGTCGCGCTGGCGGCCGCGATGATTCCCAAGGCGCGGATCCGTTGCCGCCCGGGAAGGGCGGTGGCCGCGGCAAAGACGGCGATCACGGTCGCGCCCGCCCCGGCGCCGCCGATCAGTCGGCCGACGATCACGACGGACAGTGTCGGCCCGGCTCCGGCGAGCACGGAGCCCGCGGCGAGCGCCATGACCCCGGCGACGAGGACCTGGAAGGGGCTCCAGCGGACCAGCAGCCGACCCGCGACCGGCATCGCGAGCGCGGAGGTCAGCGACCACGCGGCGAGAATCCATGCGGTGGCCCCGAACGGCACCGTGAGTGCGCGGCCGATGACCGGCAGGGCCACCGACGGCGCTCCCAGTGCCACGTACATCGGCAGCACCAGCATCCCCAAAGTCAGCCCCAGCCGACGCCCGTCCGGGGCGTCGGTTCGCTCCGGTGCCGGGGCCCCTCCAGACGGGATCGTCTGCGGCGTCGTCCCCCGCCGAGTATGTTGTGACATGCTAAAGCTCCTTTGGGTGTAACGCTACGAGGCAGTGAGGAGACACGTCAAATGCAGGATGCGTATCACAGTCCATTGGTGGTCCAGACGGCCGTCGACCTGGCCAACACCTTGAGGCCGGTCAAGGGAGAGGACGCGCTCGAGACCGTGGAGCAGCTCCGGGACTTCCTTGACGACCATCCCGCGGCTGAGCCTCCGAGTTCGGCCGCGAACCAAGGGACCGGTCCGCGGCATCTCACCCGCGCCGACCTGGCGGAAGTCCGCGCGTTGCGCGAGACGGTGCGTGAGGTGCTCGAACGGGCGAACGCGGACGCGGTCGAAGCTGCGGCTCTGATCAACGACGGTCTGCGTCGCAGCCGCGCCACCCCGGCACTGCGCCACGAGGACGGCCGCTGGTGGACCGAGGTGACCTCCGACACCGACCGCTGCGCGGCGCACCTTGCCGCGACTACGCTCAGCGCACTGGCCTCCGTGATCGCCACGCTCGGTCCCGCTCGTCTCGGCGTATGTGCCGGGCCGACCTGCCGGGCCACTTTCGTGGACCTCTCGCGCAACGGCTCGAAGCAGTACTGCACCCGAACCTGCGCACACCGGGCCAGTGTCGCGGCCTACCGGAGCCGGCGCAGCCCGCGTTGAGCGCCGGCGCCTGACCCTGTCAGGTCGGCGCCGGGGTTTCGTCCGAGCCCGCCTTCGGCGAACTCGTTCGGGCCTCCGAGGGCGTTCCTCGCGATGCAATGAGCACGCCCCGTCCTGTGCGGAATCCAGGATCTACTGGGCCTCTGCCGGGCGGATACTGCGCCGCCTGGTCGGCACGCCCGCCCGCTGGCGGGAGGTGTGATGACCCACGCCGTCATCCAGCAACTCCTGGACGGAATCGACCTGCGCGAACGTCAGCTTGCCGAGCAGATCGGCGAACTCGCCGCCCGCCTGCGCGAGGCGCAGGCTGAACGCGAGGCCCTGGCGACCACGGCCAAGACCGTCCGCGCGGTGGCCCCAGGCCTCGACCTCGAGCGGCCGCCGCCCCCGGCGCTGCCGGATGGCGCGGCCTACCAGCAGATCATGGACGTATTCGAGCACGAACGCCGACCGCTACGCGCCCGCGACCTATGCTTCGCGCTGGACCTGCCCTTGATGCCCAAGCACGTCGTAGGCACCCGCGCGAAACTCAAACGCCTGGTCAGCCTCGGATTCCTCGACGAGACCGAACCCGGACTGTTCGCACAGCCCGGCCCTCAGGCCCCGACAGCCCCCGCCGACCAGCAATCCTGATCCAGACCAACGGGCAAAACATTAGAAGACTCGCTTATTGCCCGCTGAGCTCGCGCGTTGGCGTCAGGAACGAAGGGTGCGCAGGCCGGTGCGGATTTCGCTGACAAGGATCTCGGGCTGTTCCAAGGCCGCGAAGTGCCCGCCCTTGTCGGCCTCGCCGTAGTGGATCAGATTGCTGTAGGTGTCTTCGATCCAGCTCCGTGGCACGCGTGGGATGTCCTTCGGGAAGACGGTCACCGCGACCGGAAGCGTCACCTTCGGGCCGGCGAAAGTGAGCGACTTGTTCTCCCAGTAGATGCGGCCGGACGACGCTGCGCTGTTGGTGAACCAGTAGAGGGATATCGCATCGAGCATGTCGTCGATGCTGAGAGCGCCCTCGGCGAGCCCGTGGTTGTCGGTCTTGGACTGGAACTTCTCGTAGATCCAGGCTGCCTGGCCAGCGGGAGAGTCCGCCAGGGCGAATCCGACCGTCTCCGGCTTCGTGCCCTGAAGGTGGTTAGACCCACCGAGATCGCCAGTGTAGAGGGCGAGGGTCTCCACGGCGTAGCGCTGTTCGGGCGACAAGGCGTCGGGTATCTGTGCGGGGAAGGCGTACTGGGTGTTCAGATGAATTCCGAGAAGCCCCTCAGGTTGCATGGCCCCGAGGGCGGTGGTGACGACGGCACCCCAATCGCCGCCTTGCGCGGCCCATCTCGTGTAGCCGAGACGCTTCATCAGCTCCACCCACGCGCTTGCGATGCGCGATACAGTCCACCCGGTCTCCGTGGGCTTCTGGGAGAACCCGAACCCGGGGAGCGACGGGACGACGACGTCGAACGAATCGGCGACGTCTCCTCCGAACGAAACCGGATCGGTCAGCGGGCCGATCAGCTTCAGGAAATCGAGGATCGAGCCCGGCCATCCATGCGTGAGTATCAGCGGCATCGCGTGGGGGTTCTTGGACCTGACGTGGATGAAGTGGATGTCCAGCCCGTCGATCTCGGTCAGGAACTGGGGGAAGCGATTGAGTTCGGACTCGAAGCGCCGCCAGTCGTAGCCGCGGTCCCAGTGCTCGACCAGAGACCTGGCGTTCTCTACACGAACCCCTTGCGACCAGTCGCCCACCGTTTCCGGATCCGGCCACCGGGTTCTGGCCAGTCGCTGCTTGACGTCATCGATCTCCGATTCCGGGATCGACACGGTGAACGGGCGGACGAGGGTCGACGTAGGTGGCGTCGGTGCGGTCATTGCCTTCTTCTCTTCTCCTGAGCTTCGAAGCGCAGCCCAACTCTCGCTGCACACTGCTGTACAGTCAGTCTCACTGTACACCGGTGTGCAATACTGGTGCCGTGCCCACCGAGTCCTCCCGCGTGCGCTCGATGAACGAGACACGCGAACGCATCCTCGACGTCGCCCTCGATCTGCTCGGAGAGAACCCCGACGCCGGAATGGGCGAGATCGCCTCCACCGCCGGCGTCGTCCGCCGCACGGTCTATGACCATTTCCCCTCGCGCCTCGACCTGGTCCGGACACTCACGGAACGGGCCGTCACCGAGATGACAGCCGTGCTCACCGAAGTCAACGCCTCCGACGCGGAAGCGGACGCGACGTGGGTCGAATTCATCGCCCGCCTCTGGCCGGTGGCGCACCGGTACCGAGTGCTGCTGGCGCTGCGCCGTGGCGAGTACGGCGAGGCGATCCACGGCCTGCTCGGGCCAGTCGATGAGCTCCTCGCCGACCTCGTGAAACGGGGCCAGGACACCGAGGTGTTCGCACAGCACCTGCCGGCGGGCATTCTGAGCCAGGTCGCCTACGGCGTCGTGTTCGCCATCGCGGACAGCGACCTGTCGAACGGGACCCTCGGTGCCCGAGCAGCGACGATCACGAGCCTGCTGATGCTGGGAGTTCCCGAGACGCGCGCCATCGCTCTCGTGGGCGACCAGCCCTGACCCGCAGTACTCGAACGGAGCCGCGGAGCCAGTCCGGTCCTGGTACCGCAGCGCGTTGGCGATGTCCCGCATCTCGTAACGCCCCTGATGGCCGGAAACTGAGGCCGTGCCTTCCACGCCGCGATCAGCGGTTTGATCACGGCCCACTCCGGCTCGGTCGGGGCGGTCTTGTGCGGCTTGCGCTCACCCACCGCTCAAGCGCACCACGGCCAAGCCCGCTGACGAGCCGAAACCCACCAAGTCCACACGAACTGTCTCAATCAAAACGGTAGAAGACTCGCTTATTGCCCTCTCAAAAGCGACGACAGCGAGGAGCAACACATCAGGCTCGACGTTTCGGTCCAAGGCCTTCGCGCGATTCGACGGGCAATTCTCGACCTCGACGTCCAAGCAACGGCGGATCTCAAGCAAGGTTGAGCCGAGCCATGGGGGCTGGTGCCGGAAGCAGGCCCCGGGGCACCCATGCAACACAGCAGGACTTGACACGGAATTCGGGTGGCCCAAGCCTCGGGGCCGGGATGACGTGCACACCGTGGGCCGTGCGGGCAGCGGATGCCGGCACGGCCGCAGCCCCTACGCAACGGCATGGGCCTTCTAGGGGAGCTCAAGGCGGGCCTCGGCCGGGATAGTGGTCGCTCGGGAAGCCGCCCTCGAACCGGTTCCGTGGGGGTCGGGTAGCCGGAGGGCTGGGTTGGGCATCTGGCGCTACTCCGGTAGGACGCGGGCGCGCTTGAGCCTGAGGCCCCAGACCGCCGTGGCCGTCGGGCGAACCGCCTGATGCTTTGCGGCGTTGCTGGCCGTCAGCGGTGACCGGCTCGAGCAACTCCTTCCACCGTGCAGCCGAGGATGTCGAGCAGAGCCATGAGCGCCTTGAGGCTGAGCCGATCGGGCCGTTCCACCACGAGGCGGTAGGTCTGGCTGGGCGAGAGGTCGATGCCCCGCTCTGCCGGCAGGGGCCGCAGGTCGGTTGTGGAGAACATTCCGCGGGTTGCCATGACCTCACGCAGGCGCCAGCGGTAGTCGAGTTTGCCGTCATGCCGTATCACTACTGGCCAGCTGTGGCGCGCGTGCGGTCCAGGGCCTTCCGCATCATGGTGTTCATGTGAGGTGTAAATGGCGGTCGTTGACACGTAACGGTGGCCGACCTGCTCCTGGATGAACTTCGGGTCCGTGCCATCCTCGATGCTGTGCGTCACGTGCGAATGCCCTGTGTCCGCAGAGGCCGTGTGCAGTCGGAGTCGTGTCGTGATTGGGAAGACGAGTTTCGACGTTGCGTTCGCGACGGTGGGGGCAGTGCGTGTTGCATTCCGGCCTCGCTGGTGTGATGCAGCTCACTCTGTCGATCGCGGGCGAGTGGGCGGGACGCCGTTGCGGGAGCCCCGCGCCCTCGGTCAGCGCCAGATCATGCAGATCCGGCGTGCGAAGTTGACGTATCCGGCGCGCTGGAAAGCGTTCGCCATGGGAATGTTGCCGAGATCCGTGGCTGCCCGGATGCGGGGGACATCCTGCGCGCTGAGAATCCGGGTGCCTTCGGTAAGGATCTCGTCGATGTAGCCGTTGCCCCGATGTTCGGGGAGTACGGCGAGGTAGCCGATGACGGGGTTGTAGTCGTTGCGGGCCGGAGTGACGAACCCCACCGGCTCGCCGTCCGGCAGTGTCGCGATCCGCCACCAGTCCTGCGGGCTCCGGAAGTGCGCGAGCTCCTCCTCATAGTGTCTGGCCGCCGCTTCGCGGGGGGACATCCGGGTCAGGTCGTCCCTACTGTGCGCGTCCAGCGTTCCGTCCAGGACCCGAGTCATCAGGGCGAGGATTTCCTCGGTGTCGCGGACCGGCCGGAACGCCAGGCGCCCCCTCGGCTCGGGGAGTGGCGTCCCGGGACGCCACTCCAGAAGCAGCCGTTCGACGAACTGGCGGGCGCCGGTCCGTTCCAGGGCGAGCATGCGGTCCTCGACGATGCGCCGGGTCACTCCGCCCTCGCGCCAGTCGGGTGGGACGGCTCGGTTGTACTCGGGTGGACGGGCGTCGGCGGGGACCACTGCGGCCGTGGCAGCCCGTAGCAGCCGCACGCCGATGTCCACGCGATCGCGGTCCGCGCTGCTGTCGTCTATGTCGAAAATGTCCAAAAGGAATGGTGTGTCGTCTCCGGTCCGACCCCACCACGCGACCCTGGCCAGTAGGCGCTCGCCGCGAAGGGCGACCCACATCCATTCCGGACGTCGGCGGCCGGCGGCAAGGTCGTCCGCCAGTTCCTCGTTGAGGGTGTATGGCAGTTGGGAGAAGAGGACGAGTTCTTCGCGCCCGGTGATCGGACGCATGGTCAGGTCGTTCTGTTTCACGGTCAAGGCACGCTCCGGTGAAGGCGCCTGTCCGCTCCGAGTTCAGATGTGATCCGCACCCCGGGAGGACACAAGCGCGGTGATCATGGGCATCATGGGCTTACCTCTCCTCTCGCTGTCGTGGCCCCTCACCCTCGTGGTGGGGGTTCCGCCGTAACGTCTAGCCAAGCGCCGCCCCCTCCGCAAGCGCTTTTCGATCGCCCCCAGGTAGACGTAGCCACGCTTACCGCCGGCGTTCCTGGCGCGTTCGACGGCTCTCTTCCGCTCGCTGTCGCGGTCGTGGACGCGCCAACCGCCGCCGTCGGGGATGCGGCCGACCTTCTTGGCGTCCAGGTGGGCGATTTGGCCGGGCCATCGGGCAATGATCTCGCCGGGCTTGCGGTTGTTGTCGCCGTTCGGGTCGAGGAAGCGGCGCTGCCCGAGGCCGAGCCGCGTGAGGTGCCTGGTGACGGTGCGGCGATTGATCACGTGCCCAAGGCCGACGAGCTCATCGGTGATTCTCCGCGCTGACCACTTGAGCTCGCGTCGCCAGGACTCGAGCCGCTCGATCACAAACGGTGCGTTTCGGTGACGCACCTGGGTTCCTTTCGATGCCGAGTCTCTTCGAGGCTCCGCTTCGGATCACTACCACGGAGAGGAGGTCTGAGCGCGTGCTCGGCTCCCTGGCGGACAGGGTTCAGTGTGATTGCGTTTGGCGATCGGCTGTGACTGCTACGGGGGCAGTGGTGGCGCCCCGCAGGTAGTGGCCGGTGATTGACGTGAGGTCTGTTGCGAGGTCAGCCGGCGTGCCCTGGAACACGATGGTTCCGCCGTTGAACCCAGCGCCGGGCCCGATATCGATGACGTGGTCGGCATGGGCGATCACGCGCTGGTTGTGCTCGATAAGGATGAGCGTTGCTCCGGAGTCGACGAGGTCGTCGCAGAGCGCGAGTAGTCGGTCGACGTCGCTTCCGTGTAGCCCGGCAGTGGGTTCGTCGAGGACGATGCGCAGGTTGTCGGAGGTGTCGGTGTCGGCGAGGTGGTGGGCAAGGAGGAGTCGTTGCCGTTCGCCGCCGGAGAGGGTGTCGAGGCTTTGCCCGATCGACAGGTAGCCGAGTCCGACTCGGTCCAGCCACCGCAGTCGGCGCGCGATGTGGGAGTGTTCGGCGAGCAGGTCGGCGGCGGGCGCCGGGTTCATCGCCAGCAGGTCGGCGATGTTGCGGTCGTGGAGGGTGGCGGCGAGTGCCGTCGGGTTGAACCGGGTGCGTCCGCAGGCGTCGCAGTCGGTCTGGACGTCATCGAGGAATGCCAGGTCGGTGACGATGACACCTCTTCCCTTGCAGACGGGGCATGCTCCGCGGCCGTTGGCGCTGAACCATGAGGGATGCAACCCGGTGGCCTTGCTGAAGATGTCTCGGATGGGTGCGGCGACGCCGAGCACGGTGGCAGGCGTTGAGCGGATGCCGCCGCGGAGAGGTGCCTGGTCGACGACGATGAAGTCGGGGTGCTGACGCGGCAGTTCGTCGGCGATCAGTGTGCTCTTGCCGGAACCGGCGACGCCCGAGACGGCGGTGAGGACGCCGAGCGGCACATCGACGGTGAGGTCTCGCAGGTTGTGGCTGGCGGCATGGGCGATCGTTACGGTCCCCCGAGCCGGACGGGGCCGCTCCTTGAAGTGGATCGGGGCGCGCAGGACGCGGCCTGTTGTGGTGTCGGTTGCCGTGAGTTCGGCGGGTTTGCCTTGGAATTGGATGACGCCGCCGTCTGAGCCACCGCCGGGCCCGAGGTCGATGACGTGGTCGGCGGCCGCGATGACTGCGTGATGGTGTTCGACCACGAGGATCGTGTTGTGCGCGTCGCGGAGCTTTGTGAGTAGTTCCAGGAGGCGGTGCACGTCGTGCGGGTGCAGTCCGGTGCTCGGCTCGTCGAAGACGTAGCAGACGTCGCTGAGAGCGCTGCCGAGATGGTGGACGATCTTGATCCGTTGGGCTTCGCCGCCGGACAGGGTGCCCGACTCCCGGTTCAGGCTGAGGTAGCCGAGCCCGACGGTGTCCAACGCGTCGAGGCGTTCTCGAATCGCCTGGAGGAGCGGCGTCACGGACGGGTCGCGCACGGCCGCCACGACATCGCGCAGGTCGCTGATGGGCAGGGCCGACCAGTCCGCGATGGATCGGCCGTCGATCAGGCTGTTCCTCGCCGACGCGTTGAGGCGGGTGCCGTTACAGTCCGGGCAGGTGCTGCGGGTCACGACTCGGGCAAGACCCTGCTCTTCCTCGGCGGTCAGGCGCGTCGGCGTCCGGCGCAGGTACGTGTCCCGCAGCCGCGGGATGATGCCGTCGAAGATGCCGTGCTTGGGGTACTGGGGGGCGGGGTCGGCGAGCCGGAGTCCTTCAGCGTGGAGCAGGGTATCGATCTTCGCTGCGGGGAGCTTCTCCAAGGGAGTGTCGGGGTCGACGAGTCCGGCGTGGATGAGGCGCTTCCATCGATAGGTTCCGGGGGCAAAGGTCGGGAACTTGACCGCGCCGTCGCGCAGGCTGCGTGAGCGGTCGAGCAGCAGGTCGAGATCGATGTCGTCGACGGTGCCGAGACCCTCACAGCGTGGACACATCCCGCTGGGGGAGTTGAACGAGTATGCCGGCGAGAACCCGGCGGTCGGGCTTCCGATACGGGAGAACAGCAGCCGCAGCAGCGGCGCGATGTCGCTCGCCGTGCCCACGGTCGATCGGGCGTTCCCGGTGAACCGCCGCTGATCCACGATCGTGGTGAAGACCAGCCCGTCGATCCGGTCCACGTCCGCCGGTGGATGCTGCGGAAGCCGGTTCCGGACGAACGCGGGATAGGTTCCGGTGGTCAGACGCTCGGCCTCGGCCGCGATCGTGTCGAACGCAAGCGACGACTTCCCCGACCCCGAGACGCCCGTGAACACCGTCAACTGATGCTTCGGTACCCGGACCGACACGTCCCGGAGGTTGTGAGTCCGGGCACCCTTCACCGTGATCCACCGACCACGCTCGACCATCGCCTCCTGATCATGTGACATGAGTCCAGGTTACGATCAGTTGTGGCCAGCTACTGGCCGCAACTATTCCAGGGCGGATCTATGAGACTGGAGACCTACTGTGACGGCACCAAGAGAACGGATGCTCCGGCTGCTGTCCCTGCTGCAGACCGGTCGGCACTGGCCGGCGGGCGAACTCGCCGTGGCGGTGGGAGTGCCCTCCCGCACCCTTCGACGCGACATCGACCATCTGCGCACGATGGGCTACCCCGTTGAAAGCGCTCGCGGACCAGGAGGCCATTACCGCCTCGTCGCCGGCGCCGCGCTGCCGCCCCTCATGCTCGAAGACGACGAAGCAATCGCCACCGTCCTCGGGCTACGCCTCGCAGCCGCCGGAGGAACCGGCATCGACCTCTCCGCCGAGTCCGCCGAACGTGCTGCCGCGAAGCTCCGCCGCATACTCCCCGCTGCCCTGCGCCGCAGAACCGACGAAGTGCTCGCCGCGGTGGAGTTCGGTCGCAGCCAACATCCCCCGACCGACCCCACCGTCCTGAGTGCCGTCGCATCGGCGATCGCGGCTCATCGGTGCCTTGCCTTTGCCTACAGCGGAAAGAAAGGACGGTCGTTCCGGACTGTCGAACCGGCACGACTCGTTCAGATCCGCCAACGCTGGTACCTCTACGCCTGGGACCGCGACCGGCAGGACTGGCGAAACTTCCGGCTCGACCGAATCGCCGACCCGCAGATGACGGATGCGACGTTTCCGCCACGCCCCCTTCCCACCGACGACCTCGCGGGGCATCTCGAGGCACGATTCCACAGCCCGAAGACAATCCGGACCGTCCTCACCCTGCACACCGACGTGCGCGACGCGGCGACTCGCCTACACCGCATCGACGGGTCCCTCGAAGCCCTCGACGAACACAGCTGTCGGTATATCGCCTACGTTGACTCCTTCGAGTGGCTTGCCGTCGTTCTGGCCGTTACCGACATCGACTTCAGGGTCGATGAGACCGCCGAGTTCCGGGACTACCTCGCGCACACCGGGCAACGCCTGCTTCGGGCCGCCGAAGCCGTGGCGAGGTGACACAACCAGCGTCGACAACGTCCTACCCCGCGACAACCAGTTGGTTTCTGGTAGCAGATGGCGCCCACAGCCGGAATCGGAGCAGGAGCACTTGGCTGTGCACGCCGAAACGGAGATCTAGCTTGGGCAGCAGCCACAGGTCCGTCACTGCGCTGTTCAATTGTGAGCGCGGTGAAGGGCGGCGCCTGGCCCGGAGCGAGGTCGTCGCGCAGGCGAACGTAGCGGACCGGGTGGCGGTAGCGGCCTGCGTCGACGGCTGCGCCGGCGAGGAACTCGGCCACCAGGGTCAGCCTCACCGTGCGGAACTCCAGCTCGTCGCCGGTTTCCCATCCGGCGCTGAAGCGCGCCCGGGCCAGGGGAGTTCGGAGCCTGCGGGTGCCGGCCGCTGCCCCAGGTCATGGTGGGCTGCGGTGTTCAGCGGGGGTCCGGGAGACCCTGTGCAGGTCGCCGGCTTTGTCGTAGCGGGGCCCAGCAGCAGAGTGAGCGGGTTCCTCAGCGAGCCGGTTACGGCACCGAGCACCGCTTCCGAGGTGATGCGGGACCGCACCTTGATCCATGACGGTTCCGACGGCTGGGAGCGCGTCGCCGGCGGCCTCACGAAGGTGGACGTCCTCAAGCAGCTGTACGCCGACCGGCGGCCACCGCGTACGCTCGGCTGGAAGGCCACGGGGACACCGGGCAGCTGGAACGACAGATGACAGTCGTAGACCGGCCGGAAGCGATGGCTGGCGATGCTCCCCCGTGAGGCTGTGGAAGCCACCGCCCTGGCACGTGCCGAAGTAGGAGACCTGCTCGGTTCCAGGCGCGCAGCGCCTCAACGAGCTCCCGGGCGCCAACACCGTGCCAGTTCGCGCCGGACTGCTGTACGTTCCATCGCGGCTCGGCACTGCTCCACCCGTCGAGTCCAGCCCGTACAGCAACTCTGCGCTTCCGTCCTCGTTGTACGGTCTTAACGGCACGTCGAGAAAGATGCCGCTGCCACTGCCGAACGCTCAGTTTATGTCGGGTAGCTCCTCCACAAGGACGAACTCCCCGAACCCGCCGCTGGACGTGACGCATGGCAGCGGCTTAGCCGCGCCTCGGCACCCGGCGGCGAAGGAACACGGCCACCGGCCCACTGCCACCGCAGACCGACCGCGACCCCCAACTCCCCGACGCCGCAGTCGTCACAAACCCGCTCTCTGCTGACCGCCAAGGGACACATCACCGACACGATCGAGGCCCGGCCATGGTGTGCCTCCACGGCCCGGCCGGAGTCGGCAAGATCCCTCGCCGTCAACGTCTGCCTGCGCGAACTCGAGCGGGCGGCCCCCGGCATGGCAACGATGGCTTCGTCACCCAGGGGCCTGCCGCATGCTGCGGGAGCGCCCGGCCGTTGTCCAGCCCTCATGACCTGAGCACGGGGCCGGTGGCGCGCGCGGAGCACGTCCGGTATCAGGCGGCGCTGTTCACGTGACGGACCAGCCATGTGAGCATGGGATCCAAGTCATCGGCGGCCGCCAGGACTTTTCCGACGGCTTCAGGAGTGTGGAGCCAGTCGTCGCAGCCAAGGGGTTGGACAGCGATCAGTGAGCGGTGGCGCAGCAGGTCCGCGCGGAAGTGGTCGGAAGGATAACCCCGTGGGGGGCGCTTCATGACGTCCCCAGAGATGTCGTAGCCCTTCTGCCTCAAGTCCTCGACGATGGCCGACAGTTCACGGCCACTGCCCTCGGCGGCGACTGCCTTGCGGAACATGGCGACTTGACCAGGGTCCCGGTACCACCAGGCCCCCTGGATCCGCAGGCCGTCCAGATCGAACCGCAGACCGATCTCAACCTTGCGGCCGAGTCGGATCACCGCGCCCTGATGCTGCCACCACCAGACGTTTGTGCGGTAGTGCCAGACAGAGAAGTCCTCGTACCGTGGATCAACGTCCGCCACATCATTCAGCAACGCGATCATCGGCTGCCGGACGAGGCGTTCGCGATCCACGCGGTACTTCTCGCGCACCGCGCTTGAGGGCTCGCCCTGCAGGTGCAGCAACACATCCATGGCTCGCTCCGGCCAGCCGGTGAATCGTACGCCCATGTCGGCACCATAACCCACCAGTGATCGATGCAAGGACGTAGTACGACGGGCCCGGAGAGGTACCTCCAGACACGTGGGAGGTCGCGCGCCGGGCAGGTCAGCGGGAGCGCAGCGCAGGAGACGACCTCCGTCAGCCCTACGCGTGTCAAGTCCTCAAAAGGCATCATCGGGTCGGCTCTTCTGGGGCCCTGTGCGGTCGCCCTACAGCCCTCAGGAAGGCGATGCTGTGCTGGGCTGAGACAGCTGAGACGTGGCGGCGGCCGTGTCCGGGACGGTAGCCGAGCAGAAGACGGACTTCTGCTGCTTGGTGCGGTGTGCTTGGTTCTTGGTTCTTGGCTCTTGGCGACGAGCGACTCGAGAGTGCCGCGCACGACTGTGGGCTTGATCTCGTGGTCCGGAAGAGCCTGGGTGAGGGCAGTGACGACCTCGGCTGCGGTGCGCGGTTCACCGTGCTGGGTGAGGTCGTCGCGGATGAGATCCCGGAGCGTGGGCGCATCCGTTTTCGCACCGGCTTGGGACGGCTCCCCCGGATCGTGACCTGGCCCGATCCGATCGTGCTTCCCTACGTCAGCAAGCGGACCACAGGAAGATGCCAGCGATATGTCGCCCAGCTGCGGGCGCTGCGCCCCCCGAGGAGCGTGAGCACGACGTTCGGGACGAGGACGTCGCCCGGCTCTCCCCGCTCAAGCACGCCAACCTCAACGTGCTGGGCCGCTACAGCATCCGTGCTTCGGTCCCGGCCGACGGCGGTCTGCGTCCGCTGCGCGACCCGGTCGCGGCCGGGCTCGGTGGCGAGGACGGGACGGAGGACTGACGGGGCAGCCGTGGAGCATCGCGGTCAGCAGGAGGAACGCATCACGTTGACCTGGCGGGCGCCGGCTCAAGGATCGCGACCGGCGTCCATTCAAGATACGAGCAGACGGAGGCCGAGATCTGCTGCATCGAGGTCTGCGAGGTCGCTGTTGTGCTCGGCCCACCGGCCGGAGTCGAGGTCGTCGCTGAGGCTTCGCACCGCCCGCTGCTCGGCCTCCGGCCCGACCCTCGTCCACACCGACATCGCACGGCGCACGTGATCCTCCAGATATACGCGCCCGGCCGGCGCCAGTACGCCTCGAACAGGCCGTCAGCGCAGTCCCACGGGATGGGTACCGGCTCAGCGCGGGCACCGATCGCGTCGGCCATCCCAGCAAGCGAGGGAAACTCCGCGAGGACGGCGGCGAACTCGGGCAGGTAATCGCGGGTAAGCCAGAACCGGTCCTGCCATCCGGGCTCGTCGGTGTCGAACGTGAGCACCACCACGCGGCGGGCCACGCGCCGCATCTCGTGCAGACCCGCTATCGGGTCCCCCCAGTGGTGAACGGTAGAGACGGCCATCGCGACATCGAAGGACTGGTCCTCGAACGGCAGGCTCTCCGCGGCGGCGGCCACGCACGGCGCCGAGCCAGCAGGCCGCTGCCCCCGCATGACCGCCGATGGCTCCGCCGCGGTCACGTCGCGACCAGCGGGCTCGTAGGAGCCGGTGCCGGCCCCGACGTTCAGCACCGTCCGCGCGTCCCCGAGCGCGTCCAAGATCTGTGCGGCGATCCGAGGCTCGGTACTCCGTGTCGTGGTGTAGGCGCCGCCGATCGCGTCGTACAGCTGTGCACCGAGCACCTCCAGTTGCTCCTCCGGTGTCACCTTCAGTCCCTTCGCCCGTGCCTCAAGTTCCCTGTCGATGGCCGCCACCATGGCGTCAGCTCGATCACGCCGCTCCAGCAGCAGGCCACGCAGTCGGCGCAGATGCGCGACCGCGTCGGTGGACGAGTCGCCAACCAGTTCCGCGATCTCCCGCAGACCGAAGCCCAGCCGCCGGTAGGCCTGCCGCACTTCGCGGTACTGTCAGAAACGACGACCCTTTCCCAGAGCGGGATCGGAAATGGGCTCCCCGGGCGGCCCGGACCGTCGTTTCACTGTCATTTCACGGGCGACCACACGTGAAACACCGGCGGGCGTCGCCGATTCTCGTCGGCGCAGCGCGCTGGGGGTATGCGGAATGGCCCGTCGTGGAGGACGTGGACCGGCTCAGGCGGCCTCGCGCACCGCGTAATCGGCGAGGGATGGTTCCAGCAGCGCGAAGACCTCCTCGGCCGCCCCGGGCAGGGCGTCTGCAAGCTGGCGGTTCGTGCGTCCCGCGATGGTGAGGTCCAGGGCGTGGTGGAACAGAGTCCGGTGGGCCGCGGCGAGTAGGGCTGCGGCGGCCCGGGGGGCGAGGGAGTCGGTACGTACCCCGGTCTCGGCGGCGAGGGCCTCGGCGAGGGCGTCCTCGCGCTGCTGGTGGAGTTCACGCAGGCGGGCGGCGAGAGTGGGGCTGTCGGTGATCATCCGGGCGAACTCCGCTCCGGAGAAGCCCGCGAGGGCGTCCTGCCGGTCGACGGCCGCCAGATACTCGCGGCGCAGCCCGGCGAGCGCGGACTCGCCCTCCCTGCGGGAGTCCAGTGCGGCGGCCAGGCTGCCGCGGAAGGTCTCGTGGAAGTCGAGGGCCAGATCCTCCTTGCGCGGGAAGTAGTTGGTGACGGTCATCTTGGCCACCTGCGCCGCGGCGGCGATCTCGGCGATGGTCACCGACTCGAAGCCGCGCTCCAGGAACAGCCGCGTCGCGGTGTCGGAGATGGTCTGGCGGGTCTGGTGCTTCTTCAGTTCGCGCAGTCCGGTTGTCATGTCACCAAGCCTAACTTAGGTCCAGCCAAAAATTACAGTTGACCTCTTAATAGGTTCGACCTATATTTATGCCTGTCCGAGCGAGACAGGAGAAAGGAACCGTGTGAACCTGCGCATCACCCCGGAACAGTCCGCCGCCGTCCGTGAGCGGCTCGCCCACCTTGCCGACGGCATCCCCGAAACACCCGCCGACGCCGACCTCGCGCCCGCGTTCCCCGACCCCGGCATCGCGTCCGGTAGCTGGGCCGACGCCTCCGGCCGGACGCCCGGTGAGGCCGGCGCGCTCCTCTACGTCCACGGCGGCGGGTTCTCCGGCCGGCAGCCGGAAGCGGAGCGGGCCCTGGCCCGCCACCTCTCCCGCGCCACCAACCGCCCCGTCCTCGGTGTCGACTACCGGCTCGCCCCGCAGCACCCCTACCCGGCGGCCCTGCACGACGTCGCCGCCGCCCACCGGGCACTGGTCGACCAGGGGGTGCCCGCCGGGCGCATCGTCCACTTCGGTGAGTCGGCCGGCGCCACCCTGGTGCTCTCCGCCCTCCTCACCCTCAAGGCGGCCGGGGAGCCGCTGCCCGGCGCGGCCGTGCTGGTCTCTCCGCTCGCCGATCTGACTCTGTCTTCCGCCTCCCTGACGGACAGCCAGGGGCGGGACACCGTCACCAGGGAGGGCCTGGAGCAGGTCTGCGCCCAGTATCTGGCCGGGGCGCGGCCTGATGCCGCGCCCCAATCCCCCCTGCACGGTGACCTGTCCAAGCTGCCGGCCCTGCTGATCGCTGCGGGGGGAGCCGAGGCCCTCGCCGATGACGCCCGCCGCCTCGCCGCTGCCGCCCGGGCGGCAGGGACGGTTGCAGAGCTCGACCTCTACGAGGACCTGCCGCACGTCTTCCACCTGGCTCTGCTGGCCGGCCCGACCGCCGCCACCGACACCTTCCTTCGCCGCCTGGCGGAGTGGACCGAAAGGAACGCCGCATGAACCTGCGCGTCACCCGAGAACAAACGCTCCGTCTGATGAGCGTCCACGCCCACCCCGACGACGAGTCCAGCAAGGGTGCGGCGACGCTGGCCAAGTACGCCGCCGAGGGCGTAGAGGTCCTGGTGGTCACCTGCACCGGCGGTGAGCGCGGCACCGTGCTCAACCCCGCCATGGACCGCCCCGAGGTACGGGCCGACCTGGCCCGGATCCGCCGCGAGGAGATGGCCGCCGCTCGCGAAATCCTCGGCGTCCGCCAGCAGTTCCTGGGTTTCACCGACTCCGGTCTGCCCCCCGAGGGGGAACCGCTGCCCGAAGGCTGCTTCGCCGCGGTTCCGCTGGAGGAGTCGACAGCGGCGCTGGTCGCGCTGGTCCGCGAGTTCCGCCCCCATGTGCTGCTCACCTACGACCAGACCGGGGGCTATCCGCATCCCGACCACATCCGCACCCACCAGGTGGCCGCCGCGGCCTACCAGGCGGCGGGGGACGGAGACCGCTTCCCGGAGGCGGGCCCGGCCTGGCAGCCGTCCAAGCTCTACTACCACGGGGCACTGTCCAGGGCCTGGTTCCAGACCCTGCACGACGGCATGACCGCCCGCGGCATCCCCTCCGGAATGGAGGAGGTCCTCGCCGAGTTCGGCGACCAGGACGCCGATGCGACACCGCAGTTCACCACCCGGGTGCCGTGCGCGGAACATTTCCCCACCCGTGACCGGGCGCTGCTGGCCCACGCCACCCAGATCGACCCGAACGCCGGCTTCATGCTCCACGACCGCGCGGTGGAGCGGGAGGTGTGGCCCACCGAGGACTACCACCTGGCCGACTCCCGGGTCCCGGTCTCCCTTCCGGAGGACGATCTGTTCGCAGGGGTGCGGCCCGAGCCGCCCAAGGTGCTGGTCTCCGGGGGCGGGGTGGCGGGCTCCGCGGTGGCGTACTGGCTCAAGCGGCACGGGTACGCCCCCACAGTCGTCGAGCGCGCCCCCGCGCTGCGGCGCGGCGGCCAGGCCGTCGACTTCCGCGGCCAAGCCCTGACCGTTCTCCAGCACATGGGCGTCCTCGACCGGGTCCGCGAGCGGGACACAGGCATCGGCGACTGCACCGTCGTGGATGCCGTCGGCGAGCCGTACGCCGTGATCCCGGCCGTCGTATACGCGGGCGAACTGGAGGTGCTCATCGACGAGTTGATCGAGATCCTGCACCACCGCGCCGCCGAGACGGGGGTCGAGTACCGCTTCGGCGACTCGATCACCGCACTGGTTCCGGACGACGACGGCGTCGACGTCACCTTCGAGCACGCCCCGCCGGAGCGCTTCGACCTCGTGATCGGCGCCGACGGGGCGCACTCGGCGGTTCGCCGCCTGGCCTTCGGCCCCGAAACCGAGTTCGCGCACTACCTCGGCTGCTACTACGCCTACTGGCAGACCGACAACCACCTCGGTCTCGACCACGAGGGAATGGCCACCGGCGACGGCCAGACCGCGGCGCTGAGCGTATTCACCGTCAAAAACAACCAGCACACGCGAGCGGGCCTGCTGTTCAAGTCCGACCACCAACTGCCCGTCGACCGCCACGACCGGCGCGCCCAGGCAGAGGTCCTCAAAGCCCGCGCCGCACACCTGGGCTGGCAGACCCCCATGCTGCTGGAGACGCTGGACCATGCGGCCGACCTCTACTTCGACGCCATGGTCCAAATCCGGATGGACACCTGGTCCGCCGGCCGCATCGCCCTGGTCGGCGACGCCGCGTACTGTGCCGCCCCCACGTCCGGACGCGGCACGTCCCAGGCCCTGATCGGTGCCTACATCCTGGCCACAGAGCTGGCCGCGGCCAATGGCGACCACACCGCCGCCTTCGCCGCCTACGACAAGGCACTGCGCCCCTACGTCGAGCACAACCAGGCCATCGGCGTGCACGGAAGCCAGTACGTCTTCACCCAGCCGACCCAGGAGATGTTCGACGCGCTGGCGGCCCAGGCGCGCGAAGGCGAGACCGAACCCGGCCCGGAACCGCTGCTGCGGAACTGCTGACAACGACACGGCCCAGGCACACAGGCAAGCCCGCCGGACGGCTACCGGTCGTCTCGTTCATCGACAGGGATGTGCCCCGTTGGCCCGGGTGGGTCTGCCGGACCTTCTCCCAGGCGCGCTCCGGCTCACTACGCAGGTTCATCTGGATGATGTCCTGCGCCAGCATCATCGGATCGTCGGCGGCCTTTCGACAGAGACCACCAGACCGATCCTCTGCCCGCCATTCCGGAGCGGCCGGGTGGCATCCGGCCATGGCTCAGAAAGTTGTCACCGTATACGAGGACGACCTCACCGGTGTGGAATCGGACCAGGTCAGCACGCACAGGTTTTCCCTGAACGGCGTGAACTGGGCCGTCAGCCACACCAAGAAGTAGCGGTTCGACGCTACGTCGTACGCGTAGGTGGGCTCGCCTCTGAAAGTGAAGCCGCTCGGGGCGGTGAAACGCTGGCGATGTTCCCCGGGTTCACCGGCCGGTCGATGCCGGAGATGCACTTCACGGTGAAGACGGTCGACTGCCTGGGGGCGGCGGTGGGGATCGTGTCCTGGAGGATGGTGAGGGCCCTCTCGTCACCGGCCGATGCGGGCACGACGATCGTCACGGGCAGGCGCTCGCGCTGTGATTGAGGTCGATCTCGCCGCTGTACTGGATCTTCAGCGTGGAGGTGGAGATGCCGGGAGACACGGTGGCGGGGGCGCTGACGTGGAAGACGCCGTCCAGGGAGCCCTGATGGGGCAGCAGCCGTTGACCGGTGAAGGTGCGGCTGAGCCGCCGGTCGCCGTTGTCCGGTATGCCGACCAGGCCGTCGGCGAGGTTCAGCTCCACTGTGACAAACCGCCCCTCGACCGCGTTGGGCCCGCGGTTCTTGATCCGGACACCGAGGTCGAACGCTTGGCCACGCGGGACCGCGTACGGGGCGACGCTCTCGCCGTACAGATCCGCAGCCAGCGGCCGCGGCGGCGTCACCTCGGCAACGGCCGTCACGCCGCGTACCCGGTGGTTGTTGCGGTCGCCGATGTACAAGCTTCCCCGCGCCGTCCAGCGCCACTCCGCACGGGCTGTAGAGCGGGGTGGAGACGGCCGGTCCGTCGTCGTCGCTGTAGCCGGCCTCGCCGAGGCCTGCGACGGTGGTGATGATCCCGTCGGGAGTCACCTTCCGGACCCGATGGTTCCACTCGCTGAAGTACAGATTTCCCTTGCGGTCCAACGCGATGCCGCGGGGGTTCTGAAGCCGGGCTCCGACGGCGGGTCCGCGGTCGCCGCTGTAGCCGGGCTCACCGTTGCCCGCCACAGTGGTAATGCCCCTGTCCGGGGCCACTTTGCGGACCCGATGGTTGACCAAGTCGGCGATGTAGAGATTGCCCTGCTTGTCGACGGCCAGACCGTAGGGGTCATTGAGAAAGGTCTGCGACGCGGGTCCGCCATCGGAGAGATATCCGACGGCACCGTTGCCCGCGACGGTGGCGATAGCGCCGTAGGAGCGCAGATCGGTGGGCTGTGGTCCGGTTCCGGTACTCGATTCGCCTGCCATCACTGCTTCTCCCGTCTGAGGGCACGGCACATCGGACGCGGGGGCATGCCGCGCCGATGAGGGTGGGGTGCTCCGGAGCAAGCCGGAGCCTGTCCGGCCGACCACGCGGAGGTCGCCGACGTCGATCGTGGGCGATCCGGCTGTAGTCGTTGATGTCGTCGGCCGGCTGGAGTCAGGGCGCACGGAGACACCGAACGGCAGGGCCGTATCCTGAGGCAGGCGATGCAGGCACTGCCGATGCGTCGCACCGCCCGTCGCAGCCGGGCACCGCCCCACCCCGGGTACCAGGTACCCGACAAGCGATCAGGAGCTGACCGGTGATAAGTCTGGCCGCAGTGGGGGGAGTGGCCCTGGTCGAACTGGGCATGGCCCTGACGCCGGGACCGAACATGATCCACCTCGCCTCTCGCGCGATTACCCAGGGCCGCAGGGCGGGCCTGGTCAGCCTGAGCGGGACTGCCGTGGGATTCCTGTGCTACCTGCTGGCCGCGGCCGCGGGCCTGTCCGCGTTGTTCGCCGCCGTGCCGCTGGCGTTCACGGTGGTCAAGCTCGCCGGGGCCGCCTACCTGGCCTACCTGGCCTGGGACATGCTCAAGCCCGGTGGCCGCTCGCCCTTCGCCCCGGCCCAGGACCTGCCTCCGGTCTCTGACGCCCGCCTGTTCTCGATGGGGCTCCTGACCAACCTGCTCAACCCCAAGATTGCTCTCATGTACGCCGCTCTTCTGCCTCAGTTCATGGATCCGCAGGCGGGCCCGGACTGGGCGCAACTGCTCCAGCTCGGTGGTGTGCAGATCATCGTGGGGATCTCCGTGAACGCTCTGATCATGCTGGGCGCAGCACGGGTGTCGGGGTTTCTGGCCGCCCGACCTCGCGTGATGACCGCTCAGCGGTTCTCGTCAGGCGGCTTGCTCGGCGTCTTCGCGCTGCACACCGCCCTGTCCCGTACGCCTGTCTCGGCCTGAGCCCCGCGCGCCTGTGACACCGGCCCTGCTGGGGTCAGCCGAACACGTCACGGAGATCGTCGACGCGATCGTGAGTGATCTGGCTGTTCTCATCAGCAGCGCCCGGCGCCAGAACCAGAGCGTCTACTGCTGGGTTGCGTAGGAGGTCATGTTCGGAGCCAGAGGGCGACGGACGCCGCGGTGGCGGTGCCGAGGAAGACGTAGCCGCGCTTGTCGCAGTGAGTCGCGACCGCCTGGGTGTCGCAGTCTTCCTACAAGGACCGGTGGGACTGTGTGCCGTCATCGGCGCCCGGCTGCTGGGCGCCGGTCTCGTCGTCGCCACGGCCACACGACCTGAGCACGCCAAACTGTCTGAGAGGTTCGGAGCGGACGTAGTGATCAACCCACGCCGGTGCGACGCGGTGGAGGAAATCCGCGCCCTGGTCGGCGCCGCCGATACGGACTGCGCCATCGACGCGGTGGGGACGCACGAGGCGTTCGAGAACGCCCTCCGGGTCGCTCGGGAAGGCGGCAAGGTAGCCGACGTCGGCTACCAGGACTGGTGCAGCCAGGGTCCGCTGCCGATCCCTGTCGGCTTCTCCGGCCCGGATAGGAGCGGCAAGACCATCCGCAGCGCACTCGCCCCCGGCGGCAGTGAACGCCTCGCACGGCTGCTCCGGCTCATGCAGACCGGCCGTGTGGACCCCACCGCGATGACCACTCACCGGTTTCACTTCGACGAAGCCACCCGGGCCTTCGAACTCCTGCAGACCGAAGGCGAGCACATCGTCAAACCCCTGATTACCTAGAGGGGGCAGCGTTCTGAGCCGAGCAGCTGACGGACGATTCCGGCACGTGGCTGCATTTCCGGCACGACAGATGGGGACGCCGGCACGGTGTGCTGTCCGCGTAGATTACAACTTCGGTCTGGTTGTCTGTCCTCGGTAGGGCCGAGTCGATTCAGGCCGCTTGTCCGAGCGGCTTCTCGACGAGCCTGGGCCTGTCGGCAGGGGGAGACGATGAGGGCCGGACATCGGAAACATGTATCCGCTTCCCGATCCTCAGCATCAATCTGGCTTGGGGCTGCGGCGCGGCAGCCCCGGCCCGATGCTCTCTGAGCACGCCATGATGCGTCTGTTCGAATGCGGTTTTCCTGAGCCATGGGGCGGAGTGTCGTAGAGGTGTGACTGAGTGCTTCGGTTGGCCCCTGAGCGCTTGAGTTGGCCCCGTTGAGCGTCGCGGCTGGCCCGAAGGTGTGCCGAGCCGCGATAGTTGGCACCCGGCCACGCTGGTTGGCATCGCCCTCGCTCATCTATGCCAAGATTCAAGGGTGGAGATAACCGACGTCACGCGTGCGATCGCGACTGCGACTTCGGTCGCCGCATCGCTCGACCTGCCGGCCGACGACGCGATCGTTCTCCACAACTCGAACAAGCTGGCACTGCGGCTGACGCCATGCGACGTCCTTGCCCGGGTCGCCCCTGTGGGACAAGAGGTTGCACAGTTCGAAGTCGAGCTCGCTCAGCGGCTCGCTGAGGTCGGATGCCCGATGTGTCCCTTGGAGCCTCGGGCGGACCCGCGTGTGTACACGCGCGCTGGCTTCGCAGTGACGCTGTGGACCTACTACGAGCCCGTGACACCTCACACCTCACCAGTCGACTACGCCAAGGCGCTGGAGCAGCTGCACGCCGGCATGCGCAAGGTCGATGTGCCGAGCCCGAGGTTCACGGACCGGATCACGGAGGCGGAAGAAGTTGTCGCCGACCCGGGTCGCTCGCCTGAGCTCGCCGACGCGGACCGCGTGTTCCTCAGCGGCAGGCTAGCGAGCCTGCGACGAGCGATCGACGACCGCGGCGCCGTGGAGCAGTTGCTCCACGGCGAGCCGCATCCAGGCAATGTGCTCAGCACGAAGAACGGCCCGTTGTTCATCGACCTTGAGACGTGCTGCCGTGGACCCGTCGAGTTCGATCTCGCCCATGTTCCCGAAGCGGTCTGCGAGCACTACCCGAACGTTGACCAAGGGCTGCTGGACGAGTGCCGACAGCTCGTTATCGCGATGGTCGCCGCGTGGCGTTGGGAGCTTGGCGATCAGTTTCCGAATGGGAGGCGATTCGGAGAGGAATTCCTGCGCTTGCTGCGCCAGGGTCCTCCTTGGCCGACACTCGATACAGTGACCAGGCGACTGGGTGGTCTGTAGAAATCGCCGAAGGTCACGTGAAAGCGGCAAGGGGCCAAGCGACGAGACTGTCGCCGTCGCAACCCCATGCGCGCCGGCCTCGCAGCCGCGCTGAACCATGGCGCTGCTGCCAAAAACGTGGCAAATCATTACAGACGCCAAGAATCTTGGCCAGACGGTGCCAACTAGCGTGGCCCGGCACAAGGGTGTGGCGGCTTCGTCCTTGGTCGGGAGATGGCGGAGCTGCGTCGTTCGGCGAGCACGATGTGGCGTCAGGCGCCGTGGTGGTGACCGGTGCGTTCGCGCATTCCGATGACGGCTTTGGATACTTTCGTCGCGTGCTCGGGGAAGCTGTGTGTAGCGACAAGGTAACGCTGGGCATGGGGGGCTGAAGTATGTCGTGGCACCGGCAGGTACGTGATTGGTGGATCGGGCGCACTTGGGCTGCGAAAGCTGCCCGCCTCCAAGAGCCAGCTGAGGAAACGCGGCATGAGCACGGCGTCGGCGAATACCTTGTCATCGCCACGACAGCGAGTCTCTTGCCGTTTCTGCAAGCTCTCGGCTCACAGGCGGGAACTTGGACGTGGGAGAAGCTTCAACGCCTCCCCCTGCGAATGCTCGACGACAGCTCGCACGTGCACCAGGGAGCTTCGATCGTCGTTGTGGCGGACGACACTGGCGTGCAGTTCAAGATGCCGAGTGGACTGCCAGAGGAAGCTCTCGAAGCATTGAGGGCGACCGACCTCGACAGTCTTGTCAGTCCGCCGCTGCCAGACATGATCTAGTACTCGGCTGAAGAGCGCTGTTGGAAGCGCAGCGACGGACGTGGCGTCCGCAGCCGCAGCAGACATCGTTGGATCAGGCGACTGCTTCCTTTCCGGCGATAACGACCTGGGCTGGTTGTCGATCACCGGGTCCAGCCCGGTCCAGTTGGACAGCGGGAAGACGCGGACGTGCGCGCGGAGGGAGTGCCGGCCCCGTTGCAGAGTTGGCACAGCTCAGGGCGTGGCCGAAACGAAAAATACTCAGGCCTATCTCCGGCTGAGCACCCAGGAGATGCAGGAACTTACCGACGCAGCCCCGCTGACGATGGTGAGAGGCGCCGGGGCTGTCCCGCCTCATCCGATCTTCCCGCCGAGCAACGACCTGGTCTGGGGAGAGGCAATCGCGGCGTATTCCCCAAGCAGGTGAAGCCGGGGCCTCCGGTCATGCACGCGGGGCGGGCCAGGAGTCGAGGGGGAGTGGGCCGCGGTCGATGACGGTGCGGATGCAGAACGTGCTGCGGGCGTCGCGAACGGGACCGATGGCCAGGATCTGGTCGGTGAGCACCTTTTCGAAGGTGCTCAGGTCCGGCACGGCGAGCTCGACGAAGAAGTCGGCGTCGCCGGAGACCACGTAGCAGGCGACCACGTGATCGATCGCCTTCAGTGCCTCTTCGACCACCTGGGAGGTGGTGCGGGAGTGCTCGACCTTGAGGGAGAGGAACACCGTCAGCCCGAGGCCGAGGCGCTCGCGGTCCAGGTCGGCCCGGTAGCCGGCCAGGACCCCGTCCTCCTCCAGCGCCTTGGTGCGGCGCAGGCAGGACGAGGGGGACAGGCGTACGGCCTCGGCGAGGTCGACGTTGGGGGTGCGGCCGTGGCGCTGGAGATGGTCCAGGATCGCCCGGTCGATACGGTCGTACAGGGGGCGTGGCATGAAATGCAGCGTATCGGCAGTATCGGCGAACAATCCTGCGCCGCGGCGCCGTACAGGCACTCACTACGCCATCGCGTGCCGGGCTCGGCGGCGCATTCTGGTCACGCACCGCGGCCGCCAAGCCTGTCCTGCTGCCGCCTCCGTACCCCTCTCACCGCCATCGGACTGCCTCATGCACCCCTTCCCCCTGGAACCCGACCGCGCCGCGATGACCGAGATGGGCTGTCTCGTCCTGGACCGTGTCGTCGATCGCACCGAGAACCTCGCAGCCCGCCCCGCGACCAGCCCCCTGTCGCCGCGGGCCGAGGCCGACCTGGTGGAGTCCTTCCTGGCGCCGCCGCCCACCCGGGGCGGCGACCTGCAGGCTCTGCTCGCGCGCCTGGACGAGGCCGCCGACTGCGCTTTGGAGACGGCCGGGCCGGGCCACCTGGCGTACATCCCGGGCAGCGGTCTGTACTCGGCCGCGCTCGCCGAGTTCTACAACCGTGCCGTCAACCGCTACGGCGGCCTGGCCTCGGTTGCCCCGGCCCTCGCCGCGCTGGAGGAGAGTGTGATCCGCTGGATGGCCCGCGATGTGTGCGGTCTCCCGGAGGGCAGCGGCGGGCTGCTGACCAGCGGTGGCTCAATGGCGACATTCTCCGCGACGGTCGCCGCCCGCCACGACAGGCTCGGCGAGGATCTCGCCGGCGGCACCGTCTACACCACCGCCTTCGCCCACCACTCCGTCGCCAAGGCCGCCCGCCTCGCCGGCATCCCCGCCGCCCGCATACGTACCGTGCCGCACACCCTGGACCTGCGGATGGACCCCCGCGCCGCTGCCTCGATGATCCGCGCCGACCGGGACGCCGGGCTGCGGCCGTTCCTGCTGGTGGCCACCGCCGGCACCACCGACACCGGCACCGTCGACCCGCTGCCTCAGCTGGCCGACCTGGCCCGCCGCGAGGACGTGTGGTTCCACATCGACGCGGCCTACGGCGGCTTCTTCCGGCTCACCGCACGCGGCTCAGAGCGCCTCGCCGGTTTCGAGGAGGCCGACTCGATCACCCTCGATCCGCACAAGACCCTGTTCATGCCGTTCGGCACCGGCGCCCTGGTCGTCCGCGACCTCGCCGCCCTGCACTCCGCGCACGACGGCACCGGCAGCTACCTCCAGGACATGGGGGCGGAGGGGAACGTCCCGGACTCCGGTCACCTCGGGCCCGAGCTGACGCACGAGATCCGCGGTCTGCGGGCCTGGCTTCCCCTGCACCTGCACGGGGTGGACGCCTTCCGCGAGGCTCTGGACGAGAAGCTCGACCTGGCCGAACACGTCCACGACACGCTGTCCGGCGTCGCGGAGCTGGAGGTCCCGCAGCGCCCGGACCTGTCCACCGTGATCTTCCGCGTCCGCCCCGCCGACGGCAGCCGGGCCGCCGCCGAGCGGGCCGATGAGGCGAGTCGCCGTCTGCTGGAGCGGATCAACGGCCACCGGCGCATCGTGCTCTCCAGCACGGTTGTCGACAGCCGCTACACCCTGCGCGTCTGCGTGGTCTCCCACCGCACCCACTACGACCGCATCGCCGAGGCGCTGAAGATCATCACTGCCGAGGTCAAGCGCCACACCACCGCGTAGCGATCTCCAGCCCCTGCGATGCTCAGAGCGGCCCACCGAAGGGCTCGGTCACAGGCGGAGCGATCGCTTCGAGCCCCGTCCATCCGGGGCATGGAGGCCTTCAGCGCGTATGGGTGACGGGCCTGTCGGCGGTGTCCGCCGGGGTGCGGGGGCGGGGCACCGCGAACCCCAGGTCGAGGCGCTTGCCCATCTCCAGGCGGAAGATGCAGTACGGGTTGACAGGTACGCCACCGCGCTCCGGCTCGGCACCGCTGAGGCGGAGCAGGTGCTGCGGCGCTTCACCCGCGGCGGCCCCAAACACCCCGCCTACACCGCGCTCGAAGAACTCGGCCGCGCTGTACGTACGGTCTTCGCCTGCGACTACCTGGCCAGTCCCGGCCTGCGTCGCGAGATCCACGGCGGGCTCCAGGTCGTCGAGAACCGGAACAGCGCGAACATCGTGCTCCACTACGGCAAGGACGGAGCCCTGACCGGTCCGGACAAGGAGCACGCCGAAACGTCGATGCTCGCCCTGCACCTGCTCCAGTCCGCGCTCGTGCACGTCACCACCCTGCTGGTGCAGCAGCTCCTGGCCGAACCGGCATGGGCAACGAGGCTGAGCGACGAGGACGGGCGCGGCCCGACCGCACTGTTCTGGTCCAACGTCAACCTATACGGCACCTTCCGCCTCGACATGAACAAGCGCCTCGATCTGGGGCTCACGGTGCCCCGCCCCCGCACCCCGGCGGACACCGCCGCACGCTCGCACACGGAGACACGATGAAGGACTTCGCCGGCCTCATCACCGATCTCCGGATGATCCAGGCGCGTGGCGGGTGCTCGGCGGCTGCGGACCTGTGCCGCCCGCGAACTGCCGCGGAGCCTTGTCCGAGCGCCCGCGCCCCGCGAGAGGGCCCGGGGCGCGCTCGTGAAGGCGATCGCAACCCAGGGGATCACTACGCGGTGCATCCGCCGTCGGCGACGGGGGCCTGTCCGGCGCCGTATCAGTGGACGGTGAAACCACCATCGACGGGGAGAGCCGTTCCGATGACGAAGCTGGCGCCGGGGCTGCACAGCCACAGGACGGCCGTTGCGACCTCGTCCGCTGCCCCCAGTCGGCCGATGGGCTGTTCCTTGAGGATCCCGGCCATGGCCTCGGCTTGGTTTTCGACCATGTCGGCGACCATCGGGGTGTCGATGACGCCGGGGCACACGGCGTTGATGCGGATACCGCGAGGCGCGTACTCGACCGCGGCGCTGCGGGTCAGGCCGATGACGCCGTGCTTGGAGGCGTGGTAGGCCGCACGCTCGGGCAGTCCGACGAGCCCGCCCAGGGATGAGCAGTTGACGATGGCGCCGCTGCCCTGCTCGCGCATCTGCCGCAGTTCATGCTTCATCGCCGCCCAGACGCCGCGCAGGTTGACGGCGTTGACCCGGTCGAAGTTCTCTGCCGTCTCGTCGGCCGCGTCGGCCGGCGGCACCTGGATGCCGGCGTTGTTGAACGCCATGTCCAGGCGGCCGTACTCCGTCACCGCGCGCCGCACCGCCGCTTCCACTTGCTGTTCGTCGGTGACGTCGCAGACGACACCGGTCGCCCGCCCTCCGCGGCCGGTGATCTCTTCGGCTGCTTCGTGGACGGCGTCGTGGTCGAGGTCGGCCAGGACCACGGCGGCGCCGGAGTCGGCGAAGGCGCGGGCGGCGGCCAGGCCCATGCCGGAGGCGGCGCCGGTGATCAGGGCCACCTGCCCGGAGAAGTCGTACGTGGGGTTCATGAAGTTCTCCCGTCGAGTCAGACAAGGTCCCGCGGCCTGCCCGGGATGTTCGAGGTCCCGGGCGAGGGCGGCTGGAAGGGATGAGTGAGGGGTCAGGGCGTCAGCAGGGTCTTGATGGCACGGCGCTCGTCCATCGCCTTGAATCCCTCAGCAACCTGATCGAGCGGGAGGGTGAGGTCGAAGACCTTGCCCGGGTCGATCTTGCGGTCCCAGATGAGCTGGATCAGCTCGGGCAGGAACCGGCGCACCGGGGCGGGGCCGCCGTGCAGGTGCACCTCGGCGAAGAACAGTTCCTCGCCCGGAATCTCCACCCCGTGGGCCACACCGACGTATCCCACGTGTCCGCCGGCGCGGGTGGAGCGGATGGCCTGCATCATCGATTCCTGGGTGCCGACGGCCTCGATCACGCTGTGGGCGCCGTATCCGCCGGTGAGCTCCTTGATCCTGGCCACGCCCTCGTCGCCGCGCTCGGTGACGATGTCGGTCGCGCCGAACTCGCGGGCGAGCTTCTGCCGCGACGCGTGCCGCGACATCGCGATGATCCGCTCCGCGCCCAGCTGCTTCGCGGCCAGGACAGCGAGCAGGCCCACGGCTCCGTCGCCGACCACGGCCACGGTCTTGCCCGGCCCGGCCTCAGCGGCCACGGCACCGAACCAGCCCGTTCCCAGCACATAGGAGGCGGCCAGCAGCGAGGGGATCAGGTCGTCGTCCGGCATCCCGGGGGTGGCGACGAGGGTGCCGTCGGCCAGCGGCACCCGCAGGTACTCCGACTGCGCCCCGCCGGCTCCGACGTACTCGGCGTGCGCGCACCGTGACTGGTAGCCGGCTTCGCAGATCTCACAGGTGTTGTCCGAGGCGAAGAACGAACCGACGACGAAGTCGCCGACGCGGATGTTCTGCACCTCGTCGCCGATCTCGGTGACCACGCCGACATACTCGTGACCGATCGGGGTCGGTTGTGTCACGTCGTTGATGCCGCGGTAGTCCCACAGGTCAGAACCGCACACGCAGGTGGCCGACACACGGATGATCGCATCCGTCGGCGCGACGATCGTGGGGTTCTCGCGCTCTTCCACCCGGACATCGCCCGGGGCATGAATAACAGCTCCACGCACTTGCAGCATTCCTTTTCACACGAATTTTCTGGGGTGCCTCATCACCGTCCCTCGTCTCGCGAATGCCTGCCAGGCACTCTCAGGGACCCCCACATCGGGAACGGGCGGTCCTAGCCTTGAAGCCATGGAGTTTCAGCAGGAAATCCGGGGCTTCCTCATGAGCCGCCGGGCGAGGATCACGCCCGAACAGGCCGGGCTGCCGTACGTCGGAGGCAACCGCCGCGTCAAAGGACTGCGGCGCGAGGAAGTCGCGATGCTCGCCGGCCTCAGCGTCGAGTACTACACCCGTATGGAGCGCGGCCAACTCGGTGGCGCGTCCGAGAGCGTCCTCGACGCGATCGCCCGTGCGCTGCAACTCGACGACGACGAGCACGCCCACCTGTACGACCTGGCACGCAACGTCGCACCCGGCTCACGCCGCAAACGCCCCAAGCGCACCTCCCCCATCACCGCGTCGGTGCAGCAGGTCCTCGACTCCATGAGCGTCCCCGCCGTCGTACAGAACGGCCGCCTCGACCTCCTCGCGGCCAACGACCTGGGCCGCGCCCTGTACGCCGACCTCTTCGACATGGCCCAGCAGCCACCGAACTTCGCCAGGTACGTGTTCCTCGACCCGCGCGCGGAGAATTTCTACGCCGACCTCGAAGAGGCGAAGAACCTGCTGGTCGCGGTACTCCGCGCGACCGCCGGGCGTGACCCGCTGGACAAGCAGGTGACCGAACTCATCGGCGAGCTCTCCACCCGCAGCACAGATTTCAGCACCCGCTGGGCCAAGCACCACGTGCGCCGACACTCGCGCGGACGCAAGGTCGTCAACCACCCGGCCGTCGGAACGATGGACCTCGCGTACGACGATTTCGCACTGCCCGGCGACCCGCACGTCTCCATCACCACCTACACCGCAGATCCCGGTACGCCCAGCGCTGACGCTCTCACCCTGCTGGCGACCTGGGCCGATACGCAGAAGCAGCCGCAGACCATCAGCGACGACGTACGCCGCATTCGCCCCCGTCACCCTTAGGTGTGCGATCTGCTCGGCCGGTCACCTCCCGCCCGTCGTGGTCCATCGCGACGGCACGGTCCACGGCCAGCGGCTCGCCATCATGGGTGGTCGCTCATGAAACACCTGCCGCCCGGCGATCCACCTGGGGCGATCATGTACATGAGTTGTTGCAAACGACTGGACACCTGAAACACCCCTGAAACCGTCAGCGGTCGTGAGCGGCGACTACAAGCGCGTGGAATCGCACGACTGCCCGATGTCCGCCCGCGCCGCCCCCTCGGGCTGTGAGCGCCGGCGCCGAACCGGCCGGGCACGTCCGCCTCGGCTACGCCCGGACCTCGACCGCCCGGCAGTCCCTCGACGCGCAGCTCTACTCCCTCGCCGACGCCGGAGTGACGCGCATCTTCTCGGAGAAGATCTCCACCGGCGCCACCCGGCGCCCCGCGTTGGAGGCCGCCGTCAAGCTCGCCGGGGAGATCCGTTCCTCCGGCGTCGCCGTCACCTGGTCGTCCATGAGCACAAGCGGCTTGGCCGAGGCATCGAACTCGCCATGTTCGCCGAAGAGCTGAAGGCGAGCGATGTTGGGCATGGAGCGCGAGTACATCCGCGACCGCACCCTGGAGGGCCACGAGTCAACCCGCAAGCGCGGCAAGACGATCGGTGGCGCGGGCGTCACCGACGAGTCGATGCTGTCCATGGCCCTCCGCCTGCGCGAGCAGGAGATGAGCCTGCGCGACATCGCCAAACGCCTCGTCATCACCACGGCACGAGAAAGGCCGGCACCCCTCACCCGCCACCGTCATGCGCATGCTGCGTGAACACGACGAGCACACAACCGCGATGGAAACCGCCGGCTGACTCGCGGCCCAGCCCTTGACGCTGATTCCGCGAGATGAGTGATCACCTCGTGCCCGCCTTGGCTTGTGCGCCCACCAACTACCGGTAAAGCCCGTGGGGACGGGCGCCGCGCCAAGAGGCCAGTGATCGTCACTGCGGAGGTTGAAAACACCCCGGCAGGCTTCGGGCGGAGACGGCGCGGCATGGTCTCACCAGGGAATCGGCCCGTCCTCGGCCAGAAAGGCGCCTGTCGGGCCGTCCTCGCCCACAGTCGCCAGGTCAACCGCGACGGCCGCGCCCTCCTCCGCCGTGCGTATCCCGGTGTGGCGGTTGAGGTCGGTCGCGCAGTAGCCGGGACTCACCGCGTTGACCAGGATCCCTTCGGCGCGCAGTTCATTGGCGTAGAGCACGGTGATCGCGTTCAGCGCGCTCTTCGAGGTGCAGTAAGGGAGGAGGATCGAGGAGTAGGCGGACCACGGGCTGCCCGGGTCGGCCAGGTGGGTGAGGGAGCCGAGTTCGCTGGACATGTTGACGATGCGTGCGGCGGCGGAGCGGCGTAGCAGGGGGAGCATGGCGTGGGTCACCGCGATGACGCCGAACACGTTGGTCTCGTAGACCTGCCGGACGGTGGCGGCGGGGGTTTCACTCGGTTTTTGCGGTCCGGCGGCGATCGCGGCGTTGTTGACGAGGATGTCGAGGCGGCCGAACGTGGCGTCGATGTGCTTGGCGGCGGCCTGGACCGAGATCTCGTCGGTGACGTCCAGCGGTACGAACCGTACGTCGGCGCCGTCGGCGCGAAGCTCCTCGGCCGCCGCCTCGCCATGCTCGGCGTTGCGGGCGCCGATCAGCACGGTGATGCCGAGGGCTGCGAGCCCGCGCGCCGTTTCCTTGCCGATGCCCTTGTTCGCGCCGGTGATCAGAGCAGTCTTCTGTGAAGTCGTCATGGCACCCAGCCTCCCCTCACCCGCGGGCGTCAGGGAAAGACCAGAAGACTCTGGATCTATAGTCCACAAATATGAGTGAGCTGGAGGTGCGGGAGCTGAGGTACTTCATCGCGGTCGCCGAGGAACTGAACTTCAGCCGGGCCGCGCAACGCCTGGGGATGGCGCAGCCCCCGCTGTCGAAGGCGATCGCTCAGATGGAGTCCCGGCTCGGGGTACGCCTGCTGGAGCGCACCACCCGGCAGGTGAGGCTGACCAACGCCGGTCAGGTGCTGCTCGACCAGGCCCGGATCGCGGTCGACGCGGTGCACGCGGCGGCCCGGCGTGCACGCCGGGCCGGTCAGCCGACACCCCAGCTCGTCGTGGCGGTCAAGCCGGGAGGCGATGCCGGGCTGCTGGGGGAGATCCTCGCCGCCTACCGGGGAACGGGTTCGCATCTGCCGCCGCCTGAAGTCGTCGTCGGCGGCAGCGGAGAGCCGATCGCCATGCTGCGGGACGGCCGTGCCGATGTAGCGCTGCTGCGCAGCCCGTTCGACGGTCAAGGGCTGGATTCCCAGACGCTCGTGGTCGAGCCACGACTGGCCGTCCTCCCCGCCGCGCACCGCCTGGCCGGACGCCGGCGACTGCGGCTGACCGACCTCAAGGGCGAACCGATCCCACGCTGGAAAGGGGCCGCCCCCTCCACCACCGCCTACTACACCGGATACGACGGAGCGGAAGCAGGCGATGGCCACACAGGCTTGGCGTCGGCCGACACTCCTGAGGGGCCGCTCGTGGCCAGCGTCGAGCAACTCCTGGAGGTGGTCGCGCTGGGCCAGGCGGTGGCGTTCCTGTCACTCTCCACCACCAAGCGGCACCAGCGCCCGGACATCGCATACCGGCCGGTCACCGGCCTCAGCCCCAGCGCGGTCATGGTCGCCTGGCCGGAGACCTCGCGATCCGCAGCCGTCGCCGCCTTCGTCCAAGCCGCCCACGACGTCGCCGCCCACCACCCCGACCACATGACCGCATTGGCCTACTGACCGGGGGCACTCACCCCTCGCCATGACGATCATCGCAGGACCAATTTCAGACAACCACCAGCGCGGAGAAAGGCCAGCACCCCCTCACCACGCCACCGCCATGCGCATGCCGCCTCGTCCCCGCGCTCGACCGCTACGGCCGGTCCCTTCAAGGACTGGTCAACATGGTCGGCGAACTCCGCGGCCGCGGGATCGGCTACTGCTCTCTGCACGAACGCCTGGACACCACCACCCCCGGCGGCCGTCTCGTCTTCCACGTCTTCGCCGCCCACGCCGAGTTCATCCGCGAGCTCATCGTCTCCGGCACCGCGAAGGCCTGGACGCCGCACGCGCCCGCGGCCGCGTCGGCGGCCGACCCACGGTCGCCACCCCCGAGATCATCCGCGCCGCCCGCGACCTGCTCCCCAACCCCGAGAACTCGATCACCTCGATCGCCAAGATCCTCGGCGTCAGCCCCGGCACCCTCTACAACCACATCCCCGACCTACAGGAACTCCGCGCCTTTGGCCGCGTTCCGAACCAGCTCAGCGCAGACTGACCGCTACCACCAAAACCCGGACCGATCCTCCCCGAAGGCCAGTTCGCCCCTGCTGTTGTCCCTGAAGCGGAGGACGAGGTTAGCGAGCCGGACTCGCAGGGCCCCCAGGACGAGGACGGCACCCGGCACACCATCCGCTACCACGGCGCCCTGCGCTCAGCCCCCTGCCGGATCGAGAATGTGCAGTGCATTGCCGCGCTTGAGGACGGCGAGCGCTGCCCCAACGGCATCCTCGACGTCGACGAAGGACGCTGGGAAGAGATCGACGTCCCCTACGCGGCCGGCCGGGCCGGCAAGATGATCCTGTCCCAGTCCGGCGGGAAGATGTGGGAGCTAGGGGTGCAGGCGGGCGGTCAGGTGGGCGAGGATCTCGTCCCTTGCCTTCAGGGTGGGGTGGCCGTCCTTGTCGACCAAGTGGGCGGTGGTGACGCTGTGGGGGGTTCCGACGACGTCACGAAAGAACGGGGGCGGGTCGGTGTTGGCGGCGCCGCCCGGTAGGACGCGGCCGTCGAAGGCGTCGCCGAGCAGCGCCCGGTAGGCGGCGAAGCGCTGGCCGGTGCACCAGCGGTCGTTGTCAAACCGGTAGGCAAGGACCGTGAGCCCGTCGCGCTCGACGCGATCCTGGACGGCGCGGGCGTCCTCGTCGCTGAGCTCAAGCCCCGCGGGGTCGTCCAGGGGCAGCGACGGGTGGTTGACCACCGGCGCGATGACGGACGGCTCAAGCGTCATGGTCAGGGCGAAGTTGCCGGTGAAGCACAGACCGATCGCGCCGACTCCCGGACCGCCGCACTCGCCGTGCGCCTGCCGCGCGAGGCCGCGCAGCCACGCGGTGACGGGGCTGGTGCCGCCCCCGGCGAACGCACGGAACTCGGCGCTGACGCACGCGCGACGGACGACCTTCTCCCCGTCCTCGGCCCTGGGGTAGGCCCCGTCGAGGCCGAACAGCGAGGGGACGTACACGGTGAACCCCGCGTCCCGCACCCACCGCGCCAGCCGGAGGACGTCCGGGCTGATGCCGGGCATCTCCGGCATCAGTACGACACCAGGTCCGGCCCCCGAGACGTACACCGTCTTCACCACCCCGTCAACGTCCACCCGCCGGCGGGAGAAGTCCGTGATCGCGTCGTCAAGACGCCCGTTGGCTGCGTTCACGGGGACAAGCCTGGACTGCCGCTCCCTCGCATCGGGATAGGCCGGATCGCCACTTATAGAGGTAATCTCGCCACGGACGAGGAGGCGGATATGAGCGCGTTGCGGGTCGGGGTGCTGGCCTATCCAGGGTGCTTCGCGTCCGAGGTGTTCGGCATCCCCGATCTCCTGACGATGGCCGCGCACATCGCCGGCCCGGACCGCGACGGCTACGAGGTGTCGGTCGTCTCGCCCCGCCGTCGCGTCACCGCATCCGGTGGCGCTGTGCTGGCCGTTTCTCCTCTGCGCGACGTCGATGTCCTGGTCGTGCCCGGCTTCGAACTCGCGCCCGGCCTTGATGTGGACGTGAAACTGGCGTCGCTGGCCCCCGAGATCGCGGCGATCCGCTCCCACGCCGCCGCGGGCGAGGCCGTCGTCGCGATCTGCGTCGGGGCGTTCCTGCTGGCCGAGGCGGGCCTGCTCGAGCGGCGGCGGGCGACGACGGCGTGGCTCTTCGCGGACGAACTGGCACGGCGCTGCCCGGACGCCGACGTCCGGCCCGAGCAGATGGTCGTCACTGACACGGGAGTGACGACGACCGCCGCCTTCAGCGCCATGTACGACTTCGCGCTGGAGCTGATCCGCCGCCATAGCGGCGCCGGCGTGGCGCGGAGGACCGCGCGGATGGCGCTCGTCGACGACGCCCGATCGTCCCAGGCCCCCTACGTCGACGCGGGGCTTCTCCCGCAGCCGGGGAACGAGTTCTCCCGCAGGGTCATGCGGTGGCTCGACCAGAACCTCGCCGCCCGATACGACCTCGCCGCACTGTCGGAGACCTTCAACGTCAGCACCCGGACGCTGCTGCGCCGCTTCGCGCAGGAGACCGGACAGAGCCCGCTGGAGTACCTGCAGACCTCCCGCGTCCGCCGCGCCCGCCACCTCCTGGAGACCACGGACGGCACCGTCGCCGCCATCGCCGCCACGGTCGGCTACCGGGACTCCGGCACCTTCGCAGCCCTCTTCGCCCGGCACACCGGACGACGCCCGCGCGACTACCGCACCGCCTTCCGGCGCCGGACGGGCTAACAGGCGAAGAGCCCGCGCGGCGGGGTGCGCGCGGGCCCACCGTCAATTCAGCCAGTGACCGTCAGGTCAGCCGGTGACCGGGAGGTCGCCGGGGCCCGGGGTCGGGGCGGGAGCCTCACCGGGCGAGGTGGCCGGGCGTTCCCCGGTCGACTGCGGCAAGCAGGGCCTGAAACGCTCGGGCATGACGGACGGTTATGGCATTCCACTGGGCCGCGTCCTGGCCGGGGCCAACCGACACGACTCCCCGTTGCTCGCGCCGACCCTGGACCGCCTGGACGACCTTGGACCGCTGCCCGACGACATCACCGTCCACCTGGACGCCGGCTACGACTCCGACAAGACTCGCGCCCTGCTCGACGAGCGTGGCCTGCAGGGCCGGATCGCGCACAAGGGCGAGAAGGCGCCCATCCAGGCAAGCCAGAGGTGGCATGTGGAGCGCACCCACGCCTGGCAGAACGCCTTCCACCGCCTCGCCCGCTGCTACGAGCGCCGGCCATCGTCATCGACGCCTTCTTCGATCTCGCCGACACGATCATCACCGTGCGGAGCCTGATCCGGCAGGCGTGGACAACCCATCGCTGGGCCGAACGCCCGCACCGCCGGCCATGACCCTCACGCCCATCCGCGCGACCTGTTCGTTAGAAAGTGGCCGGAAACAGGAACCGCACGTCGGTGAGTTGTTCCGACAGTTCCCACAGACGGCGGCCGGTCTGGGGATCGGCTGCCGCGGTGGACAACTGCACTTGCTTCGGGCCGCCGCGCAGCTCGGCGAAGCCGTCCGGCCCGATGAACTCACCGCCCTTCACGTCCGGGGCGGTGGCCGCGTACAGCTGGGGCAGTGCACCCTGTTCCGAGGGCTGGGCGAGCGGGGCGAGGATGCGGCCGAACAGCATCTTCACCATGCCGACCGGCGCGCTGGTTTGGAGGTTGGTGGAGGTGTAGCCGGGGTGGGCGAGCAGGCTGCGTACCGAGCTGCCGGCCGCGGTCAGCCTCCGGTGGAGTTCCCATCCGAAGACGGCGTTGGCGAACTTCGACTGGTTGTAGAACCCCATGGGCGAGTACTTGCGCTCGCCGGAAAGGTCGTCGAAGTAGAGGTGCCCCTGCCGGTGGTTGGTCGAACTTACCGTGACCACGCGGGGGTCGTTGCCGTCGGTCAGCAGGTCGAGCAGTAGACCAGTGAGCGCGAAGTGGCCGAGGTGGTTGCAGGCGAACTGCAACTCGTGGCCCTGGGCGCTCAGCGAGCGGGGCGGCGCCATCACGCCGGCGTTGTTGACGAGCACGTCCAGCCGCGGATGATCGACGCGCAGCCGATCGGCGAACGCTCGGACCGAATCGAGATCGGCCAGGTCGAGGCGGCGCACCTCAAGGTCGGCGCCAGGCTCCTCAGCGGTGATCTCTGCGGCGGCCCGGTGGCCTTTTGCCTCGTCGCGCACAGCGAGGATCACGTGCCCGCCCTTGCGGGCGAGTGCCCGGGTGGTCGCCAGGCCGAGGCCGCTGTTGGCTCCGGTGACGACAAACACCCGCTTGGCCTGGTCCGGGATCTGATCGGCGGTCCAGCGCTGGTTCTTCGTCATGCGGCACACGTTGCCGTGCATGACACTTGGTGTCAAGCAGCTACCGAGTGCCATGAATGGCATGGCAGTAGAATTGCCCGGTGAGCTCCCGCCCTGAAGTCACCATGGCCCAGCGCAAACGCCAGCTCGTCTCCGACGAGCTGAGCGAAGCGGCACTCCAGCTACTGGCGCTGAAGGGGTTCGACGCGGTCACCATCGAGGAGATCGCGGCCACCGCCGGCGTATCCAAGCGAACGTTCTTCCGGTACTTCGCCTCCAAGGAGGACGTGGTCGTCCAGTTCCTGGCCGACATGGGCACCGGCATGCGCGCAGCGCTGGCGTCTCGCCCCATCGAGGAGCAGCCTTCCGCGTCCCTGCAGCACACCGTCTGGGTTTCCATGGCCGCCTGCGCCGACCATTCCGACAGGGCAATGCGCGTGGTTCAGCTGATTCTGCGCACCCCCGCCCTGCGCGCACGCTTCCTGGAACGCCAGGACCAGTGGCGCGACGACCTGGCAGCAGAGTTGGCGCAGCGCCTGGGGCTCGACCCCGACACCGATCTGTACCCGCAGCTAGCCGCCGGGATGGCGCTCACCGCATTCGACGCCGTGCTGCAACGGTGGAGCGGCAGCGACGGTGCCGAGGACCCCGCCGAACTGACCGACCGGGCCTTCGCCACAATTGCCCCGGCGTTGGACTCTGTTGAGTGAGCTGTCTTGCAGCCAGCGAGAGATTTCTGCTCAGGAGTTGCAGGAGCATGTCGAAGATGATCCGGTCGCTGATGCGCGGGCGACAGAGCAGTTCGGTCAGCCATGAGGGCAGCGCGGGCACAGGTCTCCCCGGTGATCACAGAGCGTCGCATGTCCCGGCGGGTGGTGTAGTCGAGCCGCCTGCGTGATGCCGCAGATCGCGGTGGTGATCCGCCCGGTACCCGGGAACCTTGTGGGTCATGCCGCTGTGACCAGCCGGCCGGTCGCACAGTGGCGGGGCTCGGTGAAAGACGCTGGGAATCTTCTCAGACGTCGGTGACGCGCAGGCCGGCGTGGGCCTTGTAGCGGCGGTTCACCGAGATCAGGTTGGCTACCAGTGACTCCACTTGGTGGGCGTTGCGCAGTCGTCCGCCGTAGACGCCGCGTGCGCCCGCAAGGCGTGAGGCGAGTGCTTGGACGGTGTCGGTGGCGGCGCGTTCGTCGCCCAGGACGAGTACGTCGGTGTCGATCTTCTCGATCAGCCGGTCTTCCAGAGTGACGGCGGAGAGATGGTGAAACGCGGCGGTCACCCGGGAGTCAGGCAGCAGTGCGGCAGCCTGCTGGGCGGCGCTGCCCTCCTCGGGCCTCAGCGCGTAGGCTCCTTTCTTGTCGAAGCCGAGCGGGTTGACGCAGTCGACCACGATCTTGCCGGCGAGTTCATCGCGGAGCGTGGTCAGTAGCTCGGCATGCCCCTCCCAGGGAGTGGCGACGATCACCAGATCGCTCTCCCGCGCGGTCGTGGCGTTGTCAGCGCCGCGGACGTCATCGCCGATGGCTGCTGCCGTGGAGGCGGCCCGGGCGGCGTTCCGTGAGCCGATGATGACCTGTTGGCCCGCGCCGGCGAGCCGGTAGGCGAGGCCGCGCCCCTGCGGTCCGGTTCCGCCGAGGATGCCGACGACCAGGCCGGACACATCGGGAAGGCGATGGGGATCGTTTCGAGTGGCTTCAGCGGGAGCGGAGGGACGGGTGCCGGCGGCTTCGTCGGGAGTCGTCATGCTGTGGTCCTTGGCTCGTTCGATTCGTTCTTCCGCGGCCCGGTGCCGTTCGTCGTCAGCGGGCTGCTCGGGCCGCGATGCGGGACATCGGCCGGCGCCGTCAGGCGGTCAGCAACTCCACACGGCGCATCACCTCGCGGCAGAACGCGCCCACTCCGTTCGGATCGTCTGTGAACTGCGAGGGCTTGACGCAGAAGGTGGTGAAGCCCTGAGCCATCTGCGCGGGGATGGGCTCGAGGGCCTGGGCGAGGTCGGCGCAGGAGTCGTCGTCGGGAAACACGGCGCGGGTGCCGCCGATCATCTCCAGGTCGGCGATGTCGCGGCCCGCCGCGGCCATCGCGGCCTTCAGCGTCTGCATCTCCTCGGGCGTCACCTTGCCCAACGGGTTGAAGGCATGGCCGTACCGGACGATCCTGCGGACCATCGCGTCGTGCATGCCCGCGCCACCGAAGCAGAGCCGGGGGCCGTCCGGGCAGTAGGCCTTGGGCTCGAAGTAGACGTCCCGGAAGGCGTAGTACTCGCTCTCGTGGGACACGGGAGAGGGGCCCCACAACTTCGCCCAGATCTCCAGGTGCTCGTCGAGGAGCTTGCCGCGCCGGGAGAACGGGACGCCGAGTGCCGCGTACTCGTCCCGGCTCCAGCTGACGTTGGGCAGCACCATCAGACGGCCCTCGGAGAGAAGGTCGAGGGTGCCGAGCTCGCGGGCCAGGAGCAGGGGGTGCCGCAGGGGAGCGATGACCGCCGACGCGGCGAGGCGCAGGCGATCGGTGACAGCGGCGATCGCGCTGAGCAGCATGAGGGAGTTGGGCCATGGGGTGTGGGGGTCCTGGTTGCCGGGCAGGGCGTAGTCGCGAGGGTTGCCCATCACGCCGTTGGCGCCTGCGTCCGGGCCGAGCACAATGTGTTCGCTGATCATGACGGAGTCGAATCCGGCGTCCTCGGCCTCGCGGGCCCAGCGGATCACGGTCGGCAGGTCCGCGCGGCCTGCGGTCATGGTCCAGTTCTCGCTCAGGACGAGCTGCATGCGGGGAGTGGTCATCGTGGCGATCCTCGGGACGAGCGTGTTTGAGGGCAGACGTGAGGGGCGGCCGCAGCCGTCTGGACGGCTGCGGCCGGCGGTCAGGCGAGGGTGACCTCGACCGGCAGCTTCTTGATGCCGTTGACGAAGTTGGAGCGGACGCGGGGGACATCGCCGGCGAGCTTGATGTCGGCGATGCGTGGGATGAGCTCCTCGAACATGATGCGGATCTCGGTGCGGGCGAGCAGGTTGCCCAGGCACAGGTGGGGGCTGCCCTTGCCGAAGGTGACGTGGTCGTTGTTCTGCCGGGCGACGTCGAAGTCGTACGGGTTGCCGAAGACCTGCTCGTCGCGGTTGCCGGAGGCGTACCACATGACGACCTTGTCGCCTTCCTTGATGTGCTTGCCGCCGAGTTCGACGTCTCGGGTGGCGGTGCGGCGGAAGTGGTAGACGGGGGAGGCCCAGCGCAGGAACTCCTCGACCGCCGTGGGGATCAGCGACGGGTCGTCCTTCAGCCTCGCCAGCTGCTCTGGGTGTTGGAGCAGGGCCAGCATGGAGTGGGAGATGGTGTGGCGGGTGGTCTCGTTTCCGGCCACCACCAGGAGCAGGAAGTAGTTGTCGAAGTCCTCGGCCGAGAGCGGGACGCCGTCGCGCGGCGTGGTGTTGACCAGCTTCGAGACCAGGTCCCTACCGTCGCCGCCGCGCCGCTGCCGGGCCAGCTCCCTGCCGTACTCGAAGACTTCGATCGAGGCGGGGGAACGGAACGGCAGGTCGCGGTACTTCTCGCTCTCCGCGCTGTGCAGCAGGACGTCCGCGTAATCGGGGTCGGTGTTGCCGATGATCCGGTTGCCCCAGTCGATGAGCTGCTGGTTGTCCTCCGGCGGGACGTCGAGGAGTCGGGCCAGGACGTTGATGGGGAAGTCGGCGGAGACGTCGGCGACGAAGTCGAAGGTGCCCTTGGCGAGGGCCGCATCCAGCGTGGTGGCGGTCAGGCCGCGCAGGAAGTCGGTGTAGCTGTTGATGACGCTCGCGCCGAACTGCCGCTGGATGACGCTGCGCAGGGCGCGGTGGCGGACGCCGTCCATCTCCAGGATGGAGGCGCGCTTCTTGATCTGGTCGTCGTCGAGTTCTTCGAGGTTGACGAACCTCGTGGAGGTGAAGGTCTCCGGGTCGCGGTCGACGGTGGCGATGTCGGCGTGGCGGGTCACCGACCAGAAGCCGGAGTTGGGTGCCTCTTCGGGCTGCCAGTGGACCGGGTCCTGGTGGCGCAGGGTGTGGAACATGCGCCACGGGGTGATGCCGTCGGCGAAGTTGTCGAGGTGGGCGAGGTCCACCCGGTCGAGCGGCAGGGGCTCGTCGAGGGCTGCGCGCAGCTCGGCCCGGGTGGTGGGGACGGCGGGAACGGTGGGGCTGGTCATGTGGCTTGTCCTTCGGGCGAGGGCTTCGGGGCGGGCTTACAGGTGGTAGGCGTACTCGGTGAACTCCCAGTCGGTGACGTGCCGCCCGAAGCGTTCGAGCTCGTCCCGCTTGTAGGTGAGGAAGGACGTGGTGAAGTCCTTGCCGAGCAGGTCGGTCAGGGCGGTGTCCGACTCCAGCGCGTCGAGCGCGGCCGACAGACTCTGGGGCAGCAGGCCGGCACGGGAGGTGTCGTAGCCGTAGCCCTGAAGCGGGGCGGGCGGCTCCTCGCCGGCCTGGACGCCGAGCGAAGCGGCGGCGATCGTGCCGGCGATCAGCAGGTACGGGTTGGCGCTTGCGTCGCCCAGCCGCAGCTCCAGCCGCGCCCCGCCACCGCGCTCCGGCGGGATGCGGACCATGGCGCTGCGGTTGTCGAGCCCCCAGTCGATCAGCCAGGGGGCGAGGGTGTCCGGGCCGAAGCGCTTGTAGGAGTTCACGGTCGGGTTGGCCAGGGCTGCGATCGCCGGCGCGTGGGCGAGAATGCCCGCGATGGCGTGCCGGGCCGTGGCGGACAGGCCGTAGGAGCCCGCCGGGTCGTCGAAGGCGTTGTGGCCATCGGCGTCGTTGCACGACAGGTGGAGGTGGAAGCCGGAGCCGCCCGCGTCGCCGAAGGGCTTGGCCATGAAGGTGGCGAGGTTGCCCTCCTTGCGGGCCAGTTCCTTGACGGCGGCCTTGAAGCGGAAGGCGCGGTCGGCGGCGTCGAGGGCGGCGGAGTGGGTGAGGTTGATCTCGTACTGGCCGCCGTCGAACTCGTGGTTGCCGGTGACGACACCGAGCCCCAGGTCGCGCAGCGCGCGCAGAGTGCGCAGCAGGTGGTTGTCGGGGTCGGCGCGCAGGCCCGCGGTGTACACGGCGCCGGTGGTCTGCGGTGAGCGGCGCCAGCCGGTCGGGGTGCCGGGGGCCGGCTCCAGCAGGAAGTACTCCAGCTCGGGGCCGACCACGGGGCGCAGTCCCTGCTCGGCACAGCGGGCCAGGACGGTGCGCAGCAGGTCGCGGGGGGACTCGGGCGCCGGGGCACCGGTCGCCGGGTCGGTGACCTCGCCGAGACAGGCGGCGACACCCGGCTCCCAGGGCAGGACGGCCAGGGTGGACAGGTCGGGGCGTACGGTCACGTCCGGCAGACCGGCGTCCAGACCGCCCGCGACCGGGACCACGTCGCCCCGCGGGGTGGTGTGGTAGACGGCGCGGCAGAAGGCCAGGCCGTGCTCGCAGGCCGACGGCAGATGGTCCAGCAGCACCTCGCGGGCGCGGTCCGTGCCGATCAGGTCGGGGTAGACCACCCGGACCACGTCGACGCCCTCGGCGGCGAGCCGCTCCACGTGCCGGCGGATGTCTGGGGTGTCGGATGCGCTCACCGGTGTCTCCTTGGCGGAAGGAAGGGACTCCTCGTGCCTGGGGCACTGGGGAGGGGGTGCGGAGGGAGGCCGGGGCGGGGGAGAAGCGCGCCCCGGGCTAGTCATTTGATCCCGAACGATATGGAGGGGGTTGCCGCCCCGCAAGGGGCTGGTAGAAAAAAGTTATCCATCTGGACAGGTATTGACCAGGGTCGGGCAGCTTCCTATCTTGTTTGAAGCCAAACGAGTAAGGGGTGCGGCATCCGCTGGATTTCGCCCCCTTTGGCCGAGGGGCCCGGCCACACCCGGGCCGGGCCCCTCTCTTCCTCCCTCTCCTTTGCTCCGACGCCCTCACCCCTCAGGAGGACCGCGATGAAGGTCGTCGTCGACATGAACAAGTGCCAGGACCACGGCCAGTGCGTCTTCGCCGCCCCCGACGTCTTCTCGATGGACGACGACGGCCACCTGGTGTACGTGTCCAGCCCCGATGACGCGCTGCGCGACGAGGTCGAAGAGGCCGCCGACGTGTGTCCGCTGCAGGCCATCCGGATCGAGGGATGACCGCCATGACCGCACCCACGACCGGACGTATCGTCGTCGCCGGCGGCTCCATGGGCGGCCTGCGCGCCGCCGAACAACTGCGCGCCGCAGGCTGGACCGGGACGATCACGGTCATCGGCGACGAGCCCCACATGCCCTACAACCGGCCCCCGCTGTCCAAGGAGGTGCTGGCCGGCAAGGCACCCTTCGAGTCGCTCGCCTTCACGCCGAAGGCAGCCGCCGCCGACGTGGAGTGGCGGCTCGGCACGAGGGTCGTCGCAGCCGACCTCGACCGGCGCGTCGTCGAACTCGACGACGGCTCGGCGATCTCGTACGACGGACTGGTCGTCGCCACCGGCATGCGGCCCCGGCGCCTGCGCTGCCCCGGACCGCTCACCGGCCGCCACACCGTCCGCACCCTCGCCGACGCCCAGGGCCTGCGCGACGAGCTGACCCGCCCTGGTGCCCGCGTGGTCGTGGTCGGTGCCGGCTTCATCGGCTGCGAGGTCGCCGCCACCGCCGTGGGCCTCGGCGTCCGCGAGGTGACCGTCGTCGATCCGCTCCCCCTGCCCATGGTCGGCCCGCTCGGCGAACTGCTGGGTCGCGCGCTGCTGAAGCGGCACGAGGAGCGCGGGGTGCGCTTCGCGCTGGACACCGGAGTGTCCGGTTTCGAGGGCGAGGACCGGGTCACCGGGGTCGTGCTGAGCGACGGCAGCGTGCTGCCCGCCGATGTGGTCGTGGAGTCGGTCGGCTCCGTGGCCAACGTCGAGTGGCTGGAGGGCAACGGCCTCGACCTCAGTGACGGCGTCCTCACCTGCGAGCAGCTGCGGGTCGGGGGACGGCCGGAGGTCGTCGCGGTCGGCGACGTCGCCCGCTTCCCCAATGCCCGCTACGACGGCGTTCCCCGGCGTGTCGAGCACTGGTCGATCCCCACCGACACGGCCAAGCACGCCGCGAAGGCCCTCGTCGTCCATCTCACCGGCACAGACGGGGACTTGGTGCCCTTCGCCCCGCTCCCGACGTTCTGGAGCGACCAGCACGACTTCCGGCTGCAGTCCTTCGGCGCGCCGGTCCTGGGCAAGGACGACGTACGGATCCTGGACGGCGACCCCGACGGTGACGTCCTGGTCGGATACCACACCGGTGGCCGGCTCGTCGGCGTCGTCGCGCTCGGCGGTCAGGCCGCCGCGATGGGGGCCGCCCGGTATCGCACCCAGTTGCTCAAGCAGCCTGCCCTCACCGCGTAAGGAATCCCTTCATGTCCACTGTCCGTGGTTACTTCCACCCCAAGACGGCGAGCGGTGTCTCCTCGCTGATCCCGTCCCCGCCGTGGCGCTACTCCGGCGACCTGCTGACCGTCGAGTACCGCACGGATCCCGCGCGGGTGCGTGAACTGCTGCCCGAGCCGCTGGAGCTGGCCGACGAGGATCCTGGCGCGGTCGCTCTGATCTGGGCCGACTGGCAGTCCTGCTCGGAATCGGGCCAGGAGCTGCTGGACCCGGTGCTCGCCCAGTACAAGGAGGCCTTCGCGGTCGTCCGCTGCAAGTACCGGGGCCAGACCTACAGCCGCTGCGTCTACATCTGGGTCGACAAGGACTTCGCCATCGCCCGCGGACTGCACCAGGGATACCCGAAGAAGCTCGGCTCGATCCACCAGACCCGCCCGCACCCGTACGGGCCCGCCCCGCGCATCGAGGCCGGCGCCCGCTTCGGGGCGACCCTCGCCGCCGCCGACCGGCGCCTCGCCCAGGCCGTGGTCACCCTGCGTGAGACGTCGGACACAAACGGCTTCGTCAACGCCCACCCCATGGCCCACCACCGCTGGCTGCCCTCCATCGAGAAGGGCAAGGGCCTGGCGCTCGACGAGCTGATCGAGTCCGGCGCCGCCTCCTTCGAGGGCGGGCAGCCGTGGCGCGGCGACGCCGAGCTGGAGCTGTTCGAGGCGCCCACCGAGGAACTGGCACGCCTGGAGATCCGCGAACCGATCGCCGCCTACTACCGGCAGGTCGGCGTCGTCTGGGACGGCGGCCGACTGCTGGAGTCCGGCACGTCCGGCGCCGAGTAACCCCGTACGCACCACAGGACTTGGAGACCGGACATGACCGAGCACACCCTCACGGTGGCCGGGGTCGCCGTCGACACGCGGCACTGGATCGGCGGCGAGCGCGTCGCCTCCACCGAAACGTTCACCGATGTCTCGCCGATCGACGGCAGCCTTCTGGGGGAGATCTCCCGGGGCACCGCCATGGAGGCCGCGGCCGCGGTGGCCGCGGCGAAGGCCGCCTTCCCCGCCTGGGCCGCCACCCCCCGCGCCGAACGCGCCCGCATCCTGCACGCCGTGGCCGACGGCGTCGAGAAACGGCTGGAAGAGCTCGCCATCGTCGAGACCACCGACAACGGCGCCCTGCTCCGCTCCCACCGCCGGGGCGTCATGCCCCGCGTCGCCCACAACTTCCGCTTCTTCGCGGACTGGCTGCTGAAGCTGGGGCACGAGGACTTCGAGACGCGCGGGCACACCAACCACGTCAGCTGGGACCCCGCGGGCCCCAGCGTTCTGATCACCCCCTGGAACGCCCCCCTGATGCTGGCCACGTGGAAAGTCGCCCCCGCTCTCGCCGCAGGCAACACGGTCATCCTCAAGCCCGCCGAGTGGACCCCGCTGACCGCCTCCCTGCTGGCCGACATCGCCGCCGAAGCCGGGCTGCCGGCCGGGGTGCTGAACGTCGTGCAGGGGTACGGCTCGGAGATCGGTGACGCCCTGACCTCGCACCCTGACGTGCGGCGGATCAGCTTCACCGGTTCGGTGCCGACGGCGAAGCGGATCTCGGCCTCGGCTGCCGCGAACCTGACCCCGCTCAGCCTCGAACTCGGCGGGAAGTCCCCCCTGTTGGTGTTCGCCGACGCCGACCTGGACCTCGCGGTCGACCTGGCGGTGGAGCAGTACGACAACGCCGGGCAGGTGTGCCTGGCCGCAACGCGCTTCCTGGTCCAGGAGTCGGTCGCCGAGGAGTTCACCCGCCGCTTCGTCGAGAAGGCCGGGCAGCTCACCCAGGGCGACCCGCGTGACGAGGCCACCGACATCGGCCCGAACATCCACCCGCGCCAGCTGGAGAAGATCGACGGGTTCGTGCAGCGGGCGATCGCGGCCGGGGCACGCGCGGTCATCGGCGGCCACCGCAAGGACGGCCAGTACTACGCGCCGACCCTGCTCACGGACGTCGCCCAGGACTCGGAGATCGTGCAGGAGGAGGTCTTCGGACCGGTCCTGACACTGCAGACCTTCGCCACCGAGGACGAGGCCGTCCGCCTCGCCAACGACACCCGCTTCGGGCTGGCCGCCACGCTCGCCACCGGTGACCCGGAGCGCGCCGAACGCGTCACCGCCCAGCTGGTCGCCGGCACGGTCTGGACCAACTGCTTCTTCGTCCGCGACCTGCAGGCGCCCTTCGGCGGCTCCCGCCACTCCGGCGTCGGCCGTGAGGGCGGCACCTGGAGCTTCGACTTCTACTGCGACGTGAAGAACACCGTGACCGCGCCGAACGGTTGGAGGAACCATGGGTGAGATCGTCGGGGCGGGCCTGCTCGCCCACGTCCCCACCATCGTGCTTCCGCAGGAGACCCGGCTGGAGCTCAACGCGGGCAAGGAGATCACCCTCGTCACCGGCCTGCACCAGCTCCGCAAGGACGTCTTCGAGCGCGACGACTACGACACCGTCGTCGTCCTGGACTCCCACTGGGCCACGACGGTTGAATTCGTCGTCACCGCCCAGCAGCGCAGGGCCGGCCTCTTCACCTCCGAGGAGCTGCCGCGCGGCATGTGCCGGATGCCGTACGACTTCCCGGGTGACCAGGAACTCGCCCACAACATCGAGAAGTTCGCCGACAAGCACGGCACCTGGATCACCGCGATCGGCGACGAGTACCTACCGATCTACTACGCCACCATCAACCTCTGGAAGTTCCTCGGCGAGGGGCTGCCCGACAAGCGGTGGGTGACCATCGGGGTCTGCCAGACCGGCGACATGGAGGACCACCTGCGCCTCGGCCGCGCCCTGGCCGACGGCATCGCCGCCACCCCGGGGCGGCGCGTGCTGCTCATCGCCTCCGGTGCGCTGTCGCACACCTTCTGGCCGCTGCGCGAGCTGCGCGACCACGAGTCGAGCGACCCGGTGCACATCTTCACGCCCGAGGCGCGCGAGGCCGACCAGGAGCGGATCGCCTGGTTCAAGGAGGGCCGCCACGACAAGGTCCTCGACACCATGGACGCCTTCTGGAAGTTCAAGCCGGAGGCGAAGTTCTTCCACTACCTGATGATGGCCGGCGCCCTCGGCGAGCAGGCGTGCGTCGCCCGGGCCCGCCAGTACGGGGAGTACGAGAACTCCATCGGCACCGGTCAGGTCCACCTCTGGTTCGACCGCCCGGCCGACGGCTGGACCGGCGCCGGCCTGCCCTCCCCGCGCACCCCTCACAGCCGTATCTAGAAAGGCCCGCCATGCCCGAATACCGCCGCATCCTGCTGGACGGCGCCGCCGTCCAGGCCACCGTCGACGGCGACGAACTGGTCGCCGGGGACGGCCGCCGCGTCAAGATCGAGGACGCGCAGCACCTGCCGCCGGTCGTGCCGTCCAAAGTGATCGCCGTCCACCTCAACCACCGCAGCCGCGTCCACGAGTTCCGGATCGACCTGCCCGACACTCCCACGTACTTCCACAAGCCGACCTCCTCCCTCAACTCCCACAAGGGCGCCATCATCCGCCCCGAGGGCTGCAAGTGGCTCAACTACGAGGGCGAGGTCGCCATCGTCATCGGGAAGACCGCGCGGAACATCTCCCAGGCCGAGGCGGGGGAGTACATCGCCGGTTACACGATCGCCAACGACTACGGCCTGCACGACTTCCGCGACACCGACGCCGGGTCCATGCTCCGCGTGAAGGGCTCCGACACCCTCTGCCCGCTCGGCCCCGGTCTCGTCACCGACTGGGACTTCCACGGCAAGAGCCTGCGCACCTACGTCAACGGCGAGGTGGTGCAGGACGGTTCGACCGACGAGATGAAGTGGGACATGCACTACCTCGTCGCCGACATCGCCCGCACCATCACCCTCTACCCCGGTGACGTCCTGCTCTCCGGCACCCCCGCCAACTCCCGGCCCGTCCAGCCGGGGGATGTGGTCGAGGTGGAGGTGGAGGGGCTCGGCCGGCTGGCGAACCGCATCGTGACCGGCCCGACCCCGGTCCGTACCGACGTCGGCGCCCAGCCCACCGAGTCCGAGGAGGTCCTGTCCACCGCGCTCGGCGGCGACTGGGAGTTCCGCGGCATCCGCCCGCCCAGGCGCTGACTGACGCCCATGAACGGCGCCGCACCGGGCCTGCCGACCGAGGCGGCCGGTGCGGCCGCCCGCCCAGGTAGAGTCGCCCCCATGACCGAGTCCACCGACGCCCCCAAGAGCCGGCCCTCACGCAAGCGCCTGCACTACGGCGAGGGCCGAGAAGCCCTGCTGAACGCCGCCGTCCGTGTGGTGGCGCGGGGCGGCCTGCGCAGGCTCACCTACCGGGCCGTCGCGGAGGAGGCCGGGGTCACCCACGGCCTCGTGGTGCACCACTTCGGTTCGCGCGATGCCCTGATCGAGGAGACCCTCGCCCACACCATCCGCACCTCGCTGAGCACCAGTGCGCTCGAACCGGGCACCGGCAGGGTCGCGGACTTCTCGGCGGGGCTGTCGGAGATGGTCACGGCGGATCCGGACATCCAGGCGTTCCAGTACGAGCTGCTGCTGGAATCGCGCCGCCGCCCGGAGCTGCTGCCCCAGATCCGCGCACTGTACGACGAGTACTTCGACGCCACTCAGCGCGAACTGACCCGCATGCTGCCCGCCGGCGCGGACAAGGCACTGACCCGGCTGGTCTTCGCCGCGCTCGACGGCCTCGTACTGCACCAGCTCGTCCTCGGTGAGCCCGAGGTCACGGATGCCGCACTGGAAGAGCTGCGCTCCTTGCTGAGGCTCCTCGACGCAGGCGGTGACACTGCTCGCGACCGTACCGCCGGGGACGGCTGACAACCCCTGTGACCTGCTTGTTCCAAGGCTCCGGACGTTCCGCGTCCGGAGCCTTTCGCTGTTCGGCGCCATGATCTCGTTTGATTCCGTACGAGTAAAGAGTTGGTTACGGCCGCCGGAAGCATTGACGCAGCTTTCCAGATGGATAATTCTCGCCTGCATGGCAGGGACCGTCCGCGGCCGCCATGCACCCTAGGAGATCCCCATGACCATCGAGGCTCCCGCAGCCGAGCTGCTTCCGTTCCGCGATCCCGGCTACCGGGCGGACCCCGCTCCGTACTACGCCCGGCTCCGTGCGGAGGCGCCCGTCTGCCGGCATCCGATCGGCGTGTACGTGGTGTCCCGCTACGAGGACGTCGCGAAGCTGATCCGCAACCCCACCCTCAGTGTCCGCAAGCTCGATTTCGGTGTGGCCGATCCATTGCACGACACGGTGCTCGGCCAGGACGCCCCCGACCACACCCGGCTGCGCCGCATCACCAACCGCTGGTTCACGCCCAAGGCGGTCGAGGAGTGGTCCAAGGTGATGCAGGCGTCCGTGGACGCCGTGCTCGATAAGGCGGTTGAGGCGGGCGGCAGGCTCGACGCGGTGGACGACCTCGCCCTGCGCTCCACGTTCGAAACCATCTGTCACATCTTCGGTGTCGAGCCCACGAAGATGCTGGAGATCCAGAAGGCCACCTATGACATCGGCGTCAGCCTCGGGCCAGGGTCCGACGAGGACGACTGGCGGGTCACCGGCGAAGCCTTCGAGTGGTACGAGCAGCACAACCGCGCCCTGATCGCCCACAAGCGCGCCCACCCCGGCAGCGGACTGATCGACCACTTCCTCGCCGAGCAGGACGCGGGGAACATGACCGAGAACGAGGTCATCTTCTCGATCCTGCTCTTCTTCGCCGTCGGTCACCTGGACATCAAGCACCTCATCGTGCAGGGCATCCGGCACATGGCCGAACACCCCGAGTACATCGGGATCTACCGCGACCAGCCGGAAATCCGGCCCGGCTTCATCAACGAGGTGCTGCGCATCGAGACCCCCGAGCAGATGGTCTCGCGCCTCACCACCCAGGAAACGGTCATCGGCGACACGACCGTGCCCGCCGGCGAGGTCCTCGTCCTGCTCATCGGCTCCGCCAACCGCGACCCGGAAGCCTTCCCCGACCCGGACCGTTTCGACCACAACCGTCCGGCCGCCGCGAGCCAGCACCTGGCCTTCGGCTCAGGCCAGCACGGCTGCGCGGGGCAGGTGCTCGCCCGTGCACAGGCCGACGTCGTCTTCACCGCGCTGGTCAACCGCTTCAGCACGATCGAACTCGCCGGTGAGCCCACCTTCACCCACACCGAGTTCCTGCGCAGCATCGCCCACCTGCCGATCCGGCTGCGCTGACCGCACGTCGGCCGTTCCTCCCCCCAGCACACAGCACAGCACCACACCAGGAGCCATCATGCGCGTCGAAGTCGACCTCAAGAAGTGCCAGGACCACGGTCAGTGCGTCTACGCCGCCCCCGACCTCTTCGCCCTGGACGAGCAGGGACGCCTGTCCCTGCGGAACGAGGCCACCGAGCTGTACACGGCGGAGGTGGACGCGGCGCACATCGACGAGGTGCAGGAAGCCGCGGACGTCTGTCCGCTGCAGGCCATCATCGTCCACGAGTAGCCGGGCATCGACAGGTCACCGATGACCGCCGGGTTGCCAGGTTGCTGTGTCGAGGTCGTCGACACGGCTGTCTGGCCGTCTCGCCGCCGAAGGGTGACGCGGCGGACTTTTGCTCCGTCCTGGCGCAGCGACCGCGGCGGCCCTCGGGCGGGCGCCCGAGGGCCCGGCCGGGTGGCCCCGCCGGGTCCCGTGGGGATGTCCTCCCGGGCGGGAGCGGTGGCGGAAAATCATCGCCCAACCCCTTGTCGTATGGATAGTTTCGCCTCACTATGAGGCAACTCGTTTGGCTTAAAACGACTCTCGTTCCCCCTCCCCAGGCAGGTGATCCGCGTGGACAGTCAAACGGTCCAGAGAAACCAGACCGTGCAGGACGAACCCACCGCTGGCCGACTCAAGCCGAACTCCCTCGGTGTCCTCGGCATCCTCTTCTTCGTCCTCTCCGCGCAGGCGCCCCTGACCGGCATCGCCGGGGCTGTGCCCATCGCCGTCGCCATCGGCAACGGCGCGGGTACGCCCGCCGCCTATGCCGGGGCCGGCATCGTCATCCTGCTGTTCTCCGTGGGCTTCGTCGCCATGGGACGCCATGTCGTGGACGCCGGCGCCTTCTACACGTACATCGGCAAGGGGCTCGGCCGTCCGACCGGCTCCGGCAGCGCCGGTGTCGCGCTCTTCGCCTACTGCGCGGTCCAGGCGGCCATGTACGGGCTGTACGGATCGATCGTCAGCGCCCTGGTGGAGCAGTACACCGGTCTGAACGCCCCGTGGTGGGTCTGGACCCTGGTCACCATGGCGATCGTCCAGGTTCTCGGCGCGGCCGGCATCGAGATGGGGGCCAAGGTGCTGGCCGTGTTCGTCCTGGCCGAGTTCAGCATCCTGCTCGTCTTCGCCTTGGTCACCCTTTTCAAGGGCGGCGGCCCCGAGGGGCTGGGTTTCGCCGACAGCTTCTCGCCGCACGCTGCGCTCCAGGGTGCTCCAGGCGTGGCCCTGATGTTCGCCGTCGCGTCGATGTTCGGCTTCGAGGCCACCGCCATCTACGGCGAGGAGGCGCGCGAGCCCCGCAGGACAGTGCCCCGGGCCACGTACCTCTCCGTCGTCGTGATCACCGGCTTCTTCGCCTTCACCTCGTGGATGCTGGTCTCCGCCCACGGCGCCTCCCGCGCCACCGCTGAGGCCGGCAAGGCGCTGGCGAACGGTGACGCCACGGCATGGGTCTTCGCACCGATCACCGCGCAGTTCGGCGCATGGGTGGGCGACGTCCTGCCGATCCTCCTGGCGACCTCCCTCTTCGCCGGCATCCTGGCCTTCCACAACTCCGCCAACCGCTACCTCTTCTCCCTCGGCCGCGACGGCCTGCTGCCCCACGGGCTGACCGCGATCAACCGGCGTCACTCCCCGTGGGTGGCGGGCAGCGTGCAGACCGTGCTCTCCCTGCTACTCGTCATGCCCTTCGCGCTGCTGGGCAAGGACCCGGTGCTGACCCTCTTCGCGTGGTTCAGCGGGGTGGCCGTGCTGGGGATCATGCTCCTGTACTTGCTGACCTCCGTGTCGGTGGTGGTGTTCTTCCGGCGCGAGCGGCTGGACACCCGCCCCTGGAACACTCTGATCGCCCCCACTCTGGGCGCGCTCGGCATCGCCGGTGCGATCTGGCTGATCCTGGCCAACTTCACGACCCTCATCGGCGGCGACTCGACCACGGCGACCTGGCTCGAACTCGCCGTCCCGGCGGTCCTGGTCCTCGGCGTCGTCGCCGCCCGCGTGACGCGTGACCGGGCGACGGTCCAGGTCTGAGGAGGCTGCTTCTCGCGGTGTGACCGGTCCGGTTCCCGCTCTCCCGGGACCGGGCCGGCCACGTCCGGCTCCCACCCGCCCACGGAGGATTCATTGAGCACGGGATACGTGTGGCACGAGCTGTTCGGCTGGGCCGACAGCGGCAGCGGCGGGCTGTTCCCCGCCGATCCGGCCGCCGGGCTCCAGCCGATCGGCCACCATGTGGCACACGCCGACACCAAGCGGCGGCTGCACGAGCTCGTCGCCGTGTCCGGCCTGATCGGCCATCTGGAACGCGTCGAGGCACGACACGCCACGGAGGAAGAGGTACTGCGGGTCCACACCCCCGAACACGTCGGCCGACTGCGGCGTGAGAGCACCCTGCCCAAGGGCGGTGACGCCGGCGACGGCATCTCCCCCTTCGGCAAGGGCGGTTACGAGATCGCGGCGCTCGCCGCGGGCGGTGCGATCGAACTGGTCGAAGCGGTCGTCACCGGACGGGTGGACAACGGTTACGCGCTCGTCCACCCATGCGGGCATCACGCCCCGGCCCACACCGGCATGGGGTTCTGCATGCTCAACAACGTGGCGATCGCGGTCGCGCACGCCCGTGCCGCCCTGGGCGTGCGGCGGGTCGCGGTGGTCGACTGGGACGTCCACCACGGCAACGGCACCCAGTCCGTCTTCTGGGAAGAGCCCGACGTCCTGACCCTCTCCGTGCACCAGGACGGCTGCTTCCCGCCCGGCTCCGGGCATCTCACGGAACGCGGCGGGCGATCGGCGCCCGGCAGCGCGATCAACATTCCGATGCCGCCTGGTACCGGCGACTTCGGCTACCTCTACGCCTTCGAACGGGTCGTCGTACCCGCCCTGCGCGCCTTCGCCCCGGAACTCATCGTCGTCGCCTCGGGGTTCGATCCAGGCGCGATGGACCCGCTCGCGCGCCAGCTGGTGACCAGCCGCGGTTTCCGGGGCATGACCGAGCAGGTCCTCCAGGTCGCCGCCGAGGTTTGCGACGGCAGGGTGGCGATGGTGCAGGAGGGCGGCTACAGCCCCTTCTATGTGCCGTTCTGCGGACACGCCGTCATCGAGACCCTGGCCGCGGTGAAGGTGCTGGACGACGCGCTGTTCCCGGTGGTCGGCGGGATGACGGGACACGATCTCGCGCCGCACCAGAAGGCGCTGGTCGACGAGGTCGCCGCGCTGGTGCTGCCCGCATGAGACGGTCAGCCGGCCGTGCCCGCCACCCGGTCGAGGAACCCGTCGACCAGGCGGCGGGCGTTCGCGCGGGCCGTCGCCGCCAGGTCCCTTGTCCGGGTGAGCAGCTCCCCGGGGTCCACGCCGTGCTGCAGGCACTGCTCGGCGCCGCCGAGCTCCAGGTGCCGGCGCACGGTGGTGGGCGTGATCTCCGGATGGAACTGCACCCCCAGGCTCCGCCCGAGCCGGAACGCCTGGGTGCACACGGAGTTGCGGGCCACCTCCTCGGCTCCGGGTGCCAGGAGGCAGCGGTCGTAGTGCCACTGGAACCACGGGCCCGGGCCGATCAGTGCGGGATCGTCGGTGTCGACCCGGACCCAGCCGATCTCCGGGCGCGGCGACGCCTCGACCGAGCCCCCGAGCGCGGTGGTCAGCGCCTGAGCGCCGAAACAGACCCCGAGCACCGGGACACCGAGGTGGTGGGCCTTGCGCAACAGCGCCAGCTCTCCGCCGATCCAGGAACCCACGGCCGTCTCGTCGTAGACCGACCAGGGCGCGCCGAGCGACACGATCAGGTCCCAGCCGTCGGCCGCCGGGAAGTCGAAGGCCACGTCCGGCGCGTGGTGGCGATGTCCGGGTACGACGGTCACGACGTGCAGGTCGTATCCGCGCCGGGCGAGCCGGGCCCCGACCGGACCGGGATCGGTCACGTGGTCGTGCTGGATGACGAGTGCGCGCACAGTGGGCTCCCTCGACGGGTTCACGGACCCGTCGGATCGATCCGTGAACGCTTGTGACGGCTGAGCCCACACCATATCGTTTGGAATCAAATAAACTATCCGGAGGTTCCGCATGCTGGACATCACCCACGAGGAATGGCTGCGCCGGGCCAAGGCACTGGACCTGGTCGGCGCGCATCACATCGACGGTGTCGACGAGGGCGGGGGAGGGGCGACCTTCGCCGCCGTCTCCCCCCGCGACGGCCAGATGCTGACCCAGGTCGCCGACGGTGGCACGGAAGAGGTGGACGCGGCCGTGGCCGCCGCCCGCCGGGCCTTCGACTGCGGCCCCTGGCCCCGCCTCGCACCGGCCGACCGCGGCCGGATCCTGCTGCGCATCGCCGATCTGCTCGAAGAGCACCGCGAGGAATTGGCGTTGACCGTCAGCCTGGAGATGGGCAAGCCGATCACGGACGCGTACGAGATCGAGCTGCGCGCCGTCATCAACACGTTCCGCTGGTACGGGCAGCTGGCCGACAAACTCACCGACACCTCGCCCCACACCGCCCCCGATGCCCTGGCGCTGGTCACCCGGGAACCGGCCGGTGTCGTGGGCGCGGTGGTGCCGTGGAACTTCCCCCTCACGCTGGCCGGTTGGAAGGTGGCTCCGGCACTCGCGGCGGGCTGCACCGTCGTACTGAAGCCGTCGGAGAACGCCCCGCTCTCCGCCCTGCTGCTCGGCCGGCTCGCCATCGAGGCCGGCCTGCCGCCGGGTGTGCTCAACGTGGTGAGCGGCAAGGGCCCCGTCGCCGGGCGCGCCCTCGGTCTCCACCCCGACGTCGACGTCCTGGCCTTCACCGGCTCGACCGCCGTGGGCCGTCACTTCCTTCACTACGCGGCCGACTCCAACCTCAAGCGGGTCTGGCTCGAACTCGGCGGCAAGTCCCCCAACATCATCTTCCCGGATGCGCCCGACCTGGAGAAGGCCGCCGCCACCGCCGCCTGGGGCATCTTCTTCAACCAGGGCGAGATGTGCACCGCCCCCTCCCGGCTGCTGGTGCACTCCTCCATCGCCGAACAGGTCACCGACGCGATCGTGGCGCGAGCCCGGGAACTGGTCGTCGGGGACCCACTCGACCCGGCAACCGAGATGGGTGCAATGGCCGGTGAGAGCCACCTCGAACGGGTCCTCGGCCACATCGAGACCGGCCTCGAGGAAGGCGCCCGCCTGCGCGTCGGCGGCGGCCGCACCCTGGCCGGGACCGGCGGCAGTTTCCTGCGCCCCACCGTCTTCGACCACGTGCGCCCCGGCATGCGGCTGGCCCGCGAGGAGATCTTCGGTCCCGTCCTGTCCGTCCTCACCTTCGACGACCTCGACAAGGCTGTTGAACTCGCCAATGACACCGAGTACGGCCTCGCCGCGGGCCTGTGGACCTCCGACCTGTCCACCGCTCACCAGGTCGCCCGAGCGCTCAGGGCCGGAACCGTCTGGGTCAACTGCTACGAGGAGGGCGACCTGACCGTCCCCTTCGGCGGCATGAAGCAGTCCGGCAACGGCCGCGACAAGTCCGCCCACGCCATCGAGAAGTACACCGAACTGAAGACCACTTGGATCCAGCTGTGACCCGACCCCTGATCGCGATCCCCGCCCGCTTCTCCGCGACGACCTCCGCGCTGCGCTACGCCGCCGAGGTCAACGCCCGCGCGCTGATCGAGGCGGTGTGGCGGGCGGGCGGCGAACCGGCGAGCATCCACCCCGCCTCCAAAGACGTGGCCGAGCGTCTCGCTCGCTTCGACGGCGTCCTGCTCCCCGGCGGCGGAGACCTCGCCCCGCACCGCTACGGCGCAGCCGACACGCACGAGAGCGTCTACGACGTCGACGACCTCCAGGACGACTTCGACATCGAGGTCGCCCGCCAGGCCATCGACTCGGGCCTGCCGCTGCTGGCGATCTGCCGAGGACTCCAGGTTGTCAACGTCGCCCTCGGCGGCACCCTGGAGCAGGACATGGGCGGCCCGGAACGCGAGCACCGGCATGTCGTCCACCCCGTGGCGATCCAGCGTGGCACCTTGCTGGAGCAGGCCACCGGCGCGCAGAAGGTCGAGGCGTCCTGCTACCACCACCAGCGCGTCCACCGTGCCGGCGTGGGACTCGCGGTCACCGCGCGCGCGGCCGACGGCACCGTAGAGGGGCTCGAGCTCCCCGGTGTCCACGGATGGTTCACCGCTGTCCAGTGGCACCCGGAGGACACCGCCCACGAGGACCCCACCCAGCAGGGACTGTTCGATGCCCTGGTCCGGGCCGCCTACGACAGACGCTGACACCGCGATGACATTCTTCGGCAGCACCAGGCGGTCGAAGCCCCGACTGTCCCCGGAACTCGACGATGCGGCCCTGGCCGGGTGCTCAGAGGTATCGCCTCTTTGCGGGGCCCGGGCCCACAGGACCTCGCCATCGCCCGGATCGAGCAGCTCCTGCGGGACACCGGGCCCGACTGGGACCGCCGTTGCCACCGGATCTCCGTGCTCGCGCAGGCTGCTCCCGCGCCGGCCCGCGGGTGGCAGAAGCGCCGGCCGCGCGATGCGGACGCGCTGGTTCTCGCCGGGTGGGCTGAACGGGCCACGGATCCCTGGGGTGCCCTGGTGTTCTGCTGCCTCGCCGCCGAGGCGCCTCCGGGCGATCCGACGCCCTGGGTGGGCGCGCTGGCGGCGCTGCGGTCGCTGGGGCTGCCCCGTGCCGAGCTCGCACCGGTCCAGGAGGAGATCCGCGCGCGTGATCCGTGGCACCGGGAGGCGCATCTGCAGATCCTGGGCTATCTCTCCCCGGAGGAGGAGTCCGGGCGCTGGGGGCGAGCCGCTACTGGACACAACCGCACGCCGCGCGATGGGCGGATCAGGCGCTGGCCTCCTGGCTGAGCCCCGGTCACCTGCGCCAGGGCGCCGCCGTCGCCGACCTCGGGCTGCTTGCCTACTGTCTGGTCCGCGCCGGCCGCACCGGGGACGCACGCCCGGTGTTCACCGCGATCGACGGCCTGATGACGCCCTGGCGATGGGGCCACGAGGGAGAACCGCTGGAGCGCTACACCTTCTACGCCGGCCGCCTGTGATCGTGCGTACGGCTCGCCGGGCCCTGTGGGCTGGGGCAGACGGCGAGCATGCGCGCGTACTGCCTGCCTGGCGGCGATGCCGCCGGTGCCTTCCCCGCCGGCGCGCACACGGCTGCGGGGCCGAGCCCGAACAGGCTCGGCCCCGCAGCTTTCCCGTCAGGGCCGGCCGCGCTCGGCGGCTTCGACGATGTTGGTCAGCAGCATGGCCCGGGTCATCGGCCCCACCCCGCCCACCGGTGGGGCCAGGGAGCCGGCGACCTGCCCGACGTCCGGGTGGACGTCCCCGAGGATGCCCTCCACGGTCCGGGTGATGCCCACGGACAGGACCGTGGCGCCCGGCTTGATCCAGTCGGGCCCAACGAGGTGGGCCACGCCTGCCGCGGCCACGACCACGTCGGCGACCCGGGCGTGGGCCGCGGTGTCCTGGGTGGCCTCGTGGCACAGGGTGACCGTGGCGTGCTCGGTGCTTCGGGTCAGCATCAGGCCCAGCGGACGGCCCACCGTGATGCCGCAGCCGATCACGCAGAACTGTCTGCCGGTGATGGCCACCTGGTTGCGGCGGAGCAGGTCGATGATGCCGCGGGGCGTGCAGGGCAGCGGCCCGGGAATGCCGAGCACGAGGCGTCCGAGGTTCGCCGGGTGCAGCCCGTCGGCGTCCTTGGTGGGATCGACGAGCTCCAGTACGGCGTGGGTGTCGATGTGGGCCGGCAGCGGCAGCTGGACGATGAAGCCGGTGCAGGCCGGGTCCGCGTTGAGCCGGAGCACGGCGGCCTCGACGTCGGCCTGGGAGGCGGTGGCGGGCAGCTCCACCCGGATCGACGCGATGCCGACCTGGGCGCAGTCGCGGTGCTTGCCGCCGACGTAGGAGTGGCTGGCCGGGTCGTCGCCGACCAGGATGGTCCCCAGGCCCGGGGTGACACCCCCTGCCTTCAACGCCTGTACCCGGACGGTGAGTTCGGCCTTGATCTCGGCTGCCGCGGCCTTGCCGTCGAGCAGCGTCGCGGTGGTCATGGTCGTACGAACCTCTCGGGTCAGGAGAACACGACGGTGCGGGAGCCGGTCAGCACGACCCGGTCCTCGGCGTGCAGGCGCACCGCCCGCGCCAGGACGACCCGTTCGACGTCCCGGCCGATGGCGACCAGCTCCGGCGCGGTGTGCCGGTGTCCGACGCGCACGACGTCCTGCTCGATGATCGGGCCCTCGTCCAGGTCGGCGGTGACGAAGTGGGCGGTGGCGCCGATGAGTTTGACGCCCCGGTCGTGGGCCTGGTGGTACGGCTTGGCGCCCTTGAAGCCCGGCAGGAACGAGTGGTGGATGTTGATGACCCGCCCCGACAGCTTGCGGCACAGGTCGTCGGAGAGGACCTGCATGTAGCGGGCGAGGACCACGAAGTCGACCCGGTGCTCGGTGACCAGCCGCACCAGCTCGGCCTCCGCCTCCGGCTTGGTGTCGCGGGTGACAGGGAGGTGGACGAACGGGATGCCGTAGCTCTGCGCGACGGGCGCCAGATCGGGGTGGTTGGAAACGATGAGCGGGATGTCGACGGGCAGTTCGCCCAGACGCCAGCGGTAGAGGAGGTCGACCAGGCAGTGGTCGAACTTCGACACCATCAGCAGGACCCGGCGCCGCTGCTGCTCCGGCCGCAGGGACAGCACGGGGTCGAAGCGCGCCAGGCGCACAGAGAGCTCGTCCCGCAGGCTCTCGACGTCGGCCTGCGGGGTCTCCAGGAGCACTCGGATGGTGAAAGTGCCGGTGCCGGGATCGGAGAACTGGGCACTCTCCAGAATGTTGCCCTTGGCCTCGGTGATGCCACCGGACAGGGCGTGTACGATGCCCGGCTGGTCGGGGCAGCTGACGGTCAGGATGTAGCGCTGCATGGCTGCGGTGCCTTCCGGCTCAGGCCCGTACGCGGGTGCGCTCGGGGTCGTACACGGGGGTGGGCTTCACCGTGGCGTCGGCCTTGGAACCGTCGGCGGCGACCGCGGTCAGCACGGTCCCCGACTTCACCGCGTCACGGTGCACGCGGGCGAGCCCCAGGGTGGCGCCGTCGAGTACGGGCGAGGGCACGGCCATCGTCACGTAGCCGACGTCCCGTCCGTCCAGCTCCAGCCGCGCGCCCTCGGCCGCCTCGGGCACGGCGTCCACGACGACGCTGACCACACGCCCCTGCGCGGTGCCCTTCTTGGCGAGCAGCGCGTCGCGGCCCTGGAAGGGGCCCTTGTCGAAGTCGATCGCCCAGCCCATCCGGCACTCGAACGGGGTGACGGTGTGGTCGTACTCCAGCTCACCCATGATCATCCCGGCCTCGGTGCGGCACGTCAGGAGGGCGAGCGCGCCGGCGGCCTTCACCCCGAGGTCAGCCCCCGCGTCGAGGACCGCGTCCCACAGGTCCAGCGCACGCTCGCGCGGCACCTGGATCTCGTAGCCGAGTTCGGCGGTGAACCCGATCCGGCTGACCTGCGCACTGATGCCGGCGACCAGGACGTCCCGGATGAAGGTGTAGTAGGGGAAGGCGGTGTTGGAGACGTCGACGTGCGTGAGCCGCTGGAGCACCTCGCGGCTGCGCGGCCCCTGCAGGGTCAGTACGGCGAACTCGTCGCGACGCTCGGTGACCGTGGTGCCGTTGGGGGCGTGCGCGGTCAGCGATTGCTGGGTGGCGGGGTTGCCGCCGGTGACGACCACGTGGCCGGGCGCGAGGACGGCCACGGTCACATCGTCGATCATGAAGCCGTCCGCGTCGACGACCGCGCCGTAGGCGATACGACGGGCGCCGAGCCCGCGGACGCTCCGTGAGAAGACGGCGTCGACGGTGGCGAGCGCGTCCTCGCCCTCGACGTGCCACTTGTAGAGCATCGAGTAGTCCAGCGCACCGGCGGCGGTGCGGAATGCCTCGTACTCCTCGGCCGGGTCCGTGATGAACAGGGGCACGGCATGGCCGTAGACGTCCATCCACTCCTCGACGCGGTCGTCGTACCGCGGGGAGAACGGGGTGCTGCGCAGTCCTTCGGGCAGGGCCATAGGAACTCCAGTGAGGCGGAGGAAGTGAGGCACCGCCGAGAATCTATCCATTCGGATAACTTGTCAATAGGATAGATTTGCTTGTCAGGGTGCGCAGGGGGAGAGGAAAGGGGGGTGCATGACCGAGACGGTGGTCGATGAGGGGACCGGCGGCCAGGACAATCGGCCGGGATACGGTCAGGGACGGGAAGCTTTGATGGCCGCGGCCATCAAGGTCGTCGCGCGAGGGGGCCTGCGGAAGCTGACGTACCGGTCCGTGGCTGCCGAGGCCGGTGTGACCCACGGCCTCGTGGTCCACCACTTCGGATCACGTGACACGCTGCTCGAAGAGGCTTTGAGCTGGGCTGTGCGGCGCAGCATCGAGACGTCGTCGCTGGTGCCCACCAGTGGCCGCCTGGAGGACTTCGCCGCGACGCTGGCCGCGTTCATCGCCGCCAATCCGGATCTGCAGGCGTTCCAATTCGAGCTGAAGCTCGAATCCAGCCGGCGGCCGGAGCTGCGCCATCACGTCGACCTGCTCTACGACGCCTACCGCGATGCCGTCCGCGAGGCACTGGCCTGCTTCGACGTGTCGCAGGAGATGACGGAGATCGTCTTCGCGGCTCTGGACGGCCTGGTCTTCCACCAGGTCACGTCCAGCGCACCGGACCACACAGAGGAGAGCGTCGACGCCTTGCGCCGGCTCCTGGCGGCCCATCGCGCGCAGGCGTCATCGAGGGCGACCGGCGGTACATTGAATGAGCCGAATCTCTCCTGCAGCCACTTCAGGAGCGGCGATGACGAGCATTTTCAAAGGGCGTGACCAGCCAGGCCGGCCGCACGGCAGGTCTTCCTCGGCCATGCCGACGCCCCTGGGCGCGACCGCGGTGCTGGACCAGCACCTGCGGTTCACCGGGTGGAGCAGGGAAGCCGAGGTACTGTTCGGCCTGGCGTCCGAAGAAGTCCTCGGCCGGTCCGCCGACGCCGTCCTGGCCGATACCGAGACGGGAGCCGGCGTCTCCTCAGCCGCTGGTGACGGTGGTGCGGCATGGTCGCTCGGCCCTCGACCGGTCCGCCGTGGCGACGGCCGCCCGCTATCCGTCTCCTTGTCTCTCACCCCGCTCGCCCTGGGGGCGGACGCGACCGGGTGGCTGCTGACAGCCATGGACGCCGAGCTGGCGCACCGGGAGGCCATCGGCCGGGCCATGCTTGACGGACTCGACCGGGAAGCGCCCGTCCAGTTGGTGGTCTACGACACGGACGCCCGCGTGCGCTGGATCAACGCCGCGATCGAAAAACAGTTTGGAATCCCGCTGGAGGACGCTGCCGACAGGTTCCTGAAGGACATCCTGCCGCAGGGCGAGGTGCTGGGGGAGGGGGAGGGGACAGCCACGAGCGTTGAAGAGATCGTCCAGCGCGTGGCCCGCACCGGCGCCCCCGTGATCGACGTCCGCTACCGCAGCTCCACTCACCTCGACCCCCATCACGAACGCGTCTGGTCGTGTTCCTACTTCCGACTTCAGGACGAGCACGGCCGAGCGATCGGAGTCTGTGAGGCCGGCCTCGATATCACCGACCGCTATGTGGCGCGCCAGCGTCTCGCCTTGCTCAGCCGGGCCAGCGGCAGTATCGGAAGGACCCTGGACATCCGACGCACGGCACAAGATCTGGCGGAACTCGTGGTCCCCGAGTTCGCCGACGCCGTCACCGTGGACATCGTCGAAGCCGTCCTGAGCGGGCAGGAACCACAACACTTCGCCACCCACCCCACCCTGTGCCAGGTGGCTCACCGCACCCATCACGCCGCGGCCAAGGACACCGCGTACGACGCACTGGACACCGTCCGCCTGCGGTGCCTGGCCCAGAACGCGCCGGCCACCGACGCGGCCACCCATGTGCTCGCCCTTCCCCTCAAGGCCCGTGGCGCCACCCTGGGCGCGGTGGCCTTCGCACGCTCCCGACACGCCGACCCCTTCGAGCACGAGGAGAACCAACTCGCCGAAGAACTCGTCTCCCGCACCGCGGTCTGCCTGGACAACGCCCGCCGCTACACCCGAGAACACGCGACCGCGCTCACGCTCCAGCGTGATCTACTCCCCCGCACCCTGCCCCAGCAACCGGGTGTGGAGGTCGCTCACCGCTATCTGCCCGCGGCCGGGCCCGCCGGCGTCGGAGGGGACTGGTACGACGTCATCCCCCTCTCCGGGGCACGCGTCGGGCTGGTGGTGGGCGACGTCGCCGGACACGGTACGAGCGCGGCCGCCACCATGGGCCGGGTGCGCACCACCGTCGCGGCGCTCGCGGCACTCGACCTCGCGCCGGACGAACTGCTCGCCCGTCTCGACGACCTCGTGGCGCGCACCGGCGCCCCGCCTTCCGGGCCCGTCGAGGCCGAGGACCAGGCACTGGGAGTCACCTGCCTGTACGCGATCTATGATCCGGTCTCCCGGCACTGCGTCATGGCGCGGGCGGGCCACCTGCCGCCCGTGCTCCTCACCCCCGACGGACACGCCGAGCTCGTGGACCTTCCCGCCGGACCGCCCCTCGGCCTGGGCGGCCTGCCCTTCGAATGCGCCGACATCGAGCTGCCGGAAGGCGCCACGCTCGCCCTCTACACCGACGGACTCGTCGAAAACCGTCACACGGACATCGACGCGGGAGTCAGCTCTCTCTGCACCGCACTCGCCGGGCCCGAGGACGGCCAACTGGACAAGACATGCGACAAGGTCATCACCACACTCCTGCCCCAGCCCCCCGAGGACGACGCCGCACTGCTGCTGCTCCGCGTCCACGCCCTGGCCGAGAATCTGGTGGCGACGTGGGACGTGGCCTCCGACGCCGGAGAAGTGGCAAGAGCGCGGTCGCTGGCCCTTGATCAGCTGGCCGCCTGGGGAGTCGACGAAGCCGCGTCGTTCGTCGTCGAGCTCGTCGTCAGCGAACTGGTCACCAACGCGATCCGCTATGGCGGCGCTCCGGTGTGTCTGCGGCTCATCCGGGAACGTGGCCTCATCGTCGAGGTCTCCGACGGCGGCCACACCTCGCCCCACCTGCGGCGGGCTGCGATGGAGGACGAGGGCGGCCGAGGTCTGTTCCTGGTCGCGCAACTCACGCAGCAGTGGGGAACCCGATACACGCCAACGGGCAAGACCATCTGGACCGAGGTGTCGCTGGTTCCAGCCAGGATGCCAGGAACCTTCGCAGGCGAGCAATTCGACCTGTAGCGATCCGGGCTCCCTGGTCCGGGACTGTCGCGGCTCAGGCCTTACGGCGGCCGCTGCGGCGTGGCGCGGGGGCGGTACCGCCCAACAGATCCTGGCGGCGCTCCTCGCCGTTCTCCTCCACCTGCAGCACCACCCGGCGCAGTCCGTCGGCGACGGTCCGGCAGTCCGCGTCGCTGAGCCGCCCGGTGACGAAGGATTCCTCCTCGTTGAACGCCGGAAAGAGGCGCTGCATAAGCTCCTCCCCTTCGTCGGTCAGGCTCAGCAGCACCAGCCTCCCGTCGGTGGGATGGTCTGCTCGCTGCACAAGCCCTCGTCTTTCCAGCGTCCGGGCAACCCCCGTGAGCGTGCCCTTGGAAATCCCGGACTCTTCGGCCACGTGCCGCGTCTCCGACTCGCCCCAGATCCAGATGACCCAGAGCACCACGAAGGCGGTCCAGGTCAGGTCGACGCCGCGCAACACGGAGTTCTCCAGGTGCTGCCGCACCGCCGAGGCGGCGCGATAGATGTTGGCGACAACGGCCATCTGGTCATGCCGGACGGGGATACCGCCGAGCCTGGCCGCTGCCAGTTTCTCGGCTTCGGCGATGGATCGATGGCCGGGCACGGGCACGCTCCTTCGGGCCGCCTGCGAAGGCATGAGACATCAGGAATTGTTCGGGCCCAAATTATACGGTGCCCCGTTGCCCTCGCCCTCATGAGGAGTCGGCCGGGGCGGTTCACGGGGACACGACGATCAGTTCCCGTACATCCGCGGCATGCGCGGCCGACATGGACGGTGAGGGAGCGCAGGCCCACCTCCATCCGGCTCCGACTACCTGGCGTTGGACGGCGCTGTCATTGAGGGCCTAGTACCGGCCCTAGTGTGATGCGCCGGAAATCGCGGGCTTAAGTCTGTAGCCTGTTTTCATGTCCCGGGGTCCCCGTGCCGTCGAGGTTGTGCTGTCCGATGATGAACGCGCCGAGTTGCTGCGCTGGGCGGGCGGGGCGGTGGCGCCCCGTCTCGTGGAGCGGGCACGCATCGTCCTGGCGTGCGCGGACGGGAAGCCGAATACGCGTGTGGCGGCGGAGTTCAAGGTAACCGCGGACACGGTGAGGAAGTGGCGCTCGCGGTTTGCTGACCGGCGGATGGCCGGACTTGCGGATGAGCCGCAGCCGGGCCGGCGTAAGTCGGAGCTGGTGCTCAGCGATGACGAACGGGCTCAGCTGACGCGTTGGGCGAGGCGCGCGAAGACCGCGCAGTTCCTGGCTTTGCGCGCGAGGATCGTGCTGCGGTGCGCGGAGGGCGGGACGAATAAGCAGGTGGCGGCCGAACTCGGGGTGAGCGAGCAGTCGGTGAACCGCTGGCGGGCCCGGTTCGTCAAACGGCGGCTGGAGGGTCTGGTCGACGAGCCGCGGCCCGGTCGGCCGCCGTCCATCCTGCTCGACCAGGTCGAGGACGTTGTCGTCGCGACGCTGGAATCCACCTCGGGCCAGGACACGCACTGGTCGCGGGCCTCCATGGCCGCCCGCACCGGGCTGTCGAAGTCCACAATCGGGCGGATCTGGAAGAAGTTCGACCTCAAGCCGCACCTGCAGGATGCCTTCAAGCTTTCCACCGACCCGCAGTTTGTTGCGAAGGTTGTCGACGTCGTCGGCCTCTATCACAACCCGCCTGAGAAAGCAGTGGTGTTATGCGTGGACGAGAAGGCCCAGATCCAGGCGCTGGACCGCTCGCAGCCGGTGCTGCCGATGATGCCGGGCATGCCCGAACGGCGTACCCACGACTACCTGCGGCACGGCATCACCAGCCTGTTCGCCGCCTTCAACATCGCAGACGGCACCGTCATAGGTGAACTGCACCGCCGCCACCGCGCCATCGAGTTCAAGAAGTTCCTGGCCACGATAGACAAGGCGGTCCCCGCTGGACTCGACGTGCATCTGGTGTGTGACAACTACGCCACCCACAACACTCCCGAGATCAAGACCTGGCTTGGCAGGCACCCTCGCTTCCATGTCCACTTCACCCCGACCGGCTCTTCCTGGATCAACCAGGTCGAGCGGTGGTTCGGCTTGCTGACCGACAAACTCATCCGACGCGGCGTCCACACCTCGGTGAAGGCGCTGGAGGACGACATCAGGGCCTGGATCGACTCATGGAATGAGAACCCCAGGCCCTTCACCTGGACCAAGACCGCCGACGATATCGTCAAATCCCTCGCCGACTACCTCGCCAAGGTCACTCCGCCAGCCGCCGAAAACCAGCAAGAGACTTAAGCCCGCGATTTCCGGCGCATCACACTAGGCCGTGTCGTTTGGATCATCAGATCGTTGGACTGATGTGTCGTTGTCTGATGCGCAGTGGGCACGGATCGAGCCGTTGCTCCCGGACCGGACGCCGATGCGGGGCGGTCGTTGGAGGGATCACCGGGAGGTGATCGACGCGATCGCCTTCAAGTTCCAGACGGGAACGCAGTGGGTGCACCTGCCGGAGAAGTACGGAAACTGGCGCGGCGTCTACAACCGGCTGCGGAGGTGGGCCGTCGACGGCACCTGGGAGCGGGTGTTCACCGCTCTGATGGCTCAGGCCGACACCGATGAGGACCACGACTGGGCGGTTTCGGAGGGCTCCACGATCGTGCGAGCCCACCAGCATGCGGCCGGGGCCCGCAAAAGGGGCCCCGGCCGGCGAACCCGACGACCATGCCATCGGACGGTCCCGCGGCGGACTGACCACCAAGATCCACCTGGCTGCCGATGCCGGCTGTCGGCCTCTGGCTTTCGTCCTCACCGCCGGACAAGCAGGCGATGCACCCGCCTTCACCGAGGTCATGGCCCGCCTGCGTGTTCCCCGCCGACGGGGCGGGCCACGCACCAGACCGGAGTGGTCCTGGCGGACAGGGCGTATTCGTCCCGCGCGATCCGCGAGCACCTGCGCCGACGCGGCATCCGGGCCGTGATCCCCGGACTCCACATCGCCGGCATCTTCCTCTGGTCCGCCCGATGAGGCAAACGAAACCGCCTAGTCGAGGGTCCACTTGCCCGTGCGCTCGGGGTCCGGCCCGACCTTTTCCATCACATACGTCACGGACGTGATCTTCGCGTCCTTCGGCACCTCGAAGACGATCCAGCCGGAGACCCGCTGACCCGGCTTGACGATCAGTTGGAGGCCGCCAAGGGACTTGCCGACGGTGGGGGATCCGGGCTTGCCCTGATATCCCTGCCCGTTCGCGTCGTAGACCATCGCCTCCGCGTACCCGGAGTCCTGGTAGGTGCCGGTGCCGGTCTCGACGATGGTGAACTTGGCGGCCACGAGGCGGTTCCCGGCGGCCGGTTGGGGTGCGCCGATCGCAGGCTTGGCGTGGTTCTCGAACTTCTCCAACGTGAAGTCGGCCTCGATCGTGCCCGTGCCGTTCAGGCTGCCTTCCATCCCCACCAGCTTGAGGGTGTCGCCGAGCTTGCCGACGGGCGCCTGTGTGCTACCGGCGGTGGCGCCGGGCGACTGCTCGCCGGCCGGCTGGGTGGTGCTGCTGGAGCCGGCGCCCTTCGTGGGCCCCGTGGGCCCGGCCTTGTCGCTGCCCCCGTCCGAACCCCCACATGCCACAAGGGTGGCGGTGAGCGTGACGACCGCGGCGGCAGCCGCGATGGAACGGCGCATGGAATCCCCCCGTACATTCTCGATGGACCAGGTGAGTATGACGACTGATCCAGGTCAGTGTGTCGATGCCTGGAATCCTTGTACAGATCGATGGTGCGGGGAACGGCCGTTCTGTAACCGAACTGCACTAGTTGAGGCGGAGGCGGCCGCCGAGAGGGCGGTGGTGGAGGCTGCCAGCCGCGTGCGCACCATCCTCAGAAGGCGGCGATTCGCCGAGGGGTGCACCAGCGTCACCCGATTTCACAGCGAGCTGATTGCCGAGCACGCTCCTGTCACCTACGGCATGGTCCGCGCCCACGTCGCCACGTTGCGCGGCGCTCCCTCCCAGGCGCCGCCGCGGCCGCCGACGGTGCGGCAGGTGACCGGCTGGATCACCCGTCACCCCGCGACCCTGACCGAGGAAGACCGGGCCGGCCTGAAGGCTGTCCTGGCCCACTGCCCGAACTGGACGCGGCCGCCGGACATGTCCGCCACTTCGGCGAGATACTCACCGACCGCCTCGGCTCCACGCTCCCTGGCTGGTTCGACGCAGTCGACGCCAGCCAGTTACCCGGCCTCACTGGCTTCGAGCTCCACCTGCTCCGGGATCTCGACGTTGTGACAGCCGGGCTCACCCTGGACTGGAGCTCCGGCAGCATCGAGGGCGCGGCGAACCGCATCAAAACACTCAAGCGCGCCATGTATGGCCGGGCCTCGTTCGAACTCCTCCGGACTCGCATCCTCACTCAGTCATGAGCCTCACCAAATCCAGGTAGAAGGCGGTTTTCAAGAACCCGGCCGCGGCACAGCATCCCATCTACCAGGCTGTATGCCATGGATGGAGTTACTGGAGGCACGGTTCTCGCCCTGATCGGTGTCCTTCTCGGGACCACGGGGACGCTCGTAGGGCAGTACCTGGCGACGCGCGTCGAGGTGCAACGTGACCGTCAACAACGCAAAGATGTAGAGCGCACTGAGCGCAAAGAGGCCATCTCGGGATTCCTGGCTGCCGCGCAGCGCGTCGAGTTGATACTGGATCGCCGAGAACTCGGTCTTCCGGCCTCTGATGACCCTGCAGACGAGAGACTGCACGACCTGTGGCTCGCGAAGAAGGCCGTCGAGCTGACCTGTTCGCATCAGACAGCACAGGTCGCCCACGACTACACCAAGGCGCTACACGCACACATGCGCGACGCAGTTCCACCTGGACAGGGCGCCACCAAACGCGAATGTCGCCACGCCTTCATGGAAGCGGCCCGGGACGCTCTGGAGAGCGGACGCCCAAGGATCAGGCGGTGACCCCGCACGGGTGATCCGCGACTCCATGACGACCGCGATCTTCACCAAACTGCGGTCAGAGCGCAGTTGGTTGTGACCTGGATTCCGTGACGACTACGACCAGTGCGTCGTCGGTCCGTACCTCGTCGAGCCGATGCTCCACGCAATCGTGGCCAGAACCTGCAAGCGTCGCTGCAGCCGGACCCGACCGGAATGTCGAGGGAGGACCTGATCGGCGGGTTCGACGTCGTCTCGCGCTCGGCCGTGACCGTGGACGAGCTGGAGCCGCTGGTGCGGGCCTCTGAGGCCACCACGCGCGGCGCCGGGTCGGCGGAGGACGTGCATCCGCTGGTCACGGGCGTTGCCCAGTCGCCGGACTTCTCGGACGTGCCCGCCGGGACCTCGTCGACCGTGTTCGCCGACTTCGCACCGACACTCGGTGAGGCGTTCGCACGCGCGCGTGCGGGCGGCCGCGAGCTGGACGGCTTCACCAACCACGAGTTGGTGTCAAGCTATGCCGGTACGTCGACGGGGCTGCGCCTGCGGCACGGCCGACCCAACGGGTCGCTGGAGCTCAACGCCAAGTCGTCGGACCGTACGCGCTCGGCGTGGGCCGGGCGCTCGACACGGGACTTCAAGGACGTCGACCCGGCGGCGCTGAACGCGGAGCTCGCCGTACGACTCGGCTGGACGGAGCGGAGGATCGAGCTGCCGGCCGGACGGCACGACGCGCTGCTGCTGCCGACCGCCGTTTCCGACCTGCTGATCTATCAGCTGTGGTCGGCGTCGGGCCGGGACGGTGCGCAACGGCGAGCTCAAGCACCTGACCATCAGTCGGCACAGCCCGCGACTGACAGGGCTCGACGAAGTCGCGCAATTCCGCGCGGTGTTGGGTAGGGGTAGCGGTGACGACGAACCGGGCGAAGTCCTCGGGTGCCCTCGCCACGGAGATGAACCGAACCAGGACAGCGGCCGGCGAGACGTTCTCGGGATGCTTCTCGTACGCGTAGTAGACGGAGGCGACGGTCTGGGCGCCGTTTCGGTGAGCCGGTGACGGACGCGGACGGCTGCGCCCTGGCTCCCGTGCCCCTCGATGTCGCCGTCGAGGCGTTCGTGAAGGTCGCGGCCACGGAGGTGATCTGGCATGAAGGAACGGACTGACGCCGGGAAGCGGCCGACGTCGGCGCTGCTGGCCCTCGCGGTCACAGCGTTCTGCTACGTCTCGGTGGAGACCGTGCCGGTGGGTCTGCTGTCGGTGATGTCCTCGGATCTGGGTGTGCCGTCCTCCCGCATCGGCCTGCTGGTGACCGGGTACGGAGTCACGGTCGCGGTCGTCTCGCTGCCACTGGCCCGGGCGGTGGCGCGGGCGCCGCGCCGCCCCCTGCTGCTCGGGCTCGTGGCGCTGCTAACGGCGGCAACCGTCGCATCGGCCCTGTCACCCGGATACGGCCTGCTGTTTGCCGCCCGCCTGCTGACCGCACTCAGCCAGGCCGTCTTCTGGGCGGTCGTGGCTCCGGTCGCCGCCGGCATGTTTCCCGTGCACGTACGGGGGCGGGTGACCGCCGTGGTGTTCACCGGCGGTTCGCTCGGACCGATGCTGGGCGTTCCCGCAGGGACCTGGCTGGGGCAGCAGGCCGGCTGGCGGGCGACGTTTCTCGCCCTGGCAGGACTGGGCCTCCTGGCATTGCTCGTCCTGGCCGTGGCGATGCCGGCCACTCCGGCGTATCACGAGCACGCCGGACGCGGCACATCGCCCGACGCCTGCCGATACGTGCTGGTGCTCGCCACCACGGCGCTGTCGGTGGCGGGGTTCTTCGCCGTCTTCACCTACACATCCACGTTCGTCACCTCAGTCGCCGGCATGCCAGCCGTACTGCTGGGGCCTTTGCTGGTCGCCCGTGGGCTGGCCGACTTCGGCGGGATCACGGTCGGGGGCTTCCTTTCCGACTGGAACCAGCGGCTCGCCGTGCTGCTCCCGGCTGTCCTCCTGACCACCACGCTGATCAGTATGTTCGCCCTCGGGACCAACCCTGTGGCCGCTGGGACCACCCTCGTGCTCACCGGGCTCGCCATGGGTGCGCTGACTCCGGCGCTGCAGAACCGTGTCATGGAGTTCGCACCCGGCAGCACGGACATGGCCTCGGCCGGGAACTCGGTCGCCTACAACATAGGTATCGCCCTCGGCTCGTCGTCCGGCGGCCTCGCCCTGAGCCATGCTGGGCCCCGCAGCACCGCCCTGGCCGGCGCCGCGCTGGCCGCCAGCGCCGTGCTGATTGCCCTCTGGCCGCCCGAGCGGGACCGGCCGCGCACTGGACTCACGAAGGAGGAAGCCCAGGGATGAGGCCGTGGCACCGTGGACATGGGAGGAAGCCGACTCCGGCGAAGAGTTCCCGTGCCCGCAGCTGGCCGATCCTGGTCTGACCGCCCCCGTCTCCGCCGACGACCTGGCAGCGCTGGGGGTGTGTGGCGTCCAGTTCAGCAGCTGGGACGGGCGGGCGTCCGGCTGGCTCAACACCGACACCGTCGCACTGCGCTGCGGCGAGGCCCGCACCGAGACCGGTCGCGTCTACCGCGTGGACGACGCCACCCACTTCGTCAAGGCCGACGCCCGGCGAGCCCGGCAACGCCTGCCCTTAGCCGACCAGTGATGCCGTGGGTCTATGCGGAGCAGGCCGACCCGCGCCGGTACCTCCACGTCCCCGCTGCTGCTCGCCCGGGACAGGACAGGCAGCATCACTGGCGTCTCCCCGGCGGAAGGGCTCGCCTACCGCTCCGAACAGTTCGGCGGCCACGTCACCCTCTCCGGCCGCACGGCGCAGCCGCTGGCGCTGGCCGCCGCACGGATCGCCCGGGAGATGATCCGTGCGTCCCCGCTGCGTGACGGCTGGACACTCCTGCACGCCTCCGCCGTCGTCTGCGACGACCGCGCCCTGCTCGCCTTCGGCTCCAAGGGCGCGGGCAAGACCACCACGGCCCTGCTGCTCGCCAGCCGCGACGCCCTGCTGCTCGCCAACGACCGGGTGTTCGTGAAGGTCGTCGGAGACGAACTGCGCGTCCTGCCCTGGCCGTCGGCGGCGGCCATCGGGCTGGGCCTGCTCGATGCGCTGGGCCTGTACGACGTGGTCCGCGACCGGCTCCAGGCGGGCGAGCAGCTCCACCCCACGCAGCACCAGGACGTCACTGATGCTCTCCGCCGCCGCGAGCCGCTGGGGGAGCCGGGCGGCAAACGGGAGATGAAGGTGCAGGTCTTCCCCGACCAGTTCGCCACCTGGTTCGGTATGGAACTCGCGACGGGTGGACACGCGGCGGCACTGCTGTTCCCTCGCATCGACCCCGCCTCTTCCGTGCCGATCCTGCACTGGCATCCCTGCGCTGGTCCGACGACGTCCTTGAACAGTTTCTCTTCGATCATGGGGACAACGGCGCTTTCGTCTCCGACTACGGCGGCATCAACCTGTATCGAGAGCTACGCCGAGAACCCAGTGCACTGGGTCAAGGTTCGCCGCCCCGAGGCGGGGCGGTACTGGGAAGAGCACGGGACGTGGCTGCGTCCGCCGGTCATCACCGACGACATGCTCCGCACCGTGCTCCGGCGCCGCGCGAGCGGCGAGTCCGTCGAGCAGATCCAGCCCGACCTGATCATCCCCACCGGCAAGCGCAAGGGACAGAGCCCCTCCGTCGCGAGCATCTACCGGGCGCTCGCCGAGCACGCCAAGCGCGAGGCGTACCCCGAAGCCGTCGAACAGACCCACGCCGACTTCGCCGCTCTCCAAGTCGGCGAGGTCCCCGGCCCCCGCCTCGCGCTCCCTGACCGAGCGTCACTCTGATCACAGAGAGCTACTTGTTGCTTCGCTGTAGCTTCGGGAGAACAGGGCCTGGACCAGAGCCGACGGCTACCAGCTCGGCGCCGACCGCGCGGCGCTGGAGGCATACGAGCGGGCCGTGCTCGCCGAGAAGCTCACCGAGTTCCGGCGGTTCATCACCGGCACGGTCGCCCCGCGTGCCGCAGCTGGCACCCAACTGCTCGGTCAGGTCGCTGCTGCCCACCTGACCTGCGCAAGGTCTGGGTCGATGGCGGCTACCGCAAGCACTTCGTCGAACATGCCGCCACCCTCGGCATCGACATGGAAATCACCCCTGGACCAGAACGAGATCCCCCGTCGAAGTCCTGGCGGATCCTCGGCAGTTGAGCCCGACCATCCAAGATCCCCGACAGAGTCAAGTGAGGAACGCAGGAAGCCCCGTCGGGGCAGGGTGACCAATTGGGGCCCTTGCCCCGACGGGGCTCGGTCGGCCGGGCGGCGTGTTACCGGCGCCCGGCCGAGGCCGGTGCCGTGTGCGGTGCTTTGCGGCTCAGCCGAAGTTCACGTCGCTGCACCACATGTAGGCCTGGTCGAGGTGCGAGGCCTGCCAGATCACGAACAGGATGTGGTGTCCGGTGTAGCCGGAGGTCTGGACGGGGAACGTGATGTCCTGTGCCGGGGCGAAGCGGCCGGTCTGCGTGATGAAGTCGAGGTTGCCCCAGCCCAGGGTCTGGGTCTTGGGGTTGAAGCCCTGCTTGCTCACGTAGACCTTGAAGTAGTCGGCACCGTGGGACGCCTGGTCGTACAGGTGGACCGAGAAGTTGTTGCCGATGGTGGTGGTCTTCCACGGTCCGGGCTTGTCCAGGCTGGCGTTCCTCGAGAGGTTGTTGCTGCAGAGTGTCCCGTCGGGGGTCCGTGCCTGGAACTGGCCTCCGAGGCCGTCGCGGAGCGCGCTCATCCAGTTCCACATGGTGTCGGGGTTGGCCTGGAAGGCCTGCCAACACATGGGGTCTTGGGTCTGCATGGCCGGGTTCGTGTGGTCGTTGCCCCACGTCTTCCAGCACTGGTACGCGCGGGTGGCGGGGCCGACGACGGTGCCGTGAGCCTGGGCGGGGGTCGACCATGCGAAGGCGCCGACGGCCATGGCGAACAGCATGACGAGCGCCTGGAGAGGCCGGCGGAGGGACGCCCGCGAACGCCCGGTTAACGGACTCTTTTTGCGCATGTGGGGGGACTCCTTCCAGTTGCAAGGCTGCTATGGGAGCGCTCCCAAAGTTAGGTCTTCTGAGTGAGATGTCAAGGAAGCAGACGGAGTTGATTACAGGGGTGGGTGGCGAGCAGGGAATCTGCCGTGAGCCGGGAGTCAGAATTGTTCGCGGGACCGGAAAAGGAGGATGCGGCCTGGACCGGTGTGCCTGGCCGGCGATGCCACCCTCTCCTGGCGCGACCCGACACCCAGGGATCAAACACTCATTCCGGGATAAAATATCGAGAGAAAACGATCTCTGCGAGAGGCCGGGACCGGCTTCCAGCCGCGGCCGTCGAACTTCACCAGCCCCTCAGCGACGAGAAGGCCCTGGCCGGTGTCCTCGGTGGCCAGCCGTATTGAGGGGGCGGTGCCCAGCCAGGGCGGGCGGGGCCGGTCGCTGAACCAGATCGAGGTGACGCCGTCGGCCCGCATCCTCTCGGTGCGGACGGTGATGTCGGCGTTGGTCGCGGGGGCGAGCTGGGCTTCGAGGGCAGTCTTCCAGGCCGCGATGGGGTTGGTGGTATCGGTGCGGGCGACCGGGTCTTCCACTCGGCATCCCAGCTCTGCCCGCACCCGAGGTTCGGCAGGTGCGCGAAGATGGTCCCCCACTGCGCGTGCAGGGCCCTGAACGCCACGCTGGCCCCCTGCTGGTCGGAGAGGAGGCCAGTGTGGCGCAAGGTGCTGACATCGCATCAGGCCGCAGGCCGCGAGGCTGGCGCTTTGCGCCGGGTCCCTTGATTGCGCGACGGGCGGGCCGCAACAGCACAATTAGATGGGATGGCGAACTCAGGGACGCTTGTCGATCCAGATGTGCGTCAACGTTCCACCGCTGCCGCATGCCACGTGAGCCACACGCGGGTCGTTCTCCCAGAACCAGTCAGTCCAGTCATAGTTGCCGCTGCAGATCCACCCGACTCGCCAGGAACTGGCTCCAGTGACCGTGTTGCAGCGCCCAGTGCCTGCCACAGAGGACTCTTTGGTTGCCGAGCACCCGCTGACGGCGGCCTGGGAGTTGGGTGCTGTGGTGAGCATCAAAGCTCCGCCCAGTGCCGCAGCACCCGCAAGTGCGCCAATACGTTTCAACATTTGTATCCCCCTTCGCGAGGAAGAATTCGTTGTGCGAACCAGGATGTTCCGCATCGCGGTGGTTTGTTCTGAAGCATGAAACGCCAGTAAGGCTCTGCGGATTTGAATCGCCGCGCCGCCCCCGGTCGATCGGTGGAACGAGCGTGCATAACCGAGCTTGCCGAAACCTGTCACAGATCTTGAATCCGCTGGTGGCAGCCCAAGCCCGAGCAGTACCGGTACGCCGCCGGAGCTCCAAGGGGCTGCACGAGGTCGGCTGTCCAGTCGTGCGCCGGGACATGCCGCAGGAATTCAGCCCGCCAGCCGCCGACGATGCTGAAGCCCTGTGCTCGTTCGCCCACCACAAGGACGCCCTGGGCTTCCGTGATCCGCTGACGGACCTCTGGCCGCTGCGACCAGCAGGTTCGCGGATTCTTGTAGTTGTCCTGAGCCAAACTCGCTGGAGGTCTGGGGTGTATGGTGCTGTTGCGCAACCTGTCGAAGAACGACATCTCACCCGACGGCCACGGTATGACGATCCCCGAACTCCAGCAGGCCATGAGCACCTACCTCAGGCCCGAGGATGACCTCAAAGCCGAGGCGGGGGTGCTGCTGGAGCGCGGCTGGCTCACCCGTGACGGCATGGGACGACTGTGGATCACCGAGTCGGGCGACGAGGCCCGGGCCGACTTCAAGCGGCATGCCCCGGACATCCGTGACCGCATCCACCAGGGCATCGACGACGCCGACTACGTCACTGCCCTCAAGGTACTCCAGCAGATGATCCGGAATACCGGCAGCACCCTGCCCTAGTCATCCGCACGGCGCTGATGCCCTGTCTTCCCTCCGGCCGCAGCTGAAACCCCGAGAGCTCCGCTCGCCGTGCTGTCATCGTGACCCTTCAGCCAATGGCACCACCACCCAAGGTGCGCGGCTTGCTCGCGGAACTCGGCATCCCTGACCCGGGCAAGCCGAAGGCGGCCCCGGACAGGCCTCCCTCCAACGGGGGCTTGCCCAGGGGCGCCTGCTCGGCGCTGGGCTGGAGACCGCGCGCCGAGACCCGGCCGCGGTGAAGGAGGAACGGGTGCGCAGCTTCAAGACGGGACCACAGCGGGCTGGGCTGTGCTGGCCGGTACCGGGGCGGGGTCCTGGCGGCATCGACAGCTGGGACGGTTAGGGGTGTACTGGGATTGGCCGGCTCATCTGCTGGCCATGGCCTTCACGGTGGCGGTCGCGACGGTCTCCCTATTGGTTCTCGCCGCTGGGGTCCGCGGTCAGCAGGACTCCCTGGCGCATCAGGTGCGGCTGTCAGCGGCTGTCAGCGACTGCACCGAGAACGGGTCGGTAGGGATCGACAACGGTACGAAGGGCCCCAGCATGAAAGTTCCGACGTACGAGTGCGCCTATGAGTGGACGATCAACCGCCGGGCGTACACGCAACGTGCCAGTGGCCGACTTGAGCTGGACGGGAAGCACACGACTGTCCTAGTAGACCCGACAAACCCGGACACCATGGTCCCGGAACAGATCGCCTCTTACAAGATCCTGTACATCTGGGCTGCAGTGGTCCTGACAGCCCTCATGTACCCCGGTTTCATGTTCTGGCGGCTGTGGGAGCAAGTCGCCCACGGTGTGCGTCGGGCGGTTTCCACAGCTCAGGCCAGAGCGGTGCGATCGGCCAAGGAGTCCGCATCGGTTCGGTGAGGGGCACAAGTCAGGGGCGGCCCGCAACTCGCCTCAGCCTTTGGGCGCCCTGCCCCCGTCCCCCGTGATCGACTTGGGTGACCAGCAGCACGTGGAGGCGGAACCTGCAGGCACTCCCAGCGGCTTTCAACAGGCTCGCGTCCGGCTCCCGGCTCCCGGCTTCCGGCTCACCGGTCCGAGGCCCGCGACAGGCGGACGCCTCCTGCTCCGGCCGGGCCGGTGTTCAAGGCGACCACGCGGCCGCTCAGCCGGTTCGGTTCCGTCGGCCGGCCATCTGGCCTGCCCCGACTGCGATCCAGGCACGGCATCCGCTCACGGACGACTTCCAGGGACTGCCCCGCCATCCACTGAGCCGGTGAACCCGTCGAGGCCGAGTGAAGCGGATCGTCTTGCTTCAGCCGTTGCGTGCCGTGCTGTGGCGGGTGGTGACCGTTCGGGCTGCGGTGCGCAGGGCGGTGACGGCGGGTTTGTCGCGGTCTTGGGTGCGCCAGGCGAGGGCGGTCCAGCAGGGGGTGAGATCGGTGACGTCGACGTAGGCGACGCCGTGCCGCTGGTAGAGCCATCGGGATGGTTCCGGGGGGAACATGATTCCCTCGCCGAGGCCGATGGCGGCCAGGGCGGGTTCCCATTCGGTGGTCTGGTAGGCGGCGTAGCGGATAGGGGTGCCGTCAGGTCTGGGGTCGACGGACCAGAAATCGCGCCAGGTTTTGGGGATCCTTGGCGACCAGCCGACGACGGGCCGGTCGGCGAGCTGCTGGAGGGTCAGTACTCCCTGGCTGGCGAGGGGGTCGCGGTCGTGCAGGCACACGACGCGGGGCATGGTGGTCAGGCGGTGAGTCTGCACTCCCGGCGGCACGGGCGGGAAGACGAACGCCACGTCCAAGTCGCCGGCGAGAAGTGCCTCGGCCCAGTCGGCGAACCCCATGCGCAACACCTCGATGGACAGGCCGGGGTGTGCCGCCTGCAACTCGTCGAAGATTTCGGGTATCGGCGGTATGGACGTCGTGGCCTCTAAGGAGCCGATCACGACCCGGCCGGAGACGGTCCGTGTCTGTGCGGCGACGGCCCGCTGCAACCGATCCGCCGCCTCCACCACAGCGCTGACGTTTGACAGCAGTGCTTGTCCTGCTTCGGTGAGGCCTGCGGTGCGGGTGCCGCGGACGACCAGCGTCAAGCCCAGGCGTCGTTCCAGTGCACGGATCTGCTGCGAGAACGCCGGCTGCGTCATAAACGCCCGTTGCGCCGCCCGCCCGAAGTGCAGCTCTTCTGCGAGCAGCAGGAACAGGCGCAGCTGATGCGTGCTCGGATCTCCCCGCAAGTGTGTTTCCCGACCGTCCCCCGACTGCGTCATACGTGAAACCATATCAACGATGGTGGGAAACGTATCAACTGGGCCTTTTTCCTGGTGATTGCCCAGCGGGCAGTCTGGCTGCTGGGCACGCGGATGGTCTTCCGTGGCACAGGGGAGAACGGGGGCGTACATGAAGCAGCGCACCATGCCAGCCGTCCGGCCTACCCGCGGGCATCATCACGGTGTTTGCGGTGAGCAGCGATGCGGTGGCGTGGGGGCCGTACGCGGCGGACGCGGCACCGCAGGCACCGGCGAATCACGACGTGGTGGTGAAGGGTCCAACGGACAGCGACTGACTCGGCTGTTCCTTCTGAACTGATTCCCGCAGCCCTGCCGGTAGACCGACGCAGCGCTGCGCCTCCGCTCCTCCGGCTGGTCCGTCAGGAAGTGACTCTGTCGATTGCGTACCCGTGCCGGCGGACGCAGCCGGTGGGACGGCGTTCTGCCGCTGCGACCGGCTACTGGATGACCAATCTGCCTGCCACCACTCCGGTCCCCGATCTGGTGCGGTGGGCGAAGATGTGCTGGCGGATTGAGCACGACTACCGCGAGCTCAAGCACGGCCTGGGCCTGGACCACTTCGAGGGCAGCGCCTGGCGCGGCTGGCACCACCACGTCACTGGTGGAGGGTCAGGCCGGCATCCGCGCTTTTGGGTCGAGCCGCCGCAGGGTGAGAAAGGCCTGGGCGGCGGTCACGAGATAATGCCGGGCCGTATCGGCGACGCCTGTCCGAGCGGTGTCCGGCGCGTTTTAGGATGCGCCGTCGCCGGCGGCCTCGCCGCAGCGCGGCTCGATGTGGTCGACCACTTGCTCGCTCCATGCCCGGATGACCGCCGCCTGCTCGGGGGTGAGTGAGTCGAGGAAGTGGCGGCGGATATTGCCGGCATGCGTGAGGACGGCGCTCTGGGCGGTGCGGCGGCCCACGTCGGTCAGTACGATCCCCGCGCGGCGGCCATCGGCCCCGTACTGGGTGCGCTGTACGAAGCCGCGGTTTTCCATGCGTGTCAGCTGATGTGAGACGCGGCTCTTGTCCCAGTCGAGCGACTCGGAGAGCTCGCCGACGCGCATCTCGCGGCCGGCGGCCCGCCACAGCGTCACCAGCACGCTGAACTCGGCCTTCGAGATACCGCAGTCACGCTGCAGACCACGTTCCAGCTCCCTGGTGAGCAGGCGCTGCGCGCGCATCCAGGTGTCCCAGAAATCCCACTCATCGGGTTCCAGCGTATGAGTCTCCGCCATGCCGTAAAGGATACCGACCAGGGAAGTTGTCACCTCAACTCGCCTCGATCTAGAGTTGACGTGACAACTCCTAGGGAAGGGGAATCATGGCACTCCGCATTGGCATCATTCTCGGCAGCACGCGACCCGGACGCCGGGGCGAGCAGATTGCCTCCTGGGTGCTCGAAGCGGCGCGCGCCCATGGCGGCGCCGACTACGAGCTGATCGATCTCGCCCATCACCATCTCGGCAACCTCGACGAGGGCGGCAATCCGAACCTTCAGCAGTACCAGCACCCGCACACCCGCGACTGGTCCGCGCTGATCGACGGCTTCGACGGCTTCGTGTTCCTCGTCCCGGAGTACAACCACTCCTTCCCCGGTGCACTCAAGAACGCACTCGACTACGTCTACCGGGAGTGGAACGACAAGGCGGCCGGCATCGTCAGTTACGGCGGCTGGGCCGCCGGGGTCCGGGCCGCCGAGGCGCTCCGGCTTGTCCTCGCCGAACTCCAAGTGGCGACGGTCCGCGCCCAGCCCGCCGTCCCGCTGATCCCCACGTTCTCCACCGGCGCCTTCGTCCCCCAGGAGGGCCTCGACACCGCGGTCCGCGGCATGCTCGACCAAGTGATCGCCTGGTCCGGCGCGTTGCGCGGGGTGCGCGAGGCCAAGGCGCGGACGGCCACGGCTGTCTGAGGCCCGTTCGTGGCCGATCCTGTGATACGACATGGCGAGCTGACGGACACCGCATGGGAGACATTGGAGCCCTTGCTGCCGACGGCCGACGGCCGACGGACCAGGCCGTCCGTCGCGCGACCATCGGCAGGTGATCAACGGCGTGCTGTGGCGGTTACGGGCGGGTGCTCCCTGGCGTGACCTGCCGGAATGCTACGGCCGCGGCAGACGGTTTCCGAAACCGCTAAGGCCCGCGGACGGTTCCATGCACGACCTGCGCGCTACAACCTCAACGACCAGACCCGCGCACTGGCTGGGCCACGCCTACGCGCCGACGGGCTCGCTCAAGGGGTGCTGTAGCGGACGCCGCCTCAAGAGGGCAGCGTGACACACCTCCCGGGCAGAGCGCAGCTCATCATGAAAGGCTGGGCAGCCTGGGCGGACCGTCTGAGAATCCAGAACTCTGGGCGTTTCTGGAATCACTGCACTTCGGCGAGACCCTTTCCAGAACCTTCACGGCGATTGAACGGTTCGGCGTGTTCGTGGCGCTGGACGACGGCCCCAACCATCCGGTCCACCCCGGCGTCGGGTTCATCACGAACCCCGAACTGTCCTGGCGGCGCTTCGAAGCGGCTTCCGATGTCGTTCAGTGCTTGCTTCTGAGTCGGTCCGTTGGGGCTGCTCGTTTAGTCTGCTTATTACCGGTAGTTCGTTAAATCCGGCGGTGGTGTGGGTTAACGGTAGGTCGGGTTGGTCGTAGGCCGGTGGCGGGAGTCAACTGCTCTGCTGAGGGCTGAAGATGACCGCTCGCCGTCCGTGTCCGCCTGCACCCGGGCCACTGGAGGACTACGCGGCCCGGTTCGACGACCTCTTCTTCAGCCTGGCCCAGCGGCGAGGGTTTCGCGAGTACCTGACCGGGCTGCTGGCGCCACGGGAGCGGAACAAGACGATCACCTGCCTGGCAGGGGCGGAACCAGTGGCGGGTGCGGGGATGCCAGGGGTGCAGCGGCTGCAGTTCTTCCTGTCCGAGTCGCCCTGGGAGGTCGAGCAGGTCAACGACCGGCGGCTTGAGCTGCTGCGTGAGGAGCCGGCGACGGCTCCTCACGATGGCGGGGTCATCGTGATCGACGACTCCGGGGACCGCAAGGACGGCACGGCGACCGCGCACATGGGCCGGCAGTGGCTGGGCCGTTTGGGCAAGACGGACAACGGTATCGTCACGGTGACCACGGCGTGGACCGACGGCCGCGTGTACTACCCGCTGCACGCGACTCACTACACACCCGCCCATCACTTCGCCCGCGGCCGGTCCGATCCGGCCTTCCGTACGAAACCGCAGCTGGCCGCTGCCCTCGCAGCCCGCGGGAAGGCTGCGGGCTTCGGCTGCCGGGCCGTAGTCGCCGACTGCGCCTACTTAAGTCAGCGATGACTGGTACCTCGCACTGCGCGAGGCCGGCCTGGCCTACGCGGTCGCCCTCAAGCCGCACCGCGGCACTTGGGCTCCGACCGACCAGCCGCACACCCCCATCGAAGCCGCCCACGCCCTGACCTGGCGCAATGCCAAGCGTCCAGGCGACTGGACACCCGTGAAGCGTCACTTCCGCGACGGGCACACCGAGACCTGGTGGGCCGCTGATGCCTACCTGGGCGGCTACGGCCCCGACTCGCCCTGCCGACTGGTCGTGGCCACCACCGACCCAGCCAGCCTGCCGGAGAAGGCCACCTGGTACCTGACTACCAACCTGCCTCACCCTGACGCACCCCATGCCACCACCAGCCCGCACCCGCCGGCCGACCTCGCCGAGATCATCCGCCTCTACGGCCTGCGACCGTGGATCGAGCAGAGCTACAAGCAGATCAAGGACGAACTCGGCTGGGCCGACTTCCAAGTCCGCTCCGACCGCGCCATCCGCCGCCACCAGACCCTGGTCAACTGCGCCTTCTCCTTCTGCTGGAACCAGTAGTTCACCCCACCCGGACCCCTGGATGCCACCGCGCCGGACCCGTGCCCCGACGAGGGGCCAGAGAGGGGCGGTGGTGGCGAGTCTGGACGGACAAGGACCCACCCTCCGAGCTCCAGGCCCTGATCGACGCGGTCACCACCGGCCACGGCATTGACCTCTACCTCCGGATTTAACGAACTACCGGTAGTGGAGTGCCGATAGTTCTTCGACTGCTCGGCGATGGTGTGGTCGCGGGTGGGGACCAAGGTGCCATCCACGATCAGGACGGTGTCCTTGCGGAAGTGTCTGCGCTGCTAGAGCGCGAGCGCAGGGCCGAGGTGGTCGGTGATGCGGTTGGCGGCCGACTTCGATACCCCGAACAGCGGTGCCGGCTGCTGCAGTGTGAGGTTGGTGCGCCAGTACGCCGCGACCAGCAGGACCCGATCTTCCAGCGGCAGGCTCCACGGTCGGCCCTTGCGAACCGGGTCCACGCCTTCGTGCCGCAACGCGGTGATGAGCTTGTCGAACTGATGTAGGCTCAGCCCGGTGTACGGGGCTGTCCACGAGGGCTCCGACGCCGTGATTACACCAGACACGACAAGATCATGTCACCCACGACCGGCTGTCTTCTTCTCCTCCCAAGGCCCGGTGTCTGACCCCCGACGTACGATGCCCGGATGCAGCCACACTTCACCGGCACCGCCCTGATCACCGACAATGTTCCGGCGCTTGCCGCCTTCTATGCCGCAGTCCTGGACGCAGATGTCGAAGGGAGCGACCCCTTCGCCCGGGTGGCGGTCCCCGGTGCCGTCCTGTCCTTCTTCTCCACACAGGGCATGGAGTCGATAGTGCCCGGATCGATGGCCGCTGCTGCGAGCGGAGGCTTCACCCTGGAGTTCCAGGTCACCGACGTGGACGCACGCCACGAACGACTGTTGGCTCGGGGTATTGAGATCCTCAAGCCGCCGACAACCCAGCCCTGGGGGCGCCGCTCGGTGTGGCTGCGCGACCCCGACGGCAACATCGTCAACCTCTACCAGGAGGTGTGACGACCGGTCCTCTGCACCTCGGTTCGCTCATTGCGGGACAGCCTTTAGGTAGGTCAGAGCTGAGAGCAGATGTTCCTGGCTCTCGGGAGCGATCTCGAGGGCAGAGGCTCGGAATTGTTGATGAGAAGTGGCAATGGTTGGACAGCCTGTGTGTGTGGATCGTGGGGAGGGTCACTGTGCGAGGCGGCGTTTCCACCAGGGGTCTGTGGGGGGTGAGAAGGGATCTGGCAGGGTGCGTGCCAAGAAGCGGTGGTCCAGGGGAGCAACCGCTTCGAGAAGTTCACGGCGTGCCTTGCGAGTCATGGTCGAGGCCGCGCCCTGTAGCAGTGTTCGCGCGTGCAGGTCCCGCCAGAGGGTGGTTCCCTGCCCGTGGTTGGGGCCGTGATCGGGCCATGGATGAAGCGCGAGAGCCCATGCCTGGAAGGCGTGGGCGACGTGCCCGGGAGGCAACCGGTGCTGGACTTCGAACTGTGCGATCTGCCGGTTCGTCGCAGTGGACAGACCAGGGATGACCTGTCGACTTCTGGTGTTCCTGTGGCGGGGGTGTGCGGTTCTGATCTCGCCTGGTGATTGGCGAGGCATGGGCGCTTCCGGCTGGGGAGAGGAGTGACGGTCCGACGGTAGATGGCGTGGGTTCGAAGGGCAAGTGGTCGGCTGGCTGCTTGTTGTTCGGCTCGGGTTCGGGTGGTGGCGAGGCGGTAGGGATCTGTGCCGGTTTTGGTGGTGTTGCTGCCGGAGGTGAGGTGATCGATGATGGCCGTGCGGAGGCGGGGGCCGGTGAAGGTTTTGGTCCAGGGTGCGCTGTGCGGTGTTTTGTCGTGTCTCCGATTGTTTCTGGCAGGTGGTGTGGGGGCCGTTGGGGCAATGGGAGCGGGGGCCGCGTTGGTTCATTCGTGAAGGTGGTTGGCACCCTCGCTGCTGCGTGGTCGGCAACGGGAATGGGGGAGGGCTTTGTCGTTCTTGTGGTGAGTCTGGATGGCCTGGGTTTTGTGGTGGTGTCTGGGGGTTGTCGGGTGTGTGGGCAGGCATGACTTCCGGTGGTCATGGAGTGTCGAGTTCCCTGATCACTGTGATGGATGATTGTGCCTGCTGTGTCATCTTCGTCCATTCCTGCAGGGTTGGGCCAGTTCGTCGGTACTGCCGCTGCCGGTCCTCAAGATCTGCTCGTCCTGTTGGACTGGCTGTGGCGGTTGCCTGATCCGCGGTGCCGTCAGGGGCGGCGTCACCGGTTGGCCGCTGTCCTGGCGTTGGCCGCCTGCGCGGTCCTGGCCGGTGCGAAGTCTTTGACGGTGATCGGCGAGTGGGCAGCCGACGCCCCTCAAGAATTGCTGCTTTGCTGCGGGGCCGGGTTGCGGGAGGGGGACCGGGGCTTGTGTGCGTCGAGCGAGGCGACCGTTCGCCGTTTACTGCAGCGCCTGGACGGCGATGCGCTCGATGTGGTGGTCGGCGGCTGGCTTACCGACCGGGCTGCCGCCTTGCGGGCCACCGGCCCGGATGAGGCGCCACCGGGCCTCCTGGTACCTGAGGCGGTCGGGGGCGATGGCAAGTCGCTGCGCGGCGCGATCTGCCCCGAGGGCGCCCGCGTTCACCTCATCTCCGCACTGCGCGGCGATGGGGTGGTCCTGGCCCAGTGTGAGATCGACGCCAGGAGCAACGAGATGCCCGCGTTCGTCCCGCTGCCGGCGGGAGTCGATATTGCTGACGCGGTCGTCACCTTCGGTGCGATGCATACCCAGACCGCGACTGTCCGCTTCCTGGTCGAGGAGAAACATGCTCACTACATCGCCCTGGTCAAGGGCAACCGCCCCGCTCTACACCGCCAGGTGAAAAACCTGCCTTGGAGCCGGATACCGCTGATGGACCGGACCCGCTGAACCGCCCACGGTCGACACGAGATCCCCGGCTGAAGGCCGCCACCGTCACCGGTGTGTCCTTCCCTCACGTCGAGCAGGAGCTCCAGACTGTCCGGTGCCGCCGCAACGCACGCACCGGCAAAACCATGATCGAGCGGGTCTACGCGATCACCAGCCTCAAGACCCACCAGGCCAGTGCCGCTGACCTGGCCAACTGCGTGCGCGGGCACTGGGGTGTCGGGAACCGCGAACACTACGTGCGGGACGTGACCTTCGCCGAGGACGCCTCGCGGGTGCGTACCGGCAGCACACCACGGGCGATGGCCTCCCTGCGGAACCTCGCGATCGGAGCACTACGACTGTCCGGCCGCACCAACATCGGCGCCGGACTTCGCCACCTCGGCCGGGACATGACCCGACCACTGGCCATTCTCGGCATCAGGTGACCAACCCGGACACCCACGAGACCGAGGGGAGACCTGGACTCATACCCTGTGTATATAAATGATCACTTCGAGCCGTCATCCGTACGTCTGACAAGCACCGCAGCCATCTCCCGTAGCACCTCTACCTCGTCGGTTCCGGCGATCGCCATGATCTGCGGCTGGAACTGTGGATACTGCGCCATCGAGACCGCCCATAGCCCACCCTCGCGCACGCGCGCGTCGTTGTGCCGCAGGGCGTCGTCGATCACAGCGAAAAAACGCTCGTCGAACTCCACCGGAGCGCCATACGCGGCCCGCTCTACCGCCTTGGCCAGATCATCGGGATCGGAAGCGCTGCGCACCTCGGCAAGGAGTTCGTCGAGCGACCAGGTGTCCAATTGCGCCTCGGCGCTCTCGAACGCCTCGCTCACCTCCCCGGCATCCCCTCCGAAGAAGATCAGATACGACAGCCGGACATCCCAGTCGTCGTAGCAGGTCATCACCAGCCGCGCGTCGTCGCCCCACGAGACGCTGGAGGGCTGCTCAAACAGATCGACGGAGACCGACACCGCAAGCTGCGGCCAGCCCCACGCTGTCACCAGCCGGTCCACCTCGTCGGTCGCACGCCAGACCCGCAATATCAACCGTCGCGAGCTCGTGAAGTCCACAGCCATCGCCGTTCTCTCGGCCTCGGTATACCGGACGCATCACGCTATCGCGATCGCGGCGATCCAGTCGTCCACGCTCAGCTGCGTGCAGCCATTGGGGCAATGCCGCCAACGGAGCTCAACCCACTGGGCAGCGACGCAGAGAACGTCACCAGTGAGTCGAACCTGTCCACTGGTTCAAAGAACCATGTGAGCCACGAACTCGCACAGACCGCCTGAACGACGACGCCCTGGAGAATGGGGGCCACCCCTATCGGGTGACTCCGGCCCCGGTCTGGAAGAAGTCGTGAGTGTCCTTGATGAGGAGGCCGCCGATGGCGACAGGCTCTGTCGGCCCGCGTCCCTGACAGATGCGGTTCGAGTCATTGTCAAGATCTGTGGATCGGGCCGGGCTGAGGCGGCTGGGTGGACATCCTGATCTTGATGTTGTTCTCGCCGTGACGAGTGACTTCGTGCAGGCCCAGTCGCCGGTAGAGGGCCTGGGCTCGCTGGTTGACGACGAGGACGTCCAAGGTGAGATCCCGGCCCTGCTGGTGGGCCTGGTGCAGGAGGCTGCGGATGAGTCGGCTGCCGATGCCGCGTCCCTGGTGGTCGGGGTGGAGCTCGATCCAGGTTGCTAGGAGCGTGTCCCAGTAATCAACGCCGGGCCTGTCATCGGGCGACTGCTCTGCTCGCCCGAAACTTGATGTCGTATTACCGCCAGCGTTGGCGTCTCGCTCGCGAGAGAGTCAGCGACGGTTCGTGTTCCTGATCGCGGACCTGTCCGTCTGACACTCCGCGAAAGGCACAGCGCATGCATGTCGTCCCCGGGCTCAAGGTCCTGTACTTCGGAACGCCCGTGGTGCTGATCAGCTCACTCAACGAGGACGGCACAGCGAACCTCGCGCCGATGTCCTCAGCGTGGTGGCTGGACCAGTCCTGCATGCTCGGTCTCGGCAACAACGCCCAGACCACCGCGAACCTGCTGCGGGAAGGCGAATGCGTGCTCAATCTGCCCTCGTCGGCGATGGTCGATGCCGTCGACCGGATCGCGCTCACCACGGGAAAGTCGGCCATGCCCGACTACAAGGAGAAGCAGGGCTACCGATACGAGCCGGATAAGTTCTCGACCGCGCAGCTGACGGAGCAGGCATCGGACCTGGTCCGGGCCCCCAGGGTTGCGGAATGCCCGGTCCAGCTGGAATGCAGGGTCGTCGCGGCCCATCCTTTCGGCGGTCCCGAACCGCATGCCACCGCCTTCGAGGTCGAGGTCCTTCGCGCCCATGTCGAGGAAAACTTGGTCATCCCGGGGACGCACTACGTGGACCCGCTCGGCTGGGACCCGCTGATCATGAAGTTTTGCGAGTTCTTCGGCGGGGGCCGCAACGTTCACCCGTCGAGACTCGCTGAGGGCTGGAACATGCCGCACCAGCTCCGGTCGGCGACCGCCTGACCAGGCATCCGGCGCCCTCGCTCACGTCTCGTGACCATTCATGCGGGATGATCACGGTATGCGTGATGGGGATGGGCTGTTCGAGGTCGGGCCGGTCGGGAAGAAGCGGCCGCAGGGCCCTGCGGCGGCGGTCGGCAAGACGTTTCGGGCGTTCGATCCGTATCAGGTCCTGCTCCTGCCGCCGTCGCTGGACGACTGGCTGCCCGAGGACCACCTGGCCCGGTTCGCCGCCGACCTGGTCGACGAGGTGCTCGACCTCGGGCCGGTCCTGGCCGACTACACCGAAAAGCGCGGCTGCCCTCCCTACGACCCGCGGCTGATGGTGCGGCTGCTGATCTACGGCTACACCACCGGCGTCCGCTCCTCCCGGGCAATCGAGCGCCGCCTGGCCGACGACGTCGCGTTCCGGTTCCTGGCCGCCGGCCAGGAACCGGACTTCCGCTCGATCGCCCGGTTTCGCCACCGCCACCTCGATGCGCTCGCCGGTTTGTTCACCCAGTCGCTGCACCTCGCGACCAAGCTCGGCATGGTCAAGATGGGACGCGTCGCGCTGGACGGCACGAAACTGGAGGCCAGCACCTCCAAGCACAAGGCGATGAGCTACGGCCGCCTGGTTGACAAGGAAGAACGCATCGAGGCCGAGATCGCACAGATGGAGGCACAGGCCCAGGCCCTGCTGGCCGACGCGGAGGCCATCGATGAAGCCGAGGACCACGCCTTCGGCGTGGACGGCAAGGAGACGGACCTGCCCGCCGAACTGGTCCGGCGTGAAAAGCGCCTGGCGAAGCTGCAGGCTGCCCGCCCGCAGATCGAGGCCGAGGCCGCCGACAAGGCCCGCAAGCATGCCGAGGACAAGGAACGCCGCCGTCAGGAGCGCGCCGACACCCACGACGAGCAGGCCGTCACCAGCGCCGGGGAGAAGGCCGCCAAGGCGGCACGCCCCAAGCCGAAGGCGCAGGCCAACTTCACCGACCCCGACTCGCGGATCATGAAGAACAGCGACGGCGCCTACATCCAGGCCTACAACGCCCAAGCCGTCGTCGACGAAGAACACCAGGTCATCACCGCCGCCGACGTGACGACAAACCCTTCGGATGCGCTGAACTACACCACGATGCTCGACCAGTCCGCCGTCAACACCGGCGTCCATCCCAAGCAGGCCCTGGTCGACGCCGGCTACTGCTCCGAGACCAACCTCGAAGCCGCGCGAGAGCGCCAACTGGCCTGCGGCACCGACACCTTCATGGCCACCGGCCGGCTGATCCACGACGAGCAGGTCCCGCCCGCACCGCGCGGACGCATACCCAAGGACGCCACACTCAAAGAGCGCATGGCCCGCAAGCTGCGGACCAAGCCGGGCAAGGCCGCCTACAGCCGCCGCAAGGCCATCGTCGAACCCGTCTTCGGACAGATCATGACCTGCCAGGACGGCCGCCAGCTCCTCCTGCGCGGCGAGGACGGTGCCCGCGGTGAATGGCGACTGCTGGCGGCCTGCCACAACCTTCGCAAGATCTTCCGACACGCCGGGACCACCGGGCTCGCCGGCCTGGCCGGGTAACCCGCCAGGCCTCCCCGGCCACACCACGAGCCCTACACCCTGCGGGCAGCCCCCCACCGAAGCCCCACAGACCCCGACAGGGCCTCCGCAACCGATCCGCCGACCACAGAGGCCGAGCCGCTTGCTCGTTACTGACCCACGCTCCTAGCTCAGAGACCGGGGAGTAGGGGTGCCGGTAGGTTCCAGTGATCCTCGCCTGGGTGGTGCGACTGTCCAGGCGCGGGCGATGCCGTCGTCCGGCTCCACGCCGTAGGTGCGAAGTCGCTTCGCCTCGGGATCGCGCCCTAGCCGTTGAAGCAGTTCGGCCATGATCCAGAGAGCCTTCTCGTTTCCGGACCTCAGCTCTTGCCGAAGCCAGCCGATCGCCTCGTCCGGACGATCTGCCTGCTCCAGGAGTTTGACGGCCTGGCGCATCGCGTAGGTGCTCTCGTCGGAGAACGACTGATAGTGGCGGATGGCTTCGTCGATCCGGCCCTCGTGGACCAGTGGGTCACCTATCCAGAATATGAACGGGTTGGGACCGCTCATCCTGCTCCCGATGTGAAGCTCGTCGTCGTCCCAGTAACCGACTGCGTCCGGCTCGTCGATGGCGTACGCGAGCCGGTCGCCGAGCTCCCGCAGCTCGGTTTCGTCGTCCACCCCGTAGTGGTGCTTCAACACGGCGTTCAACTCATCACGTCGGTCCTCCAGGAGGTAGGCAAGGGCTTCGAGTGCGGCCTCGGTGGCTGCCGTGTCGGTCTCGGCGTTGGAGTCGATGTGCCGGCGCAGCCAACGGATGCTCTCCTCCTCGTTGACGTCGTGCCAATAGGTCAGGCAGGCCACCCTGGCGTAGGCATCCTTGTCAGATCCGGATTCGGCGCACCTTCGGTACCAGTCGATGGCCTCGGGGATCCGGCCGCTGCGCTCCAGCATGCTGGCCAGCGACCATGCTGCCCTCTGGTGACCCTCCCGGACAGTCGCCATGTAACAGAGCGAGGCTTCGCGAAACAGGCCACGGGCCTGTGCTGCATCCCCGAGCCGCGCGAGACCGTCGGCATCGGCATGGCGCCGGAATACCTCCCAGAGAGGATGAGAGGGGACGACTAAGGCACGAGACCGGCGCCCCTCCTGCTCGATGATGTCGGAGAGGCGATGGTGCGGCTGACCGGGTCGAGTGGGCACCAACGCGCCGGGGACGCCACGGCATGGCGCGCTGGTGTAGTCAAGCGCCTCAGTGATCCACATGGGTCGGAGACTGCTACGGGTGCGCTCGTCGAGCAGCTCGTAGGCGGCCTCTTCCAAGAGAGTGCTCGCAATGTCCGGCCCGTGGCCGAGCCTGCGGATGTCGATCGCTGCGTCCAGCACGGCCCGGGCGATGGCGGGGGCCAGTTCGTACCGTCGGAGCAGCTCGGGCACGCCCGCCAGGAACTGCGTGACGCACCCGCCTGACGCCTGGGCGGCGAGCGCCAGCCTGGGGTCGTCAACCGCAGCCGCCTGATCTATTTCTGCCGTGGAGAATGCCTCGGGCACTCGGAGGACGTGGACGTTGTCGAGCAGCCTACGGGCCTCGTGATGCGGATCGTCCCGCGCCGAAGGCGTCCTGGTCAGCAGGTCGAAATGTTCGCGCCAGAAGGTGCCGAGCACCAGCACCGGACCGCGCTTGGGATCATGCAAGAGTTCGCTCAGGGCCACCGCGACCTGCTCGCCGCGCGCGGAATCAAGGTAGTGCTGGGTCTCGTTCAGCCACACGACGGTCCGCGGCTCGATCGTTTTCTCGGTCAAACCGTCCAACAGGGCCTGCGGACGCGTCGGCATACCGGGGTGCCACAGCAGCCAGCTCTCCGGCAGTTTCTGGATCGCTTCCCACAAGGCCCGGGTCTTGCCCGTCGACGAATCGCCGACCAGCACGGCCATCGCGCTCCTCGACCCGGCCGAGGCGACGATCTCCGCTAATTCTGCGTCGTGGTCACGCTGCACGTACGGGGGCAAGGGTGAAGTTCGCTCGTCGCCGATGCCGATCGCCGCATGAACACCCAATGCGAAGGGATCATCGCCGAGCGGCTGTCCGAGCTGAGACGGTGTCGCCGAATTCTTCGGCGCCGCACGCGCGGCTTTCCAATGACGCAACCACGCACTCTCGTCGAGCAGTTCGGACTGCGGTACACCGTTCCGGTGGGCGAGATCGATTAGGTGTCGGATGACTGGGCCAAGCTCCTCCCGGGACTGCGGCACACTCTCCCCGCGCTTCCAGTCGCTGATCCGCTTTCCGCTGATCCGTTTGTCGGTGGTCGGCCGTGCTGTGGCGTCCCGGCGGCGCATCGCGTTCTCGGCGACGCTGTCGAGGGTCGGTTCCCCCGCGAGACCGAGCAGCCTGGTGAATCGCGTCGCGAACTCTTCCCGTGCACCCACGTGACAGAGCCTAGACGCAATGCCGTTGTTTTAGGCCTTGGGCATGGGTTCTTGGGTAGTGGTACCAGGGGGTGGTTCGGGTGTCTGCGCGTGTGTCTGAGTTATCGGGTCTGGGACTGTTGACCTGGGTCTATCCGCCGGGGTTGGTGGATCGGGTAGTCGCGGCTTGCGGGTGCGCGGAGCAACGCAGACGGCTGCTTCCCGCGCGGCTGGTGGTGTACTTCGTGCTGGGGCTGGCGTTGTTCTCTCCGGCTCCGTATCTGGAAGTGATGCGGCACCTGGTGGAGGGTCTGCGGGGCCAGGGGCTGCTGGGCGACTGGCATGTGCCGGCGAAGTCCTCGCTGTTCCGCGCCCGGCAGCGGCTGGGCTGTGAGCCGTTGCGGGTGCTGTTCGCCACGACCGCTGGGCCGATGGCCACCGAGGCGACACCCGGCGCGTTCTGGCGGGGCTTGCGGCTGCTGGCGGTGGACGGGACCTGCTGGGACGTCGCGGACAGCGAAGCCAACGAGGCCGCGTTCGGACGTCCGGGCAACGGCCGCGGGCCGGGCAGGAGCGCGTTCCCGCAGGTGCGGATGGCTGCGTTGGTGGAGGTGGGCAGCCATGCGGTGCTGGACGCGGAACTCGCCGGCTGCCGCACCGGGGAAGTCACCCTGGTCGGCCGCCTGCCACGGTCACTCGGCCCGGGCCAGCTCGTCCTGGCCGACCGTGAGTTCCTTGGTGTCCCGTTGTGGCAGGCCTTCACCGCCACCGGCGCCGATCTGCTGTGGCGAGTGCCCGCCAACCGCGTCCTGCCGGTCCTCAAGCAGTTCCGGGACGGGTCATGGCTGTCACAGATCCGGGCGAGCAGCGGCTGTGTCCGGCATGAGCCGGTCACCGTCCGGGTTCTGGCCTACCAGCTCAAGGGCCAGGTCGGGGAGGGCGCGGCCGGTGGTTATCGCCTGGTCACCACCCTGTTGGACGCCCGACGGTATCCGGCCCGGCATCTGGCCGCGCTCTACCGCGAACGCTGGGAGGTCGAATCTGTCTTCGCCGAGATCAAGACCCATCAGCGCGGCGCCCGCGTCGTGCTCAGCAGTAAAACCCCCGATGGTGTCCGTCAGCAGATCTGGGCGCATCTGCTGGTTCACCACGCCCTGCGTGAACTCATGCTGAGAACGGCTGCCACCCGTGGTCTGGACCCTGACCGGGTCTCCTTCACCGAGACCCTGCGCTCTGCCCGGCGCAGCGTGACCGTTACGCCGGGCAGTTTTTCCCCCTGACCTGCTGGTCAGGGCCTTGGTGATGCTTGAGCAGGACCTTTTGGAACGACTCCTGCCCGCCAGACGACTGCGCAGCCAGCCCCGAGCCGTGAAACGCAAGATGTCCAATTACCAGCTCAAGCGAGCTGAACACTGTCTCTGGCCGCAACCGACCCGCACCGGCACCCAAGCCATCCTCATCACAAGACCCCAACCTGCAGGCCCGTAATGCAACGGCATTGAGCCTAGACGGTGTCCTCTTCCGGACCGGACACATCCGGAGAACACGTCAACTGTGGCCTGAACTGGCCCGATGTCAATGGCGGCCCGACACGGAATGGTGCTCAGGACACTGACAGCGAACCCTCGGAGACATGGACCTTCATCTCCTCACCGAAGCGATCCAGCTGATCGCGGCACTCATCGCACTGGCCCGCGCTGTCCGTCCTTCGAGTTCCCGGCGTGAACGGCCGGACGACGAGTAGCCCCAGCGTGCTGTGTCCTCGACCGTGGGGCTACCCACCTAACCGTGTCTCTCTGACGGGCTGGTCAGTTGATCGGATGTGTCTGTCCGATTAGTGATCACCGATGCGATGTGGGACCGGATCGAGCCGTTGATGCCGGCCGATCCGGTCCGCGGGCGGCGGTGGGCCGATCACCGTCGCACTCTTGAGGCCATCGCGTGGAAGTACCGCACCAACGCGCCCTGGCGGGACCTTCCCGACGAGCTCGGCTCATTCCAGACCGCTCACAAGCGGCTGATCAGATGGGCCGTCGACGGCACCTGGGAGAGGATCCTGGCCGGACTCCTGGCGGCGGCGGACGCTGACGACGACATCGACTGGACTGTGTCGGTGGACTCCACGGTCGTCCGGGCGCACCAGCACGCTGCCGGAGCACTCAAAAAGGGGCTGCTCACCGCGGCGAGCCCGCGGATCACGCGCTCGGACGCTCCCGCGGCGGGCTGAGCACCAAGGTCCACCTGGCCGCAGACGGCCGTGCACGGCCCCTCGCCTTCACCATCACCGCAGGTCAAGCAGGTGAGTGATGCACCCGCTTTCGAGACGGTGATGTCCCGCATCCGCGTGCCCCGGACCGGCCCGGGCAGGCCCCGGACCCGGCCCCTGGCCGTTCTGGCCGACCGCGCGTATTCCTCACGCGCCATCCGCAGCCACCTGCAGCGCCGGGGCATCCCTGCGGTCATCCCGCAGCCGTCCGACCAAGTCTGCCACCGCCTGCGGCGAGGCCGACCCGGTGGCTGTCCGCCCGGCTTCGACAGCGAGGCATACAAACAGCGCCACACTGTCGAGCGGTGCGTCAACCGCCTCAAGCAGTGGCGCGGCTTGGCCACACGAACCGACAAGCTCGCGATCGCCTACCAGGCCGCACTCCACCTCGCGGGCATCCTAATCTGGACCCGACGCTGACCAAAGCGATACAACCTAGATCGCTGCGGCAGTGACGTTGCCGTCCGGCAGCCGCACCTCAATGATGTGGCCGAGCAGGTCGGCGTACGAGGTGAAGACCGGGGCCAGTGATTCCCGCAGGGGGCGGCCTGTGATGTCGTCGTCGATCAGGTCTTCCCTCGCGAATTCGAAGATCCGGCGGTCATTCGGGTTTTCGAGGTCGATGGCCAGGCAGGACCGGTCGGTGCTGAACCACTGGCCGATCAGATAGACGTGCGCCTGATTGAAGAGGAGTTCCCGGGTCTCCTGGTTAATATATCCGGGGCTGATCGCGTAGTACTCCTCGCCCGGCGTCTCGCGCGGTGAGCCGTTGAACCGGAAGGCGTCGATCCGAAGACGTGAGTGGGGCTCGATGGCGGCGAGGGTCGATCGCGACACGCGGAACCAGGTCGGCAGCGTGACCTGATCGGTCGCTTCGTAGTGGTCCAACAGGGCGTCTTCCTCCCGGGTAAACCGTAGCGAGGGAAACCGGCTGACGAACTGCCGCAGCGCTGCCTTGTCTTCGTGGGGCAACTCGGAGTCCTCAATCCAGGAGGTGGCAGCGGCGGCGTCACCAGTGATGCGGTGCTGTTCCTCGTCGAGATCGATCACCCTGATTTCCTGTCAGATGGATGACGCGGACGGTTTGCCGAACGGTTGCACCTGCTGTACCTGACTCAGCGGTCGGCCGCGTCGTCGTCGGGCCCCGAAGTATCGACTCCACCACTTCAACGGCAAGGTCCAGGTCAGGGATTACTTCCGTATCGATCGATCGCTTTCTCGGCCACGCTGGCGGATGGTCGGCGTGTCGGCAGCCGGTGCGGTAGCAGGTCGTGGAGTGTCGCTGCCGCGTTCGGCTTCGGTGGCCTGGAACCGGTGGGACTCGGTGCCGGTCTGGATCAGGGTGCAGCGGAAGGTGATGGGGCCGGCGATGGCCGCGCAGGGCCTGGGCTCGGTGGAGATCGTGTCCCACTCGTTGAACGGGGAGTTCGTGGCAACCGCTGTCGCTTTGCGTTCCTCGTGTTCGGTGAAGATCTGGAACAGCAGTTTGGCGCCCTTCTTGTCCAGGTCGAGGTCGCCGAACTCGTCCAGGCACAGAAGGCCGACCTTGCTGTAGCGGGCGATCACGGAGGACAGTCGCTTGGCGGTGGCGGTGGCGGTGGCGGTGGCGGCCGCGGCCAGGGCTGGCGGGTCAGGCCGTGCCGTCGCGCTGCTGTGGCGCGGCCTGTATGCCGCCGGGGGGCCGGGTGGCTGCCTGAGTACTGCCCGCTCGCGGTGACCTGTTCGGGCTGAGCAGGTGCGATCGCGTTGTCGTGCAGCTTCGCCGCGGCCACGATCACGGTGACGTTCAGGCCGGTCACGTCGGTGGCGGTACCTGTTTCCCGGCCCGGGCGCCGCTTGCCCGGTCCGTGACCGTCCTCATGGCCCGCCGCCTCGTTCGGTCTCTACGATCACCCCGCACCACCTGTCGCCCCCTCGAACGCGGGACGGCTGGCGCCTCCGCGTCCGTGTGCAGCCGGATACGGCCCCGCGCCGGCGTCTGCACCCGTTGCTCGGAACCGGCCCCCGCCGGCTGGCGGTTGGCCGGGTCGTGCGGCGAAGGTGATGGGCTTGCTTCACCCGTCCCGTAGTAATGCGCTTGCATCGATTCCTGCCATAGGTTGTGATGCAAGCGTATCGAAACGAATGGCGGCCGACGCCCTGACGGAACGCAGAGCGTCACGGCGCGGCGAGAGGAAGGGGGCAGGGGCGTGCGCTCCTCAAAAGAGCGGAGCGACGGCCCGGCGATGCGATGGACACTGAACTGTGGAAGCTGAACGCGACCGAGCTGGGCGCGGCCGTCGCCCGGGGCGAGGTCTCGGCCACCGAGGTGGTGGAGAGTCATTTGGCGCGTATCGCGGCGGTGAACCCGGCCGTGAACGCCGTCACGCAGCTCATGGCGGACAGCGCCCTTGAAGCCGCGCACGCGACCGACCGGCGCCGCGCCGCGGGGAAACGGCTCGGCCCGCTGGCCGGAGTGCCCTTCACCGTCAAGGAGAACATCCACGTGGCGGGGTGGGCGACCACCCACGGCGTACCGAAGCTGCGCGATCATGTGGCCGAGGCCGACGCGCCGCCGGTGCGCCGGCTCCGCGCCGCGGGAGCGATCCCGGTCGGTCACGCCAACATGCCCGACCTGGCGATCTCCTCGGACCCTGCGAGCCAGCTCTACGGCAGGACGTACAACCCCTGGGATCGGTCGAAGACCCCAGGCGGGAGCAGCAGCGGCGACGGGGTCGCGGTGGCGGTCGGCATGGCGGCGCTCGGCCTCGGCAACGACTCGGGCGGCTCGGTGCGCATGCCGGCGGCCTTCAACGGAGTGGCAGGACTGGCGCCGAGCCATGGCCGCTTCGCCGCCGACCACCGCGTCCGGGGCCAGGAGCCGATGCTGGCCTCCCAGCTGATCCCTGCCGACGGCCCGCTCGCGCGCTCGGTCGCCGACCTGCGCGCGGCCTACGAGGCACTGGCGGGCGCGGACGTGGAGGACCCGCGGGCGGTCCCGGTGCCCACGTACGGGCCCGCCCCCACCGGCCCCCTCAAGGTCGGTGTCGTGGCCGACCCGGCCGGGACCGGTGTGCACCCCCAGATCCGTGCCGCCGTCGACAAGGCGGCCACCGCACTGGAGCAGGCGGGTTACGCGGTGGAGGAGGTACAGGTCCCCCGGCTGACCGAGACCCTGGAGTGCTACGGCAAGCTCATCATGACCGAGTTCGCCGTCAAGTGGGCCCGTACCAGGCAGTTGCTCACCGAGGAGGGCGCCCGGCACATCGATCTGTTCATGGAGCGCACCCCGCACACTGATCTCGCCGAGTTCCTCCGGCAGACCGGCATCCGGCTCAGCATCCAGCGCGACTGGGCCAAGCTCCTGGACACCTGTCCGCTGCTCCTCGGGCCCACCTGCACCCAGCCCGTCCCCGGCGCCGACCTGCTGCCTGCGGACACCGACGCCGACAGCCACGCCCAGATGATGCTGGCGGGCGCCCTGTGCACCGTGACCTCCCTGGTCGGCGTGCCCGCCGTCAGCGTACCCACCGGGTTCGCGGACGGGATGCCGCAGGGCGTCCAGCTCATCGGTCAGGCATACCGGGAGGACCGGTGCCTGGAGGCCGCCGAGGTGATCGAGCGCCACTTCGGCGTGCACACGCCCATCGACCCCCGTCCGTGAAACCACGCGCGCACCGGTGTCCGCCCCGGACCCGTCGCCAGGGCGGACACCACTACGCCGGCCCAGGTGAGGAACCCGACCCGGATCATCACGCCGTTTCCCCGGGACCAGGCAGGAGGTGGCCACCCGCCGGCACCTCCGCGTCACCAAGGCGTTTCGCTGGAGGGACGGAACGTACCCGCGAGGGAGCAGCCGGCGGCGGCCGCGCCGCACGGTGCGGTCGAGACGAACGCGGTGGCGGGGGAGGTGAGGTGGACCAGCGTTCCGGCGAGTGCCGAGCTGCCGGCGTTGCCCGCGCCGAAGGAGGTGATCATCCAGGCGTGGGCCTCGGTGAGCGTTCCTCGCGGTGCCGGCCGGGCGACGAGGGCGGATGCGGAGGCCGGCACGGCGGGCAGGGCGAGCCTCAGGCCGGCGCGAGCGCGGCCATCCCGGGGACGGCGGGGGTGAGGACCAGGGGCAGATAGCCGGCCGTCAGCAGGACCAGCAGGAGGAGCAGACGGCGGTCTTTCCCGTCGTGCCACCGGCACGGCGGCGTAAAGGACACCGCCGAGCAGCGCTCCGACCGCGTTGAGCGCGATCAGCCGGCTCGCCGCGCCCAGGCTGCCCTCCGTGTCCGCGTAGCCGGTCGCGGGCCACAGTGAATGTGCCGATCGCTGCCCTGGCGTAGCAGTGCGGGGCGAGAAGCCGCACCAGGCGCCGGTTGTACAGCGGGCCCGCCCAGCGCCGGCGGCCCGTACGTGCGGGCCGCCGGCGGCGGGCCGGGGAGGCCGTGGCGGACGTGACGGTCCCGGCCAGGCCGATCACAGCGGCAGCGGTCAGGCCGCCCGGGGGGCCGAGCAGCGCGGTGGCGCCGAACACCAGCAACGGGCCGCACACGAAGACGAGTTCCCTTAAGTGGCGGCGTCCAGCGCGAACGCGGCGACGGCGGCGGTGGCCGGGGAGCCGGCCGGGTCCAGCAGCGTGAGTGCCGCGAGCGCGGCACCGCAGACGGTGGCGCCGATCAGCAGGACGGGAGGCTGGCGGGTGCGGTCGATGAGCCGCCCCAGGAACGGTCCGCCTGTGAGTTGCCGGTACTTCGCTGGGGAGTTGAGAGGGTTCTGGCCTGTGACTCCGGAACTTCGACTGGATGAGGGTGGGTTGGTCTGATGGCGCCGTTGAGCTGGTGAGACTTCGTAGCGCTGTGCTTTGGCTGAGGTTCCTGTTCCTTCGCGCGGCCTGCAGCCCTGTGGCGAAACCGCTCATCTCTGCGAGTACGAACCTCGGGACTCTCCCGCGCGATCAGGACGGGCAGGACCGGGTGGCCGGAGGCTTGGCATCCTGAACCCCGATCCCGGTCGCCTACCCCCGTTGCGTGCAGGTCCTCGCCCGGTGAGGCTCAGACTGCTCGGGGGAAGAGCTGCTGAACTGCGGTCACCACGGCGGCGCGGCGGGCCGCCGTGGTGGGCTCTGCGGCGTGTTCGGCTGCGGCGTCGGTGAGTGCGGGTTGGTCGGCCCAGGTGGTGGCGATCTGGTTGACCAGGGCGAGGATGTCGACCGGGTCCCAGGCAGGATCAAGGTGCCCGGAATGCTGGGCCTGGCGGAGCTGGTCGAGCTTGCGGGTGATGGCCGCCCGAGTGGGATCGGGTTCGGTGGCTGCGGTGGCAGCCAGTTCGAGGCGACCCCAGGCGATCAGGCGGTGATGGTCCGGGCGGGCGGTGTAGTAGTCGAACAGGCGGCCCGCGTAGCCGGGGAGGTCGGACGGGTCTATCTGGGTGGCTTCGGCGATGACGGAGAGCTCCCGCGCGGCCACGCCGGCGTAGAGCGCTTCCTTGCTGCGGAAATAGGCGTAGACCCGCTCCTTGCTGGTCCGGGCCAGTTTGGCGATGCGGTCCACGCGGGCTCCGGCGATGCCGTGGCGGGCGAACTCCTCCATGCCTGCGGCGAGGATCCGTTCACGCGTGGTGTCGCTGCTGTCGGAAGCGGCTGCGGGCGCCGAGGTCTGGCCGGAGTCGGGGGAGTGGGACATAGTCCCAGGATAAGACACCGAACGGTTCGGTTTGGCGTTGCAGGGCTCCTGCCCGTACGGTTAAAACCGAACAGTTCGGTTCGACCCGTTCGGGGTGGGGCCGGCACGCACTGAGGAAGTGAACTCATGCAGCACCGCAACCTGGGCTCGCAGGGCCTGCGTGTCTCGGCGCTCGGCCTCGGCGTCATGGGCATGTCCATGGCCTACGGCGCATCGAACGACGACGAGGGCACCGCAACGATCCACCGCGCCCACGAACTCGGGATCGACTTCTTCGACACCGCCGAGTTGTACGGCGCCGGTACCGGCAGCAACGAAATCCTGCTGGGCAAAGCGGTCCGGGCCTTCCGTGACGAGGTGGTCCTGGCCACCAAGTTCGGCTTCGACATGACCTCCCAGCCGATCGGTGCCGGCTTCAACAGCCGCCCCGAGAACATCCGCAAGGTCGCCGAGAACAGCCTGCGCTACCTGCAGAGCGACTACATCGACCTCTTTTACCAGCACATCTCTGACCCTGACGTCCCCGCCGAGGAGGTCGCGGGCGCAGTTGGCGAATTGATCGCCGAGGGCAAGGTCAAGTACTTCGGCCTGAGCAACGTCGGACCCCAGTACATCCGCCGCGCCCATGCCGTCACCCCGGTCTCCGCCCTCCAGTACGAGTACTCCCTCTTCGAGCGCGAGGTCGAGGAGAAGATCCTCCCCGTTCTGCGGGAACTCGGCATCGGCCTGGTGCCCTACTCCCCGCTCGGCCGAGGCTTCCTGACCGGCGCGGTCAAGCCCGCGAGCGAGTACCCCGCGGACGACATGCGCAGCTGGGACGAGCGCTGGCAGGGCGACAACTACACCTACAACCTCCGCGCCACCGAACGGCTCAAGGAACTGGCCGCGGCCAAGGGCATCACCACCGCCCAACTCGCACTGGCCTGGCTCCTCGCCCAGGGCCAGGACGTCGTACCCATCCCCGGCACCCGCAGTGCAGTACGTCTCGAGGAGAACGCCGGCGCGGACGGGGTCCGGCTCACAGACGCCGACCTGACCCGCATCACCGAGATCCTCCCCCACGGCTCGGCAGGCAGCCGCTACCCGGCCGCACGACTGTCCAGCTTCACCACCGACTGATCCTGTCCGAGTGACCGAGCGGATGTCACCTCGGCCGTGGCCGTCTCAGGCGGCCTGGCCGAGGCCAGCGGCGGTCGGGAGTGTGGATCAGGCTCTGGTCCGTAGTCGGTGGTAGCCGTGAGTGACGGTGGCTATGGGAGCAGGATGCGGTGGCGGAGGAGCGGGATGACGAACGCCCTGAACCATCTGCGCAGCCTCGGCCCGGTACGGGACCGGCGAATCGGCCTCACATTCCACGGGCTGCCGGACGGGGTCGTGATCGAGGTCGACGACGCGAGCGACCACCGCCCCACCCCCGCGGACCCGGCGGCCACCGACCTCCCCGAAGGCGGCCGCGGCCTGCTCATCGTGGACGCGCTGACCGCCCACCACTGGGGTGTGGCCCCCCGCCCGGACGGCCCCGGCACCGGCTTCCGCGGGGCGGGCGGGCCGCCCGCCCCGCGGAAGCCTCACACCCGTCCCCCCAGCCACCGCAGCTTCGCCGCCTCCTGGACCGACCCGCCACCCTCGTGGCCGTTGAAGTCGTAGACCTCGATGTCCTTGTCCTCGTGCGGCCAGGCGTTGAAGGCGGCGAAGACCGTGGACGGGGGGCAGGTCGCGTCCTCCAGGGCGGCGGAGAAGAGGGCGGGGGCGCGGCCGCGGGCGGCGAAGTGGACGCCGTCGAAGTAGGAGAGGGTGCGCAGGACGTGGTCGGTGCGGCCGCGGTGGGTCCTGAGGTAGTCGCCGATCTCCCGGTACGGGTGGCTGTCGGTCATGGTGACCGCGCGGGGGAAGTCGCACAGGAAGGGCACGTCGGGGGCGACCGCGGCGAGGTCGGGGACGAGGCCGCCGACCGCTATGGCGATGCCGCCGCCCTGGCTGCCGCCGATCGCGGCGGTGCGGGCCGGGTCGGTCAGCGGGTGGGAGCGGGCCGCCTCCACCGCGCGGACCGCGTCGGTGAACACCCGCCGGTAGTAGTAGTCCTGCGGGTCGTCGATGCCGCGGGTCATGAAGCCGGGGTACGCGGGCCCGCTGCCGACCGGGTCCGGGGTGTCGCCCGCGTCCCAGCCGCTGCCCTGGCCCCGGGTGTCCATCAGGAAGTGCGCGCGGCCGGAGGACGGCCACAGCAGGTTCTGGTGCGGCAGGCCGCGCCCGCCGCCGTATCCGAGGAACTCCACCACCAGCGGCAGCGGTTCGCTCGCCCCGGCGGGCAGCCGGAGCCAGCCCCTGACCGGGTGGCCGCCGAACCCAGCGAACGTCACGTCGTACACCTCGACCGTGGTCAGCCCGGTCTCCACCGGCTCGAACCGCGCGCCCAGCTCGTAACCGCGGGCCTCCTGCAGGGTCTTGCCCCAGAAGTCGTCGAAGTCCGCTGGCTCCGGGGCGCCGCTGCGGTACTCCCGCAGTTCGGGCAAGGGCATGTCGAACAGGGCCATGAGGTACCGCCTCGGGTCGTCACATCGGGTGTCTGCAGAGCAGTAGACAATCGAAGCGCTTCGAATGGAAGCCCCTTTTTTCCCTGCCCCGGCTCCCGCCCCCGGTCCCGGCTCCTCGCCCCCGGACCGGGCCGGGTCGGATACGGCCTACGCCCCCAGTCCCCGCGCGATCAGGTCGAACAGTGCGAAGACGAAGAGGGTTATGCCGATGACCCCGTTGACCGTGAAGAACGCCCGGTTCAGACGCGACAGGTCGTGCGGCTTGACGATCGAGTGCTCGTAGAGGAACGCCCCGATCACCACCGCCAGTCCCACCCACCACAAGGCGCCGGCGTCGGTGGCGGCGCCGTACCACACGAGCAGGCCGGTGGTCACAGCGTGGCAGCCGCAGGCCCCGTGGAGCGCGGCGGGGATGCCGAAGCGGGCCGGGACGGACTTGACGCCGTGGGCGCGGTCGGCGGCGACGTCCTGGCAGCCGAAGATGAGGTCGAAGCCGCCGATCCAGATGCCGACCGCGAGGCCGAGCAGGACCGCGTCCCACGACCAGGAGTCGGTGACCGCGAGCCACGCGCCGATCGGGCCCATCGACTGGGCGAGCCCCAGGATGGCGTGCGGGTGTGGAAGCCGTGCACCTTCTCCGTCGGCGTCCCGCAGGCTGGGCACGGTATCGGGCCGCCCCGCGTCCGCGCGGACACCAGGATCACCTCACCGCCGTCCGTCACGTCCCTCTACCACCAGCGCGGACAATCCCGAAAACACGGTCCCGACATACCGTCACTCACGGCTACCACCGACTACGGGCCAGAGCCGTTGATTAGACACTCCCCTTCCCACCCGGTCGTGTGCCGCAGCCCCGACCGGGTGGGTAGGTGGGCCACCGGGGTGGTGCCGGTCAGGCGACCGGGCTGAACGTCCACAGCAGGTTGGTGCTCTGCTGCCACGTCCACTGCTTGGTCACGGATCCTGAGGCGACTCTTCCGCCGCTGTCGAGGACGAGCCCCGTGCTGCGGTTGGCGATCGAGTACTGGCCCTGGCCGCGGTGGGTGATCCGCCACTGCTGCGTGTCGCTGCCGTCCCAGGCCTTCTGCCGGGCCGGGTCACCGTTGGTAGTGGAGCCCCAGCCGTCGGCGACCATGCCGTTGGTGCGGTTGACGAGCTTGTAGTAGCCGTCGTCGAGTTCGGTTGCCTGCCACTGGAGATTGGAGTTGCTTATCGGCTGCCACTGCTTCAGGTTCGAGCCGCTGGCGACATTGCCGCCGCTGTCCAGCGCCAGGCGGCTGGTGACATTGGTCAGGCGGAAGTACTTGTCGGGCCTGAACGTCACCTTCAGTGATCTGATCGCGTCATTGTTGCCGGTCGCCACGAGGTCGGGTGTGTTCGCTGTGAACGTCCAGGCGGTGCCGGTGAAGTTGTCGCCGGAGTAGCCCGTCACCTGGTAGCCGTCTGGTACCAGGAGGGAGGAGGCCATGGCCGGCCCCAGGCCGGCGGCGGACAGCTGGGAGGAGGTGTAGCTCCCCAGCGGCAGAACGGCGCTGCTGCCTTGGTAGTTGACGTTCTGGAACACCGCCGCGGAAACCCTGATGGGCATGCCCTGGACCTCGACGCACACCACGGAGACGTTGGCGTCCGGCGTGGTGGCCGGCACGGTGACGTTGATGGTGCCGCCGCTGACGGTGTACGAAAGCGAGGCCGAGGGGTTGTTCAGCAGATAGACGCGGCGGATCGTGTTGTCGGGCGCCGGGATCCGCAGCTGGCCGTTCGTGGGCCAGGTGAAGACATGGGCGAAGAGCTTGCCGTTCTTCTTGGTGACCTTCCCCCAGGAGGGTTCGGTGGCGAACGGGCTGCCGCTGGTGCCGTGGATGCTGTCGCTGTACGTCGACATCCATGAGGCCAGGCCGTTGAGGACGGTCTCCGTTCCTGCGGTGACCAAGCCCTCGCCCGTGGGGCCGATGTTCAACAGATAGTTGCCGTCCCGGGAGACCACCGTGACGAGTTCCCGGACGATGTCCTTCAAGGGCCTGTAGCTGGTCTCACGCCCCGCGTTGTAACCCCAGGAGCCGTTCATGGTGGCGCACTTCTCCCACTGCCGGTCCATCGGCGCGCTGGGTATCCCGAACTCCGCGACCGCGTAGTCGCCGAGACCGAGGTCCCGCTTGACCCGTTCGTTGATGATCAGACCGGGCTTGCGGGCAATCAGCCAGTTGTAGAGGTCGACGCCGTCCGATTTCAGCCACCAGTCCTGCAGAGTGGGACTGGAAGGCTCGCCGGACCAGTCGCCGTCGAACCACAGCAGTGCCGGGTCGTAGCGGTCCAGCAGTTCCTGAAGCTGCGCCTTCATGTCGGCGATGTAGGCGGTGCGTGCGGCCTGCGAGGACATCGTGGTGAAACCGCCCTGGTAGCGGTCGGTCTGTGACGGATGGTTCCAGTCGAGGATCGAGTAGTACAGGCAGAACTTGATCCCGCGGCTCTCGCACTCCCTCTTGAGGTCCCCGAGCAGGTCGGTCTGGAAGCCGCTGTAGTCGTGCAGGTTGTACAGCTTGGTGCCGGTGGTGTCGGTGAAGCTCGCCACGTCGGAGTCCCACATCGCGAAGCCCTCGTGATGCTTGGCGGTGATCACGAGGTACTTCATGCCGGCGTTCTTGGCCAGTTCGGCGACGGCGGCGGCGTTGAACTGGCTCGGGTCGAACTTCTGGCTGACCTGGGTCTGGTAACTCGCCTTGCTCCACCGCTCCTGGTCCATCGCCCACTCGCCGTGGCCGAGATACGAGTAGGACCCGAAGTGGATGAACATCCCGAACCGGGCCTGGTACCACCAGTCCATCTTCGAGGGGACGGAATACGCCTCCGCGGTAGAGGGCCACAGCGCCTGCGGCAGCCCGAAGGCCGCCACTCCCCCGGCGAGGGCGGCGGCCTTCATCAGAGAGCGTCTGCTGAAGGAAGCAGAGGACATGGTGCGGCTCCATGTGTTGGGGGAGGGAGGGCAGGGCGCTAGGAGCGGAACACCGGCGTGGCGGTCGTGTTCCGCTTCACCCTCTAGAGGACATCGGATGGATTTATAGGGGAACAGTGAGGGCTGTGTCTACAGTTGAGGCGATACCAGTCCAAGCCGAGAGGGAAAGGGGATGTTTCAGGCGGTATGTTAGACCCTGAAAGATCACCCCTTCGGCGAGCGGAGGACTATACATCGGATCTGTAGCGCCGCTATGCACCTACCTATTGTTCTTGGTTGTGGCCTGCTGCTCCACGGCGGGAAGCCGGCGGGCATGGCCCGCCACTTGGCTGGCCGCAGCAGCCGGGCCGCGTCGATGATGTCGGCCCGCAGAACGCGGCCGGGTGCGCATGGCTGTGCCGTCTGGTGCCCGCCGCGCAGGTACGCGGCCCTTCTGGTGCCGTCTTTCCGATCGCCGTCCCGGAGCCGCTTGACGTTGCCGTGGGGTCGGCGGAGGGCCACGCCGCCGAGCTGCACCGCGCCAGCATCGGGCACGTGCTCGGCTACGAGACCGAGGTCCCGCATCCGGCGCGTGGGTCGGTCCCGGTGCCCCTCGACGGTGACCGCCACCGGCATGTAGACAGGCCGGTTGGCGACCTGTCCGTCCCTGACCTTCACGTTCACACAGTCGATGAAGTCGACCGGGTAAACCGCGTCCAGCGGACAGTTCTGCCATTTGGTCATGCCGGCCATCACGCTGTCGGTGATCGTGGAGATCGTGGACTTGGAGATCTCCGCGCCGTACACCTCGGCCAGATGCGCGGAGATCTCCCCATGCGTGAGCCCTTTTGCCGACAGCGACAGCACCATCTCGTCCACTCCGCCCAGCCGCCGCCGGCGCTTCTTGACCAGCTGCGGCTCGAAGGACCCGGCCCTGTCCCGTGGCACCTCGATCTCCATCGGCCCCGACTCGGTGATCACCGTCTTCGGGTCGTTGCCCGAGGGCGGCCCGAAGCGGCGCCACTACTCCACCCAGTACGCGGTACGTGCCACGATCCCCATCAGCGTGCGCTCCGGCATCCGGGCCTTGACCTCCTGCTCCAGCCGCTTCGCCGAGGGCCGCTGCCCTTCGGAACGGTGCGGCTTCAGCGACGGGATGCCGGTCTCCGGGTCGATGACCAGGCCCTCGTTGTCCGGGTACCCGGCATCGGCCGCCGCAGCGGCGCCGCGCGGCTTGTCCTCCAGCTGCCGGCGGAAGGACACCGCGTTGAAGGAAACGGCCTCGCCCTCCTCGCACAGCCCGACCTCCACCAGGTAGTCGGCCAGCTGTTCCTGGATGTCCTCCCACGCGAGCAGCTGCTCGGACCAGTCGGCGTACTCCTCCGAGCCGACCACCGCGACGTCCCCGGTGCGCAGTTCCTCGGCGAGGTGGGTGAAGACCATCGCCTCGAAGTGCTTGCGCACGAACCGGCTCGGCCGGGTCTTGTCGAGCACTCGCCGCGGGCGCTCTCGTGGCGCATCGCGTGGGCGAGCGCGGCCAGCACCCGCCCGTCCTCGGACGTGGTGGTGAACTCCAGCTTCTCCGCCAGGTCGAACATCACCGACCGGTCCCGGCCGAGCTGCCCGTACAGCAGCACCTCCCAGAAGTTGCCGTGATGCGCGGAGACCTTCTCGATCTGCTCGTACTGCCCCGCGAACCCGCCGAAGCCCTCCACTGCCTTGGTGACCGCCCCCAGGCCGCCGGCCTGCACCAACTGGGCCCTCGCCAGGGCGAGCACGGCCGGGGAGACCTCCCCGCCCAGGCGCCGGGCGACCTCCTCCACCGGCGCCGCCTCGTCCAGCCCGTCCAGGGCCTTCACGGCGTCGGCGGTCATCGCGGCGGCCTTCGTCAGCGCTTCCTGGGCTGGGCCGCCGTCGTCGAGGTTCTTGAGCACGGTGCGGTAGTTCCCGATCAGGGCTCGACGATCTCCCGCTCGGCGAGCCGGATCTCCTCCAGCTCCTCCTTGGCCTTCTTGATCTTCATGGCGATGCGCTTGCAGAACATGGTCGCCAGGTCGTCCCGTACCCACATCCGGGCCTTGTGGGCGAGGCAGGCCAGCAGCGCGATCCGCTTGACGGCCGCGTAGTCCCGCAGTTCGGAGGCGTCCGCCGCATCCGCTTCCCCGGCGAAGTCGGTGACCTTCGGCGCGGCGACGCCGTCCACCCACACCGCGGTGTCGCCGAGCTCGTCCAGCCATTCCAGGTGCGTGAACAGGCGCTTGAAGTGCGACCAGCTCGGACCCTGGGCCGTCTGCTTCAGCCGGTTGAACTGCGTGGTGCCGTCGCTGTCGCGCTCGTCCAGCAGCCGCAGCATCCCCGCCTGCTCCGCAAGGCTCATCCGGTCGTGGATGCCGCAGCAGATCGAGGTGTTCACCTCGGTGCGGATCGTGGAGGCCATCGTGTCGAAGGTGGAGAACGCCGGCAGTTCCAGCCCGGCCGCCACCACCTTCTCCAGCGCGATATTGATCAGGTCGGCGGGGCGGTTCTTCGACGCGGCCTCCTTGCGGATCGCCGCCTCAGCGATCTGCCGGGCCTGGGCCTGCCGGTACTTCGGCCCCACCCGCAGCCGCACCTCCGCACGCTGCCGCTCGGCGGTGCGGCCCGTCTCGTACAGCGGGAGCGTGTCCTCCGGCAGCTCGACCGTGCGGCGGACGAAGTCGACCACCATCGCCGGATACTCATCCGGCTTCGGGAACCGGCCCATCCGCTGGTACGACTTCAGCGCCAGCAACAGCGCGAGCTGATGGCCGTCGGAGTCCATCCGCTCAGCGGCCCACGCTGCCTCCGCCCGCGTCGGCGCGAAGAAGAGATGCAGCTCATGCGCGGTGATCAGCCGCTTGAACCGCGGGTACGCGGTCCGCTCGATCGAGGTCACAAGTCCCGCCCCAGGCCCGAGATCAGTCGGTATCAGCACCAACGACCTTCGGCCGAATGGGTGACGGCGGCGACCTCACAGGACCCCAAGATCGAGAACTGGCGGCTTTTGGGCTTACCTCGGCGCTACCCCCTAGCCGCCGACGTCATCGGTGATCACCCGCAGCGCGGGCGGATCGTTGTGCAGGCCAAGCACACCCGTGTCGGCGGGAAGGTGGGGTCATCGGTGATGTACGAGGTTAAGGGGACGGCTGGACCGGCCCATAAAGCCGATCACGCTGTCGTCGTCACCAACGGGGCCTTCACCCGCAACGCCATGGCGTGGGGTGACCGGCACGGCGTGCACTGGGTCGACCGGGAGAAACTGCAGCGCTGGGCCGAGAATGGCGCCGCGCTGCATGAACTTCTCGGAGTATTCGCGCGCTTGCGCCCGAGCTGGTTCAAGCGCGCTGCCTGAGCAGCAGGGTTCTGGATCATCATCCATTACGTCTGGAGGTGTGGTGTTCGACGAAGACGGGTCGCTCGACCCGACGCTGAAGTTCCTGCTTTACGCGGTCCTCACGCTGGCCGCGGGCAGGATGCTGTGGGAATGGCTCACCGAGGACGTGACCCGGTGGATCACCGTTGACCTGTGGGGCCTGATAGCCGACCACCCGTGGTGGACCAGCCTCATCGCCGTCAGCGGACTGCTCGTGCTCTTCCTGCTCGGCAAGCTCCTGTCATTCCTGCTTGACGCCGGTATCTACGTCGGCCCGGACGACACGTTCGCCGATACAAACGACAATTCAGTCGACCCGGACGTGCTGACGTTCAAGATGAAACAGCTGTCCGCGATGAGCGCGACAGGCTTCGAGCAGGCGTGTGCCGATCTTCTGGCGCGTGACGGATTCCGGAGTCCGCGGCGGGTCAGCGGCGCTGGGGACCTCGGCGTGGACGTCACCGCCCGTGATGACGAAGACCGTCTCCTGATCCTGCAGTGCAAGCAGTACCAGAACCCAGTCGGATCAGGGCACGTGCAGAAGTTCAACGGGACAGCCCGGCTGCACCACGGAGCCGACCTGCCCATCATGATCGCGCTCAACAGCTTCACCCAGCCGGCAGTCGACTTCGCCCAGCACCACCAGCTCATCCTCATGGGCCGCCCGGAACTGAAGAAATGGGCCCATGGTCAGCACCTCTACGACGTCCTCGGCATTCAGAGCATGACACCGTGAGGCCAGTTCGACTGCCATCCGGCAGCCGCACCCGCGATAGCGGTGCACACACCGCTTCTTTGTATGGCATACACCGCCCGGTCCGTGGACCGCCTCACGCCGTGTGTAGGGCGGGCCCCTTCGCGGGAACAACTCGATGCCCATTCAGCGTGGTCCGAAGCTCGGCCGCCAACAATGCGCCTATGTGTGCTTCTTCAACGCCCAGACAGGGATAGCAACACGATGCGCCCCTGCAACGCGACACGGACCAGGTCGTCGGCCACCGCGGAAGCAAACAAACCTGCTCACCGGCCTTGGGGCCAACCCGACCGCCTCCGGCGTGGTCACCGGTGTCGGCGGTGTCGGGAGCCTGGTCGGCGCGCGCTGTTCGCCCCGAAGATCGCGCGCCAGTTCGGCGTTGGACGGAAGGTCATCATCTGGTTCGCGGTCAGCCCGCTCGCCCAGGTTCTCCCTCCTCCTCGCCGGTCTCGGACGCAGGAGACAGGTCGCCCTGGCCCCGACGCTTGCCGTAGGTACGTGCGCCGGGCCGGCTGCCGCCGCCGCGGCAGCCTGCTCTCCAGCGGTCTTACTCGGCCTGCTCGGACTGCGCCTCGCCCTGGGCCGGTGCAGCCGTGTGGGGGCGTTGTAGAAGACGGATGCGCCCTGCTTGCTGCGCTGGGCCTGGTTCTTGGCGACGAGCCCTTCGAGGGTGGTGCGCACGACGGTGGTCTTGATGCCGCGCTCGGGATGGGCCTGGCCAAGGGCGGTGGCGACTTCCGACGCGGAGCGCGGTTCACCCTGTTTCTGCGTTGTCAGCTCGGTGGTGGCCGTTGTGCTATCCGACATGAGGTTGACCTTTCTCTGTTCCCTGGCTGGGTGTGCCAGGTCTTTGGCGCAGGCATAGAGCGCCACGTGCGTGTGTTCTCAGGCTGGTGCCTGAAGGTAGGTCGGCGGTCACTGCTGTGAAACAGCCAGCACACTGGATAGTACGGATGAGTGAAGTGTGTTGTTTCTCTTGAGCGATGTCTATTGCTCGAGCTGAGCTTCAAGGCTGGCGCACATGCTGCTGCTCGGGGCGTAGTGCAGAGCGGATTGAAGGGCACTCGTGGGGGAGCTGCCACAGGACGTCGTCGGTGTCCCGTTGGTGGCACCAGGCGGTCACAATGAGGGGCGCCAGCCGGCCGAGCAACTCTGCGGTCTGGTGGTGGGAGTGCCCGCACAGACGGGCGAGGGCGTCCATGTCGGCGTGGTGGTGGACACGTGCGGTGAAGCTTCTCCGTGTGACTGGAGACCGGCACATGAGGTTCCAGCGAAAGTAGTGTCAGGTGGGCAGCCAATATTCCAAGCGGTATTCGGAGGAGTACAAGCGGGACGCGATCACTCTCGCCCGTTCCCCCGGCAAGGCGATCAGGGAGGTCGTGAGGGATCTGGGGGGTGAGCTCGGAGAGCCTGCGCGGCTGGGTCAAACGCGACCGGATCGACTGCGGCGAGGACAACACGGGCGAGCTGACCAGCGTGGAAGGTGAGGAACACAAGCTGCTGCGCAGGCAGAACATCGAGCAGCAGAAGACGATCGAGATCCTGAAAGCGGCGGCCTTCTTCGCCCAGGACAGCGACCCGTGAGCGAGGTCTACCGGTTCATCGCCGCAGAGAAGGCCGCGTATCCGGTGGCTCTGCTGTGCCGTATCCTGGACGTGGCCCGTTCCTCGTTCTACGCCTGGTCGGAGGCGGAACAGCCCGGTAGACCCGGATGCGTGCCGACGACGCGCTCGTTCACGAGATCACCGTGATCCACCTGGCCTCCAAAAGAGCCTCCGGTGTCCCACGAGTGTCCGCTGAGCTGCGGCGGCTGGGACGGGCAGTCAACCGCAAGCGGCTGGAGCGGCTCATGCGCGAGCGCGGGATCGCCAGTGTGACGCGCCGAAGACACCGCTCGCTGACCCGGCCCGACAAGCGAGCAGGGCCGGCCCCGGAACGGTGACCGGAGTGTCGGGGCAGGCCGCAACGCTCTGAGCCCAAGCCTGCTGCTCGGCCAGGTCGACCGACAGGACCCACTGGAAAGTCTTTCTCCGGAAGAAGGCCGAGGCTGCGGGTGCCAGGTCGACGAGTGCAGCGCCCTGGTACTCACACAGCCCAGGACAGGATCACCAGCGTGCCCTGAGCTTGAGGCGTGGTCAACCTCGGCCAGCTGAACGGGAGCCACGGTCCGGTCAACCGGCCTGCTGCCGTGCCTCGTCGATCCGCTCACGGAAGGGCAATAGCCGCTCCGCGAGGGCGGGCATAGCATCCGCCAATTCCTCCAGATCCCTCACTGCCTCGACCAGCAAGTCAGTCGATGGCTCCCCAGTTAGGAAATCGTCCAGGCATTGGACCGCTTGTTCCCAACGCGACAGCGCACACATGACAACTAACAGATTGGCCTTTCCCCAGGCAGCCTCCTGACCGGCTTCCTCTGACACACGTCTGAAAACCTCAGCGGCCCGTGCCAGCCATTCTTCCTGACCAGGCTCACCCAAAGCATGCAGCACCAACGCCTTCTCATACTGCGCCCAGCCCTCATCCGGATCGAGGTAGATGGCACGGTTGAGGTCCGTGAGCGCGTTGCAATACTGGCCCATAGCGCGGTAGATCTGGCCGCGCCCCACAAGGAAGAGTGGGTCGAAGCCGCGCTCGATGGCGTGGTTGAAGTCGGTGAGGGCGTCTTCGTAGCGTCCCATGCGACGGTAGGTTTCGCCGCGCTCGGCGATGACCCAGTCCGTGTCTGGCTTGAGTTGGATGGCGCGGGTGAAGTCGGTGAGGGCTTCTTCGAAGCGTTCCATGTGCCGGTAGGTCTGGCCGCGGCTGACGATGGCGAAGTCGTAGTTGGGGTTGAGGCCGATGGCGCGGGTGAAGTCGGTGAGGGCTTCTTCGAAGTGTCCCATGAGCCGGTGAGTTTCGCCGCGGTCGGCGATGGCCCAGCTGTAGTTGGGGTCGAGTTCGATGGCGCGGTTCAGGTCGGTGAGGGCGTCTTCGTAGTGTCCCATGAGTCGGTAGGTTTGGCCGCGGTTGGCGATGGCCCAGCTGTAGTTGGGGTCGAGTTCGATGGCGTGGTTGAAGTCGGTGAGGGCGTCTTCGTAGCGTCCCATGCGACGGTAGGTTTCGCCGCGCTCGGCGATGACCCAGTCCGTGTCTGGCGTGAGTTGGATGGCGCGGGTGAAGTCGGTGAGGGCTTCTTCGAAGCGTTCCATGTGCCGGTAGGTCTGGCCGCGGCTGACGATGGCGAAGTCGTAGTTGGGGTTGAGGCCGATGGCGCGGGTGAAGTCGGTGAGGGCTTCTTCGAAGTGTCCCATGAGCCGGTGAGTTTCGCCGCGGCTGGCGATGGCCCAGCTGTAGTTGGGGTCGAGTTCGATGGCGCGGTTCAGGTCGGTGAGGGCGTCCTCGTACCGGCCCATGAGTCGGTAGGTTTGGCCGCGGTTGGCGATGGCCCAGCTGTAGTTGGGGTCGAGTTCGATGGCGCGGGTGAAGTCGCTGAGGGCCTCCTCGTACCGGCCCATCAGCAGGTATGTCTCGCCGCGGCTGGTGATGGCGAAGTCGTAGTTGGGGTTGAGGCCGATGGCCCGGGTGAAGTCGGTGAGGGCTTCCTCGTACCGGCCCATGAGCTGGCTGGTTTGGCCGCGGTTGGCGATGGCCCAGCTGTAGTTGGGGTCGAGTTCGATGGCGCGGTTCAGGTCGGTGAGGGCGTCCTCGTACCGGCCCATGAGCCGGTATGTGTGCCCACGATCAGCGATGACCCATTCGAGGTTTGGGTTGAGTTGGATGGCGTGGTTCAGGTCGGTGAGGGCGTCCTCATAGCGTTCCATGTGCCGGTATGTCTCGCTGCGGCTGGCGATGGCCCAGCTGTAGTTGGGGTCGAGTTCGATGGCGCGGGTGAAGTCGCTGAGGGCCTCCTCGTACCGGCCCATCAGCAGGTATGTTTCGCCACGATCAGCTATGGCCCAGTCGAGGTTTGGGTTGAGTTGGATGGCGTGGTTCAGGTCGGTGAGGGCGTCGTCAAAGCGGCCCATGGCGCGGTAGGTCTGACCGCGGCTGGCGATCGCGACAGCGTCAGCAGGATCGAGGCCGATTGCATGGTTGAGGTCCGTGAGAGCGTCGTCGTGGCGCCCCATAATCCGGTAGGTCTCACCACGGCCGAAGTAGGCACGTGCGAAACCAGGCACCAAAGCGAAGGCTTCCTCGTAGTCGCTGACGGCTTGTTCATAGTGTCCCGCGTTGCGACGGTCCCGGCCACGCAGGGTGAAGGCCAGAGCTCGGCCAGGGACGTCGAGGGTGTCCTGATGAAGTAGGAGCGTCAAAGCGGCGATCCCGGGGCCGGAAGTGTCCTCCAGCGCAGTGAGGATCTGTTGCCCCCAGTGGGTGAGAGTGCTGGTGCTGGTGTCGTGACCCGCTTGAGTGAGCATCTGTGCCCAGCGGCGGAGGGCGGCGGTGCCATAGTTATAGGCATCCAGGAGTTCACGAAGTGCATCAGCCAGGGCTTGCTCAGGCGTGGCGCACAAGCGGTGGTAAGTCTCTTGCAACTTGTGCTCGCGCCAGCGACGGTCCTCCCACCACTGCTTGACGTCTTGGACGGGGGCGCCGTTCTGAAGCTCGTGACGCCAGGTTCGGAAGGTGTCGGCCAGGTGGGTGTGCTGTTGGTGCCAGCGGGCGGGGGATCTGGTGCGTTGAAGGCGGAGCATGGTGGTGCGGACAACCTGGTGGTAATGGCAGCGGCCACTGCGGTCGGTGACAAAGGACAAGCCCCGCAGCCAATCGAACAGGTCGACGGCTTCCGGTTCGACAGCAGCACGGTAGATGTCCTCGTTCAACTCCTGTGGCAAAGCGCAAGCTTGTGCGGCAGCCCGCCGAGCAGGGTCTGCTTCCCACTTCAGGAATCGCTCTACGGCCGTGCCGCTGGCATCACCGATCTCCTCCACCTTGGTAGGCCGGGACTCGGCCAGCAGGGACAGCAGGACCGGCAGACGGCCGGAAAGCTGGAGGATGACTTCGACCACTCGCTCGTCCGTGACCTGTCTGGACGTCAGGAATTGACGAGCTTCAGTCTCGGTGAAGACGTCCAGCGGCAGGGTTGCTATCAGACTCATATGCTCGCCCCAGCACCGAGAGTCCAGATGTCCTTGCCCGGCGAGAACCACGATGATGTTTGTCGGCAGTTCCCCGTACTGGTCGCTGAGGGCAAGATCCCGAAGCCATACATCAAGCGCGGGGCCGGTGCGCTCGTAGGCGTCGAAGAAGAGCACCACCCACTCCTGCCGGCCTGCAGCTTCGGCCAACTCCTCTAGGAAGACCGGCGTGAGCACCTGCACTGGCGACATCACCAGTCGCACGTCGTCGTGGCTGCGTAGACGGGCGCTGAGCGCTGCTCGCCACCGGTCCATCGACGCGGCCACACGATTGGGATCCATCGCTCCCGTGACCAGCCCGAGCCCCGGCACCATGCCCGCCCCCACCAGACCGATCTGAGAGACGAACATGCTCGATGCGGAGGGAGGAACTGGCACGGGTACCTCTTGGCTGCCGCTCGCGCAGCTGGGCTCGGAGACGTCGGGTATGACGGCTTCGGCCTCGTGCCTCCGCTGCCGGTACAGCCCGAGCTGCTTGTCGAAACCTTTCAGTGTCGCTCCCTGCGACGTGAGCTGTGCGCTGATGGATTCCATCGCCTCAACGACGCTGACGCACCCCTCATCCACCCATGCGGTGACTGCCCCCGCCTTCCGCGCGAGAGCCGCCCACTGCCGCACCAGCGTCGACTTGCCGACCCCGGACGGGCCAGAGACGTGAAACAGCAGCTCAGGTCCACTCTCCGGATCAGCCACCAGATTGCTCCGGAACGCGGCTATCTCCCCGTGACGCCCCACAAACCCCGCGCGGCGCTTCTCCCCGATCAGCTCCAGCCGTGAAAGACGACCCCGCCCAGCCACCAGATGCCCCCTCGCTGTGCAACGTGATGCTCCCCACCATCCTGCCGAATTTGACTCACCTATGCAGCTGGCAGAGTGCAGCCAGACGACGAGGCGGGAAGCCGACGGCGAGGGCGTTGACTACTCGAGGTCGTGCCTTACGAGCCGACTGCCGGATGCGTGAGGCCCCGGCCGGGATTTCTTGTCCTAGGCGCGGCGGGGAGACCGCGACGAAGCAGGACACCACCCGTTGCATTCGCGGGCCCGCCTTACGTGAGGAGTTGGAGATCCAGGTGGGGGGAGGACCGGGGCCCAGCGCGGCGGTCGTGGAAGCCGCGCCTGCCCATCGAATCCGCCCCGGGGCGGCGCTGGCCACCAACCGGTGCCAGTGCGGAGATGCTCAGCCGGAAAGAGGCGAGCACGGAGAGCGCCAGGGCGGGGCCCCAGAGCGACGAGAGCCATGCCCTCCTCAACTGCACAGCTCGATAATGCGGCGGTCGTTTCGTTTGGATCATCGGGTTGTTGGTCCGGGCGTGCCGCTGACTGACGCGCAGTGGGCGCAGATCGAGCCGTTACTTCCCGACCGGACGCCGAAGCGAGGTGGCCGCTGGCGGGATCACCGGTGATCAACGCGATCGCCTTCAAGTTCCAGACCGGAACGCAGTGGGTGCACCTGCCGGAGAAGTACGGCAACTGGCGAGGCGTCTACAACCGGCTGCGGATGTGGGCCGTCGACGGCACCTGGGAGCGGGTGTTCACCGCGCTGATCGCCCAGGCCGACGCGGACGAGGACCTCAATTGGGCCGTGTCGGTGGACTCCACGATCGTGCGCGCGCACCAGCACGCCGCCGGGGCCCGCAAAAAGGGGCTTCGGCCGGCGAGCCGGACGACCACGCCATCGGCCGGTCCCGCGGCGGATTCACCACGAAGATCCACCTCGCCGCCGATGGCAGCTGCCGGCCCCTGGCCTTTCACCTCACCGCCGGACAGGCCGGCGACGCACCAGCATTCGCGCAGGTAATGGCACGTCTGCGTGTTCCGCGCCGACGCGGACGGCCCCGCACCAGGCCAGACGTGGTTCTGGCGGGCAAGGCGTACTTCTCACGCGCGATTCGTGCCCACCTTCACAAGCGCGGGATCCGCGCGGTGATCCCCGTCCCGGCGGACCAGCAGGCCCACCGGCAGCGGCGCGGCAGCCAAGGCGGCAGGCCACCGGCGTTCGACCGCGTGGCCTACAAGCAGCGCAACACCGTCGAGCGGTGCATCAACCGCCTCAAGCAGTGGCGCGGCATCGCCACCCGCTACGAGAAGACAGCGACCATCTATCTGGCTGGACTCCATATCGCGGGAATCTTCCTCTGGTCCGCCCGCAGAACCGAAACCGCCTAGCGGCGGGTGAGGCGGGTGAGAGTGACCCCGTTGGAGAAGGCAGTGCGCTCGGCGACGTTGAAGACGGTGGGGTCGAAGGCGCCGTCGACTACCGGGACTCCGGTACCGGCAACGACCGGATACGTCTTGATCAGCAGCTCGTCAATCTCGGGCAGCAGGGTGCCCGCGAGCTGGCCGCCCCCGCAGAGCCAGATGTCCAGGGCGGCGCCCGCCTCGCCCTTGAGGTCGCGGACGAGGGCCAGCGGATCGCTCGGCACGACGGTGACGGCTGGGTCGGTGTCCGGCTTGAGAGTGCTGGACACCACGTACTGGCGCAGGTGCGCGTACGGGCTGGTGATCCCGTTGTCGAGGGCTGGGCGGTAGGTACCGAGACCCATGACGACGGTGTCGAAACGCCGGTTGGGTGCATCGTCGACGCCGAGGGCCGCGCGATAAGCGGTCGGGATGGTCTCCGGGTACAGGGCGTTCATCCAAGTCGAGTAGGCGGCGGCCTGCTGCTCGTCGCCCTGCGGAAAGAAGTCGAACTCGCCGCCGGGACCGGCGATGCGGCCGTCGAGCGAGGCGCCGATGTAGTACACGAGCTTTCGCAAAATGGTCCCCCACACGTAGTACTCTGATTGAAGTGATCTGAACGTAGTACTACATCTGGAGTGGTGTCAACGGTGAGACGGAATGACCAGCGACGCGCGGCCCTCGTCGACGCGGCGATCGAGGTGCTGGCCCGGGAAGGCGCGCGCGGGCTGACTTTCCGGGCCGTGGACGCAGAGGCGGCCGTTCCCGCCGGCACGGCGTCCAACTACTTCGCCAGCCGCGACGATCTGTTCACACAGGCCGGCGCCCGGGTTTACGAGCAACTCCAGCCGGACGAGGCCACGATCGCCCGCCAGCAGGAGGCCGACCGCGACCGGGAAACCTACGCAGAACTGATGCGCGAACTCGTCGGCCGCATCGCCTCCTTCCGCACCGGTTACCTCGCGCTGCTGGAACTCCGCCTTGAGGCCACCCGCCGCCCCGAACTACGCAAGGTCCTCACTGAGCGAGTCCGAGGAGACGTCGACGCCAACGTCGCCTACCACGAGGCTTCCGGCCTCCCGGGCGACGCCACGGCCGTCAAGCTGCTCATGCTGACGCTGAACTGGCTGATCGTCGAGCAGCTCACCCTGCCGGACGTCTTCACGGAGGAAGAGCGTGAACAACTGGTGACGGCCGCAGTGGAGCGCATCGTGGCGGCGGAGTAGAGGGCGCGGCCCCAGAAATGACGCCGCTCGGCTGCAGCGGAAGCGGAGTGGACCGGCCTCGGCATGTGCCCACCCTTGCTTCCCTCCGCTGATCCGAAAGAAACGGCCCAGACTAGTCCGGCGCCGGCCCGGTCGCGCTACCGCGTTCGGCAGGAAGGCCCCACCGTGACCTCCTCCTCTTCTGCGTACCGGCCGTCCCTGCTGGGAGTCTTCGGCCACCCGGACGACGAGTCCCTCCTGGCCTGCGGCATCCTGGCCCAGCACGCCGCCGCGGGCGCCGCTATCGCCGTAGTCACCGCCACCTGGGCCCCTGCCAGCCCCCGGGCCGGTGAACTCGCCGACGCCCTGGACATCCTGGGGGCCGGGAAACCGCGGACGCTGGGCTTTGCCGATGCCCGTATACCCGACTCCGCGCCCGGCCGGCCCCGACTCTGCGACACTCCGCTGGACGAGGTGATGGCGCTTCTTGAAAAACATTTCGGCGAGCGACACACCGCTGTCGGCCGGGTCCGCCAGCTCGTGATGTGCGGGACGTGCCACCCGGCCAAGGACGCCTGTGGCGGCGCTACCTGCTGGGCCCCGCTTACACGCGGACGAGGAGGATGGCGGCGGAGGGCATGAGCGAACGCCGGAGGCTGGCCGACCGACCGTTGATCAGCTTGTGGGCAGGAGCCTTCGTCCTGCCGCAATTCGCCTCGCCGGTCGGGCGTGGTCGTGGCGGCCGTCGGTGCGAACTGCGCGGTCGTTTTCAGACGGCGCTGGTCAGTGCCGGGTTCTCGGGGAGCTGCCAGTTGCCGCCGCGGTCCTGCGTCGAAAGGCGCGCGGCGAGGTCGGGGACGTGCAGGAAGCAGGCCAGCGCGGTGGTGGCCTGGAAGACATCGATCGCACGCTGGGTCATCGGCAGGCCCAGGCGCAGCAGGCGCGGGTTGACTTCGCCCTGGATCTCATTGACGAAGGGCCGCAGCACGCGGTCGTAGTTCGCCAGCGCGGTCGGCAGGTCGTCCGGGTGCCGGTTGATCTCTCCGGCCAGGACGTGGGCGCCGACCAGGCCGCCGGAGATGCCCATGCCGCTGTAGGGGGAGGCGCAGTGCGCGGCGTCACCGGCTAGGACCACGCGGCCCTTCGACCAGGTGTCGGTGCGGACCTGGACGACCTCCTGGGAGTAGAAGAACGGGCTGGTCTTCATCCCCTCGATGAAGCGCTCGGTCTGCCATCCGGCATCGCGGAACCTGCTCGCCCAGAACTCCTGCTGGCGCTCGACGGGCGCCCGGTGGATTGCCGAGGCTTCCTCTGATTCTTCCCGTATGACGAAGTACACCTGGGTCTCGGTCGGGTTGTGGCTGCGGCGCATGATCTGACGGCCGCCCGGGACCATGTAGGTGTCCCGGATATTGCTGTCGGACGCGATGCGCGGAATGAACCAGTAGGCCATGTGGATGCCCACCCGCCAGTACGGGTCGAGATCCTCCGGGAGAATCGCTCGCCGGATGCGCGACCCCTGCCCGTCCGCGCCGACCAGGAGGTCGAATTCGCCGGAGGACCCGTCGGAGAAGTGCCCGACGACCTTGTGGACGTCCTGCTCGAAGCCGTCCACGCACACGCCGAAGACGTACTCGGTGTCGCCCTTGGCGGCGTCATGCAGGATGCGTACCAAGTCCCCGCGCATGATCTCGTACTCGGACGTGAGGGTCTGCCGGCCCTTCCCCGAGGTGTTGGCCATGATCGTCGCCTTGGGCTTGCCGCGTGCGTCGATGAAGGCGACGCCCGCCTCGTCCACAAGCTTGCCGCGGACGGCGTCGAGAAGCCCCATTCGCTTGACGGCCTCGATGCCCTGACCTCGCAGATCGACCTGGCCTCCGGCGGCCCGCAGCGCCGGAGCGCGTTCGACAACGGTCACCTGGTGGCCGCCCCGGGTGAGCCAGAGGGCCAGGGCCTGCCCCGCGATCCCACCACCGGCGACGAGGACCCTCAGAGGCTGCTTGTCCGATCCTCTCGCCATGCCCATCCCTCCCAAATCTATCAGTGAAAGATTCCTTTCCCAGGGTCATCTATCAGCGATAGATTGTCAACGTGACCAAGATAAACCGCGAGGCCGTCATCGCTGAGGCACTCGACCTGCTCGACGAGGTCGGGCTGGACGCCGTCAGCACGAGAAGGCTGGCGAGGCGACTGAACGTCGAGCAGCCGTCGCTCTACTGGTACTTCCGCACCAAGAAGGACCTCCTCGCTGCCATGGCAGAGGCGGCGATGACACCCCATACGACCGCGCCCCTGCCGACGCCCGACGACGACTGGCGCGACTGGTTCGCGGACAACACACGCAGCTTCAGGCGCACCCTGCTGATGCGCCGGGACGGCGCACGGCTCCACGCCGGCAGCACCCCCACCGGCGACCTCGATAGGATCCGCCGCAAGATGGACTTCCTCGTGGCCTCCGGCGTCCCTGAGCGGGATGCGCAGATGGCGATGCTGGCCGCAAGCCGCTTCACAGTCGGCAGCGTCCTGGAAGAGCAGGCAGAAACCGACTCCGGTGACAGCGCGGATCTACCGGCCGACGTGCCGGTGATCGATCACGAGTCGGCATTCGAGGCAGGCCTCGCCCTCATCCTGAATGGCCTGGCGCACCGTGTCGGGGTATAGGGAGTCGACTGGTTCCGCGGGTCGGGCGCCAGATGGGTGGGGAGATCCACTGAGCAGGTGTGGGGCCACCCCCGAGTAGAGGGTGGCCGTTTTCAAAAACGACCGGGCTTGCTCCGTGCCTCACTTGGTTGGAGCTTGAAGTGAGTGGGGAGGGCAGGGAGCGAAGAGCAGGTCTTGATCTCCTGCGGGTAGGCTCGGGTCATGACCGGTGAGTGGCGGACGGACCGGATCGGGGCTGCTCTGCGGGGCGAGAATCCGACTGTGCTGAGGCGACTTGAGTCTGGTTTCGCGGTGATCGGGGACGTTCAGTTCCTGCCCGGGTACTCAGTTCTCCTCGCGGACGAGCCGGGTGTTCAACGGCTGTCTGACCTGCCGAGGGCCAAGCGGCTGTCGTTTCTGTCCGACATGGACCAGCTCGGGGAAGCGGTTGAACGGGCCTGCCAGCGGCTGGACCCCGGTTTTCGCCGGGTCAACTTGGAGATTCTGGGCAACACGGACCCGGTCTTGCATGCCCATGTCTGGCCGCGGTTCGAGTGGGAGCCGGCCGAGCTGGTGGGCAAGCCGGTGTGGCTGTATCCGCGTGACAGGTGGAGTGACGAGCGGTTCAGGCTCGGCTCGCAGCATGACGTGCTGCGGGATGCGATCGGCAGCGAACTGGACGAGTTGCGTTCGATGGGCTGACGGTGTGGGCCCGTCGACCGTCAGGTCGGCGGGCCCGGTGAGCGGTGACGGTCAGCAGACGGTCATGGCGTCCTTCGCAGCGGAACGATGTCGGGGATGGCCGTGGGGACGGAGAGGCGGGCGGCTTCCGAGGTCGCCAGAAGGGCGACGATGGTGACCGGCTGCTGGCAGTGCGGACAGTTCCCGGTCGCTGAGGCAATCGGCACTGCCTTGGGGGTGTGGTCCTTGGCGGAGGTTACCCCGGCTGCGATGGTCGCGGCGGTGTTCCGCTGGGCCTGCCGGTCGGGCAGGGCATAGGCGCCGTCGTGGGTGTCCTGGCTGTTGTGCCCCGGTTCCCGCCGGGCAAGGGCGTTGTCTGTGCGCTGCCCTGCCGGAACGGTGATCCGGGCAGTCCCTCGGTCCTGGCCGGTTTCAGGGCGGTGTCATCCATGACCGGGCCGAAGGGGAAGGTGTGGAAGTCGGTGCCCGGTCACCGGGGTGGCCCGATCCGGTATGCCCGGTGTCGGACGTGGCCCCGGATGCCGAGCGCGGCGGTGTGTGCGGTTGGTGAGGGCGGGCGTGTCGACGCTTGTCCGGTCACCGCTCGGATTGCCCTCGACGAGACCCGCGTCGCCGGCCGGCGCAAGCCCGGGCGCCTGGTCGGCACCCCGCAGTGCGCGCGACCACCGGGGGAGGTGAAGGGAAGAGGCAGCGTGGGCCGCGGTGGCCGCCTCGTGGGCCTACCGAGCGCCGGTCCGTCATTGAAGCTCCGCCATCTTGAAGTTGCTGGTCAGCGGGGTGGTGTGACTCCGTTTCGGGGTGCTCGTGCTGGTCGTGGGCGGCAGTGTGGTGTGGATCGTCTGGCAGGGCGGTTTTACCGATGAGTTCACCGTCCTCGAACGGTCTACCCAGCGACACGACCGTTCTCGACAGGAGTGCTATGTCCACCATCCAGCCAGTGATCTTGACTGCCGACCACGACGTCCTGCTCGGCTTCTATACGAAATTGTTCGGCGCCGAGGAGATCTTCCGGGTGCCGGAGGAAGGCCCGGTCTTCTACCTCGGTTTGCGTATCGGCGACACCGACCTCGGGCTGGTGGCCAAGGCGACCCCGGGGGACCGGGAGGCGTCGCGGATCTTGCTCAGCATCGGTGTCGACGACGTCGATGAGACGCTCGGCCGGGTAACGGCGCTGGGCGGCTCGGTCCGCGGCGGCCCCAACGACATGCCGTGGGGACAGCGCGTGGCCCACATCCAGGACCCCGACGGCAACCCGGTGAACCTCACCCAGCCGATCCCGGCTCAGTGACGCTGTTCCGGGTGCTTGTGCTGGTCGTGAGCTGCCTGCGGTAGAGATTATTTGCCGGTAGTGGCCTCGATGTTCGCCAGGACGAGCAGGGTGCGAAGCAGGTGGGTGGCGCGGGCAGGGCCGGTGCGGCATTTGGTGAGGATCCGCCAGTTCTTCAGGTGGGCGAAGCCGCGTTCGACGGGGGCGCGTCCAGCGGCGAGCACTTGGTTGGCCTCCTTCTCGGCGGGTGTGAGCTTGCGGGCGCGGGTGGCCTTGAAGCCGGTGACGACCGCGGGATCGTCCCCGCCGTCGGCCAGGGCGAGGAGGCCCAGGCCGGCCAGGGCGCCGAGGCCGGCAGCAGGCAGGTGGGCCAGGATGTGGTCGCGGCAGGCGGGATGTCGTGGGTGCGGCCGGGCCGGGCAGCCGATATCCACACCAGGTGGCCCCGCTCGTCGGTCAGGGCAATCACGTGCAGGCCGTGGCGGCGATGCCTGCCGGAGTAGTTCGGGTGGTTTGCGCGGCCGGTGCGGCGCTGGGCGGGGATGCGGGTGCGGTCGATCAGGACGACCTCCCACCTCGCCTGGCGGCCTTCTTCAAGGCGCGGTCCAGCCGCAGGGCCTTCGCGGCAAGCAGCCCGAGCAGCTCATCGCGCCGGCTCCGCACGCCGCGCGGCGATCCGCTTCAACACCTCGGAATCCATCATGCGCCGGAGTGCAGGAGCGGCCTCGTCGGCGACGGTCGAGAATCTGCAGAACCGTCCTGCAGACGGTCTACACCCCAGACTGCCGCCCACGACCAGCACGAGCACCCCGAAACGGGGTCACACCACCCCGCTGACCAGCCACTTCAAGATGGCGGAGCTTCATTGCCCCCCCAACCGTAGGCTCAGGGATCGGACCAGCGCAGGAGTTCCTCAGGGTCTTGCTCGCACAGAGAACTCTTGGAGGTGATGGGCGTGCTGGGCTCTTGGTGGGTTGTGGCAGCGGCAGGGTCCGTGGGCGAGAGCTGCCGCGGAGGGCGGGCTGCGGCGGGGGAGCGGCGAAGAGGGCTGGTGACAACGGCCGCATGCTCGGTGGCAGCCGCGCAGGTGCGGCCGGTGCCGGCCAGCCGCCACCGGCCCCCGCTGCGGGCGCGGCAAAGGAGCAGGACCATGGGGCCGCTGCAGCCGCGGTGCCGGGGATGCCACAGGCAGGCGCGTTCGCCGCACTGGCACGTCCGCAAGTGATGTGCGAAGGCTTCGGCGCGTGCGTGTTGGGCAAGGTGGGCCGCCACGCACGCGAGAGTGTCCGGAGGACCAGTGCCGGCGGGGACCGGGCCGCCGTGGTCGCACAGCGGGGTCCGCCCGTGTCCACCCCTGCGTCGTCACGGGGCGTCACAGGCGGGACTCCAGGCGGTGGGCGCGGGCGCGGAGGTGGCGGCGTTCGGGGGTGCTGGTGGTGCGGCGGGCGGCTTCGCGGTAGGAGGCCGCCGCAGCCTCGTGTTCGCCGAGGAGTTCAAGGAGGTGGGCACGGGTGGCGAGCAGCCGGTGGTGGCGGGCCATGCGGTTGTCGGCCTCCAGTGCCCTGACCAGGTCGAGTCCCGCGGCCGGGCCGTGGACCATGGCGACGGCGACCGCGCGGTTGAGGGAGACCATCGGGTTCGGCCCGAACCGTTCCAGGATCTCGTACAGCGCGAGGATCTGTGGCCAGTCGGTGGCGTCGGTGTCCTCGGCCTCGTCGTGCACGGCCGCGATGGCGGCCTGCAGTTGGTACGGGCCGATCCGGCCGCGCGGCAGGGTCCAGCTGATCAGGTCGACTCCCTCGGCGATGGCACGGCGGTCCCACCGGGTGCGGTTCTGTTCCGCCAGCGGCACTACCTCGCCGGAGGGGCCGGTGCGGGCGGGGCGGCGCGCGTCGGTGAGCAGCATCAGCGCGAGGAGGCCCGCGGTCTCGGTGTCGTCGGGGACCAGGCGGTGCAGCATCCGGGTGAGCCGGATCGCTTCGGCGGACAGTTCCGGCGCGGTCAGGCCGGTGTCGTCGGTACCGCCGGTGGTGGTGTATCCCTCGTTGAAGATCAGGTAGAGCACGTGTCGCACCTCGGCCAGCCGCTCGGTGAGATCAGCACTCTCAGGCACGGCCAGGGGGGTGCCGGACGCCTTGACGGTCTGTTTGGCGCGGCTGACGCGCTGGGCCATGGTCGCCTCAGGTACCAGGAAGGCGGCTGCGATCTGCGCGGTGGTCAGGCCGCCGACCGCGCGCAGGGTCAGCGCGATCCGGCTGGCCGGCGACAGCGCGGGGTGGCAGCACAGGAACAGCAGGGCCAGCGAGTCGTCCCGGTCCGCGTCGGGCACGGTGTCGGCGGCGTGGCCGAGCAGTTCGGCCTGGGGGGTAGCCAGGGCGAGGCTGTCCTCGCGGCGCCGGCGGGCGCTGTCGCTGCGGATTTGGTCGACCAGCTTGCGGGAGGCAACGGTGACCAGCCAGCCCCGGGGATTGTCCGGGACGCCGGCCTCGGGCCACTGCAGGGCGGCGGCCAGCAGGGCTTCCTGGACCGCGTCCTCGCACGCGTCGAAGACGCCGTAGCGGCGTACGAGCGCGCCGAGGACCTGCGGCGCCAGCTCGCGCAGCAGGTCCTCGGCGGCGTGGCGATCGTCGGTCACACGTCCGCCGCGGACTCGTGCAGGACCGGCCACAGCTCGACCGGCTCCACGTCGGCGAACGGCATGTCCGCGGCGATCGCCTGCGCCCGCTCCAGACTGTCGCAGTCCAGCAGGTAGAAGCTGGCGATGTACTCCTTGGTCTCCAGGTACGGGCCGTCGGTGACCGCCGGGACACCGGCCTGGCGGCGCACGAGCTGAGCGTTGGCCGCGTCCGCCAGGCCGTAGGCGCCGAGGAGTTCACCGCTCTCGCGGTACTTCCTGTTGAACGCCTCCTGCTTGGCGATCGCCTCCGGCCACGCCTCGGCCGGGAAGGAGTCCCACTTGGCCTGGTTGCCGTAGATCATCGCGACGTACTTCATCTCGGGTGTCCTCCCCATTTCGCACGCCCCGTTGGCGCGCTGTCACCCCTCAGTCGGAGCGGGAAACGGGTCCTCGACATCCGACGACAGCTTTCTTCGAAATCTTTTTCCGCACCGCCGTCGAGCAGCCCAAACACCGAAGCGACGCAAGTGATCAACCTACAACCCGGCTCCACGGCGGCGTTGACCCGGCGCCCTGGTGAAGAGTCGGGCTCAGTCGCGGCCGCCGTCGTCCTCGCCCAGCTCGGGCGCGTCCGGGCCGCGCAGCGGGCGCAGGGCGCCGGCGGCCGGGGCAGAAGCGGTGAAGCCGTAGCGGCCGAGCAGGTTCAGGTTGCGGTGCTTGAGCGGGGTGAGCCGGGCAATGTCCTCGTCGGGGATCTCGTTGGCTCTCGGCGCGGAGCTGGGCGACGGCGGCGTCGAGGTACCGGGCCGTCCAGAGCACGATGGCGTTGAGGACCAGGCCGAGCGCACCGACTGGTCCTCCATCCCGTCGTGGTACGCCTGGTGGATGGTGCCGCGCTTGCCGTGGCACACGTCCCGGGCGGGCTTGTGGCGAAATTCCGGCCCTGGGGATCCATGGAACCGTGGCTGGCGCTGAGAGTGATTTTGGTCGGCTGGCACATGGTCGTGGTGCCCCGTCGGGTTTCTCCGGAAGATCGTTGGTCGTGGGGGCCCGGTGGCTACCGTCCGCCGGATGCCGGTGGAGTTTTTCACTGATGAGCAGGCTGTTATCTGTATCTCTCAAGGTCGATAGGTGTACTGGCCTGGGCATTCGCATGGCTTGCAGTGTCGGCCAAGGAGGTTGTCGGTGTTGCTTGCCAAGGCCGGTCAGGCGCCCTTCTCGCGGACAGGGGTGACAATCTCGTCGACAAGCCAGCGGGCGGCCTTGTCCGGATAGGGGCGGGGCAGGGCGAGTACGACGTGCTGGATGCCGGCGGCGGCGAGTGCGCGGACGTGGGCGCGGGTTGTGGCGGGGTCGGCGTAGTCGACGATGATCTGCGCGGAGCGGGTGATCTCGGCGGGGTCGCGGCCGATCGTCGCGCAGTGTGCGTTAAGGACGCGGGCGCGCTCGGTGATCCAGTCGGTGCCGTTGTGGGGCGGGCCGGGGACGTTCCAGATGTCGGCGTGCTCGGCGATGATGCGCAGGGTGCGGTCGCCCCAGCCGCCGAGCAGCAGCGGCGGGCCGCCGGGCCGGACCGGGCCGGGGCCGTTGCGGGTGCCGCGCAGGGTGGTGAAGAGGCCGTCGTGATCGAAGACCTCCTCGGTCCACATGCGGCGCAGAATGGTGATCGTCTCGGTGAGGCGGGCCAGGCCCTCGCCGGGACTCGGGAGCGGGAGGCCGTAGGCGGCGTACTCGGCGACGGCCGGGTTGGGGCCGTCGGGCTGCCGGGTTCCGCCGACGCCCAGGCCCATGACCAGGCGCCCTTTGGAGATCACGTCCACGGTGGTGGCGATCTTTCCGAGGTGGGCGGGGGCGCGCAGCATGTTGCTGGTGACGAGCAGGCCGAGACGGAGTCGGGTGGTGCGAGCGGCCAGTGCGGCCAGCAGCGTCCAGCCCTCCAGGACTGCGCCGCCGGGCGGCCCGGCCAGCGGCATCAGGTGGTCCCACAGCCAGGCGTCGTCGAGTTCGGGCAGTTCGTCGGCCTCCTCCCAGACGCGGAGGATGTCGCCGTAGGCCAGGTGCATGGGCGTCGTCTTGACGCCGAAGCGGAGAGCGCGATGGGGTGCGTCAGTGGGCATGACCATCACCATAGATGATCGTCAGCATTGCTGACTATCAGGTCGTGGTTAAGATTTCGGGATGGCGGAGAATGACGACGACGGGGCCGCGGTCGAGGAGCTGCTCGGCACGCGGCTGGGCTACCTGCTCAAGCACGCGCAGCTGCAGCTGGCCAAGCATGCCGGGCCCGCACTGGCCCCGTTCGGGCTGGACGCGCGGGAGTTGGCGGTGCTCGCGGTGCTGGCAGCGGGCCGCCCGCTGTCGCAACTGGAGGCCGCGCGGCGGCTGGGCGTGGATCGCACGACGATGGTCGCGCTTGTCGACGCGCTGGAGGGCAAAGGGTTGGTGGAGCGGCGCCGCAGTGAGGAGGACCGCCGCCGCAACGTCGTCGAGTTGACGGAGCGGGGCGGACGGGCGCGGGCCGATGCGGAGGACGCCCGCGAGGCGGCGGAACGCGAGTTTCTCGCCCCGCTCGGCGAGAAGGACGCGGCGCGTCTGGTGAAGGCGCTGCAGGTGTTGATCAGAACTCCGGACGGGCCCTGAAAGGCCCTCATTCAACCGGAATGCCTCGGCGGAGATCGCGGAGCTGGCCGAGTGCCACGGCGAGTTGGTTGCGGAGTCGTTCGTTCTCCTCGTGCAGTTTGCGGTTGGCGTCCCGCAGAGCTCTGACCACCGTCTCGTGCGACTTCTGCACGCCCGAATACGAAGGACGCCGGACGAATGACCACCAACTCGAACACCTCGCGCCGCAAAGACCGGTCCGAGGAGACGCGGCTGTACCTCCTGCTGCTCGCCCTGGCGGTGATCCTGCTCACCGTGGCGGGCCTGGTCTACGTCACGTACCCACACCCGGCACTCGCCGATCCCCTGGGAGTCGGCGGAACGGCTGCCGCGGTCCTGGTGACCGGACTCGGATTTGCCGTCACGAGGCGGTGAAGCGCCGGCAGCCGCCGCACGCGGGCCGCCAGCTGGCGCGCGGCGAGCCCGGCCGGACTCGCCGCGCACGTGACCGCTGACGTTGGTGGTGGGGTTCGGCCGGGTGTCCGGAAGTGTCCGGTCAGGGCGTTGACCTGGGCTGGGACGGTCTCAGACGGATCCGGACGGTCCCGGACGCCTTGATCCGTTGTGCCGGGGGCCGGTGGCCCGTGAGGCTTCTCGTACCGCTCCGCAGCCGTTCGACGGCGCCCGGCGCGAGGCCTTCCTTCAGCAGTCCAGGACTGCGAAGTGAAGCCGGAACTCGAAGCTTCGGCGGGTTCGGCCGCCGGGCGCCTCACCTGCCCTTGTCTCAGGAGGAATCCCGTGAACTTCCCCTTGCGTAAGACCGGTTCCCACCGGAGGAGGACGGCTGGCTGGTGGCTGGCTCGTGCGCCCCGCCGCTGGCCGGCGTCCTTGCGGATGGCTCTGGTGGCCGTCATCGCCGCGGTCGGCTTCGCCTTGATCGGGCCGGCGGCGACGGCGTCGGCCGCGCCGCCCCCGCCGACTGCAACCTCGGACTCCTCCGATGAGCCCAGCCGCTGGAACAAGTGGCAGTGGAAGATGTACGAGGCCTGGGTCTCGGAGGCGCTGGACCCGCACGACCCGTACTACAAGTGGAAGCTGGCCCGGCAGATCGCCGCCAAGCGCGTCTTTCAGTGGATGGAGAAGGGCAAGACCAGCTTCTCGCTCAAGGACGGCGTACCGAATCTCGTGGAGGACGTGCAGGAGTTCAACCGGCGGTCGCAGGACACCCCCGACGGGCTGCGGCGGCAGGTCACCGGGGCCGGGGACAAGATCCACGATCTGAACCAGAAGGTCGACAAGGCCCAGATTCCCGCCGAGCGGGAGAAGCTCGAGAAGGACCGGGACGTAGCCCGCAGGCAGGCCAAGTACGTGAACAAGAAGTACTGGAAGGTCAAGCAGACCCGGCCGGATGGGGAAAGCGTCAAGGCGGAGATCCAGGGCCTCGACACGAAGATCAGCGACCTCAGGAACAAGATCAGCACCCTTGAGGAAGAGACGAAGAAGTCACGTCCGGACCGCCGGGAGAAGCTGCGGCAGCTGAAGACGGCCCGCGCGAACCTGGCCCAGGCCGAGGCCGACCGCCGCCGGCTCCAGGGACCGCCGGAGGACGACGGCGACAGTGGCGGGACGCGTACGACACCGCGCGACCCGAAGAAGCCCCCGACGGGACCAGCCGCCTCCGACCCGAAGGCCACCTCGACCACGCCGAAGCGAACCACGGAGGCCAAGGGGACCAAGGGCACAACCCCCGCCGGCCCCACGGCTACGCCGAAGGGGACCAAGGGCACGAACGCCACCAGCCCGACGACCCCGACCACGCCGAAGACAACCAGCAGCACAACCGCCACCAGGCCCACGGCGCCGTGGAAGGGGTGGAGTGGTCCCAAGACGCCGAAGACCGGGTACCGGGGCAGCACGGGCACCGGCCAGATGGCTGACGCCATTTCCGGGGTCATCGCGGACGGCATCAGCCAGGACTACGCAGCCCATCTGGACCGCAAGAACCAGGAGCTGCTGGAGCAGGCACGCAAGGACCCGGCTCTGGCGAAGCGGATCATCGACGACTACAACGAGATCAAGGACAACAACGAGCTCGAGGTCCTCTTCCGCGGCTTCGACACCTCCAAGGGATTCACGCAGGACGCCACCCGCCAGGTCGCTCCCGAGCTGATCAAGTCCCAAAAGGCGCTCGACACCGCGAAAGCGGTCGCGGCCAAGTCCAACGCCGACCCGCTCTACCAGCAGGCCCGTACCGAGTGCGGCGGGTACGACACCTGCGTCACCGAGCGCACCGACAAGCTGCGCAAGCAGAACGCGAAGGCGATCGCGGAGTCGACGAAGAAGGCCCAGGAGTCCAACGCCGACCCGCTCTACCAGCAGGCCCGCACCGAGTGCGGCGGGTACGACACCTGCGTCACCGAGCGCACCGACAAGCTGCGCAAGCAGAACGCGAAGGCCATCGCCGACTCGACGAAGAAGGCGAACGAGTCCAACGCCGACCCGCTCTATCAGCAGGCCCGCACCGAATGCGGCGGATACGACACTTGCGTCACCGACCGGGTCGCCAAGCTCCGCGCCCAGAAGAAGGCAACCACCACCAAGAGCGACCAGCGCCGCACCACGGACGTCCACAAGACCACGACCGCCAAGACCCGTCAGACGGACCAGCACCAAACCCGCAACGCGAGGGCGATCGCGGAGTCGACGAAGAAGGCCCAGGAGTCCAACGCCGACCCGCTCTACCAGCAGGCCCGTACCGAGTGCGGCGGGTACGACACCTGCGTGACCGACCGGGTCGCCAAGCTCCGCGCCCAGAAGAAGGCAACCACCGCCAAGACCACGACGCGCACCGAGCAGCCCAAGCCGTCCCAGAAGACGAAGAAGACGCAGACCTCGGACTACCGGGGCAAGGGGGGCGTCAGGGCCACGGCGGCCTGAGCCTGCGGATCGACGCTGCGCATGGACATCCAGGTTCCAGGCCCGAGTCCGTTGCTGGTGACCAGTCGATGGCGGGCTGAGCAGTACGGAGCTGCCCAGGCGGCCCCGCCCTCCCAAGAAGGCGTCGTACGCGCCTGGGCCGTACCAGGGTCAGGCCTCACAGCTGGGGTGATGTGGAAGTGCTGCTGTCCGTCGGGCGTGATGGTGGCTGGCCAGTCGGAGGTTCTGGGCCGGCCCAGGCGCTGCCAGGGGACGGGCCGGGTTGCGCATGGGGCTTCTTGAACAGCAGGGCCGGTCGCGATGTCAGGCAGGGGAGAGATGCTTCCCTACTGCGGGGGCGGGGATGGGCGCTCTCAGGATGCCGGGCCCTCGACCTTGCCGTGCGCCGTCCAGGTCTTGCGTACCCGTCGGCGGCCGTCGGTCTCCTCGATGAGCTGGATCGCGACAGTTGGGCTGGTTCCGTAGAGGCCGACCCATTCGGTGCACACGTCCTGGGCGGTGCCGGTGACTGCCCACTCGCCTTCGACAACGAGGCCGTTCATCTCGAACTGCAGCCGGCAGAGGTGCTTGGTCCCCACCTGCTGTTCCTCGCCTCGGCGTGCCGGCCCCATCCTGCACCTGGCGGCTTCTGGAGTCTGAGCTGCGCCTATCCAAGGAGGCTGAAGTGGACACTTCTGTGCATGAGTGACACGTTGTCGATCACGGAGGCGCGCGCCCGGTTCGGGTCGATGGTCCGCCGCGCCTCCCATGCCCGTGAGCGCATCACCATCACCGACCATGGCCAGCCCGCGGCGGTCCTGATCAACCCGCAGGAGCTGGCGGACCTCGAGGACGCGCTGGCGCTGGCGCAGTACCGGGCGCGGCAGGCGTCCGGCGAGGCCACCGGCGTGCCGCACGAGCAGGTGCGTGCCCAGCTCGGCCTCGGACACGCTTCTTGACGTACGCGATCATCTGGGACGAGGGCGCGGTGAACGCGGCCGCCGATTCCTCAAAGACGTCCCAGACGGCCTGCGGCAGCTGATGGACGCTGTCGACCTGCTTGCCGAGATGCCTCGGCCGGCGGCCAGGAACCGGAACGCGACGTCGTCGGCCAGGCGGTGCTCGATTGCCCGGGAGGAGCGGACACCGGTGGTGTAGCCGTAGATCAGCAGCCGCATCATCAGCCGCGGGTCGTAGGGAGGGCAGCCGCGCTTTTCGGTGTAGTCGGCCAGGACCGGCCCGAGGTCGAGCACCTCGTCGACCAGGTCGGCGACGAACCGGGCCAGGTGGTCCTCGTCGGGCAGCCAGTCGTCCAGCGACGGCGGCAGGAGCAGGACCTGATACGGATCGAACGCCCCAAACGTCTTGAGGACCGCCGCCGCAGGGCCCTGCGGCCGCTTCTTCCCGACCGGCCCGACCTCGAACAGCCCATCCCCATCACGCATACCGTGATCATCCCGCATGAATGGTCACGAGACGTGAGCGAGGGCGCCGGATGCCTGGTCAGGCGGTCGCCGACCGGAGCTGGTGCGGCATGTTCCAGCCCTCAGCGAGTCTCGACGGGTGAACGTTGCGGCCCCCGCCGAAGAACTCGCAGAACTTCATGATCAGCGGGTCCCAGCCGAGCGGGTCCACGTAGTGCGTCCCCGGGATGACCAAGTTTTCCTCGACATGGGCGCGAAGGACCTCGACCTCGAAGGCGGTGGCATGCGGTTCGGGACCGCCGAAAGGATGGGCCGCGACGACCCTGCATTCCAGCTGGACCGGGCATTCCGCAACCCTGGGGGCCCGGACCAGGTCCGATGCCTGCTCCGTCAGCTGCGCGGTCGAGAACTTATCCGGCTCGTATCGGTAGCCCTGCTTCTCCTTGTAGTCGGGCATGGCCGACTTTCCAGTGGTGAGCGCGATCCGGTCGACGGCATCGACCATCGCCGACGAGGGCAGATTGAGCACGCATTCGCCTTCCCGCAGCAGGTTCGCGGTGGTCTGGGCGTTGTTGCCGAGACCGAGCATGCAGGACTGGTCCAGCCACCACGCTGAGGACATCGGCGCGAGGTTCGCTGTGCCGTCCTCGTTGAGTGAGCTGATCAGCACCACGGGCGTTCCGAAGTACAGGACCTTGAGCCCGGGGACGACATGCATGCGCTGTGCCTTTCGCAGAGTGTCAGACGGACAGGTCCGCGATCAGGAACACGAACCGTCGCTGACTCTCTCGCGAGCGAGACGCCAACGCTGGCGGTAATACGACATCAAGTTTCGGGCGAGCAGAGCAGCCGCCCGATGACAGGCCCGGCGTTGATTACTGGGACACGCTCCTAGCGGTCAATGCTAGGAGCCACCGGCCTGCCCACGGCCTCCGCCGCGCAGATGAAACGGGACATGCTCGACCACCGCCTGTTCGTCCGCACCCCCGGCGACTTGCAAAAACCTGTTCTGGGCAGCCTGGCTGGCCTCGCCGCCGAAGCGACCGTGTGGGCCATGCTTCTGCAGATCGTCAGCCGCGGCGACAACCTCCTTCTTGCGGACCGGCTCCGGGACTGGCCCGAGGACCTCCGCCGCCGACTGCCCTGAGATCAGCCCGCCCACCCGATGTCACGGACCTCGATCGCATCTGCGTGCGGCATGAACTGCATCCAGCACAGCCGGCCGAACGCCTCCCGGATCTCCTCCACGGAGCCCGGGTCGCGGACGTCGGGCCCAGCCTGTGGATCCATCCGCGCGAATTCCACGAGCGCCATCACCTCCTTCCGAGCCTGGTCGTCCGGCAGCTGCGCCATGATCTCCACCGCGAGCTCCTCCACCACCACGCCGTACCGCATTCCGCACATCCCCGTGTGATCGACTCGGGTAGTAGCGCAGGAAGGAACAGCCGTGGGGCTGGAGGAAGGCACGCGTGTGCGACCGCGCTCAAAGCACCCGTCTGGCCGCTCTACCTGGGACGACGCTCCTGCCCACCCGACGGCCCGCTGCTCATCGGCGACGGAGTGGTCCGTAACCCGCTGCACCACCTGATCCACCTGCCCCTGGCCCAGGCATCGTCCCCCCGTTACCGTCTTCGTTGGCTCCGCAATGGGGCCTCCGGCCTTCGGGTCCGGCATGACTTCCCCCCCCTTGTTGTTCATGATCCGGGGGATGGTGTCACCGGGTCCGGAGGCATCGACGGACCGCTGATGAGGGGCTTGAGTACCGGTTTCACCCGAGCCGGAAGAGCTCTCCGTAACGTGGATGTGGCAGCTCGGTGCCGTGGCAAGGTCGGACGAAAGCGTGATGGAGGGGCCTGCATGTGATCGACACCGGCGACATCGACGTCTTCCTCGGCCTGGACGTCGGCAAGGGCGAACACCACGCCACCGCCGTCACCCCGGCGGGGAAGACAGCCTTCGACAAGCGACTGCCCAACACCGAGCCCAAGCTCCGCGAGCTGTTCGCGAAACTCCAGGCCAAGCACGGAATGGTGCTCGTCGTGGTCGACCAGCCGGCCTCGATCGGCGCCCTGCCACTGGCGGTCGCCCGCGACATGGGCTGTCCCGTCGCCTACCTGCCCGGCCTGACGATGCGGCGGATCGCCGACCTCTACCCGGGTGAGGCGAAGACGGACGCGAGAGACGCGTTCATCATCGCCGACGCCGCCCGGGCGATGCCGCACACGCTGCGGGCGATCGACGGCGAGGACGAGACGATCGCCGAGTTGGAGATGATCGTCGGGTTCGACGACGACCTGGCGGGTGAGGCGACCCGGGTCGCGAACCGGCTCCACGGCCTGCTGACCCAGATTCATCCATCGCTGGAACGGGTGCTGGGACCGCGGTTGCAGCACCCGGCCGTCCTCACACTGCTGGAACGGTTCGGGTCACCGGCCCAGATCCGCAAGGCCGGACGCCGGCGGCTGATCACCATGCTGCGGCCGAAGGCGCCGAGGATGGCCGAGCGGCTGGTCGAGGAGATCTTCGCCGCCCTGGACGAGCAGACCGTGACGGTCCCGGGGACTGAGGCGGCCGCGTTGATCGTCCCAAGCCTGGCCGGCTCGCTGACGGCCGTGCTTGACCAGCGGAAACTCTTGGCCGGGCGGATCGAGGAACTGCTGGAGGCCCACCCTCTTTCCCAAGTCCTGACGTCGATGCCAGGAGTCGGCGTCAGGACGGGAGCCCGCATCCTGATCGAGGTCGGCGACGGCAGCACCTTCCCGTCCGCCGGCCACCTCGCCGCCTACGCCGGACTCGCCCCGGCGACCCGGAACTCAGGTTCCTCGATCCGCAGCGAGCAGCCCTCCAGGAGAGGAAACAAGCAGCTCAAACGGGCTTTCTTCCTCTCCGCGTTCGCCGCCTTGGGCGACCCCGCTTCCCGGGCCTACTACGACAAGAAAATCGCCCAGGGCAAGCACCACACCCAAGCCCTGCTCTGCCTCGCCCGACGCAGGGCCGACGTCCTGTTCGCAATGCTCCGCGACGGAACCTTCTACGAACCACAGCCGTCTGCATCGGTCACCTGACCTGCGGGTCTGCGAGGAGAACGACTCGATCGGACTCGACATCGAAGCCGAGCACCGGATCGCCATAGTCGCCTTCCGGGTCCATCAGCACCGGCTTGCCCAGCCGCCGCCCGATCTCCCGAAGGAAGCCGCAGAACACATCTGTGACTGTGCACGATAGGTGGCCCGGATGGACACATGCGATGCACAGTTCGGGGCCCAGCGTCACCGGGTGGCCGGCGAGTGGCCCAGCGCCCCTCGCACAGGTGCCCGTAGTAGCCGTCGTCGATGTAGTGCGCCCGGTCCAGGCGCTCCAGCGCGTGCCGGAAGGAGTCCAGGTTTCCCCCGGACGCCGACCCGGTTTGCTCCCTGGCCGTACGGGCCGCAGACTGCCCCCATGGACTCCAGTCCGGAAGCAGGCATGCGGCCCATCCTGGTGACGGGTGCTGCGGGCAGCGTCGGTGCCGTCGGCAGAACCGTGGTCCAAGGGCTGCGGCGCCGGGGCTTCCGGGTGCGTGCTCTGGTGCGCCAGGATGACGACCGTGCCCAGGCGCTGCGCGCCACGGGTGCCGAAGTCGTGGTCGGAGATCTGACACATGCCTGTGACGTCGCCGACGCCCTCGACGGCTGTGGCCGGATGTATTTCGGCATGGCCGTGTCGGCCCAGTATCTGCTGGCCGCCGTGACCACAGCGGCCGTCGCGCGCGCCTACGGACGCCTGGAGGCGGTCGTCAACATGTCGCAGCTGACCGTCTCCGAGATGGACGCCACCAGCGGCTCCGACTCGCATCAGCATCGTCAGCAGTGGCTGGTCGAGCAGGTTCTCGGCTGGTCAGGCCTGCCCGTGGTCCAGGTCAGGCCCACCGTCTTCATGGAGAACCCGCTCTTCCAGACCGTGTTTGCCTCGATCGCCAAGGACGGCATGATCAGATGGCCCTTCGGCGAGGCGAGAACCTCCCCGATCGCGGCCGGTGACGTTGCCGCGGTCGTCGAGGAGATTCTGGCCGATCCGGCCGGGCGCATCGGCCGGACCTATGAGCTGACCGGTCCCCGATCACAGGACGTTGCCGCTCTGGCTGCGGACATTTCCGACGCTCTGCACCGCACGGTCGGCTACACCGACGTCCCGTTGCAGGAATGGCTCGACAATGATCTCGCGGCGCTGGGACTGCCGGCCCATGTGCTCCAGCACATCTCCACCATGGCTCGCCTGCACGTGGCCGGGCGCTATGACCGCCAGGCAGACGGCATGGAGGAGATCACCGGGCGGTCCGCCGAAGGAGTATCCGGGTTCGTCCGCAAGAACCCCGAGCTGTTCACTCGCTGATCCGAGGACGAGGCGGCGCTCACCGTGCGCAGCACGACCATCACCGTACTCACAGGAGCGGTGTACGACGCCGACGGAGAGCCTTGGCGAGGGCTACCCTGCCCGCCAACTCGAATGCACAGCGCGACAAGTCCAGTGCTCATTGGACAGATGTAGTGCTCAGTCACAACATCAAGTCGATCCTGGCCCTGCAACTCGCGCAGGTCGACGTCGAAGTCGACTTCATCGTCGGCATGAAAACGGAAGATCGCCAACACGTCGGCAATCGGCCAGACCCGCAGGTCCGGGCACTCGGCATCCGCCGGCCGGGACAGCACGGCCTCCGCCCGGGGCACCGGAAGCACCGTCTCTCCCTCGGAGTACTGGCACTTCCAGCCCTTCTCCGCGACAAGATCGAAGACCGCCTGCCAGTCCTCCACCGAGGCATCCGGGACACGCACGTCCGGCAGCGACCCCATCAAGTCCGGGTCGAAGAAGCGCTTCACGTCATCCCACAGCAGATCAGCCACCCCGCCACGCTGCCCGGTCCACCGACCCGACGCACCCCCGTTTCCCTTGACCAAAGACATAGGGGCACGTTACCGGATGCCACCGGTGACGGTGGCGGAACTGGCAGTGGCCGCCGGACGGGAAGCCTTCCAGGAGGTGACTTGGCGGGAAGGCTCCCGTGGCCCGATGACCTCGCGCTTCCTGACGGTGCGGGTCCGGCCGGCCGGGGTGCGCTCGCGTCGGCTGGCCCAGGGCGCCGCGGTGGCCGGGCACGGCCGGTGGGACGGCGTTCTGCCCGAGGTGCGGCTGCTGGCCGAATGGCCCGACGGCGAGGACGAACCGACCCGGTTCTGGCTGTCCGACCTGCCCGACGATACCCCGATCCCGGAGCTGGTCCGCCTGGCGAAGATCCGCTGGCGCATCGAGCACGATTACCGCGAACTCAAGCACGGTCTGGGCCTGGACCACTTCGAAGGCCGCTCCTGGAGAGGCTGGCACCACCACGCCACCCTGGTCACCGCCGCCCACGCCTTCCTCACCGAACAGCGGCTCGCCCCAAAAGCCGACACACCCAACTCACCCTCTACCAGACCCTCGACGCCCTCCAGGACCTGCTGAACTGCTGGACCGGCATCTGCACCACCTGCCACCAACCCCTGCCCAGCAGGACCACACCAAGATCAAGACAGACCTAACGGAGTCCTACTAGCCGACGCCTCGTCTCCCGTCTCTTCTCTCTCCCGATCGGCCCGTCGGAACTCCCCCCGGCGGGCCGATCGCCCATTCCCCCCTTGTAGGATTTCGTCCTCCGGGACGAGCGACGAGGGGGCACTCCGTGGCGGAGATCGAACTGTCAGAGATGATCCGCGAGTTGCGCGCGCAGCTGACCGCCGCCGCGGCCGACGGCGCGCACGAGGCGCTGAAGTTCGACTTCGGCCCGATCGAGATCGAGGTCACGGTGGCCGTCACGAAGGAGGGCGGGGCCAACGGCAAGGTCCGCTTCTGGGTCGTCGAGGCGGGCGGAAACGGCAAGTACTCGACCAGCGAGACCCAGCGCATCTCCCTCACCCTCCAGCCGACGATGACGGGTCCCGGCGGTACGGCTACCACCGCCCGGATCTCCGGCGCCGAGGTGGACGGGGAGCGCTGAGGCAGGCCGTGCCCGGGCTGGAGGTCGGCCGGGTGGCCGAAGTGATCGTCACGGCCTCGGCGGGCCCCGGCAAGCGGGGTTCCGGCTACCTGGTCGGGCCGGGGGTGGTGTTGACGGCCGCTCATGTGGTGGCCGGCGCGGCCGGGGTGCGGGTGCGGTTCGACGCGGACCGCCCGGGTGAGCGGACCCACGACGCCGAGGTGGTCTTCCGGCACCCGGGCCCCGACATCGCCGTCCTCTCGGTGCCCGGAGCAGCCGCCCAGGAGACGGCCGTGGCGCGGTTCGGCCGGGTCGGCGAGCACGACGCGGTGCTGTCCTGCGGCGCGGTTGGCTTCCCCGCCTTCAAGCTGCGGGACGAGGAGGGAGGAGGCGCCTACCGCGACACCGAGCATGTGCGGGGAAAGTGTTCCGTGCTCTCCAACCGGCGCGAGGGCACTCTGGACGTGCGCGCGCCCGCCCCGAAGGGCGACTGGGGCGGCATGTCGGGGGCCGTGGTGTTCAGTGGCGGCCGGATCGTGGGGGTCGTGGTCGCCCACCACGTCCAGGATGGGGGCGGGCGGCTCGCGGTGAGCCGGGCGGACCGCTGGGCCGAGAAGCTGACCGCTGCCGAACTCGCCCGATTGGAGGACTTGTTGGGCTGCTCCCTGGCCGTGGAGCGGCTCCCCGATGTCGTTCCGCCGTCCGGCCTCGGCCGGATCAAGGCCGGGTACGAGGCGCTGCTGCGGGACATCGCGCCGCCTCGGCTGGCGGGGCGCCGCGACGAACTCCGGGAGCTGATGGAGTTCTGCGCGGGCCCGGAACCGTACCGCTGGATCCAGGGACGCCCCTGGGCGGGCAAGACGGCGCTGGTGTCGTCGTTCGCGCTGAACCCGCCGCGCGGGGTGGTGCCGGTCTCGTTCTTCATCACCTCGCGGCTCGCCGGCCAGGCGGACAGCACCGCCTACACCGAGGCCCTGGTCCACCAGCTCGCCGCCCTCGTCGGCCGCGAGCCCTCCGCCCACGCCTCGCCCGCCCTCCGCGACGGCGAGCGCCGAGCGCTGCTCACCGAGGCCGCCGAGCGGGTGGCCGAGGACGGCGCCACGCTGCTGCTCGTCGTGGACGGCCTCGACGAGGACCACTCCGCCCGCACCCCGGGCACCCCCGGCCCCAGCATCGCCTCCCTCCTCCCGGAACGCCCGCCCCCGGGCGTCCGCGTGCTCGTCACCAGCCGCCCCAACCCCGACCTGCCCCTGGACGTCGGCCCCGGCCACCCGCTGCGGCGGTGTGCGATCAAGACCCTGAGCAGCACGGGGATCGTGATGGACCTGGAGCACGAGGCCCGGTTCGAACTGTCCCGCGCGCTGGCGGGTGACGACCTGGAGAAGGAGATCGTCGGCCTGCTGGCTGCTGCGCGCGGCAGCCTGCGGCCCGAGGATCTGCGCGAGCTGACCAGGCGGCAGCTGTACGAGGTGCGGCAGCGGGTGAACGGGGTCTTCGGACGGATCCTGCGGCTCCGGGGTGATTCGGCGAGGGAACTCGACGAGCGGGGGTATCTGTTCGCGCACGAGACGCTGTTCGCGGCGGCGGTGGAGATGCTGGGGCTGGATGTCGGGCCCTATCGGGAGCGGATCCACGGCTGGGCGGACGGGTACCGGGAGCGGGGGTGGCCCGAGGAGACGCCGCCGTATCTGTTGCGGCAGTACGGGCGGATGGTGACCGGACTGGGGGATGTGGAACGGGCGGCCCGTCTGGCCACGGACGCGCGGCGGCAGGACCGGATGCGCAGGGTGGGCGGCAGCGACGGCGCGGCCCTCGCCGAGATCGACGCGGTGCGCACCATGATCGAGCGGCAGGCGCCCGACGACCTTGGTCATCTGGCGGCGCTGGGCGCGGCCGAGGACCTGGTGTCCAGCCGCAACGCCTCCCTTCCCTGGAACCTCCCGGTCGTCATGGCACGGCTGGGGCGGATCCAGCGCGCGGAGGGGCTGGCGAGAAGCGTCTTCTCGGCCGCTGGGCGGGCGCGGGCGCTGGTGGGGGTGGCCCAGGCGATGGCCGAGGCGGGCGACGCGCGTGCGGCCGAGTTGGCGGGGGAGGCCCGAGAACTCGCGTATATCGTCCGGGACATGCCCCCTGATGAGGTCGACGAGATTAGAGCGGAGGTCATCCGGGCGGCTGCGGTGGTGCTGGCGACCCTCGGACGAGGAGCTGAAGCGCTCGAAGTCGCAGAGACCCTACGGGAGACGGAATGGGACATCGAGTACGGGGACGGCCCGGAGGATATTGTGTCCGCGACACCCTCCTACCGCATGACGGCCGAAGCGGCGACCGCCTGTGTGGAGGTCGCGGCGGCCGTGCGTCCGTACGACGCGCGCCTGGCCGATGACATTCTGGAGAGGGTTTGGGCGGCGGGCGAATCGCTGGAGGTCTACCAGGGACGTATCAGTGTGCTGGGTACCGTGGCGGCGGCCTACGCCACCGTTCACCCCTCACATGCCGCTGCGCTTCTCGATCAGGTGGAGGAATCGGCTCTCGACGCTGCGGGGCCCGCCCTTTGGATGGTGGCGTCCGCCATCTGCCGTACGCGACCGGAAGCCGCCGCCCGACTGGCCCTGAAGGCGAGTTCGGATGTCAAGTCTCTCCTCGGTACCGAGGACGAGGAGGTAGGCCGCTCAGGGGTCGGCTGGGTGGTACGCGCTCTGGTCGACTGCGGGCTCACCCAGGAGGCGCAGGACTTGGCGGATGCCTACCGTGTTGCTGATATGCGGGCCTGCTCCATCATCGCCGCAGGCTGGGCGCGAGCAGGGGAAGTCGAACGGGCGTCGCGGGTTCTGCGGGCCGTCCATGGGGAGAGTGAGGTGCCTTCCCATGTCCGCGTCACGGCCGCTGGTGAGTTGGCCTCGGCCGGAGCGTTCGACGAGGCCGAGCGGGTCGCCGCGACGATCGGCTCTCCCCGGTTGGCTGCGGAGGCGTTGGGCGCGGTGGCGGGGCACATTCTGGGCAGCGATACCGACCGGGCGGCGAGCCTGCTGGAAACAGCGCTGGAGACCGCCCGCCGACCCCTCACCGACGATCGCTGGCTTGAACGACAGCTGCGGGCACTTGCCCACGCCCTGGCTATGGTCGGCGACTTCCGCCACGCCGAGCGGTTGGCCCGCTGGCTCGCCGACCCAGCTGAACACATCGAGGTGCTGGCGACCATGGCGATGGTGCTCAGCTCCTCCGACCTCGGAGCTGCCAGGCGGCTGGCCGAGGCTGCGGCCGACGAACTGGAGTACGAGGGAGGTCGGCTGACGGCTGACGGTGAACACGCCGGCCCGACCACTCACCACGCCGCACGGGCCGTCAGCTATGCACTGGCCCGTGTCGGCCTCATGGAGCGACGGTCGGCTCTGCTCGCGCGTGTCCGCCTCGGAGGCACCGCCGAGGCGTCGCCGACGCTGGTGGCCGCACTGTGGGAGCTCAGCCCGGAGCTGGCCGAGGACATCGCGCGCGTGCTGGAGCGGCAGCTGACCGAGTCCGCAGACCGCGACACGCACCTCCGTGACTGTGTGGAGCTTCTCCTCGCGGTCGGGCGAAGGGCTCCGCAGCGGGCCAGGTCGCTACGGGAGGCATTGCGACGGGAGATCGCCGACTGCGATCCTGTGTCCCGGTTTTTCTACGCCGATTCGCATATGGCGGCCACCCTGCTCGTGGCCTGGACGGATCCTGAACGGCCACTGCGGGCGACGGAGGTCATCGGTCCACCGGCCCGTGAGACCGGCGGACCACACGATGGGGATGCACGCGCCCTTGTGCACGCGGCCTGTGGCGAGTACGACCAGGCCGAGGCGCTGGTGGAGGGTCTGCACTACGAGGGGGAAGAACCCGAGGCCCGGGCGGCCATGGCCGCCACGATCGCCGGGTTGCCCTGGCGACCGTGGCTCGACCGGGGCGCGTGGGGCCTGACGCGAGGCTGCATCGAGCTGGTCATGCCCAGGCCCCCGGCGGACGCCGACCGCATCGACCGCGCCCGCGAGCAACTGCGCAAGGTCCTGCTGACCGAGCACTGGGACGAGGCCCTGCCCGTCCTCGCCGAGCTGGACACCGGCGCCATCCGCCCCGTCCGCGACGTCGTCTTCGCGCACCTGGGCATCGAGGTGGACGAGGCCGCCGACGCGGAAACCCTCAGCCCCGCGCCGCAGCCGCCGCCTCGACCAGCGCCCGCATGACCCGCAGGTCGTCGCCTGCTTCCGGGTGCCACTGCACGCCGAGCGCGAACCCCGAATCCCTCGGCACCTCCACCGCCTCCACCGTCCCGTCCGCCGTCGCGTGCGCCGAGACCACCAGGCCCTCGCCCAGCCGGTCCACGGCCTGGTGGTGGCAGGTCGGCACGGACACCGCATCCGGCGTGATCCGCGCCAGCAGGGTGCCCGGGACAGGCTTGACCGCGTGATGTTCGAAGACGCCGCCGTCGCCGTTCAGCACCGGGCGACGGCTTGGGCAGGTGCGCTGCGGGTGCGGGCCGAGCCACCAGGATGTGGCTCGGCCCGGAGCGGCACCAGCGGTGCCAGGTCAGTTCATGGATCGCTCGCTCGCTGGCTGCCGCCGGACGACGGCGTCGGCCGGGTTCCAGAGACTGCATCGCCGTAGTGCTCCTTCCTCGGTGTCCTGGCCTGTCTCGAATGCGCCGGCCCTTGAGGGCACTACGGTCGGGTGGAGTGAACCGGTGGGCGCTTGGCCGCGCCGGGCGGGCCCTGCTGATTCGGAGTGCGTTTCATGATCCCCCTTTCGCTCGAAGCTGTCGCGGCCGCTGTCGGCGGCCGGTTGTGCGACGTGCCGGATGCGTCCGTGCTGGTGACCGCGCCCGCAGTGGTCGACTCGCGCACGGTCGAGCCCGGTGGTCTGTTCGCTGCGCTGCCCGGTGAGCACACCGATGGGCACGCCTTCGCGGCGGACGCGGTGAAAGCCGGGGCGGTGGCGGTCCTGGCTGCCCGCCCCGTTGGTGTCCCGGCGGTGGTCGTCGATGACGTGCTGGACGCGCTCGCCGCACTGGCCCGCACCGTGCTGGCCGCTGTGCCGGAGGCGACGGTGATCGGGCTGACCGGCTCGGCGGGCAAGACCAGCACGAAGGATCTGCTCGCGCAGGTCCTTCCCGAGCTCGGGCCGACGATCGCGACGGTGAAGTCGTTCAACGGCGAGATCGGCATGCCGCTGGCGGTGACCCACCTGGATCAGGGCGTTCGCTACATCGTGCTGGAGATAGGCGCCCGTGGCATCGGGCACATCACCCACCTGACCCGTATCGCCCCGCCTTCGGTCGGTCTGGTCCTCAACGTGGGAACCGCCCATGTCGGCGAGTTCGGCGGCCAGGAGCAGATCGCCCAGGCCAAGGGCGAACTCGTCGAAGCACTCCCAGCGAACGGGCTCGCGGTCCTCAACGCTGACGATCCGCTGGTTGCCGCCATGGCCTCGCGTACCTCTGCCCGCGTGCTGACCTTCGGGGTCGAGAACGACGCCGACGTACGGGCCGTGGATGTCACCCTCGATATCTCCGGCCGGGCCTCGTTCACCCTCACGGCCGCCGGCACCAGGGCGCGGGTCAGCCTGTCTCTTCACGGGGTGCACCACGTGTCGAACGCGCTGGCCGCGGCAGCCGTCGCAGTCGGGCTGGGCGCCGGCGTGGAGAAGACGGCGGCTGCGCTGTCCCGCGCGGTCCTGATGGCGTCGGGACGCATGGAGGTCACCGACCGGCCCGACGGGGTGCGGATCATCAACGACGCGTTCAACGCGAACCCCGATTCGATGAAGGCAGCCTTCATGGCCCTTGAGGCCATGGCGGACGGGCGCCGGACCATCGCGGTCCTGGGACAGATGAAGGAACTCGGTGCCGACGGCGGCGAGGAGCACCGGCAAGTCGGCCGTCTCGTCGCCGCCGCCGGCATTCACGTGCTGATCGCGGTCGGCGATGACGACGCGCGGGCGATGGCGGATGCTGCCCAGCAGAGCAACCCCCAGCTGAAGGTGGTGGGCGCCCACGACCGGGACCACGCCTTGACCCTGGTCAACGACATGATCCAGCCGGGGGACATCGTCCTGGTAAAGGGCTCCCACAGTGTCGGGCTGGAGCACACGGCGGTGTGCTTGACCCAGCCTGACGCCGTGGCCAGCAGCCGCGACCGCTAGATGAAATGAGTCCGATGTCCGTGCTGGACGCAACCATGGCGAAGGGCGCCCGTTGGCTCGTGTGTGACGACAAACCTGGACGCCCTTCTGGCGGCACTGTACGTGTTCATCGACGACCATGTGGCCCCCGTCGCCGGATCGGGCGACCCCCGAAACTGACGGACGCCGAACTGCTGTGCCTCGCGGTCGCCCAAGTCCTGCTGGGCTTCCCCTCGGCCCGGTACTGGATCCGCTTCGCACACGCCCGGCTGGGGTACCTCTTTCGCTACCTGCCCCAGCAGTCCGCCTACAACAAGCGGCTCAACGCCGCCGGACCACTGATCAGCCAGGTGATCGAGGCCCTGGCAACGCAGGTGCCCACCTGGCACGATGCCCTGAGGCTGATCGACTCCACCCCGCTGCCCTGTGCGGCCTCGCGTGAGACCGTCAAACGCTCCGGGCTGGCCGGGCACGCCGGATACGGCTACTGCCGCAGCCACTCCCGCTTCTTCTGGGGATTGCGGCTCTACCTGCTGACCACCGCCGAGGGCATGCCCGTGTCCTGGTGCCTGGCCAGCCCCAGGCTCGGCGAGCGGGAGGTGATGACCGCCCTGCTGGAACGCGACCACCACCTCGTCCGGGCCGGGCAGGTGATCCTGGCGGACAAGGGCTTCGCCGGGCGGGAGTTCGAGGCGTTCCTCACCGAGCCCTGGGCGTGCATGGACCACCGGCGCCAAGATCAAACGATCCCTGATCGCCTACGACCACTGAAGACATCGGACTCATTCATCTAGTAGGACTCCGTTAGGTCTTCCTGCCGGGTCTGTTCAGGAGCATGTTGGGTGTGTGGACGCACATGAAGTGAACCGAGTCCGGGCGACGTTGGCGTTATACGTCGCTGATGTGTTCGCCTCGGTGCCGCGGAAGGACCAGCGGGCCAAGGGCGACTGCTACCTGCGGGGACTGATGCTGGACGGTCGCCGCAAGTCGATCCAGGCGATGGCCTCGCGGCTGCCGGACGGCAACGAGCAGAACCTGCAGCAGTTCGTGAACCAGTCGACCTGCAATCCCATGCCGGTGCAGCGGCGGATCGCCGAGCGGATACTGCCGCTCATCACCCCGACTGCCTGGGTGATCGTCGACGTGTCAGTACCCAAGGACGGGAGGATGTCGGTCGCGGTGGCTCCGCAGTACTGCGGAGCCTTGGGCAAGCGGGCCAACTGCCAGGTCGCGGTCACCGTCCACGCCGCGACCGACACCGCCTCCTGCCCTCTGCAGTGGCGCCTGTTCCTGCCCCAGGAATGGGCCCCGGACACCGACCGCCGGGCCATCACCCGCATCCCGCCCGAGGTCACGCACCGCGAGAAGTGGCGCCTGGCCCCGGAGATGCTCGACACCCTCGCCTCCTGGGGCATGACACCGCCGGCCGTGGTGGCCGACGCCGCCTACGGCACCAACGCCTACCTGCGGACCGCGCTGTCCGAGCGTGGACTGTCCTACGTCCTGGCCGTTCGCTCGGATGTGAGTGCCCACCCCTTCGACGCGAAGCCCGTGGCCCCGGCCCGCAACGGGCCCACCGGCTGTTGGCCCCAGCCGCGTTACCGGCAGGCCGCACCGTCGGTGGCAGCCCTGGCAGCCGGCCTCGGACAGGAGGCATTCACCCCTCTCACCTGGCGGAACGGCTCGCGAGGGGAGTTACGCTCCCGCTTTGCCGCGGTGCGTGTCCGCCCGGCCGGCAAGGCCGTGGAGCGCCCGGTCAAAGCCGCTGCCTCGGCCGAAGTGGGCTGGTGGGACGGAGTCCTGCCCGACTGCTGGCTGCTGATCGAATGGCCCGCCGACGCCGACGCACCGACTGACTACTGGCTGTCCAACCTGCCTGCCGACACCCCCGTTGCCGAGCTGGTCCGTCTGGCCAAGGTCCGCTGGCGCATCGAGCACGATTACCGCGAACTCAAACACGGCCTGGGCCTGGACCACTTCGAAGGCCGGTCCTGGCCCGGCTGGCACCACCACGCCACCCTCGTGACGGCCGCCCACGCCTTCCTCGCCGAACAGCGCCTGGCCCCAAAAGTGCCCGCACCGGTCTCACCCTCTACCAAGTCCTCGACGCCCTCCAGGACGTCTTGAGGTGCTGGACCGGTGTCTGCACCACCTGTGACCAAGCCCTGCCCGCCAGGACACACACGACACCAAGATCGAGACAGACCTAACGGAGTCCTACTAGCATGTGAGCGAGCTTGCGCGTGTGGTGCTGCTGGCACTCCGGCGGCGGCTTTAAAAAAGCCCGCCGGATGTGATCTACGCCTCAGCCAGAAAGAGGCATAACTAGACACGCCAGGAGGGGCCGGACCCCGCAGAAGCGGATTAAGGCTGGCTGTTCGTTGAGTTCCATAGCTCTGAAGCACGCACTGGTCGTGCTGAAGGTCCTTCCCGTCATCCTCGTAGTCGTGCTCTCCGCGCCGGCGTGGCTGACCTGGCCTTTCCTGTCAAGGCAGCGCCAACAGGTGGTGCTCGACATGGTGAAGGCGCTGGCTGACTGGACCCGCCATAGCCGATGAGGACCTCGGCGCCCGCCCTCTGCAAATAAGGGCGGGCGTCATACCTCGCTGCGGCATGCGCATCAGCATGTCCGGCTGGCGAGCTGGGAGAATGTTGGCGTGCCGAGGTCGAGGACCTTTTGACCCCGAACATCGTCACCGTGCACGACTTCGGATCCGCGATGTACGGCGGGCGTCTGCATGCCTACCTGGTGATGCAACTGCTGCCCGGCAAGTCACTCAGCACGGTCCTCGAGGCCGGGCGCCACCCCCTGTCGAAGGCCATGTACACGGCGGCCTGCGTCGCCGACGCCCTGGAGGCCGCGCACGAGGCGGGCCTGACCCACCGGGACATCAAGCCGTCCAGCATCATCGTCCGCTCCAGCGGCGAGGCCACGGTCGTCGACTTCGGCATCACCAGGGGCAGCGACGCCCGGCACGACATCACCACCACCGGCGTCCTGATCGGGACCCCCGCCTACATGGCCCCCGAGGCCCTGTCCGGCACGTTCGACTGCCGCTCCGACATGTACTCCCTGGGCTGCGTGCTCTACGAGATGGTCACCGGGCAACGGCCCTTCACCGGCACCTCCTGGCGCCTGGTCAACCAGCACCTCAACGAGCAGCCGACAGCGCTGCGCACCCTGCGCCCGGACGCCCCTGCGGAGCTGGAGCGGCTCGTCAGCCGGCTCATGGCCAAGGACCCCGCTGGCTTTGTTCACCAGAACGGACAGCAGATGTCCACCACTTCGGGAGGCACCCAGCCTGGCCCTGGAATCGAACGCCCGGGTGCAGAGGTGCTCATAGGGGCCGAGCCGAGGGGCCTTCGCAACGGCCCTCAGCTCATGCCCAGCGCGCGCCGCAGCCTGCCCTTGGCGGGAGGCTCGGCGTCCGGCGCCTCGCTCTGGTGTTCCAGCTCGGCGACGGAGATTCGGACGTGCGATTTGGCCGTGATGGACTTCTTGACGTAATCGCTCCAGTACGAGCTGCTGATCTCCACGAGCCAGTCCGCCTCCCCGCTCCGGAACACCCGTCGGCCGTACGCCTCGGGGTCATGAACTTCCCGGCCGGACTCGTCGCACTTACGGGCCAGCTCGGCGGCTTGCGCGACGGCCTGGTCCCGGCCACCGTCGACAGGGATCACACGGGACAGCTCCCACTGGGAGTCGACCCCCACGGGCGCCTCCACCAAGATCCACCAGCCCTTGCCACCGCTCACCTCGGCTGCCTCCGGATGACAGACAGCAGCACCGTGAAAGCTGGCGGAGCGGGGAAGAGGTGGCCCTGATGGCGCAGCCGCTCTTGCTCGACGGACTCAGCGGCGAATATGCGCCTGTCTTCTAGAACAACGTTCACCCTGGTAACGGTCGCATATGCAGCCCTGAATGTCAGCAGCAGACTCGAACAGCCGCCAGGCTGGGTGCCTCCCGAAGTGGTGGACATCTGTTGTCCGTTCTGGTGAACAAAGCGACCCTGCCCAGCGGCCAGCCAGCGCAGACGTGTGGGCCACTCTCAAAGAGATCAACGACCGGTACTTCGGATCCACCCCGCCCAGCAGCGGCAAGGACATCGCCCACGACATCGACGTCACCGCGGCGGAGGCCGCCGACGGCGCGATCATCCCCCTGCGGATCACCGCCCACAAGCCCTGTCCCGCCTGCGCCACCAGGACAGACGAGAAGGCGGCGCGGGCCTGCACGACCTGCAAGGGGGAAGGCCAGCTCATCCAGGAGCAGCACACCTACAAGGTCCGCATCCCCGCGGGCATCAGGGACGGCCAGAAGGTCCGGCTCCGCGAGCTCGGTGGTCCCGGCAAGAACGGCGGTGCGCCAGGAGACGGCCCCGGACTCCCAGCTCTGTCCCCAAGGGAAAAGTAACTGGTGGGTAGCTTTCGGATAGTCAGATGACCCGTTTCCTCGCTCTCGAGCGCTTCGTTGGGCCGTCCGGATGAAACCCGGGACAGGCGAGGGAAGGGGCGGGCGTGCGGCAAGAGTGGTCGCCGGAAGAGCTGTTGGCGAGCTGGACGCTGGTAGACGGCGACTGGGACCTGGTGGCGAACAAGACCGGGACGACGCGGCTCGGCTTCAGTCTGCTGCTGAAGTTCTTCGAGCTGGAGGGCCGGTTCCCGGACCTTCTGGAGGAGGTCCCGCAGCCCGCAGTGGAGTACGTCGCCGGGCTGGTGAAGGTGCCGGCCGCCGAGTTCGCGAAGTACGACCTGACCAGCCGGTCGGCGACGAACCACCGCAAGCAGATCCGCGAGACGCTGAAGTTCCGGCCCGCCACCCGGGCCGACGAGGAGAAGCTGATCGCGTGGCTGGCCGCGGACGTGTGCCCGGTCGAGCTGGTGGAGGACCGGCTGCGCGAGGCCCTGCTGGTGGAGTGCCGGGCCAGGACGATCGAGCCGCCGGGCCGCATCGACCGCATCGTCACCGCGGCCCAGACCCGGGCGGAGAAGACGTTCTGCGCACGGACCATCGAGCGCCTGGGCGACGTCGTGGTGGCCCGGCTGCTGGAGCTGGTGGCCGAGGACAACGAGGACGGCGCCGCCCTGCTGGCCCTGCTCAAGCGCGACCCGGGCGCGATCGGCCTAGAATCCCTGCTGACGGAGATCACCAAGCTGAACGACGTGCGCAGACTCGGCCTGCCCAAGGGGCTGTTCGCGGACTGCTCGGAGAAGCTGCTGGCTGCATGGCGGGCGCGGGCGATCAAGATGTACCCCTCGGACTTCCGCGACACCGCCGAGGACGGTACGGATCACCCTGCTCGCGGCGCTGTGCTCCTCCCGGCAGGCGGAGGTCACCGACGCCCTGGGGGACCTGCTGATCGCCCTGGTGCAGAAGATCAACGCCCGCGCCGAGCGGCGGGTGGAGAGGCAGCTCACCGCGGAGCTGAAGAAGGTCCGAGGCAAGGAGGGCATCCTCTTCCGGCTGGCGGACGCGGCGATCGGCAAGCCGGACGAGACCGTGCGCACGGCCCTGTACCCGGTGGTCGGGGAGAAGACGCTGCGCGACCTGGTCGCCGAAGCAAAGGCGAACCAGAAGGTCTTCAAGGCCAAGGTCCGCACCACGCTGCGCTCCTCGTACAGCTCGTACTACCGGCAGATGCTGCCGCCGCTGCTGCGCACGCTGGGCTTCCACTGCAACAACACCGCCTACCGGCCGGTGATGGACGCGCTCGCGCTGCTGGAGAAGTACGCCGACGTCGACGGCAAGACCCGCTTCTACGACGCCGGCGACACGGTGCCGATGGACGGCGTCGTACGCAAGGACTGGCGCGAGGCCGTCGTGGACGACAAGGGCAAGGTCGAGCGTATCCCGTACGAGCTGTGCGTCCTGGTCGCGCTGCGGGACGCGATCCGCCGCCGGGAGATCTACATCGAGGGTGGGAGGCGGTGGTGCAACCCGGAGGACGACCTGCCCGGCGACTTCGAGGCCACCCGCACCGTGCACTACGCGGCGATCCGCCAGCCGCTGGACGCGGCGGAGTTCATCACCGACCTGAAGCGGCGGATGACCGAGGCCCTCGACCGGCTGTCCGGGGCGCTCGCGGACGGCTCGGCGAGCGGGGTGAAGGTCACCACCCGGCACGGGGAACCATGGATCAAGGTTCCCAAGCTGGAGAAGCTGGACGAGCCCACCGGCCTGACGGCGCTCAAGGACGAGGTCGTACGACGGTGGGGCGTGCTCGACCTCCTGGACGTGCTCAAGAACGCCGACTTCGACACCGGCTTCACCGACGAGTTCGCCTCGGTCGCCGCGTACGAGCGCATCGACCGCGCCGTCCTCCAACGACGTCTTTTCTTGGCCCTGTTCGCGCTGGGTACGAACATGGGCATCCGGGCCATCGTGACGACCGGCGAGCACGGCGAGAGCGAGGCGGCGCTGCGGCACGTGCGCCGGCACTTCATCACCGTCGACAACCTGCGGGCCGCCGTGCGGAAGCTGGTGAACACCACCTTTGCCGCCCGGGACACCGCGTGGTGGGGCCAGGGCACGGCGTGCGCATCGGACTCGAAGAAGTTCGGGTCCTGGTCCTCGAACTTCATGACCGAGTACCACGCCCGCTACGGCGGCAACGGCGTGATGGTGTACTGGCACGTCGAGAAGAAGAACGTCTGCATTTACTCCCAGCTCAAGTCCTGTTCGTCGTCCGAGGTCGCGGCGATGATCGAGGGACTTTTGCGGCACTGCACGGACGCCGAGATCGAGTCGAACTACGTCGACACGCACGGCGCGAGCGTGGTCGGGTTCGCCTTCACCGAGCTGCTCAACTTCCGGCTGCTGCCGAGGCTGAAGAACATCGGCAGCATCCGCCTGTACCGCCCGGACGACACCCCACCCGGCTGGCCGGCGCTCGGCGGCTCGCTGACGACCCGGGCCATCAAGTGGGACCTGATCGCCCAGCAGTACGACCAGATGGTCAAGTACGCCACCGCCCTGCGGCTGGGCACCGCCGAGGCGGAACAGGTCCTGCGCCGCTTCACCCGCGGTGGCCCCAAACACCCCACCTACGCCGCGCTCGAAGAACTCGGCCGCGCAGTACGCACCATCTTCGCCTGCGACTACCTCGCCAGCCCGGACCTGCGCCGCGAGATCCACGGCGGCCTTCAGGTCGTGGAGAACTGGAACAGCGCGAACACCGTGCTGCACTACGGCAAGGACGGCGCGCTGACCGGCCCGGACAAGGAACACGCCGAGACCTCGATGCTCGCACTCCACCTTCTCCAGTCCAGCCTGGTCCACATCAACACCCTGCTGCTTCAGCGCGTTCTTGCCGAACCCGCGTGGGCGAAGAAGCTCTCGGACGAGGACCGGCGCGGGCTGACCGCGCTCTTCTGGTCGAACATCAACCCGTACGGCACCTTCCGGCTGGAGATGGACAAGCGGCTCGACTTCGCCCTGCCCACCGTGCCCCATCCCCGGACACCGGCCAGCACCGCCGGCCAACCAGCAACGGAGTCCCGCCATGCCCGCTGAACAGTACGGACGCTGGGTCAGCGCCGCCGGCACCACCGCCTTCGCGCAGGACGGCTCTCCGGCCGCGGCGCTTGCCCTCGCGTGCGCCCTGCACGCGATCAACGAGGTCTCCAAGGGCGTCGAGCCGGGTCTCGCCGCCGCGGTGCTGACCATCTCCGGCCCGGACGGGACCGTGCTCGGCCAGCTCGCCGCCGACGCCCCAGGACGCGGAGATCCTGGCCAAGCGCGTGCACGAGATGTCCGCCGACCGCTACGGTCAGGTCTTCGCCGAGGACCTGGAGGCGCTGGTGCGCAGGTACCAGCAGTGACCGCAGCAACCCCCATCCGCGACGTCCTAGTCCCCAAGGCCCGTGCATGGGTGCGTGTCGTGGCCTCGCTGGGGTAGTGGCGGCTGCCGGGCGAGGACCGTGGTCAGGTTGTGGCCCGGACCAGCAGGACAGCCACAGCAAGGGACAGCAGGGCGACCGCGGCCACTTCGAGGGCAAGCGAGCAGACGAGCAACCGTGCCGCTGAGCGGTTCGCACCGCGCAGGCTGTCGAGCAGGTCCAATCGAGCCTTGTGCGATGTCGAGAATGGATCCGAGCCGGAGCTGTCCCAGGCTTCCCGCAGCCATTGAGTACTAATAGTGGTCTGGCGGCGCGGGATGCTCACAGTCAACGCTGTGACGGCGGCGCCAACGAACAGGGCGAGTGCGGCTACGGTCAGGGTTGTCACTGATGTAGGTAAGCGGTCTTGAGAGGTCCGGCCACTGACTGAAGCGGCTCCCAACGCAAGGGCGACCAACACACCACTGCTGCTCACTACCGCGTTGCCGCGCTGGATCAGCGACTCCTTGATCTTGCGTTCCTCATTGAGTTGATCCTCCAATAGAGCGCCGAGGACCTGCCTGACGTTACTCTCCGGCATTGCGTCACCCCCTTCCACGATCCACGTCAGACAGATCGCAGTGTCGTCGGAGACGTCCGGCCCGATCGGCGCATCAGATGGCTAAAGGACCAGTCCGCAAGGGATGTCGGCGAAGTCAGTCTCCGTTTCTCAAGCGGAGCAAGGAGATCTTCCCCCACACTGAGTATGGAGCTTGAGATACTCAATGAATCGACCAACTGCCTCAACGGCACCATTTCCTCGCTCTGCTGGGCCACCTGCGCACGCAGTAGGGAAATCTCCTCCAAGTTATCCGCGCCGTCATTCCAGTCTTCGAGTTTGGTAATGACACGCTGCAGCAGTGATCGGATACCCGTTCGAAGGTTCATCCGGTTCATTTCCCCGTCCGGAGGCAGCGCGACGATCACCTCGCGGAGCTTCTCAGCAAGGACCCTGCCCGATGACCCACCATCCCGGATTGCAGCTAGTTGACTGCGGCAATCGGCGATCCACTCGGGGGCCAAGCGCTCCACCTCTCCGAGGCGACGCCAGAGGGCGTCGATCTGCGACGACGGGATGGGGACTCTCATTAGCTCGCTCACTCTCCGCTGAACCGCTCGCTGCTCCCACAACATTTCAGCAAGTTGAGCGGGGGCGGGTCCGATGTTCACAATGAGCTGCTTGATTAGACGGTAGACGGAAAGGTCCTCCTCCATGGCAATAACCGTGCCATGCCGCTCCCGCATGCTCAACACAAGAAGGCAGGGCATGAGTGACTCGCGAAGTCCGAAAAAGGCTGCCGCGCTAGAAGTCGCCTGCGTCCACCCCCTCTCGTGTTCTTCACGCGAGTGCGGTCTCGCACCGGCTACCCAACCGACTTGAGAATCCGAACCGTCCCGTCGCATGGAATCCCAGAAGGCACTTCGAAATGCCTCGTCCCGAATAGGCAGGTCGACGCGCATGCCCTCAGCTCCCACGATCTCCCGGCCCCGAGGACTCCGGACGCCGCCGACCCGTGCCGCAATCGGGGGCCGATCGGGCCAACCACGCGGAGGCGCTACAGGGCACAGCACCGCCAGCGACGCACCGCTCAGATCGTGAACGCTTGTCCAGTCTTCGATCAGCTCTTCATGCTGGGGGCGGGCCTCGGCAGTACGGGCCAGTACCAGCACCGCGCCCAAATAGCCACTCGTACCGGATGCGGACAGCAGGTGCCTGAGGAACATATTGATCGGTAGCGGAGTGACGTACATCAAGCCCCCTATCGACGAGATGGGGAGCAGCCGAGCCGCGTGCCCCCGCAGCAGCAGTATGAGGGGGAGATCTCATCGGCACGAGAGGTGCCCGGATCTGAGTGGACCTTTGCGGGATCTGGGTGCTGAATGGTGGCCTGCTGGGGGAAGCTGTTGGCAAACGAAGGTTTACCGACAGGGCGGGCGATCGGGGGTTGTGGCTACTCGGGTAGGGGTCTGCCCTGGACCACGTTCTTCATGACAAGCGTCGAAGTCAGGCGCTGGACGCCGGGCAGTCGGGCCAGCTTCTGGTCGTACAGCTCCTGGAACGCGGCCAGGTCAGCAGCTGCGACGCGCAGGAGGTAGTCGGGTTCGCCAAGGAGGCGCTGGGCCTGGGGGACGTGGGGGATGGCGGTCACGGCCCTCTTCGAAGGCGGTGACGGGGTCGTCGAGATGCCCAGCCCTCCCCGAGGGTGGCGGGGCCGAATAAAGCTGTGCTTTTGGCGGTCCAAAGCAGAGGGGAGACAGAGACAATGTCCGCAGTCTGTCTCGCTCGGGACACCGTCGCCGAAATGATGCTCGCCTTCTTTCCGCAGCCCCCGTCAGACTCTTTTCGGCATCCTGCGCCGGGCGTTCTCTCGCCTGTTCTGGCGCGCTGTTGAAAAAGAGTGAGGGCGGATATGGGTAAGACGTCGGAAACGCAGATGCGGGCGGTTCGGTTCGAGCGTTACGGTCCCCCGGACGTCCTGACGGTGCAGAAGGTGGCCGTTCCCGAGCCGGGCGCGGGTCAAGTCCTGGTGAAGGCTTTCGGGTCCAGTGTGAATCCGGCCGAGGCGCAGGTGCGGGCGGGCAAGTTCAAGCTGCTCACCGGGTCCAAGTTCCCGAAAGGGATCGGAGAGGACTTCAGTGGCGAGATCGTCGCCGTCGGCGAGGGAGTCGAGCGTTCGCTGGTAGGGCGGCGCGTGTGGGGCACAGATCTCGGGCTGAAGAGTGAGACGACCGCCGAGTACATCGTCGTCAAGGAGTCGGTCACCGCCTGGGCTCCCTCGAGACACGACCCGGTGACTCTGGCCGCCCTCCCCACGGTGGGGCTGACCGCCCTGCTCGCCCTGCGCACGGTCGGTGTGAAGGCGGGCGGGAGGGTGCTGATCGTCGGTGCCGCCGGCGGAGTGGGCAGCGCCGCCGTGCAGCTCGCGCACGCCTTGGGGGCACGGGTCGCCACCGTGTCCGGGAGCGCCAACACCGACCTGTGCCGGGAGCTCGGCGCGGTGGCGGCCTATGAGTACGCGCGCCTGTCGACCGACCCCATCACGGAGAAATTCGACGCGGTCATCGACCTGTACGGCGCCGATCCAGGCGTGTACCGGAGCCTGTTGGTCAAGGGCGGGCGGATGGTCTGCCTTGCGGCGAAAGGCATGGGCTACTCCATGAAGTCGGCCTTCCTGCCGGGGCCGCGGGTGCGCACGGCGCGGATGAAGCCGAGCCGAGCGGACCTGGATACGTTGGCGCGCCATGTGGAGAAGGGCGAGCTGCGGGCGGTCGTGGAGCAGATCTATCCGATGGAAGAGATCGCGGAGGCGCACCGCGCGGTCGAGACCGGGCACAGCCGCGGCAAGCGCGTCATCCAGATCGTCGAGAACCTCTCGTCCTGACGGGGCTGAAGGCTGACACACCGGGGCTCCCAGCCGGTGCACCGCGGTGTCCGGCAGTGCGCTCGGACCGTAGAGCCCCGGTGCTTTCACGACGGCCGCTTGCTCACCACTCGTTCGCTTCCTTGATGATCGCCGCGGCTATCTGAGCCGTCTGCATGGCGATGTCGCGCGGCGGGTTGGGGCGGTCGTTCTCCAGCCACCAGGTGATGGCCTGGACGAAGGTCGCGCCCAGGATCGTCGGCACCAGTCCGGTGGCCGGCTTGCGGCCGGGCGCGGCGGGGAGGGTGACATCCGGGATGGTCAGATGTTCCTTGACCATCTCCGACAGCGTGCTGCGCATCTTGTTCGCGAACCACGGGCTGCCGTTTCGCCCGAGCAGGGCCCCGTACAGGCGGTGGTAGTCGGAAATGTGCTCGAAGAAATCGATCCAGCGTTCCTGGGTTGTCTTGCCGCTGTCGTCCGACATGGTACCGACGAGTTCCCCCATCGCTTCGTCGAAAATCTGCTCCACCAGATGGAACTTGTCGCGGTAATTCCGGTAGAAGGCCGCTCTGCTCACCATGCCGCGATCCGTGATCTCGGCCACAGTGAGGCGGTCGAAACCACGCTCTTCGATGAGATCGATCAGCGCCTCGCGCAGCAGTTTGCGGGTTCGCCTCGTCCGCACGTTCTCCGTCTGCTGAGACACTTTCGGCTCCTTGTCTCGTCTGAGACGTCATGGGGGAAATGCTTCTTGCTCATGCGTTCCGGCGTCGGAAGACTCTATGTCGGACAGAGCATCTTGTCCAAGACTCGATGCCTCTAATCCAACACCAAGAATGATTTGAGACACGCTGTCTCGCACGGCGCTGGGCTTGCAGCGCACCGCGCGGGCGGCGGGCAGGGAGTTTCCGATGCGTGTTGTTCGAGTCGACGAGTTCGGTCCGCCCCAGGTGCTGCACGTCGAAGAGGCCGATGCCCCCGAGGCCGGGCCCGGCCAGGCCGTGGTGGAGGTCGAGGTGGCCGCGGCCATCTACGGCGACACCATCGTCCGCGGCGGCCGCTATCCCTTCCCGCTGCCCTACGTCCCCGGCCTTGAGGTGGCCGGCCGTGTCGTGTCGGTGCATCCCGCCTCCGACCAGTCCCTGGTCGGGCAGCGGGTGGTGGCCACGACGGTCGGGATGACGGGCGGCTATGCCGAACAGGCGGTCGTCGCGGTCGGCCAGATGCACCCGGTGCCCGTCGAACTCTCCCTGGATGAGGCGATCGCCGTCTTCCAGGCCGGAGCCGTCGCGGGCGGCATCCTGTCCGCGGTACGGCTGTCCCCGGACGACAGCGTCCTGGTCACCGCCGCGGCAGGGCGCATCGGCTCCCTGCTCGTCCAACTCGCCAAGGAGCGGGGCGCCCGCACTGTGATCGGGGCTGCGGGCGGCGAGCGGAAGACGGCCGCCGCACGGGAGTTCGGTGCGGACCTGGCCGTGGACTACACGGCGGACGGCTGGGTGGAGCAGGTCAAGGAGGCCACCGGCGGCAAGGGCGCCGACATCGTCCTCGACGCGGTCGGCGGCACCGTCGGCGCCCGGGCACTGGATGCCGCGGCCGACGGCGGCGGCCGGATCGGCGTGTACGGCTTCACCTCCGGCGAGTGGACCGCGCTCGACGCCTTCACCCTGGGCCGCCGGGGCCTGACGGTCATCGGCGCCCTCGGTATCGCCTTCGCCAAGCCCGCCGCCGAGCAGCACGCGGACGTCACAGAGGCACTCAAGGCTGCCGCCGCGGGCCGGATCGGCGCCCGCATCCACGCGACGTACCCCCTGGAGCAGGCCGCCGAGGCCCACGCCGACCTCGAAGAGCGCCGCACCATCGGCGCCGTTCTGCTGCGGCCCTGACGCGCCCGACTCCTCGCGAGACCCGCTGCTCCTGCTCCCCGCAGGCAGCCGGTCCCGCGAGGTCCACCCGGTGCCGTCGACCCGCGCGGCAGCGCACAACCGTGTTCGAAACCGACCGAAGCGACAGGAGCTTCGCACCAAGATGACTACGTTCCTCTACGGCGTGGGCAGGTTCGCCTTCCGGCGCCGCCGCCTGGTCGCCCTCGTATGGGTGGCCCTCCTTGTGGCGATAGGCTTTGCCGCCGCTGCGGCCGGATCACCCGCAAACAGCCCCCTCAACATCCCCGGCACCCAGTCCCAGCGCGCCTTCGACCTGATCGCCCAGCACTTCCCGGGGACCAAGGCCGACGGCGCCAACGCGCGCGTGGTCTTCCAGGCGCAGGCCGGCCGGAAGGTCGACTCCGCCGAGAGCAAGGCCGCCATCAAGAAGGCCGTCGACACACTCAAGTCCAGCTCCACCCAGGTCGCTTCCGTGGTGGACCCGTTCCAGGCCGGCGCGGTCAGCGAGGACCGGACCATCGCCTACATCCAGGTCTCCTACGGCACCTCGGCCTCGGAGCTGACCGACAAGACGGTCGACGCGCTCAAGCACATCGGCGACAAGGACATGCCGGCCGGGCTGCGGGTGGAGGTCGGCGGCAACGCCCTCGGCCAGGCGCCCTCGGTGGGCGGCGGCGAGGTCGTCGGCCTCGCGATCACCCTCATCGTGCTGGTGCTCACCTTCGGCTCCATGGTGGCGGCCGGACTGCCGCTCATCACAGCCCTCATCGGCGTGGCCATCGGCATCGCCGGGATCACCGCGCTCAGCCACGCCCTGAACCTCTCCAGCAGCACCTCCATGCTAGCGCTGATGCTGGGCCTGGCCGTCGGCATCGACTACGCGCTGTTCATCGTGTCCCGCTACCGGGGCGAACTCGCCGGGGGCCACGCCCAGGAGGAGGCCGCGGGCCGCGCCCTGGGAACGGCCGGCTCATCGGTGGTCTTCGCGGGGCTCACCGTGGTCATCGCGCTCGTCGGCCTCGCCGTCGTCAACATCCCGAACCTCACCAAGATGGGTCTGGCAGCGGCGGGCACGGTGGTGATCGCCGTCCTCATCGCCCTCACCCTCGTCCCCGCGCTCGTCGGCTTCGCCGGACGCAAGGTGCTGCCCCGCAAGGTCCGCAAGGGCAGGATCGAGCTACGCGACGCCACCGGGCCGAAGCTGGGCGCCCGTTGGGCCCGCGAGCTGGTCGCCCGTTGGGCCCGCGAGCTGGTCGCCCGCCCGGCCCTGGCGGTCGTCGTCGGCGTGCTCGGCCTCGCCGCCGTGGCCGTCCCGGCGCTCAGCCTGCGGATGGCGCTGCCCGACGACGGCCACCTGCCGCCCGAGACCACCCAGCGGCAGGCGTACGACCTGCTGACCGAGGGTTTCGGAGCGGGATTCAACGGGCCGCTCACCGTGGTCGTCGACGCGACCCGCAGCGCGGACCCGCACGCAGCCGCGGACCGCATCGGCTCGGAGATCGCCACGGCGCACGCTGTCGCCGCGGTCCGGCCCGCGGTCTTCAACAAGGCCCAGGACACAGCCCTGTTGACGGTCGTCCCGAAGACGGGTCCGAATGCCCAGGAGACCCATGACCTGGTCTCCTCGCTCCGGGACGACGCCGGGCGTCTCCGTGGGGAGACCAACGCCCAGGTGCTGGTCACCGGCACCACCGCGCTGAACATCGACATCTCGCAGCGGCTCAGCGACGCGCTGCTGCCCTACCTGGCCCTTGTCGTCGGCCTCGCGTTCGTGATCCTGGTGATCGTCTTCCGCTCGATCCTGGTCCCGCTCAAGGCTGCGCTCGGCTTCCTGCTCTCTGTGCTCGCCGCGCTCGGCGCCATCGTCGCGGTCTTCCAGTGGGGCTGGCTCGGCAGCGTCACCGGCGTCGACCAGACCGGGCCGATCATGAGCACCATGCCCATCTTCCTGATCGGCATCGTCTTCGGCCTGGCCATGGACTACGAGGTCTTCCTCGTCAGCCGGATGCGGGAGGCCTACGCCCACGGCACCGCGCCCCGGGACGCGGTGATCACCGGCTTCGGGCAGAGCTCCCGGGTGGTGACCGCCGGCGCGCTGATCATGATCAGCGTCTTCGCCGGGTTCATGGGATCCACCGAGGCGATGATCAAGGAGATCGGCTTCGGCCTGGGTGTCGCCGTCCTGTTCGACGCGTTCGTCGTCCGCATGCTCATCGTGCCAGCGGTCCTGGCCCTGCTCGACCGTGCCGCCTGGTGGCTGCCCGGATGGCTCGACCGCATCCTGCCGAACGTCGACATCGAGGGCGCGGCCCTGTCACACCCCGCCGCCGCCCGCACCGCAGCCGACCAGCGGTTCGCCGAACTCTGAGACCGCCGGACCGCACACGGGCCCGCGCCGGGCGGCGCACCCCCACCGCCCCCGGCCCGGGCCGTTCCACACCGCTGCGGCGACCACCGCACCCGTCTCCGCGTACCCGCCCGCGGCGTCACGACGAAGGCAGGCAGCACCCCGCGGGTGATCCTCCCCTCCCACGGCCCGATCCCCGCCGCCCTCGCCGCCGCACTGCGCCGCGCCCAGCGGCTCGTCGACGACCCCGACGGGGCGTCTGCTACGGCGCCCGCCCGATCTTCGCCTTCGCCTGATGATCCGCGACGGCATCCGGGAGCAGGCCGCCGGCGGCCGAAGCTGTAGCGGCCGAGCATGTTTCTACAGCCCGGCTCCGGGCTCGTCCACGTTCACGGTCCGAAGTGGCCGGTGGCCCTGGTCGTCGAGCTGGGCGAGTTCGCGGTCGTAGTCGACGGTGATGGAGCCGTAGTAGTTGACGGCCGAGCTGCGGGCCGGGGAGATGTGCGCCAGGACCTCGGCGTCCACCTCGCGGCCGGCCGCACGGACTTCGCCGACGGCCAGGCCCAGGTAGGTGGTGTGCCAGCACACGACCGCGTTCGTCACGACGGTCAGGCACCATGCCTGCTCGTTCTGCTGCTCTGGGCTGGCGTCGGGTGACCTTGCCCTCGCGGGCGTAGTGGAGCTGGCGGCGCAGCGCGTGGAGGGACTCGCCCTTGTTCAGCTGCCGGGCGATCTTGCGGCGGTAGGCAGGATCAGACAAGTACTTCGCCGCGTAGATGGTCCTCCGAATAGCGCCGTACTCCTTCAGTGCCGCCGCGAGGGCGTTCTGCCGGGAGGACGCGGAGAGCTTGCCGACGATCAGGGAGGCGGTGGCGTGCCCGTACTTGAGCGATCCGGCCAGCCCCAGCAGGTCGTCCCAGTGGTCGGCGACGAGACCGAGGTTGGCCTTCTTCGTCAGCAGGGGCCTGCGGTGGGGAACTTCTCTTCGTAGTTGGCCTTGGCGCCCATCCGGTACAGGGTGATCTTGCCCAGGTCGCGGATGCGGGGCGAGAGCTGCTTGCCGACCAGGTCGAAGAGCCCGAAGTTGACCAGGGTGACGCCGTGCGTGTCGGTGGCGTGCTCGGTGATCGGCAGGTCGGTGGCGTTGCCGAGGATCTCGTCCAGCACGTAGTGCGCCTCGCGGTGGGTGGCGACGATGACCTTCGTGCCGAAGGTGGAGTGCTGGTCGGAGACGTGGGTGTAGGTGGAGATGCCCTCGTTGACGAAGTACTTGTTCAGGTGCCGGGCGGTGATCGACTTGCCACGGGTGGGGAAGCGCTGCCCGTCCGAGGACGACAGGGTGCCCGAGCCGAACATCGCCGTCATGGGCAGCTGGTGGTGGTAGTTGACCAGGCAGATGTTCGCCTCGCGCAGCGTGTCCTCGCGGATGTACCACTCGGCGGTCCACGCCAGCACGTCGTAAGGGATGCCGCAGGAGGAGGCCATCCCGTGCAGCCCCATGTTCGTGGAGAGCCCGATCAGATTCCTTTTGAGCTGCGGTGAGCGGGCCTGCTTGCCGCCGGCGTGGGTGAAGCAGTCCAGGAAGGAGGTGTGCCGGTCCATCTCCACCAGCAGCGAGGCGATCGGTACGTCCGGCAGCATCCGCTCCAGCTCGCCGTGCAGCTCCTCGGCCTCGGACGGAATGTCCTCCGCGGTGAGCGGCGAGATCACCAGTTCGCCCGCGTCGTTGAGACGGACCGGCCCGTCCCCCCCTCTTGAGGGTGTCCTCCAGGTCGGTCAGGGCCTCGTCCAGCTCGTCCATCACCAGCGGCAGCGCCTCCGACGCATCGGGGCTCTTGCCGACCAGGCGGCAGAACTCGGCCCGGTGGTCCTCCCACTGGGCGGGCTTCAACAGGTAGGTCTCGGGATTGTCGTAGCGGCGTGAGCCAGGCACGTACACATCCCCCGAGCGCAGGCCGTCGCGCAGCGCGAGCAGCACGCACAGCTCCCAGTAGTGCCGGTACGCGGTCGCGTCCCCCTTGGCCGCGGCCTCGTCCAGGTAGCCCTGCCAGCGGGTCGGCACGAACAGCGTGGGCGCCTTGTCCGGGACGGTGCGGGCGCCACTCGCGTTCAGCTCCCGGAGGATCTCCAGGGCCTCGACCAGCGGCTGTGCCTCGGTGCCGCCCTTGAACCGCACCGCCTTGAGCACCTTCGGGGCGAACTGGCGGATGTAGGTGTAGGAGCCCTCCAGCAGCCGCAGATGCCCGTGGTCCTTCGGCAGCCGCACGGTGGCCCCGGCGTTCGCGGCGATCAGCCGGGACATGCCGATCTTCCCGCGCAGCAGCGTCCCCACCGCCTCGTCCGGGATACCCGCATCCGCGAGGACAGGCAGGATCTTCGCCCCTCGCAAGCCGCCGCCCGCGCCGGCCTGGCGGCCGAATACCGACTGGAGACAGCTGCCGCTGTTCGGACAGGTCCCGCGCGACTACGGCCGCCTCGCCCGCTCCGGCGTCGACTTGACCAGCCCCTGGCTGACCTGGGCGAAGTACCTCGCTCACCGGTTCGCCGAGGCACGGGGCTGGGGACGCAACATACGCTTCGCCGTCAACCGCGGCCTGGCCCTTGTCCTCACCGGGTACGTGGAGGGCGACGCCATCCGGCACAGCGAGATCTTCACCCCGCTCCGGTCCCGCGACATCCCGGTCGGCCACGTCGTCACGGTCCTGGAGGAGATGGGGATCTTCGAGGACGACAGCGAACCCTCCTTCGAGGGCTGGCTCGCCGAGCGTCTGCAGGGTCTCGCACCCGGCATCCGCTCGGAGGCCGAGCGCTGGACCCGCGTCCTGCGTGACGGTGGCCCCCGCAGCCTCCCGCGACGGGAAGGCACGGTCTGGCTCTACCTCAACCGTGTCCGGCCGGCCCTGCTGGAATGGTCGGACCGCTATGACCACCTGCGGGAAGTGACCCGCGACGACGTCCGGACCTACATTAAGACACTGCACGGCCACCAGCGGCGTGACCAACTCGTGGCCCTGCGCTCGCTGTTCTCCTGGGCCAAGCGAAATGGGCTGCTTTTCCGAAACCCGACCAGCCGGATCAAGGTCGGCCAGTACGAGTACGGCGTGCTCCAGCCGCTGGTCCCCGCCCAGGTCGGCCGGTCCGTCGCGGCGGCCACCACCCCGGCAACACGACTCATCCTCACCCTCGCTGCGGTGCACGCCGCCCGGGTCGCCCAGATCGGCATGCTCATGCTCGACGACGTCGACCTCGGCAACCGACGGCTGACCATCGCCGGACGCGTCCGCCCGCTCGACGACCTCACCCTGAAACTGCTGCTGGACTGGCTGGAGCACCGGCGAAACCGGTGGCCGAGTACCGCGAACCTCCATCTGCTGATCAACAACCAGACCGCCACCAAGACCAGCCGCGCCAGCAACCACTGGATCAGCTCCGCGCAGCCAGGACGCGACGCTGGAGCGGCTCCGCGTCGACCGGCAGCTCGAAGAGGCCCTGACCCACGGGCCCGATCCGCTTCACCTCGCCGAGGTGTTCGGGCTCGACGAGAAGACCGCGATGCGCTACGCGGACTCCGCACGGGCACTACTGGAACAGGCAGCCGAGCACTCGGCATCGCCCTCAGGAAAAGAACTTGACCCGGATTGACGCGACTTGGAGTCGGCGTCAGCAGATCCTTGGGAGAGGCGCAGGCACTCATCCCAGGCTTCAGGAAAGCTCTCGTAGGTGTTGAGGCGTTCTTGGCGCATCCAGTGACCGTGCTCGACGGCACCTTGGTCCTGTACTTGCCGCCGGACGGCTTCGGCGTTCTTTTCCGCGCCGAACTTAGCTGCCCGCGCCCCAACAACCGCTCCCAAGCCGGTTGCCACTAACCCGATCACTGCGATGGCGAGAGGAACCACGAAATCCATCACGGCGGAACGTCATGGCTGCTCAATCAGTTCAAGGGAACACCGCGTCGTGCGGCCTGACAGCAGGACCAACGGCATCACAGCTCGTCAATCAACCGCGAATACATGAACATGTCCCGGCGTTCGTCCCCCACCTGTTGCCACCCACGCAGCACCGAGCGCAACCCGCGCGGAGCAACCTCACCGCTGCTTCATCAACGACGACAGAGGGCGTCGGGTTCACGGCCGACGATGGACGTATGCGCGAAACCCCAGAAGAACTCAACAAGCTCCAGTCCCTCCTCGACTCCTCCCTCTCCGGCTCGACCGCACACCTCCGCTCGATCGTCGAGGGCCGCACCATCACGGCGGCGCAGCTCACCGGGGTCCTCACCGGCATGTGCACGCTCGCCCTCTCCACGGTGACCGCAAAGGGCGAACCGCGGATCAGCGGCGCCGACGGGCACTTCCTGCACGGCCGGTGGCACTTCGGCACGGCGCGCAACGCCGCCAAGGCCCGTCATCTCGCGGCCCGTCCGGCCGCCAGCGTCGCGCACATGCGCGGCGAGGACCTCGGCGTGTTCACCCACGGCACGGTGGAGGAGCTGAACCCCGAGGACGCCGAGACCACGGCCGACTGGCAGGAACTCCTCGCCTACTTGAAGGACTTCTACGGCGACGACGACGCCTTCGACTGGAACCGCGAGGTCGTCTACTACCGGCTGAACCCGCACTGGATGACCGTCTACGCCCCCGACCTCGACAAGCTCACCGGCACGTGACGCCGGGCCCGTCGACGAGGGCCTGCACCTGCGCGTACGTGGGTGCGGGGCCGGTCGACGGCGCGCCGTCGCGTACCGCCAGCGCCGTGGCGACGGCCTCGCCCAGCGCCCGCCGGTACAGCAGCGACCCGAGGCTGCCCCGCCCCCAAGCTCTCAACTCCGCTTCGCTGCGTTCGAGCAGGGGGCCGCTCGGCGTCCTGCCGGTCCAGGGGACCAGGAACGGCAAGGTCGCGAGTTGGCCCCGAACCCACGGAAGCAACTCCGCAGAGCACGACGGCGGACCCTTGAGTTCCCACCGAGAACCCTTCAGATTGCGTGAACTCACGGGACTCACGGGGGTTGAGGAACATCCGTGTCAGATCGTGCGCTAAGCCCTCGCGGCCCTGTTCGGCGCTTTGACCTGGGCTGATCGTACGGCGGAGCCTTCACGGGTCGATGTCGTCGATCTTCGGAGGTCCTGGTGGCGGTCGAGTTCTTGTCTGATCAACAGGCAGCCCAGTACGCGGCGTTCAACGGAGCGCCGTCTCGTGCGGAGCTGGATCGGTATTTCTTCCTGGATGACTCGGATCTGGAGAAGGTGCAGGCCAAGCGGCGTGCGCACAACCGCCTCGGGTTCGCGGTCCAGCTGACGAAGTGTGCGGTACTTGGGCCGGTTCATGCCGGACCCGCGGCAGGTGTCAGCGAGGTCGCCGAGTACCTGGCCGAGCAGCTGGGGATCGCCGATGCGTCGTGTCTGAAGGAGTACGGCGAGCGGGACGGGACGGCCCGCACGCACGCCGGGGAGATCCAGGAGGCCGGGGGCTGGCGGGACTTCGCCGAGGTGCGCGACGAGCTGAGCGAGTGGCTGGACGCTCGGGCCTGGACAACCGGCGACGGGCCGAAGTCGCTGTTCGACGCGGCGGGCGGGTGGCTGCGCGAGCGCCGGGTGCTACTGCCCGGGGCGAGCCGCCTGGCCCGGCTGGTGGGCACGGTCCGGGAGGCGGCGAACAACCGGCTGTGGAACACCCAGTACGGCCTGCTGAGCACCGGTCAGCGGGCCGTGCTCGACTCCCTGTTGAGTGTGCCGCCGGGCGCGCGGGTGTCGGAGCTGGACCGGCTGCGGCGGGGCCCGGTGCGGATCTCCGGGCCTCAGATGAAGTGGGCGCTGGAGCGGGCGGAGGAGATCGCCGACTTCGGGATGGGCGAGGTGGACGTGTCCGCGATACCGCCGCGGCGGCTGGCGGAGCTGTCGCGGTACGGGGTCGGCGGTAAGGCGTCGCTGCTCAAGCGGCACGGCGACTCCCGGCGCCTGCCCACGCTGCTGGCCACCGCTGTTTACCTGACGTCCCGCGCGGTCGATGACGCTCTGGACCTGCTGGAAGTGCTCATCGCCACGATGCTGCTGGCCAGGGCCGAGCGGGAGACTATGAAGGAGAAACTGAAGACCCTGCCGCGGGTGGAGCGGGCCTCGGCGAAGCTGGCCGCCGCGTTCCAGATCGTGTTCGACACCACGAGCGAGCAGGTCGACACCGACACCGGGGAGATCAGCCCGCCCGAGGTAGAGACGCTGGACGCGATGTGGGCGCGGATCGAGCAGGTGGTGCCGCGCCACGAGCTGGCGGCCGCGATCGCTGCGCTGTTCGAGCTGACCCCGCCGCTCGACTCGGACGCGGACGAGGCATGGCGGACTCAGCTGGTCACCCGGTTTGGCACCGTACGGCCGTTCCTGAAGCTGCTGGTAAGCGTGGTTGACTTCGGCGCTACCCCGGAGGGCCTGCCGGTCCTGGCCGCGTTGAAGTCGCTGCCGGACTTGATGGGCCGGAAGAAGGTCGGCCCCGCCGAGATCGACACCGGTCTCCTGGTGGGGTCGTGGCGGCGGCTGGTGCTGTCGGCGCCGCACCTGGAGCCGGGCACGGTGGACTGGAAGGCGTACACGTTCTGCGTGCTGGAGCACCTGCACCGGATGCTGCGCCGACGGGAGGTGTTCGCGAAGAACTCCTCCAAGTGGGGCGACCCCCGGGCCAAGCTCCTCGACGGCGAGGCGTGGGAACAGACCAAACCCACCGTGCTCGCCTCCCTCAACCTGCCCGCCGAGGCCGGTCAGCACCTGGCCGCGCGGGCCACGCTGCTGGACGGCACCTACCGTGAGGTCGCCGCCCGGGTGCCGGCGAACTCCCAGATCGTGTTCGACGACGACGGCCGTCTGCACTTCGCCGCCCTGGAGCCGGAGCCCGAACCGGCCTCCCTGCGGGCCCTGCGGGAGGCGGTGGAGGCGATGCTGCCGCGCGTCGACCTGCCGGAGGCCCTGCTGGAGGTGTTCGCGTGGACCGGCGCCGACCAGGCGTTCACCTCGGTCACCGGCGGCGAGGCGAGGCTGAAGGACCTGCACATGACGATCGCCGCGCTGCTGGTCGCGCACAGCTGCAACGTTGGCTACACCCCGGTCATTGGGGCCGCGGAGGCGCTGAAGTACGGGCGGCTGTCCCACGTCGACCAGACGTATCTGCGGCTGGCGACGTACCGGGCTGCGAACGCCACGCTGATCGACTACCAGGCGTCCGTCCCGCTCGCGCAGGCGTGGGGCGGCGGACTGGTCGCCTCCGTGGACGGCATGCGGTTCGTCGTCCCCGTGCCGTCGGTGTACGCGCGGCCGAACCCGAAGTACTTCGGGCGGCGGGGCGGTGCGACGTGGTTGAACATGATCAATGACCAGGCGGCGGGGCTGGGCGGGAAGGTGGTGGCCGGCACCCCGCGCGACTCCCTGTACGTGCTGGACGTCCTCTATGACCGCGACGGCGGCAAGCGTCCCGAGATGATCGTCACCGACACCGCGAGCTACAGCGACATTGTCTTCGGGCTGCTCACCCTGGCCGGGTTCGCGTACGCGCCACAGCTTGCCGACCTGCCGGATCAGAAGATGTGGCGCATCGACCGCACCGCCGACTACGGCGCCTTCCAGGACGCCGCCCGCGGCCGGGTCGACCTCGCCCGGATCGAACGCCACTGGGAGGACATCCTCCGCATCATCGGCTCCATCCACACCGGCGCCGTCCGTGCGTACGACGTCATCCGCATCTCTCTCGCGACGGCCGCTCCACTCCGCTCGGCGACGCGATCGCGCACTACGGGCGGATCTCCAAGACCCTGCACATCCTGCGCCTGGCCGACGAGCCCGGCTTCCGGCGGCACATTAAGAGCCAGGCCAACCTCCAGGAGGGCCGCCACTCCCTGGCCGGGAAGATCTTCCACGGCAGGAACGGGCAGCTCTACCAGCGCTACCAGGACGGCATGGAAGACCAGATCGGCGCACTGGGGTCCTGAACGCCCTCGTCCTATTCAACACCCGGTACATGGACGCCGCCGTGAACCAGCTGCGCGCGGACGGCTTCGACGTCCGCGACGAGGACGTTGCTCGCCTCTCCCCGTTCGTCCGCGACCACATCAACATGCTGGGCCGGTACTCGTTCCAGCTTCCCAACCTGCCCGGCGGTCTACGTCCGCTGCGGGACCCGGACGCTGCCGACGAGTGACGATGACATTGGCCGTATCTCGTCTGCCGTCCCACGACCCCACACAGGCTTAATGATGCTCCCGCGCCACGCACTGCGCGGGTGGTTGTGATGACAGCACGGGGGGACCATGGATCACACAGGCGGCATCGGCGTACCACCTCCCGGGCCTCCGCCACAGATTCCGCCCCGGCCCCCGTCTCAGCCGCCGCAGCTGCCTCCTCAGATACCGCCGATGCCGCTGCCTCCCCGCAGGGGAAAGCCGCTGGAACTCCGGGTCCAGCGGCAGATCCTGTGGGTGGGGTCGGCGGCGGTTCCGTTGCGCAATATCAGCTGGGTCGAAGTGTTCAAGTCGAAGCCCGACTGGGGCAAGGCCGGCGTCTACTTCCTGCCGTTGGTGGTCTTCGCCTTCTTGGTCTCCGCCCGGCTCGACTCCACGGACGGGGGCGGCGGGGTCGGCGGTCCTGTCCCGGGCGTCCTGACCCTGTTCAACCTGGTCGTTGTCTGCGCCATCCTGCTCCGGTCGAGGAAGCCGGTGCTGGTCGTCGAGCTGAACAGCGGTTCCAGGGTGTTTGACCCTGCCGACCATGGATGAACTGCGGGCGATCGCCGGGCAGATCGTGTATGCGATCGACCACCCGGAATACGAGTTCTTCGCCGTCCTTGAGCAGTACAACACCACGAACAACTTCGGTTCCGTCGTCAACATGAACGGCGGCAGGGGAAACACGGGGATCAACCACGGCACCGTCGTCCACAAACGACGGCACCGCTCAGGACACCGAGCTGCAGGCCGCCGTGACAGACCTCACCCGCCTCCTCAAGGACCTGCGCCCGGAGCTCACCCCGGACCAGGCCCAGACCCTGGAGAACGCGCTGCCCGCGCTCACCCCCGACCGGGCCGCCCTGCGTGAGCGCGGCATGATCCTGGCGTCCGTCTCGCAGATCGCGGCGACCGTGGGCGAGGTGGGCAGGCCCGTCGTGGAGGCGCTGGGGCGGCTGCTCGCGCTGCTGGGCTGACGGGCCTGCCCTGGTGGGTACGGTCGCCGGTGCGCGCGCGTACCGGCCCCTTCGCCGTGGGTGCGGCCGCCGGCTGGGCCGCCCGCTGGGTCGGCCGGTTGTCTACGGTCGTAGATGGCGGGTCGTATGCTCGTTCCATGACTGGTGGACAGGCGCCTCGCCGGCGGGATGCGGTGGCGACACGCGAAGCGATCCTGGCGGCCGCGGTGGTGGAGTTCACCGAGCACGGGTACGACCGGGCCGGGGTACGGCAGATCGCCGAGCGCGCGGGCGTCACGGCGATGATGATCAACCGCTACTTCGGATCGAAGCAGGGCCTGTTCACCGAGGCGGTGGATCGCCTCTTCGGGCCGCCGACGGTGGTGGGCACCGAATCCCGTGGCCTGACGGGGGCGATGGCCCGGTCGCTCGCCGAGCGCACGAGTGCGGGTGCCGAGCGCCTCGACCCGTTCCTGCTGATGCTCCGCTCCGCGTCGGACCCTGAGGCCGCCGCCATCCTCCGGCAGGGGATCGAGACGCACGTCGGCGCCCGGCTGGCGGGACTGATCGGCGGCCCGGAGGCCGAGTTGCGCGCCCAGTTGGGCCTGGCACTGGCCGCGGGGACGTGGCTGCTGCGCACGGTCGTCGGCGTCGGCGCGCTGGCGGACGCCGACGACGACCGGCTGGCGGAGTTGCTGGCCGCGATGCTCCAGCCGGTCACGGACGGGGCGGAGGCTCGTGGCGCCGAGCCCCGGAGCGCCGAGGACGGGGGCGGCGAGGCGTAGCGGGCGGATGCGCCGCCGCCGTGCCGGGTCCGCCGGGATGTCGCCGGCTCAGAAGGCCGAGCGGATCAGGCCGCCGTCCACCCGGATCGTCGCTCCGCTGACGTACTGTGCGTGCGGCCCGCACAGGTAGGCGACGGCTGCGGCGATCTCGTCGGGTTCGCCGAAGCGGTTCTGGTCGTTGGGGATGAGCGCCTCGACGGCGTTGGGGTGGATGTCGTCCCAGGTCTGCCCCCAGCCGCGGTCGGGTCCGATCTGGGTGATGAGGGTCTTGACGCTGTCGACGAGGATCGCGCCGGGGGAGACCACGTTGGAGGTGACGCCGGTGCCCTTGAGGTCGCGGGCCAGGGAGACCGCCAGGTTGTGCCGGGCGGCGAGGGTCGCGTTGTACTGGGGGTGGGTGTTCATCGGCTGGGAGGCGAGTCCGCCGCCGATGGTGATCACGCGGCCCCAGCCGCGTTCGCGCATGGCCGGGACCAGGTGCTGGATCATCCGCACCCCCGAGACGACGTTGACGTTGTAGGTGTCGTTCCACTCCTGGGGAGTGGCGTCCGACCACGACAGGTGCCGGTAGAAACCGGCGTTGTTGACGAGGATGTCGACGGGTCCGCCGGCGGTGGCGGCCCGGGCGGCGTCGGCGGCGCCTTCGTCGGTGGCCAGGTCGCCCAGCGCGGTGTCGGCCGTCCCGCCGGCTGCGCAGATTGCCGCCGCGACGGCCTCCACGCGGTCCTTGTCGCGTCCGTGGATCACCACGGCGGCGCCCTCGGCTGCCAGCATCCTGGCGGTCGCCTCGCCGAGCCCTGCGCTGGAGCCGGTGACGAGTGCGCGCTTGCCGGTGAGATCGAGGTTCATGGTGCTGAGTCCTTTCCGTCGGCCGGGCTGCCCTCGCGCCCAGTTCGTGCGAGCGGCGGCTGGCCACATCTCCAAGTATACACTCGTAGACTTATTGGATCGGCCGGCCCGAACAGGCCTCCCACCTGCTATGATCCGTCGCGGACGGGTGCCTTGCCACGCCCTGGGGCGTCGACTCAAAAGGTGATCTCCAGGGCGACGATCGGGTGGCGGCGCCGCCACCCGGTCACGTTGGCGTACAGGTCACCCAGGCGGGCGAGCAGGTACTTGCGGCCGAGCAGCCGACGGACCTTCTCCGCGCCGTCGGCGTCGAGCAGCCGGCCGCTGCCCACCGCCTTGGCCGCGCCGGCCTTGATCCGGCCGCGCACGTCGCAGACCACGACCTTGACCCGCGGATCCGCCCGCAGCCGCTTCGGCGGCCATCTCGGCCGGGGCCTGACTGTGGCGGAAGCGGCCACCGCCAGCCGGCAGATCACGCGGCCGGGTGACCGCCGGGCCCTTGACCCTCGTGGCGAACACCCCGCACGCGGGACAGGCCCGCGCGCCGTGGTCCGCGGTGACCAGATGCACCCTGCGGGTGCCGTCCTCCAACCGCTCCACCGTCGCGACGGCCAGGCCGTCCAGGTCGAGCAGCAACGTCGCATCGGTATCGTTGTCCAAGCCCGTGGTTTCCGGTGATCGTTCTGCGTAGAGAACAGAAATGATCACCCACGACCACGGGCATCCTGCTGACGGGGCCACCCAACACCCCGGGATCTCACACCCAACGTGACAGCCGATCAGCCCACTCAAGGCCACACACCGCTCAACTTCGAAGACCCTCACCGGCCCGTCGAAGAGCGCGGGGTTGGCCGAGGTCATCTCCTCCCACTTGCGGTCCATCGCAGCCCGCGGGTGAGTTCTGGCGGTGCCGTCTCCACCAGGTGGAGGTCGGGGACGCCGAGGAGTTCGACGGCGGGGTTGGACAGGCTGGTGGTCAAGGTGATCTCCATTTCGGGCCCGCACCCGCGGGCGATTCGATCGCTCGGCAAAGGGACCGCGGCCGATGAGGTGCGGAGCCCGGAAGCTACCGCTGCAGCGACGCGGGACGGGCAAGGCGCGAAGGCTGGGGCGGGTGGAATCGTGCAGGGCTCGGGTCGAGCCGGCCGCGTCGTGCCCAGGGGCTCGGGTACCGCCGCCCGCCGTGCTGCGAGGGCCGCATCCGTAAAGCGGTCTGGGGTGCCACCACGACGGCCCCCGCATCACATCCATCCCGGGGTCTCCCTCCGAAGCGCTCTGGAGTCAGGAACGGCAGTCTGCGCCCGGGTCGGCGGGTGTCATCAGGGGGCGGACCCGTGGTACTTGACCGGCGTGTGGCGCAGCGCGTCGCAGGGAGCGCGAGGGTGGAAGCACTCCCTGGCACCCAGCCGGTGCACTACTGTCGGTTATGGCATTTCACAGTGAGAATTCGCCTGCGGTGGAGGCCGTCCATGCCGTCCGAGCCCGTGCCCGACCGACTCCCTCAGTCCGGGGAGTCCGCGTTCTGCTACTGGTTCCGTATCTGCGGCTTCACCAAGAAGGGGCTGGCGGCCGCCGTCACAGAACGGGCCCGTGTCGTCGGCTTTCCGCATGTCCGCCCTGATGGTTCACGGGTGCGCGGCTGGCTGGGCGGCTTATCGGCTGCCAGATCGGTGCGGCCACCTTCACCGCGACCGTGCTCGCGGCCACCACCCGCGTGCTGGCCGCCGTCTTCACCGGCGGTGACATCGCCGTCGGCCTGCACGAGAACCTGACCGTCGTGGCGGTGCTCGCCCTCGCTGCCTTGGGCCGCTACCTTCTGGACACCGGCGCCCGCGCAGCCGCGGCCCGGCTCGCGCCCAAAGCCGTATGCGAGGCCGACCTGGAGGTCATCACCGCAGCCACGACCGCCGAGCTGGTCGCGTATGAGGACCCGCACTTCGCGGACGCCCACGCCGCCGCATCCGACGGCGCGGACAAGACCGGCGACCTCATCCTCGACACCCAGCTCCTGACCTCCGCCACGGCCCAGATGGCCGCCGGGGCGACGGTCGTCACCGTCCTGCACCCGGTGATGCTTCCGCTGCTGTTCCTCTCTGTGGTCCCCTGTGCGTGGGGTGCCGTGAGGGGGTGCGCGGGTCGAGCACGCAGCCCACCACCGCAACCTTGCCGATTCCCGGCTGCGGAACGTGTTCCGCTCGTACACCACGGAGCGGAATACCGCTGATGAGGTCCGGGCGGGCACCATGGCCGGGTTCCTGATCCAGCAGTACCGCATCGTTTCCGGCCGCCTGGAGGCCGAACAGCTCCGGGCCACGCGGCACGCCCTGGTAGTCCAAGGCATCGGAGACGCGCTCACCGCCGTGGGCACCGCCGCGACCTGGGGCGTGCTCGTCCTCCTGGTGGCGACCGGCCGGATGGAGCCAGCCGTGGCGGGGACGGCCGCCTTGGCAGTGCGGACCTCAGGAGCGGCGCTCGCCACCACGGTCCGGGCGGGGGCCCGGCTCTTCCGCACCTCTTTGGCCCTGGACGACTGAGCCCGGTTCCTCGCAGTGGCCAAGCTGTTTTCGGCAAGGTGAACGGGAGCCACTGGGGCGATGGGAGCGAGAGCCACGTTGCTCTGTTTCGTGGAGAGAATGGACTGCGACACAGGTCCATGATCGGCAACGGAAAGTGGGAGCCGCCCCTCTCGGGTGATATGTGTCCGTGTCGCGATGGGGTGGGAGTGTCCGCGGCAGCGATGAGTGCGTGAACCGATAACTTGGGTAATGCTGGGCCCTTCGCCCCGTGTCCCTGACAGGCGCGGTTCAAAAGGGCCCGGCTCCGTTATGCGGCGGCCGCTGCCGATGGCACAGGTAGACCGATGCCAAGGACGCAACGTGATGGCCCGCCTACTGGATCGACGGCGCTGCAGGGGATGAGCCGTTGCCTGATCATCGTCGTCTTACCCATTGTGGGCAGAACGCCACGTGCAATTGTTCCCAGTCGCGAAGGTTGGGCGTTAAGTCCCAGTCGTAGATGACTCGGCAAACGTGGTAGTTGCATCCAACTGGAAGGTAAAGTCCGGTTGCGGCGGCGGGCGGCCCGTCTTTCGTGACGGCGAATATCTTCTTCGCTCCTTCCCGGAAGGCCGCGGTTCCGCCGGTCAGTAGCAGCGTCTCGGCGTAGACGTCCTTGCGAAAGAGGAACTTGTTCGCCTCCTTCGGGTTGTCCGGAATGATGTAGTCAGCCTCGAGGTCGGGAAGGTCTCGCTCCGGCACACTGGCGGTGCGTAGCTCGCGGGCGGCATTCCCCGCGTTGAGATGCTCCCGGATTCGCTTCCAGCGGGAAGGACGCAGCTGCATTGTGCGGGGCGCCAGCACGAGGTCCAGTGGCTGCCCATCATCGACAATAGGTTCGATCGGAGCGGTATTACGCAACGGCAAGTAGACCAACGATCGCGGCGATCGCGCTGCGAGCAGCCACAGGGTGCCGATGCGCCTGCCGTCGGTCCGGTCCACATACATCTCGTAATGGCTACTACCCAAAGCGCTACTGGTCTTGTAAAGCACCCCGTTCCTCAACGGTCTGGCCGGCCGGATCACGCGGTACTCCGTACCTGCCAGCCGCACCCGCTGCACGGCAATCTTCACCCGCAGGCTGTCCCGGGTCAGGGGCGCCCTAGAAGCGGTCATGCTGGCACCTCCCTATGGTCAATCCAGTCGGCTATTCCGGTATGCCGGTGGCTCGTTGCCGCTCAGCCGTCGGCTCAGGTGCGGGTTGTCGAAGCCGTTGATCCCGCTGCTGGAAGGCGCCCTTACGACGGCTGCGATGGCCTTAAGAATCGGACGAGGGCCCCAGCAGACCGACTCTAGATCGGCTCGCTCACCAGAAGCCACCCAGGCTCAGAAACAGGTTCTTTGAGCAGGAGGGAGTTCGAGGACGGCCAACTCGGTCAGCAACCCGGCATCTTCAGGTGTTCCTCGAGTGCCTTCCGACAGCGCTCCTTGAGCTTCTCGATCTCGGCTTCTTCCATGTCCTCTAGCTTCACGCGTCCCCCATGATCGTCGGCGATCACGGCATACTACTGAGATCGAGTGCGTGATGTGTTCCGGCGTTCGGCCTCGGTGGCCTGGTATCGGTAGGACTCGGTGCCGGTCTGGATCAAGGTGCAGCGGAACGTGATCCGGTCGGCGATGGCCGCGCAGAGTCTCGGGTCGGCGAAAATCTTGTCCCATTCAGCGAACGGCGAGTTCGTGGCCACCGCGGTCGCCTTGCATTCCTCACGCTCGGTGAAAATCTGGAACAGCAGCCGGGCACCCTTCTTGTCCAGATTCAGATACCCGAACTCATCCAGGCAGAGAAGATCGACCTTGCTGTAGCGGGCGATCACCGAGGACAGCCGACGGGCCGCGTCGGCCTCGGCGAGCTCGTTGACCAGCGCCGAAGTGGTGGTGTAACGGGCCGACAGGCCCGCCTCGGCGATCGCCGTACGGACTCCGATCAGAAGATGTGATTTACCGGTGCCGGAGTCACCGATCAGTACCAGGGGGCGGCCCTCACGCACCCAGGAAGTGCTCTTGAGATCACCGACCGTCTCGGGCAGCACGTTGGGGTTGCGGTCGAAGTCGAAGTCTTCCAGCCGTTTGGGCCGGGGGGACTTCGCCGACCTCACCAGCCGCTGCTGGCGGCGGACATCCCGGTCAGCGCGTTCGACCTGCAACATGTCGAGCAGGAACTGCTTGTAGGAGGACTGCTCGCGCCGGGCGGTGGCAGCCAGCTCCACGAACCGCTCGCGGAAGGCGGGCAGCCGCAGGTCCCGGCACGCTTCGTCGATCAGCGTGTCCTCCGGGTCGCTTTCCGGCAGGGGCATCCGGGTTGCCGGGACCTGCTCGGAGACCGGCTTGGCGGTGGCGGTCGGGCTCATGCGCTGGTGCCCTCTCTCTTCCTCGCGGTGTCGGTCACCGGCGTCAGCAGGCGGTCGTACTTGCTCATGTCCGGCAGCGCGGGACGGGGATCCGGCGGCAGACGCCGGGTGTGCAACGAGATCACCTTCGCTCCCGCATCACTGTGGGCGTCCTGGGCTGCGGAGTCGTCGTCCTCGTCATCGGAGGCAGCGTCATCGCTGTGGAACCTGGTGGGCTCGGCGTCTTCGATGCCGATGTTCTCGATGGCCTTGCGGGCCTCGATCGCGACCAAGTCGGTGCTGACGGAGCCGACTTTGAGAACTGTGGCCATTCCCGCGATGACCGCGCTGGCTGGCATCTGCCGGTGCAGCAACAGCACCTCGATCAGCATCCGGGTTCCCTCTTTGTCCCCGCACTTCTTCTTCGCCGTGGCCCAGAACGCCTCGTGCACCTTGGTGAAGCCGCCCTCCGCGCGGGCCTGTGCCAACGCGGCGGCCCCTGCGAACGCACCAGGCTTGACCAGCAGGATCTCCAGGTAGTGATCCAGGATTTCGTGGTAGGTGTAGCGGCGTGTCAGCCGTGGGTGGCGAGCGACGACTTTGCGGCCCTCATAGATCCACACCTCGTTCGCCCGCAGCTTCACCCGTACCTTTGTGCCGATGAACTTCGCGGGCACCGAGTAGTAGCCCTGACGGACGGTGACCCGCCCGTTGCGGTGGACCAGCGGCATCAGATCGATGCCGGTGTCATACTCGTCCGCCGGCAGCGGCGCGAGACAGGCACGTTCCTGCTCGAAGTCGAAGCCGATCGAGGTGGGACGGCCATGGACGTGCCGGGCGTCCTCCGCCGCATCGATCGCCGCCAGGCGCTCGTTCAGCTCGGCGAGCGTCTCCACCTGCGGGGCGGGGACAAGGTGCTTGCGGCGGAACCGTCCGCCCTCGTGCTCGACCCCGCCCTTCTCGTGTGCCCCTTCCTCACCAGGGCCGCAGTAAAAGGGTGAGAACGCGTACCACGACCGAAACGCCACCCACCGTGTCGTCTCCGCGCGGGAACGGCCAAAGAGCACCTGCTTCACGGCCGGCTTGAGATTGTCGTAACGGATGTGGACAGACGGCACCCCTTCCAGAGCCGCGAATGCCTCCACGTGCCCCTCAAAAAACGCCTCCTGCGAAGCCGTGGGTGGACGGCCTTGCCCGAGTACGACATCCGCAGCGTGAACAGCACACACTTGCGGCGCTGCCCGGCCAGGTCCAGCCACACGTCCGCGAAATCGACCTCGGCTTCCTCGCCGGGTCCGTTCCTCCAGATGCCGACGCCCTTCCTTGGCCTCCAGCGAGATCTCCGGCCGCCGCTTGCGCACGTAGTCACGGACCGTGGAGTACGACGCCTGCTCGAAATCGTGCTCACCCGCCGGACACTCAAGAATCCGCTCAACGGTGTGCTTCTGCTTCTTCCACGTCGACAGGTCCTCGCGCAGCATCGCGTCGATGAAACCCGTCACCGGCTCCAGCACACTCTTGCGCGACGGCGGCCTCTTCCGCTCCGCCGGCACCGGCGAGGCCAGCGCCTTCGCCACCGTGTTCCGCGACACCTTGTACCGCCTGGCCAGCACCCGCCCCGAAACCGCCGGATCCAGCCGACGGTCACGACGGATCCGCTCAAAGATCCACTCACGCGACCTGTACACCCACGGGCTCCTGACACGACCGTGATCAACGCAGCACAGCGTGACCCGACCAATCGGCCCCAAGCCCCATTACGCCATCGGCGGCATGTCACACGCCATCAGACAAGGTGGCTCCCAAACTCGTTGCCGAAGCAGTGGCTCTCACTCTCACTGCCCCGCTGGCTCTACTTCACCCTGTCGAAAACACTGCGCTCGCGCCGCGGCCGAGGGGTACATGTACCGGTGTGAGCAGACTGCGGTGGGCGGTCGTAGTGGACCGGGCCACCGTCGTCGTGACCGGCTACGACGCGGTCGGGGGCTGCATCCTGCGCCAGGTCTACTACCGGCTGGTGGCCGAGGCCGTGATCCCGCACACCGCGTCGGCCTACCGGCACCTGTCCGCGCGTCTTGCGCAGGCCCGCCGGCAGGAGGGGTTCCCCGACCTGATCGACCCGCTGCGCGAGGTCCACGTCCCGCCCGCCTGGCCGGACGCCGGCGCCTTCCTGCAACAGGCGCCCGCCTGGTTCTGTCTGGACCACACCGCAGGACAGGCCGCGGCCGTCTATGTGGCCTGCGAGAAGGACACCCTGCGCGCTCAGCTCACCGGCTGGCTCGCCGAGACCGGGATTCCGGTCCTGGTTGTGCGGGGATTCGGCAGCCAGAGCTACGCCCATGTCGTCAAGGAGCGCACCGCCCGGGACCCGGGCCCGGCCGTGCTGCTCTACCTGGGCGACTTCGACAGCTCGGGTGAGGACATCGAGCGGGACTGGGTGGCGCGCACGGGCTGTTGGAGCCGCACCGAGCGGGTGCTGCTGACCTACGAGCAGGTGCGCGCCTACGAACTGCCCGCGACCGAGGGCAAGCGCGGAGATCCGAGGTGGCCGGCCTTCGCCCGCCGCTACGGCTTCGACCCCCGCCGCCCGGTGCAGTGGGAAGTGGAGGCGCTGGAGTCGGCCGAACTCCGGCGCCTGGTCCTCGCCGCCGTCGACCCGTACATCGACCGCGACGCCCTCGCCCGGCAGATCGCCCGCGAGGGAGAACAACGCCGCGCCCTGGCCGCCTTTCTGGACGGCTGGGACGCGGCAGGCGGGGGAGCACCCTCGTAGTGCTGTACCGGCGCGGGGGCGCTCAGGCGGGTGCCGGTGCCGGGCGCAGCAATGCCAGCGGAGAGCGCCGGCCTTTCCCCACCGCGCGCAGATGCTCCCAGCCGACCTCGGGGTGGGAGGCGACGACCGCGTCGACGGACGCCGTGGCGTAGAGCGCGACGTCGACGGCCCCGGGTCCTTCACGCGGGTTGGGGTGTCCTCGGTTGCCCCAGCAGGAGTCCTCCCGCTCATCAGGTACGACCATGTCCGGCCCTTCTCGAGGGCTGGCCGGCCACGGCGGCGTGCGGGACCTGGCCGTCGTGGAGGCGGGCAGCGGCCGGCGGCCCGGCGCTTGGCTACGGCCTGCGTGTCCGCGGCGCAGGGGCCGCACTCGTGCGCGCCGCACAGGATCAGAGCCGGACGAAGGCGTCCGGTGGTTCCGGGACCCGTCCCGGACCGGTGGCGGTATACCTCGGCTACCGACGCACCATCCGAGTGAAAGGGAGTCTGATGAGCAGACTATTCGGTGCTCTGGCGCTTTCCGGCGTGACGCTGGCCGCTTTGGCGGTGGCCCCGTCTGCCTCCGCGCAGGACGACGGTCAGGCCAAGCGGTCCGCGGCCACCTGCTACGCGCAATCCTGCCACGGGCAGGACCCGCAAACGACCGGGTGTGCTGCCGATGCCTTCTCCCCCGACACCAAGTACATCGACGGCAGGAAGCTCGAACTGCGGTACAGCCCGACCTGCCGGGCGGCGTGGGGGCGTATCAGCGGCGGCGGCCGAGACTACGTGTCCATCCACAGCAGCTCGGGGGCGGAGTTCTGGAACAGCCCCGCTTATCACTCGTACACGGCCATGGTCAACGACGCAGGCCTGTTCGCCTACGCCTGCACGACGGTCGGAAACGGCACGTGCACGCACACCTATTAGCGGAAGGCAGCGGCGTGATCGGGCGGCGCGCTGGGATCCTGGCACTCCTGGCCGCAGCGTGACCGCCTGATCTGCGCTGACCGGCCCGCCCACGACGCTGGAGCAGCAGTGAGCGGGCCGGGACGACCCGGTACAGGGTGCGGCGCCCGCCCGTGGGTCAGCGGCGGGGGGCGGTGTACCGGCCGGTCGCGGCCGCGGCGCCCGGCCAGGAGGTGTCGACAGGACGGGTGTCTCCGTCGGCGCTGGACGGCGTCCCCTGCTGCCGCCCGGGCGATCGGGCACTGGGTCGTATGGGGTTTCCCGATGGCCTGTCTGACGCAGATAGCAGCGGTGCGCGACCTTGCGCAGCCACGCCCGCGGTTCCCGAATACTGTCCCATTTCTCGATGGCCACGGTGAACGCCTCATGAGTGGCATCGGCAGCCTCGTAGGGGGTCGCGCCGACACGGACCAGGAACCGTGTCACCTGCGGCATCTCGACGCGGTAGAGGTCCTCAAGACTGCTGGTCGTTAACGTGGGCGACGCCTACGCCGATCCGAAGGCCCCTCGCTTCTCGGTGGAGCCCGGATACGCTCCCAACCGGGAAGAGTTCGTCTTCTGCCGCCAGTTCGTCATCACGTGGCACTCCGCTTCGCTGAGATCAACGCACGCGCCGTACCCCCGTCGTGGCGGTGACACAGTCGGCCGTGGGCCGCCAGGCCAGCGTTCATGCGCTCCCGTCGCACTCGGCCGAGTGTTCATCGCGCTTGCCGGGATATCGCCAGCCCGCTCGACATTGCGGCGGCTCAGGCGTCAGGCAACGACCGCCGTGCTGGGCTACGCGGGGCCCCGAGGACCTGTCCCAGGGCCCCGCCGGAGCGCGTGGCGGTCAGCGTGGGGCGAACGGGGCGACCTCCATTTTGGGGGAGCCCGTCCGCGGCCCGCGGCTTCGCTGGGCGTAGGGGGACGTGTACCGCATGGCGCGTGAGTGGGCGCAGTGACCGGCCGTCGTCGCCGGTGGGGCCCGCCCCCGGCAACTAACGCATTTCTGTGTGCGTCTTCCAAAGGCGTACACAGGGCTGAGCGCATGGCAGCGATTGAGGGGGACAGGCGATGCAGACGGTATTCCAGAGCGATGACCTACCCGCTGAGCAGCGGTTCGAGGCGTGGCGGGAGATGTTCCGCCGACTGCCGCTGGAAGTGTCCAGCAATCACGAGCACGATTTCCATGCCACGTTGCGCTTACTCGAGCTGGGCCCTGTGAATGTGTCTGTGGCTTCAGTGCCGTCGCTGCACACATCTCGCACGGAGCGGCTGATCCGGCGCTCCGATCCGGAGTACGTCCAGATGGATCTCGTCCTTCGCGGCAGGATGGGGCTCTCCCAGGCTGACCGAGAGTCCGCGATCGGGCCCGAGCAGATGGTCATACACAGCAGCTGGCGCCCGTATAGGGCTTGGGCTGATCCAGCGATGGCGCCCTCTACCGTGGGTATGGCAGTACGCATGCCCCGGGCACTGCTGCCGCTGCCGGACGAGAAGGTTGACCGGCTCCTGGCCCGGCCGCTGTCAGGGCGGGAGGGGATTGGCGGCCTGCTCGCCGGATTCCTCACCCGCTTGACTGAAAGCCCCTACGAATACCGGCCTTCTGACACCACTCGGCTGGGGACGATCCTGCTGGACCTGGTCAACGCCTTGCTTGCCCATCAGGTGGACGCCGACACCTCGCTGATGCCCGAGTCACGGCAGCGCATTCTGCTCCTGCGTATCCAGGCTTTCATTCAGCAGAATCTGTCCGATCCGGCACTGACCCCGGACGCCGTTGCGGCGGCCCACCACATCTCTACCAGCCAGCTATACCGCCTCTTCAGGCGGCAGGACCACTCAGTGGCAGCGTGGATCCGCCACCAGAGGCTGGAACACTGCCGCCGCGACCTGGCCGACCCCGCCCACCGTTGCGTCCCCATCCACGTAATCGCAACCCGCTGGGGCTTCTCCCACCCCGCCGACTTCAGCCGTGCCTTCCGCACTGCCTACGGCACCAGCCCACGCGACTACCGTCACCAAACCGCGTGTGACAAACAGCGTTAAGAAACCGGCCACGCACGGCCAACGACGCGCGGGCCGCTGACCGGCATGGTTGGGACCGCAAACCAACCAAGGGCCTGTACACAGCCCCGAAGAAGGAGAAGTGAACGCATGCGACGAAGGATCCGAGCAGCGATGACGAGTGCGGCGATAGTCGCTGTTGCCACTGGGGTAGCGGGGGCGACGCCTGCGTCGGCGAGCACTGCTCCAACCGATCGCGATGCGCGGTCCACCGCAGCTGCCGCCCCGATCTCGCAGGAAAGCACTGGTACGCAGCAGCAAGTGGTCATTCCAGCTGGCGCCGGGCCTCAGGAGGCGACCATTCAATGTGGCGGGGCGCCCGCATACAGCGGGTTGAACCTTGAGTTCGGCCTCCCTGCAGTTGCCGACATGAGGTTCCCCCGAGATGCGGGGAGAGGTGACAGCGGGTCAGATGGGTCTCAGGAGAGGAGACCAGACGATGCCTGCCCCGAGGAAGTACCCGCTGGAGTTGCGTGACCGCGCGGTCCGTATGTATCGCGCCGCCGAGCCGAAGCCCGTCATCC
>NZ_JBIBKK010000015.1:0-253325 GCF_042959105.1 Streptomyces sp. NPDC007917
GGGGTGTCGGTGCCCGGGGACGTGGCGCTGGTGGGGTACGACGACATCGAGTTCGCGGCGGCGGCCGCCGTACCGCTGACGTCCGTACGGCAGCCCGCCTTCCGGATGGGCCGTACGGCGGCGGAGCTGCTGATCGAGGAGACCGGCGAGGAGGCCGACGCGCACCGGCACCGGCGTATCGTCCTGCAGCCGGAGCTGGTGGTCCGCGACTCCACCTTCGCGGTCGCCGGTCGCCCCGGGCGCGGGGCGTAGGGCCCGCCGCTCGGAGCCGCCTACACCAGCGCGGCGGACACGGCCGGCGCGGCGGACACGGCCGATTCGGCCTTTGCGGCCGGTGCGGTGGCGCGCTCGGGGGCCGCGAGGAGTTCCCGGATCTCGTGTACGGCGGCCCGCCCGGCCCGGTTGGCGCCGACCGTGCTGGCCGACGGGCCGTAGCCGACCAGATGGACGCGGGGGTCGCGGAGCGCCCGCGTCCCCCGGGCGGCGATCCCGCCGCCCGGCTCGCGCAGCTTCAGCGGGGCGAGGTGGTCGATGGCGGCGCGGAAGCCGGTGGCCCACAGGATCACATCGGCGTCCACGGACCGCCCGTCCGCCCAGACCACCCCGTCCGGGGTGATCCGCTCGAACATCGGCTGCCGGTCGAGCACCCCCTTCGCACGGGCCCGCTGCATCGCCTCGGTCATCGGCAGCCCGGTCACGGACACCACACTCAGCGGCGGCAGCCCCCGCCGCACCCGCTCCTCCACCATCGCCACGGCCGCCCGCCCCTGCTCCTCGCCGAAGGGCCCGGAGCGGAAGACGGGCGGCCGCCGCGTCACCCAGGTGGTCTCCGCGGCCACCTCGGCGATCTCCAGCAGATGCTGCACACCGGAGGCTCCGCCCCCGACGACGATCACCCGCTGTCCCGCGAACGCCTCCGGCCCCGGGTACTGGGCGGTGTGCAGCTGCCGCCCCCGGAACGTGGCCTGCCCGGGGTAGCGGGGCCAGAAGGGGCGGTCCCAGGTGCCGGTCGCGTTGATCAGCGCGCGCGTGGACCACACCCCGGCCGAGCTCTCCACCCGCAGCCGCCCGCCGTCCCCCTCGCGCACCGCCGTGACATCGACCGGGCGGACGATCCGCAGATCGAAGGCGGACTCATAGCGCGCGAAGTACTCGGTGATCACCTCGGACGACGGACGGCTGTCGTCCGCGCCGGTCAGCCGCATGCCCGGCAGGTCGTACATCCCGTGCACCTTGCCGTACGTCAGCGACGGCCAGCGGAACTGCCATGCGCCACCGGGGCCCGGGGAGTGGTCGAGGACCACAAAGCCGGTCCCCGGCTCGTACCCGGCCCGCCGCAGGTGGTAGGCGCTGGACAGCCCCGCCTGCCCGGCCCCGATCACCACGACGTCCACCTCGCGCACCGCAGCTGTGTCGTTCACGTTTCTACTAACTACGGCCTGCGGCCGGATCTTCCCACCGGGCCGCTTTCGTCGTGGACGCGGCGGGACGATAAGGTCCGACCTCTTTGATGGGGCGCCTCGGGAGGGTGTTCGATGGTTTCGCGAGTGTCGAGTCGTGCGCGGTGGTGGGCCGCCGCCCTTTTGACCGCGGTGGCGGTGGCCGGCTGCGGCTCCGGCGCGGACGCGCCCTCGCCGCCCGGCGCGAAGGGGGTGCCGGAGGTCGAGGAGGAGAAGGACCTGCCGGACCTCCCGCTCGACCGCTACCGGCTCAGCACCGAGGAGAGCAAGCGGTTCGGCAAGGCACAGCGCCTCCTGGCCCAGCGGTGCATGGTCGGCCTCGGGTTCACCGACTTCCCCGCCGACCCCAAGCCTCCGGCTCTCTCCACCCCGGGAAGGACGTTGGTCATCACCGCCCCGCCGACACCGCTGGGCGCGTTCGACCTCGACCAGGCCAAGCGGTGGGGCTACGGCTGGGAGCCGAAACGCCGTAAGGCTTTGGAGCCGACCGGACGGGCGATGACCCAGGCGGAGTACGCAGCCCTGTACGGCATGTCCACCAGCGGAGCCACACCGAGAGGGAGCAAGTCCTCCGAGCGGGGGTGCTCGGGACGGGCGAACGAGCAACTGCTCAAGGGCATCGCGGACTCCAGGCGCCTGTGGACCTTTCCCGCCACACGCGATGCCGAGCTGCGGAAGGCGGTGACGAAGGACCGGCAGGTGCGCCGGGCCTTCGCCACCTGGTCGACGTGCGTCGTGCACAAGGGCGGCAAGCGGTTCGCCGATCCGGTGGCCGCGTACAGCACCAAGGCGTGGCGGCGGGACAAGGACGGCAACACCGCCCACACCCGGCGGGAGGTGGACACGGCCGTCGCCGATGTCGAGTGCAAGCGGGAACACAACACCCTCGGCGTGTGGTGGGCCGCCCTTGCCAAGCGTCAGCGCGCGGACATCCAGCGGCACGAGGACACGTACGCGGCGGTCGGCGGCGATGTCGAGGTGTTGCGGAGCAACGTACGCAAGGCGCTGGGCTGATGGGGCGGCGATGGCCCCGGCGGTGCGAGCGGTCCAGCTACTGGACACAGTGACACGGGGTGTAAAGTCCCGAACACACTCGTGTCGATCAAGCACTCGGGTGCCCAATCCCGCAATCACCACAGAGGTTTTGGTGCTTCGTACTCTCAAGTCTGTCGCTGCTGCCACTTTCGTTGCCGCGTTCATGTCGCAGTGGATGTGGGTGATCCCGTCGGCCGCGGGTGGCCACCTGGGTGCCTGACCCGGTTCCCGGCCCGGCGAAACCGGCTCCTGAGCGTCCTCAGGAGCCGGTCAGGCCCTGGTCCGCGAGGAGAGACCGGAGCGTTTCCGCCTCCGTCTCGGCTTCCAGACCTCTGTACAGGGCGATCGCCTGCTCGCCACAGCGGCGGGCACGCTCGATGTGACCCGACAGCAGCGCGGTGCGGGCGAGCCCGGCGAGGGCGTGCGCGGAGCCGAGCGGAAAGTCGGCGGTCCGAGCTATGTCCCAGGCTTGTTCGAAGAGTGTCAGGGCGTCGCCGAGTCGGCCCGACTCCCGCTGGACCTCGGCCATCCCGAGCAACGCGCGCTGGCGCTCGTAGGAGTTGTCGATGCCGCGGGCGACTTCTTCGGCCATGGTGAAGTGCAGCAGGGCCTCGCGCCCGCGATGTGTCGCGGCGTACGCCGTGCCCATGCTGATCAGCACGTTCGCCTCGCCCAAGGCGTCGTGGCCGGCCCGGTGGCTGTCGAGCGCACGCTGGAAGCAGGCGAGCGCTCGGTCCGTCCGGCCGGTCGCCTGGTAGACGGCACCCAGGTTGGTGTCGAGAATGGCGAGTTCCTGGCGGGCGCCACGCTGCTGGGCGAGCACCAAAGAGCACTCGTAGTAGTGGCGGGCCTCCTCGTAGCGGCCCTGCAGATAGTGGAGTTCCCCGAGGTTGTTGAGGGCCTTCACCTGCCCGGCCTCGTCCTGGAGCGCCTCGTGCAGGGAGAGCATGGCCTGGACCTTGTGGAGCGCGTCGCCGTAGCGACCCGCGTAACACAGCGCCGCACCCTGCACATTGAGGCATTCCGCCTCTCCGGACCGATCGCGGACCGTCCGGTACAGCGCCGACGCCTGGTCGAGTGTGCGCAGGGCGATGTCTCCGCGGCCCCCCGCCAGGTGGGCCCGGCCCTGCTGCAGGAGAGCGTCGGCGCAGCCGTGCGGATCGTGGAACTCCTGGAAGAGAGCAAGGGCCTCCGTGGCGCAGTGCTGGGCTTCGTCATGCTGTCGCTGTGCCAGGATGTCCGCGCGCTCCACGAGGGTTCGGGCGAGGGCCGCCCGGTCGCCCTGCGCGCGCAGGGCCAGGACCGCCGCGTCGTAGAGCTCCGAGGCGATGCCCCAGGTGCCCCACAGCTTGAGTGAGGCGGCCAGGGCGTGCGGGAAGAGCGCGGCATGGCTCGGCGACTCGGCGGCGGACACGCGGGCGGCGGCCAGGAGGTTGGCGCGTTCCAGGGAGAGCCACACCGCCGCCTCGTCGGCGTCGGTGAACCGCGGCGCCTGAGCGGACTCCCGCTCCGGTGGCAGGGACAGCGTGCGACGGGCCGGATGAGCGAGTCGGGCGGCACGGTGGGCGGCGGTGAGGTAGTAGTCGAAGAGCCGGTCGACCGCTTGGCGGCGGGCGGCTTCCGACTCCGCCTCGGAGCAGATCTGGAGGCCGAAGGCGCGGCCGAGGTCATGGAAGCTGTAGCGGTCGCGGATGGACTCTTCCAGCAGGTGGCCGTCCAACAGCGTCTCCAGGCTCCTGCGGACCGGCGCGGCGTCCAGCCCGGTGAGCGCGATCGCGGCCTGGAGGGTGATGTCGGGGCCGGGGTGCAGGGCGAGGAGGCGGAACAGCCGTTGTGCCGGACCGCTGAGCTCGGCGTAGGAGAGGCGGAAGGCCGACGCGACCGCGTCGTCGAACTCCTCGAGGGGGTCCGCCGCCTGGGTCAGCCGGTCGAGGAGGTGGTGGAGGTCCCAGGAGTCCCGGTGCCGGAACCGGCCGGCGAGCCACTGGAGGGCGAGGGGGTGGCAGCCGCATGCCGCGACGACGTCCCTGAGGGCCGTGGCGTCGACGGACAGGCGGGCAGGGCCCGCGACGCGGGTGAACAGGGCGGCGGCCTCCGCCTGTGACAGCACGTCCAGGAAGAGCGAGGTGGCACCGTCCAGTCCGGCGAGCCGGTTCCGGCTGGTCACGATCACCCGGCAGCTGGGGGCACCGGGCAGCAGGGGCATCACCTGGGCGGAGTCACGGGCGTTGTCGAGGATCAGGAGCACGCGACGGCGGGCCGTCCACTGTCGCCATCTGGCAGCCCGCTCGTCGAGTGAATCGGGGAGCGGCCCCGGCGATTCGGACGCCTGGAGCAGGGCCGCCAGCGCCTCCGCGGGGTCGTGCGGCGGGCGGCCGCTGTAAGCGTGCAGATCGATGTAGAACTGCCCGTCAGGGTAGGCCGTACGCAGCCGGTACGCGGCGCGAACGGCCAGGGCGGTCTTGCCGACGCCCGGCATGCCGTGGATCACGGTGAGCGGCAGGGAGGCCGTGCCGCCGTCAGCGGAGGCCTGGTCCGCGAGCAGGATGCGCAGTTCGGCCACCCGCCCCGTGAAGTCCCGGGTGGCGCGCGGAAGGTTGTTGGGGGCCGCGGCGGTGCCCGGTTCGGTGTCGCGCCGCGTCTCCAGGAGCGCACGATCCTGCTTGAGGATGCGCTCGTGGAGCTCCCGGAGCTCCGGTCCCGGCTCGATTCCCTGGTCGTCCTTCAGCAGCCGGCGGGTGTTCCGGTACAGGGTGAGCGACTCGTCGTCCCGGCCGCAGCGGTAGAGCGCCAGCATGAGGTGGCAGATCACCTTCTGCGCGAGCGGATTCTGTGCGGCGAGTTCCTGGAGCTCGCCCACGAGATCCGCGTGCCGCCCCAACTCCAGCTCCAGGCGGATCCGTTCCTCCCGCACCCGGCGGTGGTCCTCGACGAGCCGGGCGCGGGCCGAGGCCGCCCAGGCGCAGCCGAACTCCGTCAACGGTTCGCCCCGCCACAGGGCTTCGGCGTCATGGAGCAGACGTACGGCCCGCCCCCGCTCACCCCGCTCGGCGGCCGCGCCCGCTTCCGTACGGAGTCTCTGGAAGCGCAGCAGGTCGATGGCCTCGGGGGCGGCCCGGAGCTGGTAGAGCCCGGGGGAGGGCCGTTTCACCTCGGCGAGGTCTCCGACGGCCTTGCTGAGGCGCCCGCGCAGCCGTGACAGATAGCTGTGCAGCGTGTCCAGGGCCGTCCGGGGCGGGTGGCCGTCCCAGACGCGGTCCATCAGCGTTTCGGCCGTGACCGGCTCACCCCGGGCATGGACCAGTACGGCCAGCACGCATCGCTCTTTCACCGAACCGAGCGTGTACTGCTGATCGTGATGCCATAGTTCAAGGGGTCCCAGAGCAAGAAGTTCCACCATCGCCCCCGATGGGTGTGCTACTTCCTGCCGCCTCCGGCAGCGCCCGCACCATCGCGCGGCACTCAACTTACTGTCGTTGTCCACCCAGGGGTAGCGGACAGAGGCGCACGGGTGCGCGATGGGGCGCACATGCGCCATGGTCATTTCCGCACGTGGAGTGCAGGATTCCTGCAAGTCGGCCATCCACCCCGGAGGGCAGCGAAGTGGTGGCGACAGCGGAACGTCGCCGCCGACGGGACCGGGTGACCGGTCCGGAAGAAGAATCCGGGGGGATTGACTTCGATGAACGTGGTTGTGCAAGAAGCACACGGGCCCCATGTGCCGGTGCGTCTGGACGTCGAGCGGTGGGCCACGTGCCGGATCCGCCGAAGGGTCCTGGCGGTGGTGCACACCGTGACCGCCGGGCGGCGGCTGCTCGACGCGGTCCGGCTGCTGGAGGGCGACTCCCGGGTGCAGGTGTTCTTCACATCGGCCCCTGACGTGTTCAGCAACGGGGTGGCGGCTTTCCTGGAAGGGCTCAAGGGGCTGGTGCTGCCGTGGAGCCAGGCGGTGCAGACGCCGTTCGACCTCGCGCTGGCCGCGGGCCACGGCAGCCTCCACGAACTGCACGCTCCCGTGATCGTGCTCCCGCACGGCGCCGGCCACAACAAGATCGTCCCCGGGGCGAACCGGGGGCACCGGGTGGGGCAGCGAGGGGTGTACGGCCTGAGCAGGCAGCGGCTCGTCCGGGACGGTGTGCTGGTGCCCGAGACGCTTGTGCTGGCGCATCAGGAGGAGCTCGCCCGGCTCGGCCGCGAGTGTCCCGAGGCGCTGCCCGCCGCGGAGGTCGTGGGCGACCCCTGCTTCGACCGCATCACCGCGAGCCTTCCCTCGCGGGCGCTGTACCGGGAGGCCCTGGGCGTCCGGGCCCACCAGCGGCTGGTCCTGGCCTGCTCCACCTGGGGACCCGACTCGCTGCTCGCCCGGAGAGAGGCGCTGCTGGCGCGGCTGGTCGGCGAGCTGCCGCGCGAGGAGTACCGGGTGGCGGTGCTGTTGCATCCGCACGTGTGGAACGCCCACGGCGAATGGCAGATCCGAAGCTGGCTGGCCGGCCTCGGCCGCCTGGGGCTCACCGTGGTCAGCCAGTGCGCCGACTGGGTCGGTGCGCTCGTCGCCGCGGACTACATCGTGGGCGACCACGGCTCCGTCTCGCTGTACGGCGCGATGACGGGCGCCCCCGTTCTGCTGGCCGGCGTCCCCGAGGCCCATGTCGATCCCGCGTCGCCACTCGCCGAGTTGAGCTCGTTCGCGCCCAGGCTGCTCGACGACCGGCCGCTCCGCAGGCAGCTCCACCGTAGCTCCGTCACTTACCAGCCGGATCGCCACCAGCGGGTCGCCGCGCGCATCAGCTCGGAGCCGGGGCGGTTCGCCCGGAAGATGCGCGCGCTGATGTACCGCAAACTGCGGCTGCGGGCTCCCGCGGCCCGGCCGGCCGCCGAGCCCGCGCGGCTGCCGTTCGTGGTGCGCTACGACGAGCCCGGCAGCGTGGTGTCATGACCGCGCTGAGGGTGGCGGTGTCCGAGCGCACCGAAGGACAGGAGGCGGCGCGCCTCATCCGAGGCGTGCTGATCCACCCGGAATCGGGCGCCGAGATCGTGGACGAGCATCTGCGGGTGGAGCTCCCGGCCCCGGACCGCTGGTCGACGCTTGCCGATGTGCTGCTGGCCACCGGCGAGGGACAGGAGGGGATCGCCCAGCTGCGGGCCGGCCACCCGGGCGCGCTGGTGCTCGCGGTGCACCGCGGTCCCCGCTGCCGGCTGTGGCTCGGGCCCGGAGGCCACACGCTCGACCTCCGGGCCCGACGGCCGTCGTCGGTGCCGCCCTGGGGCCTGTGGGCTTCCCTGGCCCACACCTGGCTGGTGGCCGGACTCCCGGTCACGGCCCTGGAATCGGCGGTGGTGCGGCTGCCGGGGGTTCAGTCCCGGGCGCGGTCCTCCCACTGGGCGAGCCTGGCCCGTACCGCTTGGGCGGCCGCCGACTCCGCACGGCCCACCGAGCCGTACAGATCAAGCGCCTCCTGATAGCGGCCCCGGGCGAGCTCCGGCGACCCCCGCCGCTCGGCGAGATGGGCCAGGCTCTCCAGGGTGCGGGCCGTCTCATAGTCGGCGGCCATGCCACGCAGCGTCGTGAGCGCCGTGGAGAGCAGGTCTTCCACCGGGTCGAGCAGGTCCCGGGCGAGGTACGCGCGGCCGAGCAGTGTGGCCGCGCGTGCCGCGTTGTAACTGTCGCCCGCCTCCCGCAGCGTCGCCCAGGCGGCCTCGGCGTCGGTGGTCGCCTTTTCGAGCCGCCCCTGCGTGAGCGCGACATCGGCCAGATTGAGCTGGGCCAGACCGCCGGCCCGTCGGTCGCCGCACGCCGGTAACTCAGCGGCGGCACGCTCGAAGAGCTCGGCCGCCCGGTCCAGGTGGCCGAGTCTCTGGTGCGCCAGCCCCTGGTAGTTGAGGGTGCGTGCGTAGCCGAGCGAGTTTCCGGCGGCGCGGAACGTCCGCGCCGCTCGCTCGAACATGTCAAGGGCGCGTTCGTGGCTCTCCAGACCGAGCTCACCCACCCCGCCGGAGGTGAGCATCCGGCACTGTGCGGCCGTGTCGCCCAACTCCTCCGCCGCCACCAGCCCTTCCTGGTGCGCGGCGCGCCACTGGTCGTAGAACTTGCGCCGCAGGAACAGCGGCCACAGGGCGTCCGCGAGCTGCCAGGCGACGGCCGGGAAGCCCGCGGGGCGCGCGCGGTGGATCACGGTCATCAGATTGGGCAGTTCGCTCTCCAGCCAGTCCAGCGCACCCTCGGCATCGTCGCCGAGGTCCGCCGTGATCACCGGGCCGGGACCGTAGTCGCGGGCCATCGTGCGATGCTGAGGGTCGATGATCTCCTCGGCACGGGTGGCGGTGGCCAGGTAGTGGTCGACCATGCGCCGCAGCGCCGCGGCGCGCTCCTCGGGTGACTCCTCCTCCTCGGCCTTCGCCGTGGCGTGCAGCCGCACCAGATCGTGGAACCGGTAGCGCTCTTCCCCGGTGTCGATGAGCAGATTCGCGTCGTGGAGCGTGTCGAGCACTTCTGTCGCGTCCCTGACCAGCGCCGCCTCGGCCACTGTGCTTCCGAACTCGGGTCCCGGGTGCAGCCCCAGTAGCCGGTACAGGCGGGCGGCCTCGGGCGACAGCCCCTGGTACGACAGGTCGAGCGCCGCCCTCACGTTGTGGTCGCCTTCGATGGCCAACGCCTCCAAACGGCCGCGCTCCTCGGTGAGGGCGCGGACCATCGTCGTGATCCGACGCCGTGGGCGCGCCGCGAGCCGGGCGCCGGCGACACGTACCGCGAGCGGCAGCCCGGCGCACAGTTCGACCAGGGCGCGGGCTTCGTCGGGCTGGGCGGCCACCCGGCCGTCGGCGAGGGTGACCTCCAGCAACTCCACCGCCGCCTCCGTGGCGAGGGGTTCGAGATGCAGTGCGTGGCAGCCGTCCACGGTCAGGCCCGGCATCCGCTGGCGGCTGGTGACGGCCGTGATGCTCTGGCCCCCGGGCAGCAGCGGCCGGACCTGGGCGGCGGTGGCGGCGTCGTCGAGCAGCACGACAAGCCGTCTGCTCGCCGTCAGGGAACGGTACAGCGCCGCCCGGTCCGCGAGGGCCGTCGGCATCTGCTTGGCCGGGACGCCGAGCGCACGCAGAAAACGGCCCACCACCTCATCGGGGGCCGCGGGACCGCTCGGGGACTGCGCGCCCAGGTCCGCGTAGAGCTGGCCGTCGGGAAAGTGCGGGCGCAGGGTGTGCAGCCAGGTCAGCGCGACCGCCGTCTTGCCGACCCCGCCAAGACCGCTGACCGCGGCCAGCGTGGGACAGCCTTCGCGAGTACTGCGGTCGCGATGCCGCTCCAGCGCTTCCAGCTCCTCCGTGCGGTCGGTGAGGCGCACCAACGGCGGCAGCTGCCACGGGGTTTGCGGTGGTCTGCCGTGCTCGGCCCGCCCCTCGCCGGCCTCGGCGCGGATGTGGATGCCGCCGTACACCGTCCCCGCCTGGACCGCGGGTCCGTGCACCGTACCGCTCAGCTCGTTGTGACCGTGCCCTTGCCCTCGCACTGCATCCCCCTCCGAAGGCGTGAGTAACGGAATACGCACGACATCCTTTCCGTGTATGCGACCGATATCCATGGTGCGGGAAGGCAGCCGTGCGGGAAGACGGCTTTCCGTCAGCGATCCTGTGAGAGCGCGAGGAGTTCGGCGAAGGTGCCGCCCGCATGGACCAGGTCGTCGTACCGGCCCTGTTCGGTGATGCGGCCCTGCTCCATGACCACGATGTGGTCGGCGACTTTCGTGTTCTCCAACCGGTGCGTCACCACGATCGTGATGCGGTCCGCGGCGATGGCCTTGATCCGCTCGAAGATCCCGTGCTCGCCGCGCGGGTCCATCTGCGAGGTGGGCTCGTCCAGGATCAGCAAGGGCGGGCGCCGGTACAGGGCCCGGGAACAGGCCAGGCGCTGCCACTGCCCACCGGACAGCTCCGCACCGCCGAACACCTCCCGGGCCAGCAGGGTGTCGAGGCCGCTCGGCAGGTCCTCCACGGCTTCCCGCATGCCGACCGCGTCGACCGCCGCCCACACCGCACCGTCGTCGAAGGTGCGCGGCTGGCCCAGCGTGACGTTCTCGCGGACCCTGAGCGGCCACTGCGCGAAGATCTGCGGGACCAGCCCGGTGCAGTGCCACAGGGTGGCCGGATCCACCTCGGTGAGATCCGCGCCGTTCCAGGTCACCCGGCCCTTGTCGGCCAGATAGATCCCGGTGAGCAGGCGGGTCAGCGTCGACTTGCCGGAGCCGTTCACCCCGACGACCGCGAGGATCTCGCCGCGCCGCAGCGTCAGGGAGACGCCGTCCACGGCCGGCTTGTCCTTTCCCGGGTACCGGTAGACGACCTCCTCCAGGCGGATCTCCTCCACGGGCGCAACCACGGGCAGCGGGCCGCGCTTGGGCGCCCGCTCGTCGGCGTCGTCGAGGAACGCCTGCATGTCGCTCAGGTAGAGGCTGGTGTGGAACACCGCGGCCCCACTGGTGATGACCTGGGACAGGGCGGCCAGCGTCGTCTGGACGGCGACGACCGCCGTGGCGGCGATGGCGAGCGCGATCCTTCCCGTCACGGCCAGCCAGGCGAGGGCCGCCCAGGTGGCGACGAGGAAGACTCCGCTCACCAGCGAGGACACCACGGCGATGCGCAGCGTCCGCGGGGCCCCCGACAGGGTGCGCCGGTCGACCCGCTCCGACAGGGAGCGATACCAGTAGAGCAGGTAGTCGGTCATGCCGTTGGCGCGGACTTCGTCGCCGTACTTGGGCGTCGTCGACCACCACCGCATCATGCCGCGCACATTGCGGTCGGCGACGTTGGCGTAGTGGATCTCGTAGTCGACGCGCGCGGCCAGCACCGCGCCGACGCCGGCCGGGAGCACGGCGAGCAGCAGCAGCGGCAGCATCAGCGCGTTCAGCACGGACAGGACACCACTTGCCGTGACCATCCTGATGAGGGCGGACAGGAAGCGCTGGGCGTCGCCGACCATCACATGGGTGCGGATCACGCCCATCTCCGCGGCCTCCTGCCGGTCCGCGAAACCGTCCGTCGCGTACGCCGCGGCCTCGACCCGGCAGACCGCCTCGACCAGGGCGGTGTCCGCCGCGGTCGTGAGCTTGGGCGTGATCCGCCGCTGGGCGTAGTCGGCCACGGCTCCCGCACCACGGGCGAGGGCCGTCGCGCCGGCCACGACGAGGAGGGCGGGCAGGGCCTGATGCAGCCGGTCGCCGACGGCACCGCCCCCGAGGACCGGCCGCATGGCGCCGGCGGTGGCGGTGAGCAGCACGGCCGCGGCCACGCCGGTGACCAACTGGCAGGCCAGGAGCAGCAGAACCGCTCGCCGGTCGATGTCCCAGGACATCCTGGCGATGCGCCGCAGGACCGAGGGGAGTTGGGCGCACAGATCGCGGAAGGACACCCCGCCCAGCGGGTTCACCGAGTATTCCCCCGTGTAGGTGATCTCCGCGGGCGGCGGCGGAGGAGGCGTCGCGGCCCGCGTGTCCTGCGTCTCCCGCGTGTCCCGCGTCTCCCGTGTGTCCTGGGCATCAGCTGAGGTCAACTGGGTCCTCCTGCAGGCTCGTTGCGAACGATCGGCGCTACAGGGGCCAACGACGGGAACGACGGTATCGAACACACGTGTTTCAGACGGGTTGGATTCCGCGTCGCAGCGCGCCGCGCACAGCGTGTGGGATGCATCCACCCTTGGGGCGCGGGGGACGCCCCCGTGCCCGGTGCTGGCCGAAACGCCGAGGAACGCGGCGCGGCGTCCGCTGATCCGCGAGCGGCGCTGCCCCGGGACGGCAGCGCCTGTGCGAACGGACGAACGGCTCTGGCGCGTACCGGGCCGGGACGTCAGCCGACGGCCTCCGGATCGCTCGTCGAGCTGTCCTCGGGGGTGTCCGTGGCGGTGGGGTCGGCCGAGGGGGACGCGGAGGGGGTCGCCTTCGGGGGCGCCGAGGAGGATGCCGAGGACGACGCCGAAGCCGAAGCCGAGGCCGAGGACGTGGCGGAGGGTTTGGAGGCGTGGGGCTTGGAGGGGTGGGGCTTGGAGGGGTGGTGTCTGGAGGCGTGGGGAGATGCCGTCGCGCTGGCCTTGGCCGAGCCGGACGCCCGCCCGCTCGCCGTCGGCTTCCTGGTGGAGGGTGAAGGCCGGGCCGTGGGCACGATGACGGCGGTGCGGCTCGTGGAGGCCGACGGTCCCAGGGAGGGTGTGGAAGACGCCGAATTATCCTTCTTGGAGCGGCCCTTATCGGACTGCTTGCTTTCCTTGGAAGCCGCCGCACTCCCCGGGATCAGCGTCTCGGGGGCGAAAGGAGTGCCGCCCATGATGGCTGCCGCGAGCACCGTGGCGTATCCGAGGGAAGCGATTCCCGCGACCACGCCGACCCGCCGCATCAGACGGGTCCTGCGCCCCGAGGAATCGACGAACACGGGCCCCTCGGGGCCGCCGGTACGGACACGGCGACGGGCGCGTCGAGCGGGGTCGGCGCGCCCGTCGGCCACGGGCTGCGACTTCATGACGGCACGTTAACAGAATTCTTCCCGGATAAAGCTATGGCCTTTCTTTGGCGGGCGAATTCTGAATTCTCATTTTGTCGGCTCAGTGCTTTCCGTAACTGCGCGGCGCCGTGGTGGAGGGCGGCAGCCCGCCGTTGAACCTGGTGTCGACGTAATCGGCGAAGTCGAACCGGCGCGGGGTCAGCTTCAGCTCGGCGAAAGTGTCCGCGATCTTCTGCTCCGACGCCACGGCGGGCTTGTCGACCGCCACATACACCCGGGTTCCATTGGTCCGCTTCACCGAGTCCAGCGCCACCTCGTACGGCAGCCCGGTCTCCTTCGCCCAGATCTTGGCCCATGCCTCCGGGTGCTTGTAGACCCAGTCCTGGGCGCGGCGCAGCCGCTTGAGATAGTCGCCGATCGCCTTGGCCTTCTTCTTGTCGTCGAGCGAGGAGGGGTTGGCGACCTGGAAGTTGAGCCCGTTGACCACGCCCTGGCCGGTGGTGAGGGTGCGGGCGTCCGCCGAGCGCAGCGCCTGCGAGGTGTACGGGTCCCAGGTGGCCCAGGCGTCCACCTTGTCGCGGGTGAAGGCCGCGAGCGCGTCGGCGGGCTGCAGGAAGGTGACCTTGACGTCCTTGATCGACAGGCCGGCCTTCGCGAGCGAGGCGACGAGCTGGTAGTGCGCCGAGCTGCCCTGTGCGACGGCCACCGACTTGCCCTTGAGATCGGCCACCTTCTTCAGCGGCGAGCCCTTCTTCACCAGGAGCGCCTCGCCGGCTGAGGTGCCGTGCTTGGCGGCCACCACCTTGATCTTGGAGTTGGCGGCCGCGGCGAACACGGGCGGGGTGTTGCCCACCCCGCCGATGTCCACGGCGTTCGCGCTCACCGCCTCCAGGATCGGCGGCCCGGAGGTGAAGGTCGACCACCGGATCTTGTACGGCAGATCGTCCAGCTCGCCTGCCGCGCGCAGCACCGACTCGTCATTGCCCTTCTGGTCGCCGACCCGCAGGGTGAGGTCGCCCTTGCCGTCGGTGTTCGAGCCCGCACCGCCCGAGCCGTCGGCGGAGGACGCGGCGGTGCAGGCGGCCAGCAGAAGGGCGAAGGGGAGGAGCAGGGCCGGGGCGATACGCCGTCTCATATCGGCAGATCCGTTCGTGAGGGTGGTTCGGGGGGGTGCGGGGGGAGGGTGCCGATCGGGTGGTTCGGCGCGGGGGGTGTCAGGCGACCTTGCGGGGCGATGCCGTGGGCGTGCCGGCGGGAGCCTCCACACCCAGCCGGTCCAGGAGTTCGGTGCGCAGCTCCGCGAAGCGCGGATCGGCGATGTCGCGCGGCCGCTCCAGGCCGATCCGCCGCTCGTACGCGATCACGCCGTGGTCCATGACCAGGACCCGGTCGGCGAGCAGCAGCGCCTCCTCGACGTCGTGCGTCACCAGCAGCACCGCGCAGCCGCGCCGCTGCCACACCTCGGCGACCAGCTGCTGGGCCTTGATGCGGGTGAGCGCGTCCAGGGCGCCGAACGGCTCGTCGAGCAGCAGCAGATCGGGCTCGCGCACCAGCGCGCGGGCGAGCGAGGCGCGCTGGGCCTCGCCGCCGGACAGCGTCTTCGGCCAGGCGTTCGACCGGTGGTCGAGGCCGACCTCCGCCAGCGCCCGCTCGGCGACCGCCCGCCCGGGGCGGCCGGGCAGCCCCAGCAGCACATTGCGCCACACCCGCTTCCACGGCATCAGACGCGGCGCCTGGAAGGCGACCGCCTTGGCGCGCGGCACCAGCACCTCACCCTCGATCTCCCGGTCGAGCCCGGCGAGGACGCGCAGCAGGGTGGACTTGCCGCACCCGCTGTGGCCCAGCAGGGCCACGAACTCGCCCGGGCGCACGGTCAGTTCCAGCCGGTCGATCACGGCGCGGCCGTCGAAGGCGCGGGTGAGCCCGTGGACCCGTACGGCGGCGGGGTCGGCGGGCAGATCCTTTTCGACCGGGCCTATTTGCCCGTGAAGCTCGGTCGCCATTGCAGCAGCAGCCTCTCAAGAGTACGGACGATGAAATCGGCGAGCAGACCGAGCGCGGCGTAGACGATCAGGCAGACCACGATCACATCGGTCTGGAAGAACTCCCGGGCCCGGTTGAGCAGAAAGCCGATCCCGTCGTCGGCGTTGATCGTCTCGCCGAAGACCAGTGCCAGCCAGGCGGTGGCGAGCGAGTACCGCAGCCCGGTCATCGCCCCCGGCAGGGCCCCGGGCAGCACCACATGGCGGATCAGCCCCCAGCGGCCGAGCCCGAGCGAGGTCCCGGCCTCGATCAGTTGGGCGTCGACCCCGCGGATGCCCGCGTAGACGTTCAGGTACAGATGGAAGGTCACCCCGAGCGCGATGAGCGCGATCTTCGGCGCCTCGCCGATGCCCAGCCAGATGATGAACAGGGGGATCATCCCGACCCAGGGAATGGAGCGCAGCATCTGCACCGTCGCGTCGACCAGGTCCTCACCCAGCCGGGACAGCCCCGAGACGAGGGCGAGCGACACCCCGGCCACCGCGCCGATCGCCAGCCCGACCAGCACCCGCTGCACCGACACCAGCATGGCGTGCGGCAGGGTGCCGTCCCCGACCAGGTCGGAGCCGGTACGGGCGATGGTGCCGGGGGAGGCGAGGGTGTCGGGGGACAGCACGCCGGTGGCGCTGCACACCTGCCAGACGATGAGCAGGACGAGGGGCCCGGTCGTACGGCGCAGCCACCGGGGCACGGTGCGGCGGCGCGCGGACAGCGGAACGACCGGTTCGAGAACCGGGGACATGAAGGCTCCACAAAGGGGATACGCCTCGCCCCCGCCCGCGCGGTGCACGGCGGCGGCCGGAGGGCGAAAGGGGAGGTGAGGGAAGCGGGGGAGGAGAAGTGGGGGAAGCGGTAAGACGCCCAGGAGCGGGCGTGCTTACGCGCGAAGCCGTGAGGGGATCAGCAGCCGCCGGGACACGCGGCGGAGGCCACCCGCAGCAGGTCGATATGACCGCGCGTGGTGAGCAAGGCTGACGTAGGCATGCCCTTGAACGTAGCGACGGCGTCCGGATCCGGTCAATGGTGTCTTGCCACTCGGACCTTTGTTGCGGCGGTTTTACGAGCGGACGTACGAAAATGGAGGCATGACCCAGACCTTCCGCACCCATGTCCTCCGCATCACCACGGGCTCCACCGAGACGGTCGCCGACCTCACGGCCGACTGCGAGGCGTATTTGAGGGAGGTGAGCCAGGGCCGGGACGGGCTGCTCAATGTCTTCGTCCCGCATGCGACCGCCGGTATCGCGATCCTGGAGACGGGCGCGGGCAGCGACACCGACTTGCTCGCCGCGTTGCACGATCTGCTGCCCGCCGACGACCGCTGGAACCACCGCCACGGCAGCCCCGGCCACGGCCGCGACCATGTGCTCCCCGCACTCGTCCCCCCACACGCCACGCTCCCGGTCATCGGCGGCCGGATGGCGCTCGGCACCTGGCAGTCGGTGTGCCTCGTCGACACCAACAGGGACAACCCGGACCGCCAGGTGCGGCTCAGCTTCCTGGGCTGACGGGACGGGGCGACACAATGGCCGCGGACACGTACGCGGCGAGGAGAGCGGGTAGCGAGATGGCGGCAAAGGGGCGGGTCACGATCCGCGAGGTGGCGGAACGGGCGGGCGTGTCCGTGGCCACGGTCTCGCGCGTGCTGAGCGGGAACTACCCGGTCCCGCCCGCCACCCGCACCCGGGTCATGCGTGCGGCGCGGGCCCTGGACTACGTCGCCAACGCCCATGCCCGCGCCCTGGTCGGCGGCGGCCGCAAGATGGTCGCCGTTGTGCTGCGCCAGGTCACCAGCCCCTTCTACGCCCAGGTGGCCGAAGGCGTGGAGGCGGAGGCGGCCGCGCGCGGCTGGCTGTGCCTGGTGGGCACCACGGGCGGCGATCCGCAGCGGGAGCTGGAGTTCGTACAGCTCATGCGGGAGGAGGGCGCACGGCTGGTGATCCTGGTGGGCGGGGTGGTCGAGGACGACGCCTACCGCGAGCGGGTCGCCCACTACGCGCAGGCCCTCGACTCCTCCGGCGCCCGGCTCGTGCTGTGCGGACGGCCCGCGCCCGACCCGGACATCCCCGCGCTCGTCGTGGAGTTCGACAACGAGGCCGGGGCCCACGCCATCACCGGACATCTGCTCTCTGCCGGCCACCGCGCGATCGTCTTCCTCGGCGGGCTGCCCGGCAACACCGCCCTGGACGCCCGCGTCGCCGGCTACCGGGCCGCCCTCGCCCAGCACGGGCTGCCGCCCGAGGCCGCGCATGTCGTCGACTGCGGTCTTGGCCGGGCGGCCGGACACCGCGCCATGACCGAACTCCTCCAAGGATCGCCCCAGTTCACCGCCGTGTTCGCCGGGGACGACATGGTCGCCGCGGGAGCCCTGCGCGCCATCGCCGAGGCGGGTCTGCGCGTTCCCGACGACATCTCCGTCGTCGGCTACAACGACATCCCCCTCGCCGAGGACTTCAGCCCCCCGCTCACCACGGTCCGCACCCCCGCCGAGGAACTGGGCCGCGCCGCCGTACGCATCGCCCTGCGCGACCCGGAACACGCGGCGGGCGCCCACCACTTGCTCGGCACCCACATCGTCGTACGCGAGAGCGTCGCCGGGCCCCCGCCGCGGCGCGGCCACTGACCGGTGGCCGGACGGCATCCGCGCCCCTTGTCACCGGCGTACGGCGACGAGGACATGGCTGTCCCCGAACTGCCAGACCGGCCCGGCCTGGTGGAACTCCGCCTGTCGCAGCAGCGCGATGTGCCGCGACAGACACAGGCCGTTGTGGCCGACCCCCGCGCCCCCCTGGTGTGCTGCCCGCCGGCTCCTGTGGCGCTCGGCGAGCAGCCCGGCCAGCTCGGGGTCCTCGGCCGTGGCGGCCCACCAGGAATCCCAGTCCTCGTGGGCGAAGGCGCGCAGCCGCTCGGAGCGCCGCTCTCCGACATGGGCGGCGATCCGCGCCGGCTGGGTGTCGTCCGGCGGGAAGTGGTCGGCGTTGACGAGGACGCCGCCGGGGCGCAGCAGGGCGGCGAGCCGCTGGTAGGTCCGGCGCAGCGACTCCTCGGCGAGGCAGTGCAGCGCCGTCGTGGAGACCGCGGCGTCCAAGGGGCCGTGCAGGCCCAGTGCGTCGGTCCACCCCGGCTCGCCGATGACCGCCTCGACATAGCGGGCCGCGGTGGCGTGGCGGGTGCGGGCGAGGGCCAGCAGCAGGGGGTCCCGGTCCACCGCGACGATCTCCGCGGCCGGCATCCGCTCGGCCAGCCGGGCGGTCAGCGACCCGGGGCCGCAGCCGAGGTCGACGATCAGCGGACGCGGCCGGTCGGCCGTGCTGTGCTGCACGACGTCGGCGATCACGGTGAACCGTTCCTCGCGGTCGACGGCATAGCGCTGCTGCTGCCGCTCCCAGCGCCCTACCCACCGCTCGGCCGCGGCCCTGCTCAGCCCCATCGGAACGTACCACCTTGCCGTTTCTCTTCGCGCCTGTGGCCGGAACGAGCCCGAAGCCTACAGATGGAAACGGTTCCCATTCACATCTGCCCCGGGAATTCACCCGATTCGCCGAGTTTCATCCCCGAGTCTCACTGAAGACCGCGCAGCACATTGAGCAGCCGCTCGATCTCCTCAGGGGTGTTGTGGAGGTGCAGACTCACCCGCACCGACCCGGTCCGCTCACCCGCGCTGCCCTGACAGTGGCTGTCGGAACGGACCATGAAGCCATGGCTGAAGAGGATGAACCCCAGGTCGCCCGAGTCGATGTCGCGATGCCGGAAGGCGACGATGCCCTGGCGCCGCTGCACCGTCGAGTCCGCGGCGAGGCTGGTCTGGCAGCCCAGCACCTCGTACGCGCCCAACTGCCGCAGCCCGTCGGTGAGCCGGGCCGCCAGGGCCACCGTCCAGCGCTCGATCCGGCCTGGGCCCGCCGCGTCCAGCCAGTCGAGCGCGGCGGCCAGGGAGACGATGCCCGCGGTGTTCGGGGTGCCGCTCCAGCCGCCGGGCCGGAACGCCGGCCCGCGCGCCTGCCGCGCCCAGACCGCGCCCGAGCCCGGCAGGGCCATGGCCTTGTGCCCGGAGAAGGCGACGAAGTCCACGTCGAGATCGGCCACGGAGACCGGCAGATGGCCGACGCTCTGGGCCGCGTCCAGACAGATGACCGCCTCCGGTCCGACGGCCCGGCGGACGCGGTGGACGTTCATGTCCGCGCCGTAGACGTGGTGCACATGCGTGACGGCGACAAACCGGGTCCTGGGCCCGGCGAGTGCGGCCAGGGCGCGGTGGTCGTAGTCGCCGGAGCCCTTCTGGTACGGCATCTCGACGACAGACACCCGGACACCCTGGCGGGCCAGCAGCCGCTGGGCCTCCAGCCAGGGGGAGATGTTCGCCCGGTGGTCCGCCACGGGGACGACGATCTCGTCCCCGTCGGCGAGATACCCCGGGAGCCAGTCGCGGGCCACGGTCCGCAGCCCCTCGGTCGTGCCGCTGGTGAAGTGGGTGCACGACCGGTCGGGCGCCGGGTCGTGCAGAAACTCCTTGATCCGGTCCCGGGCCTCCTCGACCAGCGCCGTGGTCCGGTTGGCCCAGGGGTAGGTGGCGCGCCCCGCGTTGGCGTTGGTGGTGGTGAGGTAGGCCCACACGGCGTCGAGCACCGCCTGCGGCTTCTGCGCGGTGGCCGCGCTGTCCAGGTAGACCAGGTCCGGGTGGCCCGTGACGATCGGGAACTGGGCGCGCAGCCGCCTCTGCCACTCCCGCAGATCGGCCGGTTCGGCCGGTTCGGCCGGTTCGGCCGGCTCTGTCGGCTCTGTCGGTGTGCCGGCCATGTCAGTCCCGTACGAGCGGTGCGCCCGCGTCGCGCCAGGCGATGATGCCGCCCTCGAGGCTGCGCACATCGGGGTGGCCCATCCGGGTCAGCAGCGCCGCGTACCGGGCGGACTTCTCGCCCACCGGGCAGGCCAGCAGCACCGGCCGGCTGCGGCTGAAGGGCAGGCCGCCGTGGACCAACTCCTCGAACAGCTCGTCCACGATGTTCACCGACCCGTCGATGTGCAGCGCGGCGTACGCGTACGGGCTGCGCAGATCGACCACCAGCGGCCCCTCCCGGTCGATCCACGCCAGGGCGTCGGGGACCGGGATGGACGGGGCGGCCCGCACCTCGGCGTCGGACAGGCCGGCGGCCGAGTGCTTCCGGCGCGGGCGGCCCAGCAACTCCGGGCGCCGCTGCCGGACATAGCTCAGATAGCTCTCCACCCGGTCGCAGACGATGAACACCGCGGTCCTGCGCCCGCCCGGCTCCGACGGCGGCTCGTCGCGCGCCGTCTCGTCGTGTGCGCGCAGGTGGCGCACGGCCCCGACATAGGCGGCGCCACCGGTGGGCCCCGCCAGGATGCCGCAGCGGCGGTTCAGGGTCAGCAGTCCGTCGATGGCCTCGTCCGCGCTGACGGACTCGATGGTGTCGTAGGTGTCCGGGTCGAACAGCCCGACCTCGTGCACCTCGTCGAGGGTGCGGATGCCCGGGATGAAGTCGGACTTGGCCGCCACCAGGCCGACGACCCGCACCCCGGGGTCGTGTTCGCGCAGTACGCGGGCGACGCCGGTGGAGGACCCGGCGGTGCCCACACAGGCGATGAACCAATCCGGGGCCCTGCCGTCCAGATCCTTGACGATCTCCGGCCCGGTGCCGGTGACATGGGCCTCGGTGTTGCGGGCGTTGAAGTACTGGTCGGTGTGCAGATAGGCGCTGCCGGAGGCGGCGAGCGTGCGGTGGAAGACGGTGAGCGGATCGTCCGTCGCCGTCGGGTCCAGACACTCGCTCTGCCCCGGCAACTCCTCGATCTCCGCACCCAGCAGCAGGAGCAGGTCCTTGATCTCCGGCACCCGCATCCGGTTGGTGACGCTCTTGAAGGACAGCCCGTGCATACCCGCGATGACGGCGAGCGCCTTGGCCGTGTTTCCGCTGGAGAGCTCGACGACCTGGCTGCCGGCCTCCACCGCGGCGGCCAGACGCGGGCGCGCCATGTGCCATGCGGCCCGGTCCTTGACCGACCCGAAGGGGTTGAGCAGCTCCAGCTTGGCGTACAGGTCGATATGGCGCAGTCCGTGCACGGCCGGGTCGATGCGGACCAGCGGGGTGTTCCCGATGGCCCCGGTGATGCTGTCGTACCTCACTGCTGTCCCCCAGGAGGTGTGATCGGCCAGTACTCCTCGTCCAGGCACCAGCGCCACCCGGCGCGGTCCTGCCAGGCGGCCACCTTGCGGGCGACGGGGTGCCGTTGCGCCCGCGTGGCATGGAAGTCCATGCAGTACCCGGCGGTGTTCACAAAGGCCATCAGATCGCCGGGCGCGGGGCGGCGCGGCAGGAACACCGCCCGCCGCGTGATCAGATCGGACTCCAGGCACAGACTTCCGAACAGATACGTCTCCACGGGCCCGGCGTCCCCGGCGTCCCTGGCGGCCCCGGCCGCGCCCGGTTCGCGCGGCAGCAGGACGGGGTCCATGAGGATGCCGTGCTCCTCAAGGCCGATGTCGCCCGCCGTGGCCGCGAGCCGCACCCACAGCGGGCCCGCCCCCGCCTCCCGGGTCTCCAGCACCCTCGCCAGGGTCACCCCGCACTGGTCGAGCAGGGCGCGGCCGGGCTCGGTGTGGAGGTCGTAGAGGTGCTCCAGGAGCAGGGTGGCCAGCGGGCGGCTGCCGAAGGCGGTGGCCGGGCGGGACAGCAGATCGTCCAGATACCGCTCACCGGCCACCGGACGGTACGCCGGATACACCCCGAGCGTGCCGCGCAGCGTGCCGCCGTCCTCGCGCAGCCCATAGCCGTGGCCGCCCCAGGTCAGGGGCGGGCGGGTGCCCAGGACGGCCTGGGCGAGCTCGGTCGTGTACCGCTCCCACTGCGTACGGTCGGCCAGGTAGTTGACCCCGAATCCGCCGCCGATGTCGACGGCCCGCGGTGTCAGGCCCCGGCCGCGGCACTCCTCCAGGGCCAGCAGACAGCCCTCGAGCGCGACCGCCTTCTCGGCGGGGGACGTGGTGTCCAGGTGATAGGCGACGCCGGTCAGCTCCACCGCGTCCTCGCACCGCTTGATGGTGTCCAGTACGGCGTCCAGCTCCGCTACGGGCGTGCCGAAGCGGCTGCGGCGCGTCAGCACCTTGACGCCCGCCCCCTCGAACCCCGACAGCCGCAGCAGCACCCGGACGCGCGGCAGCCCGTGGGCGCGCGCCAAAGTGGCGAGCTGGTCGAGCTCGGCGGGGGAGTCGAGGCTCACGGTGGCCCCGGTCCGGGCGGCCAGCCACAGGAACCGCGGCTCCTTGGGCCCCGTGGCCGTGATCAGGGACGGGGCGAACCCGCAGCCCAGGGCGTGCCGCAGCTCGCCGAGGGAGGCGACGTCGACCCCCGCGCCGGTGGCGGCGAGGCGCCGCAGCAGGGCACTGGAACGGTTCGCCTTGTGGGCCAGGAAGATCTGGCCCGCGAGGTGATGGCCGCGGTACACCGAGCGGAACCGCTCCACGTTGTCGGCGAGCTGCTCCGGCAGCACCACGCCCAGCGGCGAACCGAGCGCGTCGACGAGGGTGTGCAGAAGGCGGTCCGACCCCAGCAGCGACCCGAGCCTTGGCCCCAACCGCGGCTCCAGGTACAAGGCGCCGCCCATGCCGCGGTCGCCTCCCCCCTGAACCGTCGAACCTTCCCGGACCTTCCCGGACCTTCGCGGACCTTCGCGGTGACTCGACTACCGCACTTCGTCAGAGCATTTCCCCCCGCAAGGGCGTTTACCCCCGAGCGGGTGCATCTGGCTCATATCGAAGGCCAGACCCCGCCGGGAGGGGAGAGGGCCGGCATGAGGGAGGGTGCCCGAGGTCAGGAGTCGGCTGCGGTGCCTTTGCCTTCGGCCGCTCGGCCACGCCGGCCATAAGGCCGGTGGCGGGATTCGAACCCGCGAGGATCGCTGATCCAGAAGTATCCGCTGCCTGCGCACCGGGCACCCTCCCGGATGAGACCACGGTAGCCGTCGTCGTCGAGAAGGCGAGCGGATTTCCACCACGGCGCTTCGGCCGGGCCGGCCAGGGGTCAGCGCGGTACGAGCTTGAGCGTCGTGGCGCGCGCCGTGTCGGCGACCATGGGCCTCACGTACTCCCCGCTGTAGCGGCGGTACTTGGAGCGGTACGCGGCGTCGACGCGCTCGTTGACGCCGGGGTCGGGCGCCTCGACGAGGGTGACGTCCTTGTCGACGCCACCGGAGGCGATGTGGCCCGCGTGGCTGGCCCGGGCGGCGCGGTACCAGGCGCCTTCGCTGCCCCGGTAGGAGCGGACGTACAGGTCGTCGCCGTCGCGGACCACCCAGATCGGCACCGGTTGGCGCGGTGTGCCGTCGCCGCGGAGCGGAGCCATCTCCAGTTCGTCGGCCGCCGCGATTCTGCTGAGCTCGTCGCTCGTCCATGTCGTCATCGGCTCGTCTCCTTCGCGATCCCGGTGATACGGGTGATACGGGTACCCGCCGAGCCCGGTCATGCCCCGCCGTATGCGATCGCCTCAGGGGCGTGGCCAAATATCCAGTACACAAGTCTTGTATCCAAGATTGCCGTTCCCTAGTGTCCCAGAGCGAACCGGCTCGGCCGACGCCGCCGGGCGCAGCGACGAAAGGGACGAGAGTGGCGGACCTCAGCGGTCTCTGTGTCGCGGTCACCGGTGCCGGGCGCGGCATCGGACGGTCGATCGCCCTGCGGCTCGCCTCGGCGGGCGCGCACCTGGCCGTCATCGACCGCGACGCCTCCCGCACCGAGGCCGTACGCGACGAGGTGTCCGCTCTCGGCCGGCCGGCGCTCGCCGTCGGGGGCGATGTGACACGGGCAGCCGACTGCGCCGAGATGGTCCGCCGCACCGCCGACGGGCTCGGGCGGCTCGACGTCATGGTCTGCAACGCGGGCATCGTGCAGGTCAAACCGTTCCTGGAGATCACCGAGGAGGACTGGGAGGCCACCTTCGCGGTCAACGTCAAGGGCACGTTCCTGACCATGCAGGCCGCCGCCGCCCGGATGCGCGCCCAGGAACCCCTGGCCGCCGACCGCCCCCGAGGGAAGATCATCACGATGTCGTCGATCGCCGGACGGTACGGCGCCGGCCCGATGGCACCCCTCACCCCCCACTACCGCGCCAGCAAGGCGTCGGTCATCAGCCTCACCCAGACCGCGGCCTACGCGCTGGCCCCGGACATCACCGTCAACGCCATCTGCCCCGGCCTGGTCGGGACCGACATGTGGCGCCAGATCGACCAGGAGTGGGCCGCCGCCGAGGGCTGGAGCGAGGGCGAGGCGTGGAAGCGGCGCACCGCCGTCGTCCCGCTGGGCCGCCCGCAGACGCCGGACGACGTCGCGGGCCTCGCCCTCTACCTCTGCTCACCGGACTCCGACTACATGACCGGGCAGGCCATCAACATCGACGGCGGACTGATCATGAGCTGAGCCGGCCTCCCCACCCGGCCACCCCCCGCAACCCCCTCACCCCCGCAACCCCTCATCCCCGCCCCCCACCCCCGCCGGAACCGCTCATCCCCGCCGGACCGAGGAAGCACATGACACACGCACCAAGCGGGCCCCCCACCGCGACTCTGGACGAGGCCGGGGAGCGGGCAGCCGTCTCGCACATCTCCTGGCGCATCCTTCCGCTCATCGCCGTCGGCTATGTCATCGCGTACATCGACCGCACCAACGTCGGCTTCGCCCAGCTGGGCATGGGCGAGGACCTGGGCATCAAGGCCGCGGCGTACGGCTTCGCCGCCTCGATCTTCTTCATCGCCTACTTCTTCTTCGAAGTGCCCAGCAACCTGCTGCTGCGCCGCTTCGGCGCCCGCGCCTGGCTCGCCCGCATCATGGCGACCTGGGGGATCATCACGGTGATCACCGGGTTCACCACCAATGTGCAGATGCTGTACGTGATGCGCTTTCTGCTCGGCGTCGCGGAAGCCGGTTTCTTCCCCGGCATCATCGTCTACCTGACCATGTGGTTCCGCTCGGGCGACCGGGCCGTCGCGCTGGGCTGGCTGGTGCTGGCCCAGCCGATCTCGTTCATCTGCGGCGGGCTCCTCGGCGGGCTGATCCTCGACCACACCGGCTGGTGGGGGCTGCCGGGCTGGCGCTGGCTGTTCATCCTGACCGGCATTCCGGCGGTCCTGATGGCGGTCGTGACCTTCGTCCTCCTCCCCAACTCCCCGGCGACCGCGCGCTGGCTCGACCCCGCCCACCGCGACTGGCTGCGCTCCTCCCTGGACGCCGAGCAGGGCACCGGCCACGACGAGGGCGTACGGGCCCAGCTCGCCGCCCTGAAGAACCGCCGGGTGCTGCACCTGGCCACGACCCATCTCGCGCTCGCCATCGGCACCTACGGGTTCAACCTCTTCCTGCCGCTGATCATCAAACAGATCAACCCCGACTACTCGGCCACGAACATCGGCTTCATCGCGGCCATCCCCTACATCTGCGCGGCGATCGGGCTGCTGGTCACGGCCCAGCTGTCCAAGCGGGCCCGCGAGCGCAAGTACCTGGTCGCCGTGCCGCTCGCCCTCGCCGCGTCGGGCCTCGCCGGAGTGATCGCGCTGCGCCACCACCCCGGGCCCGCGGTGGTCGCGCTGGCGGTGACCGGGGTCGGGGCCTTCGCCTGGCTGCCGCCGTTCTGGTCGCTGGCCACTGACAGCATCTCCAGGACCCATGTCGCTGTCGGCATCGCCACCATCAACTCCATCGGCAACCTGGGCGGGTTCGTCGGCCCGTACATCGTCGGCAAGGAGACCGACGGCTCCACCGTCACCGCGGGCCTGCTGATCCCCGTCGCCTCCCTGGCCGTGTCGACCGTGCTGATCCTGCTGTGGCGCAGCCCGGCCCGGCAGCCGGGCGCCGAACCCGCCCCGGCGCCGACGGCCGACGCGCCCGCCGCCCGCTGACGCACCCCAACTCACCCGACAGGGAGCCGACTTGTCAGCCGCCACCTCACTCGCGTCCCTCCTGGACGGCCCCGGCATCGTCCAGGCCCCCGGCGCGCCCGACTCCATCACCGCCCGCCTCGTCCAGGCCGCCGGTTTCCCGGCCGTCTACATGACGGGTTTCGGGGCCACGGCCAGCCGACTCGGCACGCCCGACATCGGACTGCTCAGCCAGACCGAGATGACCGAACACGCCCGCAACATGACCCGCGCGGTGGCCATTCCGGTCATCGCGGACGCGGACACCGGATACGGCGGCCCGTCCAACATCCACCGCACGGTGCGCGAGTACATCCAGGCCGGGGTGGCGGCGATCCACCTCGAGGACCAGGTGGCCCCCAAGCGGTGCGGCCAGATGAGCGGCATCCGGCTGATGCCGGTGGACGAGAGCGCCGCGCGGCTCGCCTGCGCCGTCGATGCCCGGGGCGCGGACGACCTGCTGGTCATCGGGCGCACCGACGCACTGCCCGCCGCCGGGATCGAGGAGGCGGTACGCCGCGCCCGCCGCTACCAGGACGCCGGCGCCGACCTGGTGTTCGTCGACGGCATGAAGCGGATCGAGGAGGTGGAGGCGGTCGCGAAGGCCGTCGCGGGACCCAAGGTCGTCTCCATCGTGGACGGCAACGAGACGACCCGGCTGACCGCCGGCGACCTGGCCGAGATGGGGTTCTCGATGGTGTTCTACGCGGTCACGGCGCTGTTCACCGCCACCCGCGCGGTCGCCGACGCGCTGGACCACCTGCGGGCGGCCGGCACCCCCGCGGGCGGCCCGGCCCAGCACACCTACGCCGAGTTCTGCGACCTCGTCGACCTCGGCTTCCACCAGGACCTCGACCACCGCTTCGGGAACTGAGAGCAGCCGTGTCCCAAACCCCCGTGTCCCAGGCCGCCACCTTCAAGGTGGTCGTGACCGACTACGAGTTCGCCGACCTGGAGCCCGAACGCCAGGTCCTGGAAGCGGCGGGACTCACCCTCGTACCGGCACAGGCCGGCACCGAGGACGAGCTGATCGAGCTCTGCGCCGACGCCGACGCCCTGATCAACCAGTACGCGCCCGTCACGGCCAAGGTGATCCGCGGCCTCGCCCGCTGCCGGGTGATCTCCCGCTACGGCATCGGGCTCAACACCATCGATGTCCCGGCCGCGACCGAGGCGGGCATCGTCGTCGCCAATGTGCCGGACGGCTCCCTGGAGGAGGTGTCCGACCACGCCGCCGCGCTGATCCTCACCCTCGCCCGCGGGCTGCACCGCTACGACGCCGCGGTCCGCCGCGGCGCCTGGGACTACACCGTCGCGGCACCGCTGCGCCGGCTGCGCGGACGCACGCTGGGGCTGGTCGGGTTCGGCCGTATCCCGCGGCTGCTCGCCGAGAAGATGGCCGGCTTCGGGATGACGGTCCTCGCCCACGACCCGTTCGCCGACCCCTCCCGCGCGGCGGCGCTCGGCGTACGGCTCGTGGACCTCGACACCCTCTGCCGAACGTCCGACGTGGTGTCCGTACACGCCCCGCTCACCGCGGAGACCGAGGGCCTGATCGGGCGCGCGCAGTTCGCCGCCATGAAGCCCACCGCCTGCCTGGTCAACACGGCGCGCGGACCGGTCGTGGACGAGGCCGCGCTGATCGAGGCGGTGCGGACCGGACGCATCGCGGGCGCCGGTCTGGACGTCTTCGCACACGAACCGCTCGGGCCCGACAGCCCGCTGACGCGGTGCGAGAACGTGGTCCTCTCCCCGCACACCGCCTGGTACTCGGAGGACTCCGAGATCGAGATCCGTACGAAGACGGCCCGCAACGTGGTGGAGGTCGCCCAGGGGCGGCTGCCCACCTACCTGGTCAACCACGATGTCCACCCCGCGACGCCGCTGGGCGGGCCGGATCCGGCGATACGGTAGCGTTTGGGATATCCGCCGGACGGAGTGGCAGCGATCGCTGGGAGGGGCATGGCACGCACGACGAGCGGCAGACGGTCCTCGTCGCTGGCCTCCGACGTGGCACGGCGGCTCCGCGCCGCGATCGTCGACGGCGACTTCGACCTGGGCGAGGCCCTTTCCGAGGACGCTCTCGCCTCCGCCCTCGGTGTGAGCCGCACCCCGGTCCGCGAGGCGCTGCGCATGCTGCAGCTCCAGGGGCTGGTCGAGATCGTGCCGAAGTCGGGCACCTATGTCTTCCAGCCCACCGAGGACGAGATCTTCGAGCTGTGCGAGTACCGCACCACCCTGGAGATCCGGGCCGCGCAGCTGGCCCTCGAGCGCAACCCGGACGCCGCCCTCGCCACCATGCGCGCGGCCGTCGCCACCATGACCGAGGCCCTGGCGGGCAACGACACCAAGGCCTACAACACCGCCGACACGGCTTTCCACGAGGCGTTCTTCGCCCAGTGCGGCAACCGCTATCTGAGCGACGCCTACCAGATGAGCCTGGCCCGCGTCTCGGCCCTCCGCGTCCACCTCACCTTCCTGGCCGCCACGGAACCGGCGCGCTCCTTCGACGAACACCGGCGGATCGCCGAGATCTTCGCCGCCGGCCGGATGGACGAGCTCGAAGAGATCCTCAAGTCGCACATCATGCGGACACGCGAGAACTACCTCCGGGCCCTGCGGGCCCGCGCCGCCCGCGACACCGAGTCCAAGGCGGAGGGGCTGCGCCGCAAGCTCGGTCTGTCCACCTGATCCGCCCGTGCCGGGCCGGCCCCCGGCAACCGGGCGGCGGCGGACGGCTCCACGGCTCACTCGGCCCGGTTGCCTGCACCCCGCCGCCGATGCCGCCGGGCACACCGCCGAGCGCAGCGCTGACACCGGGCACACGGCTGACCTCCCGTCCGGCTGGAGCTTCCACGAACTGCTCGCCTACGACGGTGCCAGGGCCGGCCCGCGCGACCGCCTGTACGGGCCGGTCTTCCCCCTGCGCGATACCGAACCACCGCCCCCGCCCGTCATCCGGCCCCCCACGGGACGTACGATCCCCCTCCGCCACCCGGACCCGGACCCGGGCCAGGCAGCCCGCGCGGACCGCAAGCGGCTGTCGTGGAAGTACGCGGCGCACTCCTACGCCCTGACCCTGAAGAACACCGGCGTCCTGCTCCAGACCCTCTCCCTCGTCGCCACCGCGATGGGGCTGTCGGGCTGCGCGCTGGGCGGCGGGGACAGCGGGACCCCGGCGCGCGCCTTCGGCCTCGCCGCACACACCGAGATCCCGGTGGGCGCCTTTCTGCTGGGCAGCGCGCCGGCCGACGGCCCCGGTCACGCACCCCCGCCCGCCGGCGCCCGGCCCCGGTAGTCCTTGCGCCCGCGCATCGCCCTCTGTCGCGGAGGGCCGCCGTACGGGATCCTGCGGTGGCATGAGTAGACCTGCGGATCACGTGAACCGCCGTACGCGCGCCTGGATCTGGCCCCTTGTCATCGGCCTCGTCGCCACCCTCAGCTGGAGCTCACCGGCCGGTGCGGACACCTCCCGCGCCGGCCTCGGCACCGGCCTCGACACCGCCCTCGACACCATCCTCGCCGACCCGCTGCTGGAGGGCGGCGCGGCGGGGGTGGTGGTCGCCGACGCCGACTCCGGCGCCGTCCTCTACCAGCACCACCCCGACGACCGGCTGATGCCCGCCTCCAACACCAAACTGTTCACCTCGGCCGCCGCCATGGGGCTGCTCGGCCCCGACTACACGTACCGGACCGACGTGCTCACCGACGGCAGCCGCCGGGGGCAGGTGCTGCGGGGCGATCTGTATCTGCGGGGCACCGGCGACCCGACGATGCTCGCCGCGGACTACGACCGGCTCGCCGCGCGGCTCGCCGAGTCCGGGATCACCCGGGTCACCGGACGGCTGATCGCCGACGACACCCGGTTCGACACCCAGCGCGTCGGCCGCTCCTGGGCCGCCGACGACGAGTCCTCCTATTACGCGGCCCAGATCTCCCCGCTGACCCTCGCCCCCGACACCGACTACGACGCGGGCAGCGTCATCGTCGAGACGGCCCCCGGCGCGGCGCCGGGCGAGAAGCCGAAGGTGACGCTCACACCGAAGACGGGCTACATCCGCATCGACAACCGCGCCACCACCGCCGCCACCGGCAGCGGCTCCACCCTCTCCGTCGAGCGGCAGCACGGCTCCAACACCATCACCGTCAGCGGCGCCGTCCCCGCGGGAAGCGGCCCGGCCAAGGAGTGGGTCAGCGTCTGGGAGCCCACCGGCTACGCCACCTCGGTGTTCGCCGACGCGCTGGCCCGCCACGGCGTCCACGTCACCGGAGCCACCCGCCTCGGGCGGGCCACCCCGCCGGACGCGCGGTCGCTCGCCTCGCACCAGTCGATGCCGCTCAAGCAGCTGCTCATCCCCTTCATGAAGCTGTCCAACAACATCCACGCCGAAGTGCTCACCAAGACCATCGGCTACGAGACGGCGGGCCGCGGCACCTGGAGCGCGGGCCTCGCCGCCGTCTCCGGCTGGCTGAAGAAGCAGGGCGTGGACATCGGCTCGGCGCGCCAGGTCGACGGCTCCGGGCTGTCCCGGATGGACAACATCGCGGCCGGGCGCCTGGCCGAACTGCTGCTGTCGGTGCGCGACGAGCCCTGGTACGCCGACTGGTACGCCTCGCTGCCGGTGGCCTGCGCCCCGGACCGGTTCGTGGGCGGCACCCTGCGCTCCCGGATGTGCGGCACCCCGGCGGCGCGCAACGCGCGCGGCAAGACGGGCTCGCTGACCGGCGCCTCCGCGCTGTCGGGGTATGTCACGGACGCGGACGGCAGGGAGCTGGTCTACAGCGTCGTCCTCAACAACTTCCTCGCCCCGTCCGTGAAGGGCCTGGAGGACGCGATCGTGGTGACGCTCGCGAAGTCCGGGGCGGACCGGACCACTGCTGTCCGGCCGAGTGCCGTACCGAAGCGGGCCGGGGCCACCGACCTGGAGTGCTCCTGGACCAAGCCCCGGCGCTGCTGAGCCGACCCGGCCGCGTCAGACTCGCGGTACGGCGGTCCTCCGGGCCATGACCGCCTCGATGAACTCCTCCGGCGGGCGGTAGGAGTGGGCCGTGACGTAGTGGTGGACGAGGTTGGGCGCGACCAGCCACCTGCCGTCACGGCCTACCACCCGCACCTCGGCGTCGCCGAGGGGCACCCGGTCCTGGCCGACGTGAATGACCACCGGATACGCCACTTCTCCACCCGGGTGCGGGAGGCCACAGCGGTGCCACCCGCGCATCATCATCTGAGGGTCGTCCCGGCACAGCAGCGCAAGGGCATGGACGAATTGCTCCGGAACCGCGCCCCGGGGGAATTCCTCGCCCGGCTCCAGCCACCCGACATTCACCGCCTCGACTCCCTCGGGGACCGATCCTGCCGGGTACGCGTAGGGGGACAGGTCCGCGTAGTGGGTCACCGCAGTGGACTCCTGGTTCTCAGATGATCGAGCGGCAAGCGGCCCAGTGTACCCGGCCCATGTTCGGCTGGAGCAGTTGGGAAAGACGGGTCTCTTCGGTTACGGCCGTACTCGTGGGAGAGGTACCCCAACGTCCCGGCGGGAACAGCGAGTAGTCCGGCAACTGCTCTCCCGGCCCGTAGACCCTGGTCGGGGTGGGGTTGGCTTCTTCGATCATGCTGCCCAGCTCGTTGGTGATGTCCTCGCCGTGCCTGCTGTATGTGGCGACACTCGTGCCCTCGGGCACCGTGGCCATGCTGGTGTCGCCCGCTCGAATACCGCCATGACCGGCGAACACCCTTTCGTTGTCCGGGCGGCCGAACACGTTGAAGTCCTGCGCGAATTCACCCACGTCATCCGCCGAACTCGGTTCGGCCCAGCCGCCGGAATTCGGGCTACGGGTCTCGGCGCCTCTGGGGATGGTGCAGGGGGAGAGCCCCAGGGGGTCGATATAGAGGTGGGGGTTGGGGACGTAGGCGGCCGGGTTGGGGGCTGGGGTGAGGCCGAGGGGGTCGGGCGTGGTGTAGCGGGCGGTCTCGGGGTCGTAGTAGCGGTGGTGGTTGTAGTGGAGGCCGCTTTCGGGGTCGAAGTACTGGCCGGGGAAGCGCAGGGGGGTGTACGTGGTGCTGCCGCGGCCCCACGTCGTGGTGCCCCAGAGGGCGGTGCGGGTCCGCCAGGCGATGTCGCCGGACTCGTCGACGAGTTCGGTGGGGGTGCCGACGAGGTCGGTGACGATGGCGAAGAACCGGCGGTCGATCTCACGCCGGCTGGTGGCGTCGGTGATGCGCTCGGTTTGCGCCACCGGCCGAACACCCTCGTGATGCCAGGTCAGGGTCACCGGATCAGGGAGGTCCGGTGCGGTGGTGGTCTGTTCGACGAGGGTGTGGCCGCCCCAGGTGAAGTCGACTTGTTCGAGGACCGTTTCGCCGTCGCCGGCGAGGCGTTGTTTGGCGATGCGGCGGCCGAGGGGGTCGTAGAGGTAGCGCCAGTGGGTGCCGTCGGGGGTGGTGAGGGCGGTGAGGCGGTTCTCCGCGTCCCAGGTGTAGCGCCAGGTGTCGGGCTTGGCGGACAGCCGGGTTCTCCGGCGGAGGGTGAGGCGGCCTGCGGCGTCGTGTTCGTAGCGGACGCGTCCGGCACGGGTGATGCGGGTGCCGGTATACGCACGGGGGCCGGTGGTGTCGGTGCCGGGGTGTCTGTCGGGCCAGGTGGCGTGGGTCTGGTTGCCCACCTCGTCGTAGGCGTAGCTCTCGGTCCAGCCCTGGGCGCGGACGGTGGTGACTCGGCCCGCGTCGTCCAGGTCGAAGGCGCGGGGTCCGCGCAACTGGTCGTCGATGGCGGTCAGGTGGCCGTCGGGGCGGTAGGTGTAGGCGCGGTGCTGGGCGATGTCGTCCGCCGGGCCGGTGGTCAGGGTCTGTTCGGACAGCCGTCCGGCCGGGTCCCAGATCTGCGCGAGTGCGGCGTTGGGCCCAAGTCGGCGGGCGGTTTCCCGGCCTGCCGCGTCATACGTGAAGTCGAGGGTGTGGCCGCAGGTGGTCAGCGTGGTGCGGCGGCCCGCCGCATCGTAGGCGAACGTGGACTTCGCGCCGGACGGGGTGGTGCGGCGCACGGGGCGGCCCAGCGCGTCGTAGGCGTGGGTCAGAATCCGGCCGTCGACCATCTCGGTCGTCACCCGGCCCATCCGGTCCCGCCTGAACACCGCCGACACCTCGGGGCCGACGGCCTCCGTCAGCCGCCCCGCCGGGTCGTAGGTGAAGGTGGTGATCCGGCCATCGGCGTCCTTGCGCACCACCCGGCCGCACTCGTCGCGTTCGAGGGAGACTGTCTGGCCCAGCGGGTTGGCGCGGGAGACCAGTTGGCCCGCCGCATCGTACTCATAGGTGAGGGTGCGGCTGTCGAAGTCCGTCTCGGTGAGCAGCCGGCCGACTGGGTCGTAGGTGTAGGTCCAGGTGAGGTCCTGTGGATTGGTGACCTGGGTGAGGCGCAGCTGGGTGTCGTGTGTGAACTCGTGGCGGGTTCCGTCGGGGCCGGTCTGGGCGGCCAGCAGGTCGAAGTGGGTGTACTCGTAACGGGTCAGGCCGCCGCTCGCGTCCGTGTGGGCGGTGAGGTTGCCTTCGCCGTCGTAGGTCCAGGTCTGCTGGGTGCCGTCGGGGGCGGTGCGCCGGAGCAGCTTGCCTTCCACCGTCCACTGCAGGTGGGTGGTGGCGCCGAGCGGGTCGGTGATGGTGGTGGGGCGGCCGAAGGCGTCGCGGTGGTAGGTGGTGGCCGCGCCCAGCGGGTCGGTGATCTCGACGGGGAGCCCGGCCGCGTCGCAGCGCACCCGGGTGGTGTCGCCGAGCGCGTTGGTGACCGAGGTCAGATGGCCGTGGTCGTCATAGGCGTAGCGAGTGGTGTTGCCCAACGGATCAGTGACCGTGGTGCGGTTGCCGCGCTCGTCGTATGCGTAGCGCCAAGTGGCCCCGTCCGGATGGACGACCTCCACCGGCAGGCCGAGGGCGTTGTATGTGGCGGTCCGCTGATGTCCGTCGGGGGTGGTTATGGAGGTCAGCCGGCCGGCCGGGTCGTAGCCGAAACGGGTGGTCCGGCCCAGGGCGTCGGTGCGGGACAGGGCGCGGCCGTAGCGGTCCCGCCGGGTGCGGACCGCATTGCCGACGGCGTCTGTGACGGCGATGACCTGACAGCGGTCGTTGACCAGGTAGCGAGTGGCGTGGCCTTCGGGTGTGGTGACGGTGGTGACCCGGTGGCCGGTCCGCTCGTCCGTGGGGCCGTAGTCGATACGCACCGAGATGTGTCCTTCGGTGCCGCCCTCGGCGATGACTCGGTCGCTGTGGTCGTAGACGTAGTCGTAGCGGCGGCCGTTGGTGTCGATCCACGCGATGATCCGCCGCTCGGCGTCGTACTCGAAGCGCAGTGGCAGCCCGGAGGAGTTGGTGACGTCGGTGAGGTTGCCGTCCGTATAGGCGTAGCGGATGAGTTCCTGGTCGGTGCCGTCGGGTGCGGCGCCCGCGAGGTGGAGGGCGGTGATGCGGCCGTTGTCGGTGGCGATGTCGAGGTGGTAGCCGCCGCTGTGGACGATCCCGGTGGGGGCGCCTTGGGCGTCGTATTCGAAAGTCAGGCGGTGGCCGTTGCGGTCGCTGATCTCGGCCAGCGGCGCCTCGCCGTCGCCCCCGCCCCGCGGTCCGGTGAAGTACCGGGTGCGCCCGGTGTCCGGGTCGGTGAGCGTGTAGTCGCCCTCCACGGTGCGCTCCAGCGGCCACCTGGGGCCCAGCTCCGGCAGCGTCGGCAGGCCGGGGGCCGGGTGGGGATACGACAGCAGCAGCCCGTCCTCGGCGACGAACACCACACCCCGCGCACCGATCTCCAGCCGCTGATCGGCCGTGCTCGACCACGACGGCCCGAACCACCGGCCCGCCCGATACCCCGACTCGACCCGGCGTACGAACACCAGCGGCAGGGCCCCTGGCAGCACCACGTCCTGTTGCGGCAGGTACATCCGCCCCGACGCCAGGTCCACGGGATCCGTGCCCCCGGCGGTCCGCGCCGCATCCGGCGTGGCGTGGGGGGCCGGACCGTCCTTGGCCAGCGTCTGCAACCCCGACCGCTCGGTCCTGGCGACCGTGGCGGGCAGCCGCTCGGCAGCCGTGACCGCCGCCTTCGCACCCCCCAGCCCCTTCGTCCCGATCAACTCCGGCACCAGACGGCCAAGACCCTCCGACGGGTCCTTCTGGAAGGCGTCCCACATGCCCTTGAGCGCCGCGCCCGGGTCATTGGCCATCCGCACCAGACCAGCAGCGGTGTTGTTGAGGTTGGTGACGTATTCGGCGGGGTGGGTGATGTTGTACAGGTCCAGCGGGTTCACCTGCCGGGCGAAATTGACCAGCCCCGCTGTCCCCTTGACCACCCCACCCAGGAAATGGCTGGTGTCCAGGGACAGCCCTTCCAGCCCGTCGCCCACCTGCTGGGCATACGACGGCTTCTTCGGGGCGGCGTCCCGCGCCGTCTCCACCGCCGTCTTGGCCACCCCATGCGCCTCGTTCCGCTGCCGCCGCGCCTCCGCCAACAACTCTTCAGCGGCCTTGATGTCCGCCGTCCCCGGGTCATGGAAGGCACCCGGCTTGTCCGGCAGCGAGGACGGGTCCCGCTTGTCCTCAGGCAGGGCGTTGTACGCGTCCACCGCCTTGTTGTACGCACCCACCTTGTCGTTGTGCGCCGAGCGGGCGTCCTCGGAGGCCTTCTTGCCCTTCTTGTAGCGCCGGATCGCCTCCTGGGCCTGACCCTGCGCCCACTCCACCGTCCCCGCGAACCGCTCCAGCGCCCCCGACGCCTTCTCACACGCGTCCGCCGCCGTGAACCACTTCCTCGGCTCGACCGACACGCTCTCCCGGAAGGCATCCGCCGCCTTCCCCTTCAACGACCGCGAACCCAGCCCCTGCAGCCCCTTGCCCACGTTGTTGAACGCGGTCTTGAAGTCCGTGAGATGGCCGGCCGTCGAGCGCAGTTTGGACGGACTGCCATGGATCAGCTTCTTGGCATCCTCGCTCTCCCCCAGCTGCATCTCATCGACATCCGCCCCCAGCGCGTTCGCCGCCGAATCGGACTTGTCCCGCACCCAGTCCGCACCGCTGTTCCAGCCGACGTCATCCAGCCGGTCCGCCGTCCAGTCCCCCGCGACATCGATGGCCCCGCCGACGTCCTCGACCCGGTCCTCGACCCAGTCCTCGACGCCGTCCGGAACGAAATCCCCGAGCCCCACGCGCAGTCACCCCCGTCCCACGACCTCATGGCATTCCGGATGAGGGTACCGGCCACTCTTCGGCGTGATCGGCCGAGGTCAGGATTGTTGCGCGCGGCGAATCGGGGCTGCGCAACAACTCGCTCGCCGTTCAGACTCGCCATGAGTCGGAACCAGGCCGTCAGTCGTCAGACACACGACGGCCCGACTCAGCAGGGCCTGCGGGGGAGGTACGGAGAGTGATCGAGACATTATTCCGGAGTGATGATCTGCCGGTCGCGGAGCGGTTCGAGAGTTGGCGCGATCTGGCGTTCGCGAGTCACTCGCCCCATGTCATCCGGACGGAACACGCGGCCGACTTCCACGGCACCCTGCGGGTGCTGGACCTCGGCGTCGTCCAGGTTTCCGTCTTCTCGTGCCCGCCTTTGGAGTCCGCCCGGACTCCGGCGCTGATCCGGCAGTCCGATCCCGAGATCTACTACCTCTCGGTGCCGCTGTCGGGGCGCATGGGGGTCGTGCAGGACGACCAGGAGATCCTGGTCGGGCGGGGTGATCTGGTGCTGGTGGGCAGTTCGCACCCCTATCGGGGCCAACTGGACGCGGCGGACGGCACGGTCTCGGCGGCGGAGGTACTGATTCCGCGGGCGCTGCTGCCGATATCCGGCGGCCTCGCCGACCGGCAGGTCGCGATGAGGTTACCGGGGCGAGCCGGAATGGGCGCTCTGCTCGTCCAGTTCCTCACCGGCCTGGTCACCGACTCCACGCCCTACGGGCCGTCGGACTCCGCACGGCTGGGCGTCATCGTGCTCGACCTGGCGGCCGCCCTGCTCGCCCAGCGGCGGGGCACCCAAGCGCAGCCGGAGACCTTTCAGCACGCCCTGGCCATGCGCGTCCGCGGCTACATCCACCAGCACCTGTCCGACCCAGAGCTGAGCCTGGAGCGGATCGCGGCGGCCCAGCACATCTCCGTCCGCTCCCTGCACCGTCTCTTCCGTCACCAGAACACCACGGCCTCCGCCTACATCCGTCACCAACGGCTGGAGCGGGCCCGCCGCGAGCTGGCCGATCCGGCGCTGCGTACGCGGCCCATCCATGCGATCGCCGCCCGCTGGGGGTTTCGCCGGCCGGCCGATTTCACCCGTGCCTTCCGTGCCGCGTACGGCATGGCGCCCAAGGACTTCCGGCACCTCGCCCAGGGGGCCGGGGGCACCTTCCAGCCTTCGACCGGGAGGCGTCCTTACCCAGCGGTAGCCGGGTGAGCGACCCAATTGGCGTCCAGCGCTCAGCGGCTGGCGCCCAGTGCTAAGGACAGGCCCCGCACCGCCTCGGCAGACTCGTTGAGCAGGCAATGGTGTCGGCGCGCCCCTTCGGTGCGCCGTGTTCATGCCGCGCCTGCCGCGCCCCTGCGGCACATCGCCCGGCGCACACCGGGGCCCGGTGCCCACGGCCCCCTCGACCGAGTGCCCTGGCGGGCCGCCGAGCGTGCCGCAGCGGGCGGGACAAAATAGGGGAAAGGTACACCATTACATTGCAATCGCTCTTGTGCTCACGGCAGCCGACGGCGACTGCCATCTCGACAAGCGACCGTGGCCGGCCCGGGCACCGCGCCGAGCTGGAGTTGGGGCCGGTGCGGATGTCCGTGCTGCGTTTTCCCGCGCTGTCTCCGCCGGCCGCACCGAGCCCGCCGCACACCGGCCGGCCCGTCCGGGGCGGCGAGCCGCGGGAGTGGCTGCTGGTTCTGGTGGCCGACGGGCCGCTGATGCTGGGCCGGGGGCCCGGCGCCACCCGTCTGGACCCCGGTCAACTGGTGCTGTGGGACCCCTGGGAGCCGTTCCACGCGGCGGCGGCCGACCGGGCGAGACCGCCCCGGGCGCTGGTCCTGCATCTGCCGGGCACCGCGCTGTCGCTGTCGCACCACGTGCTGCGCGGCATGGTGGCACGGCCGGTGCCCTCGGAGGCGGGCCCGGCGGCCCTCCTCGCGCGGTTCCTGGAGGGGCTGGCCGAACCGGCCGTGGCGGTGGAGGTCCCGCAGGCGACCTGGGTGGGGCGCGCGGCGGTCGACCTGACGGTCGCGTTTCTCAGCAGCTTGACCGACGTACACGACGACGCGGCGGGGCTGCCGCGGCAGGTGGCGCTCCTGGGGGAGATCAAGACGTACATCGACCGCAGTCTCGGCGATCCCGACCTGTCGCCGACGACGATCGCGGCGGCACACCACATCTCGGTCCGCTATCTGCACCACTTGTTCCGGCAGGACGAGCAGACGGTGGGCGGCTTCGTCCGGGAGCGGCGGCTGGAGCGCTGCCGGGCCGATCTGACCAACCCGTGTCTGGCGGGGCAGAGCATGGCGGTGATCCGGGCGCGGTGGGGCTTCCAGGACGCGGCGGTGTTCAACCGGGCCTTCAAGAAGGAGTACGGGATCACACCCGGCGAGTACCGCAGGCGCGAGGGTGTGCCCGTGGGGGGCCGGTAACGGGAGCGGTCGTCAGTGGCGCTGTGGCTGAGCCGGCGGGGGACCGCCGGCTCAGCCGTAGTGTTCGATGGCGGTTGTGCTCAGGCGCGGAGCGTCGGCCAGGTGTCCTCTCCCACTTTGCCGTCGGGATTGAGGTTGTGACGCTTCTGAAAGGCTACGACCGCTGCCTTGGTGTCGGGGCCGAACTGCCCGTCGATGCCGTGGGGTCCGATGTCGTACTTGCGGGCCTTGAGAATGCACTGCACCTGGCGTACGGCAGGCCCCCTGCTGCCCTGCATGGTGAGCGCGGTGCCGGAGTAGTACTGGCAGGACTTCCACGGCTTCGGCGCCGGGGTCTTCGGCGGCGTCTGCGTATGCGTCTGCGCGGGCGGGACCTGGGTGATGGTGATGGTGACGCTCGGCTGCTTCTGCTCGGGAGGGGCCTGGCTCTCCTCGGACCCGCCGCCCCCACCGCCACCGTCACCGCCGCCACCGCCCGAAGGGTCCGCGGGGGCGGACGTCGCGCTCGGCGACGCCTTCGGCGAGTGCTTCGCCGCGGGTGACTTCGACGTCCGCGGGTGGTGTGCGGACTTCGACGCCGTCGCGGCGACCTCCTTCTTGCCGTCGTCCGACGAGCCCGTCCCCGGTACGACGAAGGCCACCACTCCGACGGCCACGGCGACGACCGCCGCGGCCGCGGCCCACGCCAGGCCACGGCGGCTCTTGGGCGGTGCCGGCTTGAGCGTACGCTCCGGCGCGCCGCGGCGGAGGATCGTCAGCTGATCCATCGGCGACACCGCGGCGGCGAGCCCGCTCCACTCGGAGCGGGCCCCGATCAGCTCCGCGAGCGACGCCGGCCAGTTCGGGGCCGGTGTGTGCTGCCGCGCCGTGTCGACGACCTCCTGCGGGCTCGGCCGCGCCTCCGCGCTCTTGTCCAGACACCGGCCGATCAACTCGGCCAGGGCCGGATCGGCCTCCGTCACCTTGGCGAGCACATCCGCGCTCGGCGGCGAGTAGACCACGCGGTGGATGACATCGGCCGTCGACCCCTCGCCGAACGGCGTTCTGCCGGTCGCCGCGTGCGCCAGCACCGAGCCGAGCGAGAAGACGTCGGAAGCGGTGCCCGCCTCCCGGCCGTCGGCCTGCTCGGGGGACATGAACGCCGGGGTGCCCACATGCTGACCCGTCATGGTGAGCACGCTGGCGTCAGTGGTGTGGGCGACCCCGAAGTCGATGACCCGCGCCCCGTCCGCGCCCAGCAGGACGTTGGACGGCTTGAGATCGCGGTGGACGATCCCGGCGGCGGCGAGCGTGGCAAGCGCCTCCCCGATCTCGCCCGCCAGCCGCCACACGACCGCAGCGGGGAGCGGGCCGAAGCGGCGCACCGTGTCGTCGAGGCTGGGCCCCGGGACGTACGCGGTCGCCATCCACAGCCGCTCCTCCTCGTCGAAGCCCGAAGCGAGCAGCCCCGCGGTGTACTTCCCGTGGACCCGCCGTACGACCTCGACCTCGCGCTCGAAGCGGCGCCGGAACCTCGGGTCCTCGGCGTGCTCCGGCCGGATGACCTTGACGGCCACCAGCGCCCCGGCCCCGTACGGAGCCGGGGCCTCCCCCTCCACGCCCGCTTCCCGCCCGAGGTAGAGCCGGCCCATCCCCCCGCCACCCAGGCGTGCGAGCACCCGGTAGGGCCCGATCGCCACTGGGTCCGACCGCCGCAGCGGTTCCGCGCCGAGGCGTTCGAGGTCGGCGCTGCTCAGCTCACCGGTCCAGGGGTGGACCGGGTCCCTCTCAGACATGGGAGTTTCCTTAGGGAGTTCCTGCTGTGACGCGCTGGGGCGCGGTCAGCCGTTGCCGCCGGCCGTGGAGATGTTCTTCAGGACCGCGTCGAACTTCCGCTGGAACTCGTCCAGGGACTGCTTGATCTTGTTCAGGTCGGCCTGGGCGCCGCTCCAGGCGGAGCGGAACTCGGCGGCGTGCTTGCCGTCCCAGTGGCTCTGGTCGCTGAGGATGTTCCCGGCGGCGGAGAGCTGGCTGATCGACTGCTGGAAACCGCCGTCGATGATGCTGAGGAACTTGCGGCTCGCGGAGTGTGCCGCGTCGTCGACCTTGACCGTGCCTGCCATGGTGTTTCTCCTGTATTTCTTGGTGATGGTGATGGGTGCGCCGGGGTCGGCTCGGGGCCTACTCCGGTGGCTCGTAGTCGGGATTTCCGAGTGCGTCGTTGACTTCGCCGAGCTCGAGATCCCGGTAGCCGTGTGTCAGGTCGGTGATGGACGGCGGCTGATGGCCTTGGAAGTCCTTCTTGCCCGCGGCGTAGTCGTCCCCATGGAGCATGATCTTTCTGACGAGCTCGGCGTTGGCGGCAGGGTCGCTGCCGAACTTCACGGGAACGTCCGATCCCACAGGGTGGACGAGACCTTGAGAGATCAATGAACTGACGGCGAGGGAAAGCCCGCCGACGGCGAGGCGGTCATTGAGCAAGGATGTGTTCGCATGACTTCCACCGGGAAACAGCTTGTCCAGCAGGCCCGTCATTGGGTCCGCCGACGAATACAGGCTCTGCATGGCCCCCACGCCCGCGGTGAAGGCGATATTGCCGACGAGCAGTTCCGGCGCGAGAACCCCTGTCGGCATGAAGAGCACGTTGACGTAGCCGCCCTGGATCATGCTCTTCATCAGCTCGTGTTCGTCACCGGTCTCGTTCGCCGCCTTCAGGAACAGACCGAGGTCCTGGCCGTTCTGCCTGCCCAGCCCTTCGGCCCAGCGTCGAAGGGCGATGGGGTCATCTCCTGGCGGAGGGACCTGACTTTGCGTGATGCCCGCCGAATAGAACTCCATCAGCGGGCCGATCAGCTGCTGCATCTGGTTGTGGGTCAGTTTCGGTGCGCCATCGCCGAACAGCCCGTCCGAGACCTTGTGCATCAGCGCCCGGGCCTGCGGCTGACCGGACTGCTGCCACATGGCCACGGTGAGCGCCTTGGTCAGGCTGCCGCGCAGCCCGGGGATCTCTGACGCGGGGCCGTAGAAGAGCTGCCGCAGCTGCCCGGACGTCAGATGGTCCGCGAAGTTCCGGGCCGCCGCCGGGTTGGCGCCGATGGCGTTGATGAACTGAAGCTTCTGGGCCGCGGTCATGTAGTGGTCTTGGAGGTTCACGGGGAAGCGGACATCTTGGATGGGTCTGGCGAGCCGTGCGGCAACGCTGTCATGGACCTTCTTGTCCAGCACGCCGCTCGAGTAGGCGCTCACCAGCGCTGGGATGCCTCCGAGCGCCATCGCGGTCTCGATGTGCTGCTCGTCCAGGCTGTTGTAAAAACCCGCGCTGAAGTAGGGGTCCTTGCCGTGCTTGGCGAGTTCCTTGATGATGCCCGAGACTTCGGTGGGCTTGGCGTTCATCAGGCGCTTGGCGAGTGCGGCCCCCGCGCTGATCTGTACCTTGTGCGCGGCCTCCGCCTGCTGGCGCGCGGCCTCCGTCTGCAGTTTCGAGAAGGCTGCGTTGACAGCTTTCTCGTTGGCGCGGATCGGCTGGTTCCGCCCCCGTACGGTAACGCCTCCGGCCTGCAGGAACGCCTGGCCGACGGTCCTCACGTCCCGGTCCGTGTAATAAGCGGTCGCCAGCTGCTTGGCGACGTCCACGTCAATGGCTTTCACGCACCCCCCGCCATTTTGGTATGCCGTGAGCGCGGGAGTCAGCACATTGCGTACCCAGGTCTGCACCTGCTCGGCACCGTTGGCGCACGCATCGGAATACGCGAAGAGGTTTTCCGGAATCGCGGACACAGTCGTCATGTCGCAGTCGTACCTACCGCTTGTTCTTCTCGGCGGCGCGCGCCGCCTCCGTCGCCTGGGTCACTTGTGACTGGACCCTGATAGCCGCGTTCCTGACTTCGGTGAGCGCCGCATGCTGGCGCAAGAAGTCGGTTTGGAAACGGTCGCGCTTCTTGCCCTGCCAGTTGTCACTGTGCTGATCGCCGAGAAGAGAATCTTTCTTGCTCAGGCGCAGCCAAATGAACGAGTCCAGCTTCTGGATGAGCTGGGAAAGCTGCTGACTGAGCCGCTCCGCGGCGGCGAAGTCGTACTTCGGCGGCATCAGTCAGTTCCCCCTGTGTGGCTCACGCATGAATTCTCCGTCCCGGGCCTTCCCCGTGTCATTGACCTGGGGCGCACAGTCCATGTGCACTCAGTGCAAGGCGTCATATGACAGTGGAGCCACGTCAGTTCGCCACCTGAACCCCCGCCGCCACGCCGTCCACCACGAGGTAGCCGCGGCCCGGCAGGGGCGCCATGCGGTCGTGGCGGGGCAGTTCGGTGCCCAGGAGGTCGCCGTCGAGGTCGTGGTCGGGGCACAGGAGGATGCCGCAGCGGCTGTCGCGGGCGCGTTGGGTCCAGTGGCCGTAGGAGCGGCGCAGGGTGTCGGCGCGGCAGGCGGCGATCAGGTGGTGGGCGGTGGCCGGGAAGGACAGCCACTGTTCGAGGAAGCCGCGTTCGTCCTCCACCGTGTCGGCGTCGTCGGCCAAGAGGAGGGCGGGCCGGTCGAGGGGCAGGGCCGTGAGCGTCTGTTCGAGGTCGTCGTACGTGGTGACCAGGGCCGCCAGGCCGGGCAGGTCCCGCAGGGGGGAGCGGCGCGGGGCGAAGCCGACGACCGTGATCGGGGCGTCGCCACCTGCCGCCGCCGGGGCCGTCACGAGACGGGCGACGGTGCACAGGGCCGTGCTGCGGCCGGACCGCTGCGGGCCGGCGACCAGGGCGTGCTCGCGCTCGTACAGCCGCAGTCCGGCGCAGCCGAGGGTGTCGGAGTCCAGGCCGACCGGGAGCCACCAGGGGTCCGTGGCGGTCTGGGCCGGCGTCGTGAGGGCGGTGGCGGGGACGTCGGTGGGCAGCAGCCCGACCTCGGGGGCGCTGCGCCGGGCGCCGTTCCACCGGGCGGCGGTCTCGGTGACGGCCGCCGCCAGGTCCTCGCCCGGCCAGCCGATCTGGATCACCTGCCGGTTGGCGGCCACGATCGCCCGGCCCGGCACATACGTGGGGACCGCGTTGCGCGGCACGTCGAAGTACCCGTACTCGCCGGGGTCGGCCAGCCGCAGCAGCAGCTTGGTCTGGGTCAGGGCGGACCAGGCCGACGGTACGGCGCCCTGGCGGTCGGCGCTGACCGCGAACCTGATGCCGACCGCGGGGCCGTCGGCGTAGACGCGGGCGAGCTCGTCGATCATGTTCATCCCCGCCACGTCCTTGTCGAAGTCCGCGATCAGGGCGCCGAGGTTGTCCAGCAGCACCAGCCAGTCCGGGGAGCCGGCCGGGCCGCGGGCCTTGCGTTCGTCGAGCTCCCGGCGCAGCAGCTTGATCAGTCGGATCTGCCGCTCGCGCTCACCGGATCCGATGTGGGCGCCGGTGTGCGGGAGCGCGGCCAGCGGGGCCAGGTCGCCCGCGCCGAGGTCGAGGGCGAACAGGTGGTGCCGGTCGGGCGGACAGGAGCCGGCGACGGCCAGGGCGAGCGCGGCCAGGGCGGTGGAGGTGCCCGCGCCGCCGCCCCCGTAGAGCAGGACGTTTCCCGCGGCCGGGTCCCAGCCGACCGCGTACTGCCGCTGCCGGTCGGGGTCGTCGGCGAGCGCCCAGGCGGGCAGGCCGGTGGCCTCGGTGTGCAGGCCCTGCTGGGCGACCGCGGGGAGGTCGGCGCGGTGCAGGACCTCGGGCAGCGGATCGGGCCACGGCCGCCGTGGCGGGGCGAATCCGGAGAGGTCGGCGGCCTGGCGGGCGGCCGCGACCAGCCGCCTCAGGTCGGTCTCGCCCTCCGTGCCGTCGGTGGCAGCCGTCGGGGCCGGCATGCCGAGGACGAACGGTGCGATCGTCACCGGGGCGGTCACCGCGGCCTGCGGGGTGACGCCGGTGGACAGCGCGGTCTGCACCGGCAGCACCTCGCGCGCGCTGAGCCGGTAGTAGGCGCGTCCCCACTGACGGGTGCCGATCCCGGCCGCCGCCGGACTGTCGATGACGTCCTGCGAGTCCTGGGTGGACTCCAGACGCAGCGCGATACGGAGTTTGACGTTGTTCTTGATGGCGTCGTTGACCGAGCCTGCGGGCCGCTGGGTGGCCATGATCAGGTGGACGCCGAGGCTGCGGCCGCGCTGCGCGATGGAGACCAGCGCATCCACGAAGTCCGGCAACGCCTTGACCAGGGTCGCGAACTCGTCGATCACCACGGCGAGCCGGGGCATCGGCTCGAGATCGCCGCGTCCGCTGTCGCGCATGCGCTGGTAGTCGCGGATGTGGCCGAGCCCCACCTCGCGCAGCAGTCGCTCGCGGTGGTGGATCTCGGCCTCCAGGCAGCGCAGGGCGCGCTCGCTCAGCTGCTCGTCGAGGTCGGTGACCAGGCCGACGGTGTGCGGGAGTTCGGCGCACTCGTCCAGGGCGCCACCGCCCTTGTAGTCGACCAGCGCGAAGGTCAGATGCTCGGGGTCGGCGTCGGTGGCCATGCTCGCGATCAGGGTGCGCAGCAGCTCGCTCTTGCCGGAGCCGGTGGTCCCGGCGATCAGCGCGTGCGGCCCGTCGTCGTCGAGGTCCACGGTGAACAGGTCCCGCTCGCTGACCCCGAGCACGGCCTGCACCCGCAGGGCCGGGGCCCGCGTCTTCCACCGCTGGCCGACCTCGGCCCCGGAGACGGCGGCCAGGTCCAGCAGCGGCAGCAGGGAGATACGGTCCGGCAGCCCCGCGCCCTCGACCCGCAGCTCCGGGTCCTCGAAGCGGGCCAGCGCCCTGGCGGTGGCGCGCGCCTCGTCGACCGGCATGCCACCCAGCAGCACATCCGACACCACCTCGTCGGGGGCCACATCGCGCACCTGGCCCCGGCCCTCCGCCGTGGCGGTGACCACCGAGGTGCACAGGGCGGGCAGCCGGGTGGTGAGCACCAGGGCACCGCAGCGCAGGGTGCGGTCGGCGAGCAGGTCCCGCAGCGGGCAGGGCCGGCCCTCCAGCAGCGTGGCGCCGTCCACGACCACCAGCAGCACCGGTCCGGCGTCGCCCTCCGTACGCCGCGGCGCCGCGGCCAGCAGGCCGCGGGCCAGCGCGTCGGACTGCTCAGGCCCGACCGCCACCAGCCGCGACGTCCCCGACTGCGGGTCCGCGCCGTGCGGCAGCCACTTCGTCCAGTCCCAGTCGGCCAGCCGCTCCGGGTCGGCGAACACCGCCAGCGTCACATCGGCCGGCCCGCTCCCCACCAGCGCCTGGCACAGCAGGGACCGGGCGACGGCGAGGGCCGCCCGGCGGTCCCCCTCGAACCCCACCGCCTCACCGGCCGACACCCCGACCACGACCGGCACCTGCGGCAGCACGCACCGCGCGCCCACGATGTCCGCCACCTCCGGCGCCGGCCCCGAGGAACTGGTCTCAAGCGGCGGGTTCCAGGGCAGGTCGGCCGTGCCGACCACCGTTTTGAGGAAGTCCGGGGCGCCCGGACGCCGTTCCCACAGGGTGATGCCCGGCGCGGTCGCCCGGTGGACCACCTCCGCGGGGTCGGGGTGGGCCGCCCGGCGGGTACGGATCTCGGCGGCGTGCCGCGCGGCCACGGTCTGCTCGAACTCCGCGACCCGGGCGGTGTGGTCCCGCATTCCGCGCCGGAAGCTGAAGCGGCCCCGCAGCCGCTCCTCCAGGAAGTTCCCCACGAACATCAGGGGGGTGAGCGCCGCGATGGCCGCGTAGCGGACGTCGTGGGTGAGGGCGACGATCGCACCGGCCAGGACCAGCGGGCCGAGCATGCTGGAGATGGAGAACGGGGCCTTGTTCGCGTTCGGCGGCGGCGCGGGCACCGCGATCCGCGGCGGTTCGCCCGGACTGCCGCCGCGCGGCGGGCGGTTGAACGGAAGGGTGCCACCGGGCCCCACCTCCCGGACCGGGTTGACCCGCTGCACGGCGCCGAGCCGGTCCGGCGGCAGGACGCGCACCATCACCTCGCCACCGAGCGAAATCAGGTCCTCGGGCTGGATCCGGACGGCCTTGGAGATCCGCTCGCCGCATACGTCGGTGCCGTTGACCGTGTCCAGGTCGGTGATGTGCACCTGCCCGTCGGCCGAGATCTCCAGGGCGGCGTGCAGCCGTGACACCCCCGTGGCCACGACCCGCACATCCGCCTCGGCGCCCCGGCCGATGACCGTCCGGCCCACCCGCAGCGGAACGCTGCGCCCGGCCTCGAGCCCGCCGACCACCCGCAGTACGGCGGCCGCCACCCGCGGCCCGCCCGCGGAGCCCCAGCCCGCGCGGGCCACCCGCGATCCATGGGCGAGGCCGGACTCGCCAAGGCCCGTCTCCGGCGGCGCGGTCCGGCCGTCGATGCTCAGTCCGCTGGCCGGGATGTCCAGGGCCGCGGCGAGGTCGGCCAGTGTGGCGTTCGGCCGGCCGACGCGCAGTTCCATTTCCCGCTCGGTCTTGCCGTCGGCGTAGACGATCCGCACCGCGCAGTCACTCCAGGGTGGGTCAGGTGACGAAGGGTGCGTCGAGTCTGCCGGAGGGCCGGTCGGAAGGCATTGACGGCGAGCGCACAGTCGTTGACCCAGCGCGCAATGCCCGGGAGACGGCCGAAGGGCCGCTCAGGCCTCCCGCGCCCCCGGGTCCGGCGCGGGTTCCGGCCCGTCGGGGTGCAGGGGGAGTTCGGCGGTGACCTCGAAGCCGCCTTCCGGGCGGTGGCCCGCGCTGAGAGCGCCCCCCACCGAATGGGCGCGTTCGCGCATGCCGATGAGGCCGAAGCCATGTCCGGGCGCCGGTGCCTCGGCGGCCGCGGCGGTTCCGTCGTCGGTGACGCTGATGGTCAGCCGGTCGCGGGCGTAGCCGAGCCGCACCTGTGCGGCGTGTGCGGCGGCGTGCTTGGTGACGTTGGTCAGGGCCTCCTGCACGATCCGGAACGCGGTCAGATCCACTCCCGGGGAGAGCCGCCGGGGCTCGCCGCGCGTGGTGACCGTGACCGGGAGCCCGGCCGAGGCGAAGGCGTCGGTCAGCTCGGGGAGCCGGTCGAGGCCGGGGCTGGGTTCCAGGGGCGCGTCCGGGTCGTCCGTCCGGCGCAGCAGGCCGACGGTGGCCTTGAGCTCGCGCAGCGCGGAAGAGGTGGTGGAGGCCAGATCGGTGAGGATCTTGTGGGCCTGGTCGGGGTTGTTCCGGGCGAGGTGTGCTGCGGTGCCCGCCTGGGCGTTGGCCAGCGCCAGGTGGTGGGCGACGACGTCGTGCAGCTCACGGGCGATGCGCATACGCTCCTCGGCCACCCGCTGTCGCGCCTCCTCCTCGCGGGTGCGCTCGGCGTGTTCCGCGCGGGCCTGCGCGGCTTCCATGACGGCTTCCGTATAGGCGCGCCGGATGCGGACCGCGCGGCCGGCGGCGACGGGCAGCAGCAGCCACACGGCCGGGCCGATGGTCTTGAGCACCAGCGCGTGGTGGCCGGGGTCGGCGATCATCGCCGTGGTCACCAGCGCGGCGATGGTGGCCAGGCAGTAGGCGTAGGTGACCTTCCGCTCGGTGAGCGTCGCCAGCCAGTAGAGCGCCGCCATGGCGGGGGCCAGCAACAGGGGGGTGAGCAGATAGCCGACCGCGCTGGCCGCCGAGACGCACACCGCCGTCACGGCGACGGCGGTGCGCGGGTGGCTGCGGCAGCCCACCAGGGCGGCGCAGGAGAAGCCCGCGACGAGCAGGGCCGGGCCCGACGTCGGCGAGGTGCCGCCCGGCGTGCTGAGCGCGGCGCCGAGGACGACGAAGCCGAACAGCACCCCGGCCACGACCAGGTCGAAGATGAGGTGATGGCGCTCCGTATAGCGCTCCAGGCTGCTGGTCATCGGGGGTCTTTCGGTCGGGGTCTGGCTCCATGGTGGCCGACGTCGCGTGCGTACGGCCGACAGGGCCGCCCGGGGACGCGACCACGGGCGGCCCTCATGGGCGGGGTGGTGTCGGTCAGACGTGTGCCGATTGCCGCTCCGACGTGGTGTCCGGCGCCGGGACCGCGGCGACGGGGGGCCGGCGGCTGAGCGCCTCGCCCTCCACGTCGATGTCGGGCAGCACCTTGTCCAGCCAGCGCGGCAGCCACCAGGCGCGGTCGCCGAGCAGGGCCAGGACGGCGGGTACGAGCGCCATGCGGACCACGAACGCGTCGAACAGGACGGCCGTGGCCAGACCGAAGCCCATCATCTTGATCATGGATTCGGCGGAGCCCACGAACCCGGAGAACACGGCCATCATGATCAGCGCGGCGGCCACCACCACCCGGGCGCTGTGCCGGAACCCGGTGACGATCGCCTGGCCGGGCCGGTCCCCATGGACGTACGCCTCGCGCATGCGGGTGACCAGGAAGACCTCGTAGTCCATGGCGAGACCGAAGACGATGCCCACCAGGAAGATCGGCATCAGGCTCATGATCGGGCCGGTCTGCTCGACGCCGAGGAGGCCGGCGCCCCAGCCCCACTGGAACACCGCGACCACCGCGCCGAAGGCCGCGAGCACCGACAGCAGGAATCCGGCGGCCGCCTTGAGGGGCACGAGGAGGGACCGGAAGACCACCAGCAGCAACAGGAAGGCGAGGCCCACCACGACCGCGAGATAGGGGATCAGCGCGTCCTGGACCTTCTGGGCGACGTCGATGTTCACCGCGGTGGAGCCGGTGACCTCGAAGCTCGCACGGGTGGCGGACTCCAGCGCGGGCCGTTCGGCGCGGATGGTGCGCACCAGGTCCTTGGTCTTCTCGTCGGTGGGGGCGGTGGCCGGGGTGGCGGAGAAGACCGCGGTGTCGCCGGCGGCGTTGAACCGGGGCGGCGAGACGGACACGACCCCCTTGGTGGCGCCGATCCGGTCGGCGATCGTGCGCGCGGCGGCCTTCGCGCTCGCGGTGCCCGCGCTTCCCGTGCCCTTGGCGTCTCCGGTGCCCTTGGCGTCTTCGGCGCCCTTGGCGTCTTCGCTGCCCTTGGCGTCGACGACGATGGTCAGCGGTCCGTTGAAGCCGGGGCCGAAGCCCTCGGCCAGCGCGTCGTAGGCGCGGCGCTCGGTGGTCGAGGTGGACTTCGCCTCGTCCCCGGGCATGCCCAGCTGCAGACCGGTCACCGGTATCGCGATCGCCCCGAGCCCCGCCACACAGGCCAGCAGTACGGGCAGCGGACGGCGCAGCACGAACCGGGCCCAGCGGCTGCCCCCGTTGTGCTCGCCGCCTTCCTTGGCCTTCTTGACCTTCCTGCCCCGCCGGGTGGAGCGCGACAGCACGGCCCGCGGGAAGAAGCCGAGCAGGGCCGGGACCAGGGTCAGCGCGATGAGGACACCGATGGCGACCGCGCCCGCGGCGGCCAGGCCCATCTTGGTCAGCATCGGGATGCCGACCACCGACAGCCCGGCCAGCGCGATCACGACGGTCAGCCCGGCGAAGACCACCGCAGACCCGGCCGTGCCCGTGGCCAGCCCGGCCGCCTCCTGGGGCTCGTGGCCCCGGGCCCGCTCCTCGCGGTAGCGGGAGACCACGAACATGGCGTAGTCGATGCCGACCGCGAGCCCCAGCATCGAGGCGAGCGTGCCGGTCGTGCCGGACAGACCGAAGGTGCTGGCCAGGGCCATGATCGCAGCGATGCTTATGCCGACGCCGACGACCGCGGTCAGCAGCGGAAGCCCGGCGGCGGCCAGCGAGCCGAAGGTGATCAGCAGCACGACCGCGGCGATGGCGATGCCGATGCCCTCGGCCGCCCCGCCCGCCGCGGGCTGACTCGCCAGCGCGTTGCCGCCGACCTCGACGGTCAGCCCCGCGTCCCGCGCCTGCTGGACGGCGTCCTCCAGGGTCTTCTTGGACGCATCGGTGAGGTCGTCGGCCTTCACCTTGTAGGTGACGGTCGCGTACGCGGTGCCCGCGTCCTTGCTCACCGCCCGCGCCTGGAAGGGGTCCACCGCGCCCGCGACCTGCGAGCCGCCGGCCACCTCGTGCACGGCCTTCTCGACGGCCGAGCGGTTGTCGGACGCGGTGACCTTCTGCCCGTCCGGGGCGACGAAGACGATCCGGGCGCTCGCCCCGTCGGCCTTGGCGCCGGGGAAGCGCTGGTCCATCAGGTCGAACGCCTTCTGGGACTCGATGCCGGGCATCGAGTCCCCGGTGTCGGGAGCGGCGGGCGCCTTGACCGCGCCGAAGCCGACGGCGGCCAGCACGGCCACCCACAGCAGGGTGACCCACCGGCGTTGCCGGAAGGCCAGTCGGCCCAGCGAAAAGAGAAAAGCAGCCATGGGACGGAGGTCTCCGCATCTGAACTCGGGATACCTCTCCAGGCTCCCGGCGCGCGGCCCTTCCGTCGTCGTGCGGCTGCCGACAATCGCGGGTACTGAGATGGCAGTACACGGCGCCCACCAGGTCGTTCCCGAGCATGACCCCAGCCGCCACCGCCACCGCCACCGCCACCTGCCTCAGCCGGTCAGGGCCTCGGCGAGCGAGGTGACGGCGCCCACGGCCGCGCCGTACCCGGGGATGGCCACCAGCGGCCATGGCACGGGCCGGGGCGTGAGCACACGGACGTGGCAGGCGTAGTCGCGGAGGCAGCAGCTCTGGCTGATCTTTCGCCACCTGGCCTTCGCCACCTGGCCTTCGCCACCTGATCGGGGGAACGCCGCCAGGTGGTGCGGGCGTGGGGCAGTGGATGCACGCTGGGAGTGGATACTTGCTGGCAGGAGCGATTCCGGAGGTGATCGTCATGCCACAGACCACCGTGGGCTGGCATGTCGAACTGGAATTTGACGAGGACAGCCGCCACACCCGCGCCGCCGCCCTGGTCCGGCTCGCGGACGGGAGCGAGGTGCGGGGCCACGGGGCCGCGAGCCGGGCCCCCGCCGACACCAACCAGCCGCGGGTCGGCGAGGAGATCGCGGGCGCCAGGGCGCTCAACGAGCTGGCGGCGAAGTTGCTGGAGAAGGCGCACGGAGAGATCGACGCTGCGTCCGGCCGTACGTCACATCCACTGCATCTGAACCACTGACCCACTGAACCACTGAACCGCTCAGCGGTGCCGGCGGACGCCGGCGCGCACCTCGTGGGCGCCGGCGTCTCGGTCCCCGTCTGGCGGTCAGCGGGTGGCTTTCGGGGACTGGATGCCCAGTGTGTGGCTGAAGATGTTCTTCGGGTCCCAGGCGGCCTTGACCCTCTGCAACCTCGGGTAGTTGTCCTTGAAGTACAGCGTGGACCAGGGGACACCCGAGGTGTTCACGGCGGGGTCCGCCAAGTCGTCGTCCGGGTAGTTGATGTAGGCGCCGTCCTTCGGGTCCGGCACCCCGTGGCTATCGGCGTAGATCTCGCGGTACAGCCTCCGCAGCCACTCGACATAGGTGGCGTCCTGGCCGGGGTCGTCCCACGCCGCGGTGTACTGGACCCGCATCACCGCGTCGCGGTGCGGAAACGCCGTGGCGTCCGGGGCCACCGCGCTGATCTGCCCGCCGTAACTGGCGATGCCCACCGAGCCGAAGAGCAGCTTCGGGTCCTGCTCACGGGTCAGGTTCTCGTAGATGGCCGCGAGCTGGGTGTCGGAGAAACCCTTGCGCAGATAGCCCGACTTGATCTTGAGCCGGTAGATGTCCGAGTTCGGGCCGTCCAGCGCCGCGGCCAGCCAGGGCTGCTCGGTCCTGACCACATTGACCGGGGTGCCCACCCCCGCGCCCAGGGCGGCGAGATAGTCGTCCAGCAGCTCGGCGGCGTCGGGGCCGAACACCTGGCCGCTGGCGAGGTTGAGGTCGTTGGCCCTGCGGCCCACCGTCAGATCGGCGTACAGCCGGGTGGCCGCCGCGCCGACCGCGCTGTTGCGCTCGCACCAGTCCATGTGATTGCGGATCAGCCGGGTGAACTTCGTCTCGTCCAGCTTCAGGGCCTGCCAGGGCCACTGGGTGGAGAAGGCGATCGCGCTCTTGGGCGCCCGCGGCAGCAGCTGCCCGGGGTCGGAGCCCTCCGCACCCGGCGTGCGCAGCCAGTACCGGGTCACCACGCCGAAGTTTCCGCCGCCGCCCCCGGTGTGGCCCCACCACAGCTCGCGGTTCGGGTCACTCGCCTCCCGGGTGGCGACCACGGCCGACGCCTTGCCGTCCTTGCCGACCACCACGACCTCGACGGCGTACAGATGGTCCACGACCAGCCCCATGGCGCGGGACAGCACACCGTAGCCGCCCCCGCAGACATGGCCGCCGGCCCCGACGCCCGGACACCACCCGCCCGGAATCGTCACACCCCAGCCCAGCACCAGCCGCCGGTACACCTCACCCAACGTGGCGCCCGGCTCCACGGCGAAGGCGCGGCGCGCCGGGTCGTACGACACCTGCGTCATCCCGGACATGTCGATCAGCACCCGCACGGCCGGGTCGTCCACCCACCCCTCCGCGCAGTGTCCGCCGCTGCGCACGGCGATCCGCTTCCCGGAGTCCACGGCCTCCTGGACCGCCTTCACGACCTGCTCGGTCGAGCCGACCACCCATGCGTGGTCCGGTGTGCCCACCCAGCGCCTCTGGCCGCGCCGCACCAGATACGCGTAGCGCGCGTCGTCGGGGCCGGCCTTGACCGGGCCGAGCGGCGGTGTGCAGTCGGCCGCCGCGGCGCTTTCGGCCGCGCTGGCCGGGGTGTCCAGGGACAGCCCCCCGACGACCCCGGACGCGGCGGCGGTGGCGGTCCGCAGTAACTGACGGCGGTTGACCCCGGACATGCTGGTATCTCCTCGCGGTGTGACATCAAGGCGTACGAAACCAAGGCGGTGTGAAACCCAAGCGGTGACCGCAACGGCAACGGGACCACCGCCGAATCGCGGTGTGCGCGGTTGTGCGGACGACCGGTGCGGACGGCCGCTGCGGCGCGGACGTGTGCGGACGTGTGGGGACGTGTGCGGATTACAGGACCGGTGCCTGGGGACCGTCGGGCGCCGTGTGGCGCCCTTCGACGACGGCCTGCGCGACCGCCGCGACCTCGTCCTGGCCGAGCCGCCGGTACCCGTCCTCGGTGATGAGGGCGATGAGGGGGAACAGCCGCCGGGTGAGATCGGGGCCGCCCGTGGCGGAGTCCTCGTCCGCGGCGTCGTAGAGCGCCTGGACGACCGCGGTGACGATGTCGCGCTCCGGCATGCCCTCGCGGTAGAGCTTCTTCAGCGAGCCCCGGGCGTGGACCGAACCGGAACCGGTGGTGGCGAAGCCCCGCTCCTCGGAGCGGTTGCCGGTGACGTCGTAGGAGAAGACACGCCCGACGCCCCTGTGCACGTCGTAGCCCGCGAAGAGCGGAACCACCGCCATGCCCTGCATGGCCATGCCGAGATTGTCCCGGACCATGCTGGTCAGCCGGTTGGCCTTGCCGTCCAGGGAGAGGGCCGTGCCTTCTATTTTCTCGTAGTGCTCGAGTTCCAGCTGCAGGAGCCTGACGAGTTCCACCGCCAGGCCCGCGGTGCCGGCGATGGCGATCGCGGAGTGTTCATCGGCCGGGAAGACCTTCTCGTATTCCCGGTGGGCGATCAGGTTGCCCATCGTGACGCGCCGGTCGCCGGCCACCAGCACACCGTCCGCATAGGTCGCCGCGATGACGGTCGTGCCGTGGGGCGCCTCGAAGTCAGTCCGGGCGGGCGGCAGCTGACGCTTGGCCGGCAGGAGCTCGGGAGCCTGTGCCTTCAGGAAATCCAGGAAGGAGGAGGTCTCGGCGGCCAGGAAAGCGGGCGGCAGGCCGCCGTTCATTCGCGCGTCGAAGGTCATGCACGTTCCTTCCCGAGAGGCGTCGGCGGCTCCTGCTTGCCGCACATTACCCCACCCCCGCCCCGGGCAATCCGTGAAGAGACTCACGGTAGTTGTGCCCGAAAAATACTGCCGAGGGACGGGGCCGTCGGGGGAAGCTGTCATTTGGCTGCCACCCCGAGGTGTTGACCTCGGGCGCCCGGCCGTATGAGGGTGTGGGTGATTTCCGAAGTCCGGCACGAGGGGGAGGCTGTGGCACGTCGGCTGCGCATGTCGCATTGCGTTTCCCCAGGTCCGGCCCATTATCCGGCCCGCTGTCCGGCGTGTTGGACGGCCTTCTTGTCGCCGCGTAGCGGCCCCCCGGGCCGACGCGTCGCCCGTGGCCCGGGAGGTGCCGGTTCGGGCTGAGCGTCGCCCACCGCGCCGGTTCCCGATGCGCGTACCCCTGTCCGGTTCTGCGATCCCTTTCCCAATTTCTTCTTACTCCTGATCACGTCGTCGAGCGCGCGCCCGCGCGCTGGCCTGATTTTGTCTTTTCGCAGGAGGGATGCCTCATGTCTCGTCCGATCAACGGCATGAACGTGCCGGGGAGGACCAGCTTCCTGGAAGAGATCTTCCGCGGCTCACTGCGACTGGATCTCGTTCATCCGTTTCCGCTACAGCCCGAGAGCGACCGTAAACAGGGCGATGCGCTGGTCGCCGATGCCAAGGAGTTCGCCCGCGGGTTAGTGGATCCCGCCCTTGTGGAGAAGACCGGAGAACTGCCCCGGGAGGCCATCAAACGGCTGCGGGAGAGCGGTTACCTGAAACTGCAGAGTCCCCGGCAGCTGGGCGGCCTCGCCCTGTCCGATCTCAATGCCTTCCGCGTCATTCAGGCCATTTCCAGCTGGTCGCTTCCGCTCGGTCTGGTGGTCGCCGTACAGAACTCGATCGGCTTCGCCCCCCTGGTCCAGATTCTTCCCGAGGGCCCGCTGCGCGACATGCTCAGTGAACGCGTCGCGCGCGGACTGATATCCGCCTTCGCCGATACCGAACCCTCCGGCGCGGCCAATCACCGCAGGGAGACCGTCGCCGTCCCCACCGAGGACGGCCATGCCTACCTGGTCAGCGGCGAAAAGGTGTTCAGCGGCAACGCGCCCTTCGCGGAACTGCTGGGGGTGGTGGCCACCGTCCAGGAGGACGGCCGGGAGATGCGCAGACTGGTGGTCGTCGACCCGGACGCGCCCGGGGTGCGGCGGTCGGCCGAGCACGAGTTCATGGGCATCAAGGGCTTCCCCAACGGAGGGTTCACCCTCGACCGGGTGCGCGTGCCCCGGGACCACGTCTTCGTGGAGAAGCCCAGCGCCCACGACGTGCGGATCACCGCCCAGGCCGGGGGGCTGGCGATCCTGGGCCGGATGTATCTCATCGCGGCGCCGTCCCTGGCGATCGCCAAACTGTGCCTGGAGTGGTCGCGCGGTTTTGTGCGGCGCCGCCGCGTGGACGGCGTCCCGCTGGGGGAGTACGAGGAGATCCAGCACCTCATCGGCCAGTCCCTCGCCGACACCTTCGCCCTCGAAGCGGTCGCCGAGTGGAGCCTGCTGTGCGAGGACGCCGGTCTCAACCCGCTGTTCGAGCAGGCCGTGGCCAAGAACCTGTGCTCGCTGCTGTGCTGGGGCGTCGTGGACCGCACCATGTCGCTGTTCGCGGCGGAGGGCTATGAGACCGCGGCCAGCAAGGCGGCGCGCGGCGCGCCGCCCGTACCCCTGGAGCGTTCCTTCCGCGACGCCAGGAACCTGCGGATCTCGGGCGGGGTGGACTTCCAGCTGGACTACTGGCTCTCCAAGCTGGCGATCTTCTCGTACCACCGCGCGGGGGCCCTCGACGACGGCCAGGGCGCCGAGCAGGCCGCCGAGGCACGGGAGCGGCTGACCGCGGCGCTCACCCCGCGCAACCAGCGCCACCTGGCCGAACTCCACGACTCCGTCGAGGAGTTCCGCGCCCGCTGTGCCGCACTGGCCGAGGCCTACCCCGACGACGAGACGCTGTTCGCGCAGGAGCACACGCTGATCGCGGTCGCCCGCTGGGTCACCGAGATCATGGCCGCGAGCCTGGCCCTCGCGCGGGCGGCCCGGCGCTCCGCGGAACACGACACCGAGGCGCAGGACCTGGCCGACATCTACTGCACCGGGGCCCTGCGCCGGATCGCAGGGTACGCGCGCGAAGCGCGGGAGGAGGAGCGGCCCGACACCGGCCGGGTGACCCGGCGGTGGATCACCGGGGACGGCCACGGCGGGCTGCTCGACGACATCGTCGCCGACACGCCCGCCCCGGACACGTCCGCCCCCGGCACGTCTTCCCCCGGCACGTCCGCCCCCGGCACGTCCGAGCCCGGCGTGTCGTAACCGGACCGGTAGGCCCGGCACCCCGCATCCCGGCACCCGCACCCCGGCGCGCAGGAAGAGGAAGCAGGAACAGCCATGGTTTCCCGCCCGACCCACCCCCTGTCCCCGTCCCAGTCCGGCATCTGGTACGCGCAGAACCTGGATCCGACCAGTCCCGCCTACAACTGTCTGCAATACCTCGACATCCAGGGAGCGGTGGACACCGCCCTGCTCATCGACGCGGTCAGACGCGTCGTCATGGAGGCCGACGGACTGCACGTCCGCTTCGACGGCCGGTCGGACCCGCCGGGGCAGATCCTGCTGGAGCCCACCGCCCCGCACGTCGCCGTGCACGACTTCACCACCGAGCCGGACCCCATGGCCGCGGCGCACACCTGGCTGCAGCGATTCCTGCGTCTCCCCTTCGACCTGGAGGCGGGCCACGTCAGCGACTTCGCGATCCTCGAAGTCGCCCCGCAGCGCACCTTATGGGCCCAGCGCTACCACCACATGGTCACCGACGGATACGCCTTCAACCTCATCGCGCACCGGGTCGCCGAGGTCTACCGCGCGCTGCGGGCCGGCGGCCCCGTCCCCCCGGCGCGGTTCCAGAGCCTCGGCGAGGCCCTGGATGAGGCGGCCCGGCACCGCACCTCGCCCGAGTATGCGGCCAGCAGGTCCTACTGGCTCGACCGCTTCGCCGACCGCCCGGACCCCCTCGACCTGACCGAGGGGAGCGGCACCGCCCTGGCCGCGCACGCGGTGCGGCGGGTGGCCTTCACCCTGCCCGCCGAACGGCACCGGGCCCTGCGCGCGGCGGCGCGGGAGGCGGGCACCAACTTCCCCCGGGCGCTCATCGCCACCGTCGCCGCGTACAGCGCCCGGATGACCGGCCGTGAGGACGTCGTGGTGGGCCTGGCCAGCCGCAGCCGCGCGACGCCCACCGCCGAGCGGTTCCCCGGGCTGATGTCCGACGCCCTTCCGCTGCGGCTGCGGGTCACGGCCGCCACCACCTGGGCCGAGCTGCTCGCCGACACCCACGAGGCCGTGGCGCAGGCGGTGGCGCACCACCGCTACCGCAGCGACGACCTGCGCCGGGAGCTCGGCTGGCCCGAGCGCAGACGCATCGCGGGACCGCTGGTCAACCTGATACCGCCGCTGGGCACGATCGACCTCGGCGGCGCGTCGGGGACCCTGCACAACCTCTCCATCATGCCGACCGAAGACCTCACCCTGTGCTGCTTCCAGCACACCGGCAGCGAGGATCTGCGGCTCACCCTGGACGTGCACCCCGACCGGTGCGACGACGCCGCTCTCGCCGACCACCACGAGCGGCTGGTCACCCTGTTGGACGGGCTCGGCCCCGACACCGTCCACCGCCCCGTGGCGAGCTTCGAGTACACCGGCCCCCGTGAGCGCGGCCGGCTCCTCGACGTATGGAACGAGGCCCCCCGGCCCCTGCCCGAGGCGCCCCTGGGCGAGCTGTTCCAGCGCCAGGCCGCCCGTACTCCGGACGCGGTCGCCGTGGCCGGCGGCGATACGGAGCTGAGCTACCGCGAGCTCGACGCGCGGTCCGACCGGCTCGCCGGGCTGCTGCGCGAGCGGGGCGTGCGCCCCGGCTCCACCGTCCTGGTGTTCATGGAGCGGTCCGTCGAGCTGCTGGTCGCCCTGCTGGCCGTCCTCAAGTCCGGCGCGGCCTACGTGCCGTTGGACGAACGGCAGCCCGCCTCCCGCCTGCGCACCCTGATCTCCGGGACCGACGGCGATCTGCTGCTGGTCGACGGCGCCACGCGCGAGCTGCCCGTGGTGCGCGAGCAGGCCGCCGCCGGCCTGCCCGTCGCCGATGTGGCCGAGCTCGAACGGGCCGCGCCGCCCGTGCCGCCCGCGCCGCACGAGCCGGTGTCCCCGGACGCGCCGGCCTGTGTGATGTACACCTCCGGCTCGACCGGGGTGCCCTCCGGCGTCCAGATCACCCACCGCAACATCACCGCCCTCGCCCATGACCGCTGCTGGTCGGGCGGTGCGCACCAGCGGGTCCTGTGGCACTCGCCGCACGCCTTCGACGCCGTGCTGTACGAACTGTGGGTGCCCCTGCTGTCCGGCGGGCGGATCTGCGTGGCACCGCCCGGGGCGCTGACCCCGGACACGCTGCGCGGCGCGATCGCGCGCCACGGCGTGACCGCGGCGTGGCTGACCGCCGGGCTCTTCGCCGCCCTGGCCGAGGAGGAGCCCGACGCCCTGCGCGGCCTGCGCGAGGTGTGGACCGGCGGCGATGTGGTGTCCCGGACGGCAGTGGCCCGCGTGTTCGACACCTGCCCGGGCATCGTCGTCGTCAACGGCTACGGCCCCACCGAGACCACGACCTTCGCCACCCGCCACCGCATGACCCGCGCGCCGGGCGGCCCGGTCCCCATCGGCCGGGCGATGGACAACACCACCTTGTACGTGCTCGACGCGGACGGGCGCCCCGTGCCCCAGGGCGCTCCGGGCGAGCTGTGGGTGGGCGGCGCGCATGTCTCGGCCGGCTACGTCAACCGCCCCGAGGCCACCCGTGAGCGCTTCCGCGCCAACCCCTTCCACCCCGGCCGCATGTACCGCACCGGCGACCTGGTGCGGCTGGCCCCCGACGGGACCCTCCTCTTCCTCGGCCGCGCCGACGACCAGGTGAAGATCCGCGGTTTCCGGGTCGAACCCCACGACATCGAACTGAGCCTGGAACGCCACCCGGACGTGGCGCGGGCCGTCGTCGTGCCCCAGCCCGCCCCGGGAGGCGGAAAGCGCCTGGTGGCCTACCTGGTGCCGACGGCCGAGCAGGACTCGGCCGAGCAGGACCTGGCCGAGCAGGACCCGGCATCGCCGGTCATCGGCGACGGGGACGACGTCCACGAGGCCGAGCGCGTCCGCGAGTGGCAGGACGTGTACGAGGACATGTACCGCGAGGGCGACCAGGCCACCCTCGGCGAGGACTTCGGCGGCTGGATGGACAGCTACCGCGGTACGCCCATCCCACGGCACGAGATGCGGGAGTGGCGCGACCGCACCGTCGAGCGCGTTCTCGCGCTGCGCCCGCGCCGCGTTCTGGAGATCGGGGCCGGCAGCGGGCTGCTCCTCGCCCGCCTGGCCCCGCACTGCGCGGAGTACTGGGCCACCGACTTCTCCGAGCGCGCCGTGACCCGGCTGGCGGCGAAGGTGGGCGCGGACGAGCGGATCGCGGACCGGGTACGGCTGCTGCGGCGCGAGGCCCGGGACCTGTCGGGCATCCCGCTGGAACACTTCGACTGCGTCGTCGTCAACTCGGTGGTGCAGTACCTGCCGAGCGCCGCGTACCTGTCCGCAGCGCTGCGCGGCGCCCTGGAGGCCCTGGCGCCCGGCGGACACCTCTTCGTCGGGGACGTACGGCCCAGGCGGCTGCTGCGGGAGTTCCGCACCGGAGTCGCGCTGCGGCGCGGGGCGGCCGAGGGCGGCCCGGACGACCTCGCCGGGCTGAAGCGCGCGGTGGAGCGGGCGGTGCTGCACGAGAAGGAACTCCTCGTGGAGCCGGAGTTCTTCACCGAACACCTGGGCGCGCTGCCCGAGGTCGCCGGTGTCGATGTGCGGATCAAGCGCGGCCGTGCGCACAACGAGCTCACCCAGTTCCGCTACGAGGCCGTGCTGCGCAAGGTGTCCGCCGCCGCCGAACCGTATTCGTGCGCCGACGCCACGGTGGCGCGCTGGGGTCACGACGTGGCCGATCTGGCCGATGTGGGCCGGTATCTGCGGGACAAGCAGCCGTCCGCGCTGCGGCTGGCGGGCGTGCCCAACGCCAGGGTGCTCCCGCTGCTGCGGGCCGAGCACGAGGTGTGCGCGGGCACCGGCGTGGCCGCGGCCCGTGACGCCCTCGACGGCGGTGTCCTCGGTGACGGTGCCCGCGACGGCGGTGTCTTTGACAGCGGTGTCTTTGACGGCGAAGTCCCCGACCCCGAGGACTTCGCCGCGCTCGGCCGGGGCCTCGGCCTGCGTACCGTGGTCACCTGGGCGGAGTCGGCCGCGGACGGCAGTCTCGACGTGCTGTTCCTGGACCCCGCGGCGCTGCCCGGGAGCGCCGGGCCGAAGGCGCCCGACTTCGTCTCCGACGCCTACCCCAGGCGCCGTACGTCCCCCGCCGACGCCCCGGCGGAGGCGTTCACCAACCAGCCGATCCGGCAGCGGCCGCACCCGGAACTGGCCGCCGCCGTCGAGGTGTACGCACGGCAAGAGCTGCCCGACTACATGACGCCGTCCTCGTACGTCGTGCTCGACCACCTGCCGCTGTCCGTCAACGGCAAGGTCAACCGGGCCGAGCTGCCACCAGTGGCGGACCCGGCCGGGGCCTTGGACGAGGCAGGCGACGACACGGACACGGCGCGGGCGGGCGGGGCGGACGTCGAGGTCACGGCCACCGAGCGGGAGCTCGCCGCCATCTGGGCGGATCTGCTGCGGGCCGAGGTCGATCCGGCAGCACGCCCCGACTTCTTCGCGCTGGGCGGACACTCCCTCCTCGCCACCCGGCTCGTCTCGCGGGTCTCGGCGCGGCTCGGCGTGGACATCTCCCTGCGCACCGTCTTCGAGAACCCGAGCCTGACGGCCCTGGCCCAGGAGCTCGACGCGCGCCGCGCCCCCGCCGAGGTGCCGGAAGAGGTGCCGGCAGAGATGTCGGCAGAGATGTCGGCAGAGGCGTCCGAGGAGGCTCCCGGCGGGGCTCTTGGCGGGGCTCTTGGCGAGGGGTCCGAAGAGCCGGGGGACCGCTTCCCCGTGTCCGGCTTCCAGGAGCGGATCTGGCTGGACGAACGGCTGCGCGGCACCGGCTCGTTCTACAACGTGCCGCTGGCCTGGCGGGTCAGGGGCGGTCTCGACCCGGCCGCCCTGCGCGCCGCGCTCGGCCAGGTCGTGGCGCGCCACGAGGCGTTGCGCACCCGCTTCGTCGAACGGGAGCCGGACGGCAGGCCGCAGCAGGTCGTCGGCGAGCCGTGGGTCCCGGAGGTGGTGCACCGCGTCGCCGAGGGCGCCACTGACGAAGCCCGCCTGACCGACGCGCGGGCGGCACTGGACGCCCTCGCCCAGCGGCCCTTCGACATCGCCTCGGGCCGGCTGCTGCGCGTCATGCTGGTGGACCTGGCGGAGGACGGCCGGGACCAGCTGCTGATGTGCTGTCTGCACCACCTGGTGTGGGACATCGGCTCCGAACCGGTCTTCCTGCGTGACCTGGAGCGGGCCTACGCCGAGTGCGCGGGGCAGGCCGTTCCGGCGGCCCCGTACGAGGAGCACCCGGCCACCCCGCACCAGCAGCGCATGGCCTTCGTCGAACACTTCGAGCGGGGCACGGTGTACGAGGACGCCCCCGTCTACCACAACGTGTCCCAGCTGCTCGCCCTGGACACCACCCCCGCCGAGGCCGAGCTGCGCCGGGCGGTGGCGGCGGTCCTGGACCGCCACCCGGCGCTGCGCACCACGGTGGCGCTCTCCGAAGGGACCTGTACCCAGCGCGTCCACGAGCGTGTGCCCGTCGAGTGCGCCACCCTGACGGACACCGGGCCCGACGGGGTCGCCGCCTGGCTGCGCCGCCCCTTCCACCTCGCCGAGGGGCCGCTGTTCCGGGTCGCGGTCGCACCGCAAGGCCCGGGCGGGGGCGAGGCGTGCGCCCTCGTGCTCGTCGCGCATCTCGCCGTGGCCGACCGGGCCTCGCTGCGGACCGTCGGCCAGGAGCTGGCGACCCTGCTCGCCGGCGGCCAACTGCCGCCCGCTCCGCCCTCGTTCGTCCAGTGGTGGCAGGCGCGGGACACCGAGGCCGAGGAGCGTCAGACGGCCCGCCTCGCCGAACTGCTCGACGGCGGGAGCGGGGCCCTGCGGCTGCCGGAGGACCGGACCAGGGCCGCCGTTCACGTCTACGAGGAACACTCCCTCCCCGTCGACCTCCCGGACGGGACGGGCCTCGCCGCGTTCGCGCGGCGCGAGGGCGTCACCACCGAGGCCGCGCTGCTCGCCGCGTACACCACGCTGCTCATGTGGTACTCGGGGCAGACCGATCTCACCGTGGGCGTGGCGAACCCGCGCCGTGACACCGCCACGGCCCGCGTGGTGGGCCCGGTGGACGACTTCCTGCCGCTGCGGCTGCGCGGCGGCCACGAGCGGTCGTTCGAGTCCTGGGCGCGGGAGTGCGAGGCGGGCCTGAAGGAGGTGCGCGCCTGCGGGCTCGCCCCGTTCGACGAGGTGGCGCGGCGTGTCGCCCCGCCCAAGGACATGAGCCGCACCGCCCTCTTCGACGTGGTGTTCGACCTTGAGCGCGACGTGCCCGAAGGCCAACCGCCCACCCCCGTCACGGGCCTGGGCAAATGCGATCTGCTCCTGACGCTGCGCCACACGGCCGGCACAGGAGACGGTACCGGGGACGGGGACGGGGACGGGGTCGGCGGGCGGCTGGTGTTCAACGGCCTGTACTACGACCCGGCCCGGATGCGGCTCTTCGTGGCGCACTGGCAGCGCCTGCTGCACGCCGCCACCACCCGGCCCGACACCCCCCTCGGCGCCTTCGAACCGCTCACGGAGGTCGAGCGCCACCGCCAGATCGAGGAGTGGAACGACACGGCCGCCGACTACCCGCACACCACGCTCGCCCGCCTGGTGAGCGAGCGGGCCGCAGACCACCCGGACCGGGTGGCCCTGGCCGGCGGCGACGGCACGCTCACCTACCGGCAGCTCGTCGGGCGCGCCGAGCGGATCGCCCGGGTCCTCGCCGACCACGGGGTGCGCCCCGGCGACACCGTGGGACTGCGCGTCGAGCGGGGGCCCGCGCAGGTCCAGGCCGTCCTGGCGGTGTTGCTGGCCGGTGCGGCGTACGTACCGGTCGACCCGGCCGCCCCGGCGGACCGCGCGGCCTTCATCCTTGCCGACAGCGCGGCGACCCTGCTGCTCACGGACGCCCGCCACACCGCCGACCCCGGCTTCGCCGGCCCGACCGTACGCCTCGACGACATCGACCACTGCGCCCACGCCGCCGCGTCTGCGGACCGGGCACCCCTGCCCGAGCCCGCCCCGGACGACCTCGCCTACATCATCTACACCTCGGGCACCACCGGCCGCCCCAAAGGGGTGCGGGTCACCCACCGCAATGTGGTGCGGCTGGTGACGGGCGACCGGCTGCCGTTCGACTTCGGGCCCGACGACGTATGGGTCCTCGCCCACTCCTACGCCTTCGACTTCTCCGTCTGGGAGATCTTCGGCTGCCTCGTCCACGGGGGTCGGCTCGTGGTGCCGGACGGCGACGAGCTGCGCGACCCACAGGGCGTGGCGGAGCTGGTGCGCCGCCACCAGGTGACGGTCCTCAACCAGACCCCGGGCATGTTCGCGCAGCTGGTCCGGGTCACGGACACCGAGGAGCGGCGCATGGCGAGCCTGCGGTACGTCATCCTCGGCGGGGCCCGATTCGCCCCGGCCACCCTCGGCGACTGGCCCGCGGGACACCCCGGCACCGAGGTGGTCAACATGTACGGGATCACCGAGACCACCGTGCACGTCACCGCCCGGACCATCACCGCCGAGGACATCGCGGCCGACCGCAGCCCCATCGGCACGCCACTCCCGACCACCACCGTCCGCCTCCTCGACCCGCACCCCACCACGGGACGCCACCGGTTGCTGCCGGTCGGCGCCGTGGGGGAGATCTGCGTCGGTGGCGAGGGGGTGGCGGCCGGGTACGTGGGCCGGCCGGAGCTGGAGCGCGAGCGGTTCGTACCCGACCCGTACGGCCCCGGCCGCCTCTACCGCAGCGGTGACCTGGGCCGCTATCTGCCCGACGGCACGCTGGAGTACCTGGGGCGGATGGACGACCAACTGCAGGTGCGCGGCTACCGCATCGAGCCCGCCGAGGTCGAGACCTGCCTGACCGGGCACCCCGACGTCGCGCAGGCCGTGGTCACCGCGGACGGGGCGGACGGCGACCGCCTGGTGGCCCACCTCTGGTGCCCCACGAACGTGCCGAGCGCGGGAGAGCTGCGCGCCCGGCTCGCCGAGCGGCTGCCCGAGTACATGGTGCCCTCGGTGTTCATGGTGGCGGACCGCATCCCCCTCTCGGTCAACGGGAAGGTGGACCTCGCCGAACTGGCCGCCCGCAGCACCGTGCTCACGGACGGGGCGGGCAGCGCCCCGCGCACCGAGACGGCCAGGGCCCTCGCCCCGCTGTGGGGCGATCTGCTGCCCGTGCCGGAGATCTTCGCCGACACCTCCTTCTTCGAGGCGGGCGGACACTCCCTGCTGGCCGCCACCCTGCTGTCCCAGGTGTCGGCGCGGTTCGGCGTGGACCTGCCGGTGCGCACGGTGTTCGAGAACCCGCGGCTGGGGGACCTGGCGGACCGGATCGACGAGGCGGTCGCGGCGTGCGGCGACCGCCACCCGGGCCGGGCGGGGCTAGCGCCCCACGATGGGCCGGGTACGGAACGGCCGGCGGACGCTTCGGACGCGGCGGACACTTCAGACCCGGCGGACACTTCCGGCTCGGCGGACGCGGTTGCCCCGGTGGACGGGGTGCTCGTGCCCGCGTCGGACTTCCAGCGCCGTATCGCCCTGGACGAGCAGCTGTCCTCCGGCCCCGACCGCTATGCGATGCCCCTGGTGTGGCGGGTGCGCGGCGGACGCCTGGACCCCGACCGGCTGCGCCGGTCCCTGGACGCCGTCGTGGCCCGCCACGAGGCGCTGCGCACCGGGTTCGTGGAGCGTGGCGGCCGGCTGTGGCAGCGGATCGGGGAACCCTGGTCGCCGCCCCTGGAAGAGGTGGACCTGTCGGGTGTGGACCCGGCGGAGCGGGACGCGCGGTGGCGGGAGTGGGTCCGCGAGACCGCCGGGACGCCCTTCGACCCCGCGTCCGGCCGACTGCTGCGGCCCGCCCTGATCGACCTGGGCGACCACGGCCAGCTGTTCGTGCTGTGCCTGCACCACCTGGTGTGCGACGGCCCGTCCCTGGTGCCCCTCGTCCAGGACATGGACGCGGCGTACGGGGGTGCGGGACTGGGCGCTGACGTGGTGCAGTATCGGGAGTTCGTGCGGGTGCAGGGTGAGTTGGCGGGTTCGGCGGTGGGTCGTGCGGGGGTGGAGCGGTGGTGTGGGCGGCTTGCGGGGGCGCCGGCGTATGTGTCGTGGCCGGAGCCCGCGGTGGCGGGGCCGTCGGGGGTGGTGGAGGTTCCGTTGGGCGGTGGGGTGTTGGAGCGGCTGCGTGGGGTGTCGGAGCGGGAGGGTGTGTCGTGGTTCATGGCGGTGGCGGCGGGGTTCGCGGGGGCGTTGCACCGGTGGAGTGGTGAGCGGGATGTGACGTTCGGGTGTCCGGTGGCCAACCGTGCCGGTGAGCGTTTTGGTTCGGTGGTGGGGCCGTGTACGAACACGGTGGTGATCCGGTCCGTGGTGGACGGGGACACGACGGTGGGTTCGCTGTTGCGGGGGATGCGGGAGCGGGTGCTGGAGGCGCTGGAGGACCAGCATGTGCCGTTCGACCAGGTCGTCGCCGCGCTCAACCCCGAACGCCGCTACGGCAGCACCCCCTACGCGGAGACGGTCCTCAACCTGGCACCGCTGGACGACGGCTACCCCCTGGGCGGCACCGTCCTGACCCCGGTGATGAGCAGTCAGCTCGCCGCGGAGCAGAAGTTCCCGGTCACCGTCACCGTCTTCCGTGAGGACGGGCGGGACCGCGTGGGTCTGTCGTACCGGGGCGACCGGCTGAGCCGACGGGACGCCGAGGAGCTTGCCGGGATCTTCCGCGAACTGCTGACCACCCTGGCCGACGCCGTGCCCACCCCCGTGCTCCGACAGGAGGGTGACGCCGGGGCGGTGCAGTATCGGGAGTTCGTCCGGGTGCAGGGTGAGTTGGCGGGTTCGGCGGTGGGTCGTGCGGGGGTGGAGCGGTGGTGTGGGCGGCTCGCGGGGGCGCCGGCGTATGTGTCGTGGCCCGAGCCCGCGGTGGCGGAGCCGTCGGGGGTGGTCGGGATTCCCCTGGCCGATGGGGCGTTGGAGCGGCTGCGTGGGGTGTCGGAGCGGGAGGGCGTGTCGTGGTTCATGGCGGTGGCGGCGGGGTTCGCGGGGGCGTTGCACCGGTGGAGTGGTGAGCGGGATGTGACGTTCGGGTGTCCGGTGGCCAACCGTGCCGGTGAGCGTTTCGGTTCGGTGGTGGGGCCGTGTACGAACACGGTGGTGATCCGGTCCGTGGTGGACGGGGACACGACGGTGGGTTCGCTGTTGCGGGGGATGCGGGAGCGGGTGCTGGAGGCGCTGGAGGACCAGCATGTGCCGTTCGACCAGGTCGTCGCCGCGCTCAATCCCGAACGCCGCTACGGCGTCACCCCCTACGCCGACCTCGCCCTGACCCCCGTCGTCCCCGAGACCCGGGCCCCGTCGCTCGGCGGCCACCGCCTGCGGCGGTTCGCGCTGAGCGGCGAAGGCGCCGACTGGGCGGCCAAGGGCGCCGTGACGGTGTCCTTCCAGGAGCAGAACGGCGGCCTGCGCGGGCTGCTGGCCTACCGCGGCGACCGCATCGCCCGCGCGGAGGCCGAGCGCCTGGCGGCCCTCACCGCCGCGGTGCTCGCCGACCTCGTGGACCGGCCCGACCGCCCGCTGGCCTCGCTGCCCCGCGTCGGCGCCGACGAGCGCGCCGCGCTCGCCGCGCTCGAGGCGGGGCCCGCCGCCGCGCCGCCCACCACGGTGCCGCACCTGATCGCCGCACGCGTGAGGGCCACTCCGGACGCCACGGCCGTCGACACCCCCGAGGGCCCGCTCAGCTACGCCGAACTGGACGCACGCGCCCGCCGGCTCGCGGCGCGCATCGGGCCACCGGCGCGCCGGGGGGAACCGGTCGTGGCCGTGCTGCTCGACCGCGGCCCCGACCTGGTCGTGGCGATGCTGGCCGCGTGGTACGCCGGTTGCGCGTACTGCCCGGTGGACCCCGGATACCCGGCCGAGCGCGTCGCCTACGTCCTCGACGACCTGGGCGCCCGGGTGGTCCTCACCGACGGGACACGCCGACTGCCGGACGCGGTCGCCGCGTTCGACGTGGCCGAGGCGGTCCGGAACACGGCTGACGGCGACCCTCCGGCGCCCGAGCCGCCTGGCGCCGACGACCCGGCGTATGTCGTCTACACCTCGGGCTCCACCGGCCTGCCCAAGGGCGTCGTCGTCCGCCACGGAGGCCTCGCCCAGCACGCCCTGTGGTTCGCCGGCCTGCTCGCCCTGGGACCGGCCGACCGGGTGAGCCAGCTCGTCAACGTCGGCTTCGACGCCGCCGTCTCGGAGATCTGGCCGACCCTGACCGCGGGCGCGGCGCTCGTCCCGCACCCCGGCACCGTGTTCCCCGGCGAGGTGTCCGGGTGGCTGGACAGCCAACGGGTGACCGTGGCCGTCGTGCCCGCGGCGCTCGCCGAGACCATCTGGGCACACGGCGAGCCGCCCCGCGCCCTGCGCCAACTGGTCTACGGCGGGGCGGCGCTCGGCTCCGCGCCACCGCCCGGACTGCCGTACGGGCTGGTCAACTGCTACGGGCCGACCGAGGCGACCGTGACCGCGGCCAGCCACACCGTCACCCCCGGCGACGCTGACTTCCGCCCCGGGCGCGTCGGCCGCCCGGCGGCCGGGGTCCGCGTCCACGTGGTCGACGAGTCGGGCCACCGCTGCCCCGTCGGCGTCAAGGGCGAAATCCTCATCGGCGGCGGCGGAGTGGCGCTCGGCTACTGGCGGCGCCCCGAGCTGACCGCCGAGCGTTTTCTCCCCGACGGCCCCGAGGGCGCGCCAGGGCCCGTCTACCGCACCGGGGACCTGGGGCGCTGGCTGCCCGACGGGACACTGGAGTTCATCGGCCGGGCGGACCGCCAGCTCAAGGTGCGCGGACACCGCATCGAGCCGGAGGAGATCGAGGCCCGGCTGACCGCGCATCCGCTGGTCGCCCAGGCCGCCGTACGCGCCTTCGAGACCGCGTCCGCGCGCTTGGTGGCGTACGCGGTGCCCGGCACCGCCGACACGGCACCCGAGAGCGCCGACGCGCCACCCGCGAGCGCTTCCGGGACCGCACCCGCGAGCGCGGCCATGACCGCGACAGAGACCCAGGCGGTGCTCGCCGCGCTGCGCGAGACGCTGCCGGCCGCACTGGTCCCGGACGCCCTGGTGTGGCTCGACGAGCTGCCGCTCACCCCGCACGGCAAGGTCGACCACGCGGCCCTGCCCCGGCCCGGGCGCGCGGACCTGGTGGGCGCGGCCCCGGCCGTGGCGCCCCAGGGCGACCGGGAGCGGCGCATCGCGGCCCTGTGGCGCGAGGTGCTGGGCGTGGACACCGTCGGCGTCCACGACAACTTCTTCGACCTGGGCGGCGACTCGCTGCGCCTGGCCACCCTGCAGCGCCGGCTGGAGAGCGCCTTCGGCATCGAGCTGCCCGTCCAGCGGCTTTTCGAACACGCCACCGTCCACGCCATGGCCCGCGCGATCGACGGCCCTGACGAGCGCGAACACGCGGCGTCCGCGGCGGAGGACTTCCGGGAGCGGGCGCGGAAGGGACGCCGGGCCAGACAGCGCGACCGACGCCCGGCGACCGGCCGGAAGGAGGAGAACGATGCATGAGGACGCCGTGGCCATCGTCGGCATGGCCTGCCGACTGCCGGGCGCCGGGGATGTCCGTGCGTTCTGGGACAACCTGGTGGCCGGCCGGGACACCGTCTCCCGCTTCACCCCGGACCAGCTCACCGCCGCGGGCGTCGAACGACGGCTCGCGGAGCGGCCGGACTTCGTGGCCGCGCGCGGAGTGATGGCCGGAGCCGACCGCTTCGACTGGTCGTTCTTCGGCTACAGCCTCGGCGAGGCCCGGGGCATCGACCCACAGCAGCGGGTGTTCCTGGAGTGTGCGAGCACCGCCCTGGACGACGCGGCCATCGACCCGCACCGCTTCCCGGGCCCGATCGGGGTGTTCGCCGGATGCGACGCCGTGCCCCTGGGCGCCTCTCAGGAAGAGCTCGTCAGCCAGACCCTCGGCCGCGACAAGGACTTCCTGGCGACGCGGGCCGCGTACAAACTCCGGCTCACCGGGCCCGCGCTGACGGTGCAGACCGCCTGCTCCACCTCGCTGGTCGCGGTGCACCAGGCGGTGCAGAGCCTGCTCGGATACGAGTGCGACGCCGCCCTCGCGGGGGGCGTCGGGATCTTCTTCCCGCAGGTGACGGGCTATGTGTACGAAGAGGGCGGCATCCTGTCGCCCGACGGCCACTGCCGCCCGTTCGACGCCGACGCCGCGGGCACCGTCTCCAGCTCGGGCGCGGGCGTCGTGGTGCTGCGCCGGCTGGAGGACGCGCTGCGCGACGGCGACCCGGTGGTGGCCGTCATCCGTGGCACGGCCGTCAACAACGACGGGGGAGACAAGGCCGGGTTCACCGCGCCCTCGCCCGGCGGGCAGCGCGATGTCATCCTGGCGGCCCTGGGCCGGGCCGACGTCGACCCGGCGGACGTCGGCTACGTCGAGGCACACGGCACCGCCACCCGGCTGGGCGATCCGGTGGAAGTGGCCGCGCTCACCGCCGCGTTCCGCACCACCACGGACGCGGTCGGGTCCTGTGTCCTGGGCGCGGTCAAGGGCAACATCGGACACACCGGCTCGGCATCCGGCGTCACCGGCCTGATCAAGACGGCGCTGCTGCTCCGCCACCGGGAGCTGGTGCCGACCGCCCACTTCCGGCGGCCCAACCCGCTGATGAAGCTCGAAACCACGCCGTTCACCGTCGCCGACCGCCACGGCCCCTGGCCCGAGGGCCGCCCGGCGCTCGCCGGCGTCAGCTCCTTCGGCGTCGGCGGGACCAACGCGCACGCCGTCCTGGAGGCCGCCCCCGAACCGCGCGCCACCCGCGCGGCGGCGCACGGCCCGCGCCTGCTGGCGCTGTCCGCCGCGTCCCCCGAGGCGCTGCGCACCGCCCGCGGCGATCTGGCCCGGCGGCTGCGCGACGACCGGGCCCCGCGCCTGGACGAGGTGGCGCGCACCCTGGCCGACGGCCGGCGCCGCTACGCACACCGCGCCACCGTCGTCGTCCGCGATGTGGCGCGGGCCGCCGAAGCGCTCGGGGAGCCCCAGCCGGACGGCCCGGCGACACCCGCGCCGACCGGCGTCGCCTTCCTCTACCCGGGGCAGGGCACCCTGCGCCCGGGCGGAGCCCCCGCTGGGGCGTACGCCGTGCTGCCCGCGTTCGCCGAGGCCTTCGACGAGGTGCGCGACTGGGCCCGGGGAGAGGCCGGCACGGACCTCTCGCCACTGCTGCACCCGCGGACCCCGCCGGAGTGGTACCACGACCCCGTCCACCAGCAGCTCGGTCTCTTCGCCCTCGGGCACGCCCTCACCCGCACCCTGGCCGGCTGGGACATCCGGCCGAGCGCCCTGATGGGCAACAGCATCGGCGAGTACGCGGCCGCCCTGGCGGCCGGGGTGTGGGAACTCCCCGACGCGCTGCGCCTGGTGCACACCCGGGCGCAGGCCACCCGGGACACCGCCCCCGGCCGGATGCTCGCCGTCGAGCTGGTACGGGACGGCGCCCGCGAGGCCGTGACCCAGGCGCTGGCGCGACTGCCCGAGCCCCGGCCCGCGGTGGCCGTGGACGGCCACGACCGCCTGGTCCTCTCCGGCCCGCCCGAGGCGGTCGAGGAGCTCGCCGAGCGGCTGGACGGCTGGCCCGTCCGCCTGCTGGAGACCCGCAGGGCCTTCCACTCCCCGCAGATGGCCCCGGCCGCCGACGCGCTGCGCGCCCGTGTGGCCCGGCTGACCGCGAAGGCACCGCGGACACCCCTGGTGTCCAACGTCACCGGCGGCTGGGCCACCCCCCAGGAGGTGGCGTCGGCCGACTACTGGGCCGCCCAGCTGACGGACACCGTGCGGCTGCGGCAGGGCCTGGACACGCTGCTGTCGGGCGGCGCCGAGATGTTCGTCGAACTCGGTCCGGGCGCCTCCATGAGCCGGGCGGTGCGCGACCACCCCCGCCACACCGCGCGCCATCTCACGGTCCCCCTGCTCGACGGCGCGACGGACGACGCCGAGGCGCGGGTCCTGGAGGCGGTCGGCAGGCTCTGGGAGGCCGGGCTGAGCGTCGAGGTCGGGCAGTTCGCGGGCGGGTCCCGGCAGCGCTGCTCGCTGCCGCCCCACCCGCTGGACTCCAGGCCCTGCGGCACCGGCACCGACCGGCCCGCGGGCCGAGCCGTACGGGCTCCGGCCGTATCGGCCACGGCCGCACCGCCGGCGCGCCCGCCGCAGCCCGCCGCGCACCCGGCGACGGCAAACCCGGCGACGGCACACGCGGCGACGGCACACGCGGCGACGGCACACGCGGCGACGGCGCACACGGCGACCGCGCGGCGGATCGCCGAGGGCCTGCAGGCCCCGCCGACCGCGGACCGGCCCACCCTGTCCGAACGGCCCGACCTGATACACCGGCTCGACGCGTACACCGCGGCCCTGGCCACCCGCCTCGGGCTGCGCATCGGCCGCCTCGCGCCCGGTGACGCCGTGGACGGAGCGGAACTGACGGACCGCCTGGCCGGAGACGGCAAGCTGACCGGCCCGGCCCGGCTGATGGTCCGGGCCATGACCGAACACGGCTTCCTCACCCAGGGCCCGACGGACGCGGCCCCGGGCGGCCACCGCCTCCTGGTCCCCGACGACATCGAGGAGCGGCTGCGCTCCGCGCTCGACCCGGCCCGGCTCGACGAGATGCGCGGGCTGCGCCGGATGCTCGACCACTGCGCGGACGCGTACCCCCAGGTGCTGGCCGGCGACCGCGAGCCGGTCTCCGTGCTCTACCCGGACGGCAGCGACACGTTTCTGCGCGCCTGCCTGACGGACAACACGGTCGATGTCGCCGACGCGGGGCCCTGTCTGGACCAGTTGGCGGCGGCCGTGGCCATGGCCGCGAGCCGGGGGCCGCGCGAGGCCGACCGGCCGCTGCGCGTGCTGGAGGTCGGCGGCGGCAGCGGGGAGCTCACCTGGCGGGTGCTGGAGCCCTGGCCGGCCCGCCCCCACGACCTCTACACCTTCACTGACATCAGCGCCCTGGCCGTGAGCCGTGCCCGGGACCGCGTGGCCGAGCTGGGGCGGGGGCAGGTCCGGTGTGCCCGGCTCGACCTCGGCAAGGACTTTGGCGCCCAAGGTTTCCCCGCCGGTGGCTTCGACATCGTGCTCGCCTACAACGCCCTTCATGTGGTGCCCGATCTGCCCGCGACGCTGCGCCGGCTGAGGGGGCTGCTCACGGCGGGCGGCTGGCTGGGGGCCGTCGAGGTCACACGGGTGGCGCTGTGGACCCACTTCATGTGGGGCCTGGCGCCCGGCTGGTGGGACTTCGCGGACGACCTGCGCACCGACTCCGTCCATCTGCCCGCCGACGGCTGGCGGCGCGCGCTGGAGGACGCCGGGTTCTCGGACGTCGCGGTGGCGCAGCGGCCCTCGGCGGACCACGCGGTCCTGCTGGCGTCGGTCGACGAGGCGGTGGCCCCGCCGGCCTCCGCTGTCCCCTCCGCCGTCCAGGGTCCGCCGGTGGTGTCGACTGCCCGGGTCCCGGGCGCGGAGACGGGGCTGGCGGCCATCTGGAACCAGCTCCTGGGCACGTCCTCCGCACACGACGAGGACGACTTCTTCGCCCTGGGCGGTGATTCGCTCATGGCCGTACGGCTGCGCGGCCGCGTCCACGAAGACCTGGGCATCGCCGTACCCCTGGCGGAGTTCCTGAATCAGCCGACCTTCGGCCGGCTGGCCGCGCTGGCCCGGAGCGCCCAGGGCGCCAGGGCGGTGGGGAAGACGGGGGACACCCGACCGGAGCGGGCCCCTGCCGCGCCCCGCGAGTTGGTCCGCTTCCAGGAGGGCGGCCGGGGCACACCCCTCTTCCTCGCCGCCCCCGCGGCCGGGAGCGCGCTGTGCTACCGGGAGTTCGCCCGGGCCGTCGGCGGGGACCGGCCCGTATACGGGATCGACGCCCCGGGGCTGCTGGGCGGCGCCCCCACCCCCGACCGCGTCGAGGACCTGGCCGCCCACCACGTGCGCGTGCTGCGCGCGGTGCGGCCGCACGGCCCGTACGCGGTGGGCGGCTGGTCGGTGGGCGGTCTGGTGGCCCACGAGATGGCGGCGCAGCTGGAGCGGGCCGGCGAGCGCGTGGAACTGCTGCTGTTCCTGGACGGCTTCGCGCCGGACAGCGGCGGCCGCCCCCTGGGCTCCGCTCCCCAGCACCTCGCCGCGGGCCTGTGGCACCAGGCGCTGGTCGCCCTCCAGATCGGGCCCGCGGGCCGGGCGGTGCGGTCGGTGCCGGGGGTGAGCCGGGTCTTCCGGGCCTATCTGCGGGCCATGCTGCGCTATCGGCCGAGGCCGGTGCCGTGCCGTACGGTGCTGTTCAAGGCCGGGCTCACCCACCGGACCGAGGCGCGGCTGCGCACCTGGCTGGGCGCGCTGCACCCCGGCGGGCTGACCGTCCTGCCGTGCTCCGGCAAGCACTGGACCATGCTGACCGAGCCCCATGCCTCGGCCCTGGCCCACCAGGTGAGCCGGGCCCTGGACGGCCCGGAGGGCTGAGCGCGGCGACCCGGGCGCCCCGCTTCCTCAGCGGGGCGCCCGGGCGTCAGCCGGGCCGGCTCGCGTCGAGCACGGCCCGCAGCAGGTCCTCGACGCGGCGCGAGGCGGCATCGATGCGGAAATCGCCGTTCAGCACGGCGGTGCCGACCATGAAACCCCAGACGCCCGCCGCGCGGAGTGCGGCGATCCGTTCGGCCCGGTCGACGCTGCCCGCGGCCAGGACGGGCACGTCGACGGCGGCGACCACCGCGGCGGCCAGGGCGGCGGCGTCGCCCGCGAAGCGGTAGGCGAGCAGGTCGAGGCCGTGCACCCCCGGTGTCCCCGCGAGCTCCCGGGCGCTCGCCACGATGTCGGCGGCGGTGCCGCGCAGCACGCTGGGGTGGCCCTCGACACGGCCGGGGAACGGCCAGTATTCGACGGGCGCCCCGGCGAGCACCTTGACGCCCTCGGCGACATGGGTGCCGCCGAGGACCACATCGACACCGAGGTCCACCGCGGCCTCCAGGCCGCGCAGTTCGTCGGCGGCCTCGACGCTGACGACCTCCAGGTACGCGCGGGCGCCGAGTTCGTGGACGCGGTCGGCGAGGGCGCGCAGTTCGCCGAAGGGCAGGCCGACGTCCTTGAAACCGATGTGGCGCAGGCCGAGGCCGCCCGCTTTGTCGAGGATCGCGTGGGCGTCGGCGACGGTGCGGTCGTCGCGGGTGAGCATGAAGACGAACTCCGTCATCGCGGTCACCGTGCGGTCCTCCGGGTGAGCGCGGCGACGGCGGCGACCAGGCTCTCCGGGTCGCCGAAGCCGCCGGCCTTGCTGATGACGCGATGGGGCCGGGCGCCGCTCAGGGTGGCGAGCGGGACGCCCGGGGCGACGGTGCCGACGGCGTGAAGGGCGGGGACGCCGAGGGCGGCGCAGAACGCGCGCGCGGTGTCCCCGCCGGTCAGGACGAGCCCGAGGCCGGGCAGCGCCCCCGCGCAGGCGGCCCCCAGGGAGGCGAGGTCCCGCAACTGCCGGGCCGCGACCGTGCGGTCGTCCTCCAGGGCCTCGGGGGTGGTGAGCGCGACGGCGGTCCGTGTGTCGAGGAGGCGGGTGAGATGGCCGACCGGGTCGGCGTCTCCGGCGAAGTCCGTGACGGCGAGGACGGGCACGCCGTCCTCGCGCAGCCGGGCGAGCTGTTCGCGGGTGGTGGGGTGCCGGCTGCCCACGAGGACGAGTGCCCGGCCGGGGGAGCCGGTCGCCGAAGCGGTGCCGGGGGCGGATATGGGGGCGGATACGGGGGAGCGGTCAGGACCCGGCGGAACCACCGCCTCCCACAGGCCGGGGCTGCCGCACAGCACCACATCGTCCAGGTGGCCGGCCACCGCCGCGGCGATCCGGTCCAGGTCCTCTCCGCCGGCGGCGTCGACCACGAGGGCCCGCAGCGGCATGGTGCCACCGGGTGGTGCCGGGGGCGGGGCGAGGACGCCGGTCAGGGCCGTGGTCAGGGCCGCGGTCAGGTCCTCGCGGCCGGGGGCGACGGGGGTGGCACATATCCCCTCCTCGGTCAGCGGGGTGAGCACCGAGGAGTCCGTCACGGGCCGCACCGGGTCCCGGCCGGCCGGTCCCCGGTGCACCGGGACGCCGTCGGCGTACTGGTGGCCGCCCACCGTGTGCCGGCCGTACGCGGGGCACGCGGGCGCGACCACGGCCACGCCACGGCCGGAGGCCCGCATGACGGCGGCCAGTTCGGCGGGCCAGTTGCCGCGCAGGGAGCTGTCCATCGTCTTGTAGAGGGCGATGGGGCCGGCGGGACCGGTGTCGCTCCTGGCCCGGTCGAGCAGTCGGCCGGTCGCCCGCCGGTGGCGCAGGGCGGCCTCGACCCGCGGCAGATGGCGGCTGTCGAGGTCCGCACACGCCCATCCGCCGCCGTCGACGGCGGACGGGTCGTCGAGGTCCAGCACCACCGAGGCGGCCCGCCCGGTGTCGGCGAGGTGGCCGGCCGCCTCCGCCGCGCTGGTCAGATCGTCGGCCAGCACGACGAACCGCGGACCCGGCGGTGCGGAGGGCGAGGGGGCGGTCGTCGTGCTCGTCATGCGGGTGTCCGTTCTGTGCTGATGCCGCGTCGGTCGCGGGGCCGGGTGGCGGGGTGAGGTGGCGCGTTCAGTCTCGGCCGGGCCGGTACGCTGCGACAGAGCCACTTGGCCTTGGACCTGGCAGACCACTCACCGGGAGGTTGCCGTGGAGCGCGGGCGGGCCCGCGTCGAGCGGGGCCTGGAGTCGGTGGTGGCCGCCGGTATCCCGCTGCCGCTGCCCCGGGGCGGAGCGGACAACCTGGCCGACTCCCTCGTCGGACTGCTGGCCGCCGCGATCGACAGCGGACGGCTGGCGCCGGGCAGCCGGTTGCCGTCCTCCCGGGCGCTGGCCGCCGCGGCCGGCGTCTCCCGCACGGTGGTGCTCGCCGCCTACGCCGTGCTCGCCGAACGCGGTCTGGCGACCGGCCGGCACGGCAGCGGCAGCTACGTACGGGCCGACGGCCGGCCGCGCCGGGCCCGGCCGGTGGCGGACACCGCGCCCTGGCTGGACCGGCTGACCCCGGCACCGGAAGGGCCCGGCAGCCCCGAGGCGGTGCTCGACCTGCGGCTGCGCGCCCGTCCTGCGGCGGTGCTGCCCACGGCGGTCTGGCGCCGGGCCTGGCAGGCCGCGGCCCAGCGGCGGCTGCCGAGCGGCTACGGGGACCCCGCCGGGGACCGCCGGCTGCGCGCCGCGCTCGCCGACTACCTGGTGGCCGGCCGGGGCGTGGCCGCCGCACCGGCCGATGTGGTGGTGACCGGCGGCGCCGCCGAGGCGCTCGGCCTGCTGCTGCGGGCGGTGATCCGGCCGGGGGACCGGGTCGCCGTCGAGGAGCCCGGCTATCCGCCCTTCACCCGTATGGCCCGGGACCGGGGCGCTGCCGTCGTGCCGGTCCCGGTGGACGGCGACGGGATCCGCGCGGAGCTGGTACGACGCCTCGACCCGCCACCGCGGATGCTGCTGCTCACCCCCGCCCACCAGTTCCCCACGACCGCGCCGCTGTCGGGCGACCGGCGGCGGCAACTGCTGTCCTGGGCGCGTGAGAAGGGCGTGCTGGTGGTCGAGGACGACTACGGCGGCGAGTTCGCCGCGGCCGGCCCACCCGCCCTGGCCGCCTGCGACGACCACGGCGTCGTCGCCTACGTCGGCACCCTCTCGCGGCTGCTGGCGCCGTCGCTGCGCACCGGCTACCTGGTGGCGCCGCGCCCCCTGGCGGCCGCGGTGGCGAGACTGCGCGGCGAGACCGACTCGTATCCGAGCCTCCCCGTCCAGCATGCCGTCGCCGAACTGCTCACCACCGGTGAGCTCACCCGCCAGCTGCGGCGGGCGCGCGGGCTGGTGGCCGAACAGCGGGCGGCGCTGCGCGCGGCGGCACACCCGCCGCTGCCGCGCGGGCTGAACGGCGGTCTGCACATGCTGCTCGACACCGCCGACGCACGGGCCGAGGCCGAGTGGGCCGACGCGCTGCTGCGGGAGGGGATACTCGTCGACCGGCTCAGCGCCTACTGGCACGGGCCGCCGGCCGCCACCGGGCTGCTGCTCGACTACGCGGGCGTGGCCCCCGCCACCCTGACCCGGCTGGCGGCCCGCCTCGGCGCCTGCACCCGACACCGCTCGCCGCCGGACGCCCCCTTTGACGACAGGTCCTAGCCCAACCGCGGTGGCGCGGTGCTGCCGCGCACCACGAGCCGGGTCGGGACCAGCGTGGTGCCGTGTTCCGTCACAGCCTCCCGCATCTGCCGGAGCACCCCCTCGACACAGCGCCGCCCCACCTCCGCGAAGTCCTGGTGGACGGTGGTCAGGGGAGGCAGGAAGGAGCCGGCCTCGGGGATGTCGTCGAAGCCGATGACGCTGACGTCCTCGGGCACCTTCCTGCCGCGTTCGTGAAGCGCCCTCAGCAGGCCGAGCGCCATCTGGTCGTTGGCGGCGAACACCGCCGTGCAGTCGGCCTCGTCGGCGAGGCGGAGTCCGGCCCGGTAGCCGGACTCCGCCGACCAGTCGCCGCGCACCAGGGGCGGTGGCGCGCACCCCGCGTCGGTGAGGGAGAGGCGCCACGCGTCGGCGCGGCGCTGTGCGGCGAAGGACTCCTGCGGGCCGGCCAGGTGCCACACCGTGCGGTGGCCGAGGTCGAGGAGGTGGCGTACGGCGGCGCGGGTCCCGCCGGCCTGGTCGGTGTCGACCACGCTGTAGCGGTCGCCCGCGTCCGAATCGGCCACGACCACCTGGACGCCTGGCGGCAGGGAGACGGTGGCCGCGTCGAGCAGATGCACTTCCATGATGACGATGACGGCGTCGACGGCGAGCTCCCCGAGCCGGGAGAAGGCGCCGCGCACCTCGTCCTGGGTGGGGACCGCGACGGGCAGGAGTGTCACGGCGTAGCCCTCGTGGGCCGCGGAGGTGGCGATCGCCTCGAGGGTGCGCACATTGCCGGTCGTGGCGAGGGAGAAGGTGATGACGCCGATGGTGCGGAACTCGCCGCGCTTGAGCGCCCGGGCGGCGCTGTTGGGCCGGTAGCCCAGCTCCTTCATCGCCGCGAGCACCTGTCGCCGGGTCTCTTCGGTCACCCCCGAGTAGCCGTTGGAGACCCGGGAGACCGTCTGCGAGGAGACACCGGCCAGGCGGGCGACGTCCGCCATGGAAGCGCGCTGGACCCGTCGGTCGGCGCGTGTCGTCCCGGCCCCCGCCCGGGCCTGCGGTGTACTCGCCGACTCGCTGTCCGTTGTGTCCACTCATGCCCCCTTTCATCCGCAGTGTTGCGGAATCGTCGTCTGACGACCCTTGACCGTCGACATTCGGGCAGTGTAGACATGCCGCCACTGGATGTTTACGTAAACATAACACCCATCAAGGTCTTTTCCAGGATGCGGTGTTTACGTGAACATTGCCGGGGTGCCGGGCCTCCGGCTCCGAGAGGGATGAACGAGGATCGACATGACGACGCTGCAACCACCGGCGGCCGCAGGCCGTACGGCACGGGCTTCGCTGAAACGGGACCGACGGTCCTGGACGGGGTGGGGGTTCATCGGCCCCTTCGTGGCGGTCTTCGCCCTTGTCTTCCTTGCTCCCATCGGGTACTCGATCTACCTCAGCCTCTTCCGGGACAGGCTGATCGGCGGCAACACCTTCGTGGGTCTTGACAACTACCAGCAGGCGCTGCAGGACGACCAGTTCTGGGCCGGGGTGACCCGGGTGGGGCTGTTCCTGGCGGTCCAGGTGCCGATCATGCTGGGCATCGCCCTGCTGGTGGCGCTCGCGCTGGACAGCGGGCGGCTGTACGGCAGGGACTTCTTCCGGATCTCGATCTTCCTGCCCTATGCGGTGCCCGCCGTGGTGGCCACGCTGATGTGGGCCTTCATGTACGGCACCCGCTTCGGCCTGGTGGGGGACATCAACGACACCTTCGGTGTCTCGCTGCCCGATCCGCTCTCGCCCGACCTGATCCTGGCGTCGATCGGCAACATCGTCACCTGGGAGTTCGTCGGCTACAACATGCTGATCTTCTACTCGGCGCTGCGGGTGATCCCGCACTCCCTGTACGAGGCCGCGGAGATCGACGGCGCCGGACAGTTCCGCGTCATCACCGCCATCAAGCTCCCCGCGATCCGCGGCGCCCTCGTCATCGCGACGATCTTCTCGATCATCGGCAGCTTCCAGCTGTTCAACGAGCCGAGCATCCTCAAGCCCCTGGCGCCGAACGCGATCACCACGGACTACACCCCCAACTACTACACGTACACGCTGTCCTTCAATGGCCAGCAGCACAACTACTCCGCGACGGTCGCCATCGTCATGGGGCTGATCACCATGGTCATCGCCTATGTCGTCCAGCTGCGCGGTATGCGCAAGGGAGCGTGAACCATGAGCAGCCCCGCCACCACCGCTTCCAAGCCCACACCCGTACGCGCCGGAACCTCCGGCCACGCGCCCCGGCTGCGCGCGCCGCGCCGGAAGGCCGAGCGGCGCCGCCCCCGCCGCAGTGTGCTGCTGACCGTGCTGACCGGTCTGGTCCTGCTGTACTCCCTGGTGCCGCTGGTATGGCTGGTCATCAGCTCCACCAAGACCCAGCAAGGGCTGGCCGACTCCTCCGGACTGTGGTTCGCCGACCACTTCGCCCTGTGGGACAACGTCCGTGAGACCTTCACCTACAACGACGGCGTCTTCGTCCGCTGGCTGCTGAACACCCTGCTGTACGTGGGGCTCGGCGCAGGTGGCGCCACCTTCCTGGCGGTCCTGGGCGGCTACGCCCTGGCGAAGTTCACCTTCCCCGGCAAGCGCGCCATCTTCGCCGTCGTCATCGGGGCCGTCGCCGTGCCGACCACCGCCCTGGCGGTCCCCACCTTCCTGATGTTCAGCAAGATGGGGCTGACCAACACCCCGTGGGCGGTGATCGTCCCCTCGCTCATCTCGCCCTTCGGCCTGTATCTGATGTGGGTCTTCGCCACCGAGGCCATCCCCACCGAGCTGCTGGAGGCCGCCCGCATCGACGGCGCGGGCGAGCTGCGCACCTTCTTCCGGGTCAGCCTGCCGCTGCTGGCGCCGGGCATCGTGACCGTGCTGCTGTTCACGATGGTCGCGACCTGGAACAACTACTTCCTGCCGCTGATCATGCTCAAGGACCCGGACTGGTATCCGCTGACCCTGGGGCTGAACAGCTGGAACGCCCAGGCCCAGACGGCCGGTGGCGAAGCCGTCTTCAATCTGGTGATCACCGGCTCGCTGATCACCATCATCCCCCTGATCGCCGCCTTCCTGCTGCTGCAGAAGTACTGGCAGTCCGGACTCGCCGCCGGAAGCGTCAAGGAATAACCCTCACCCCACCACGAAGAAGTGGAAGCACCTCCATGTCCAACAACACCCGCCGCCTGCTGCGCGGCATCGGCCTCGTCTGCGCCCTCGCCCTGGGAGCCACCGCCTGCGGCGGCTCGGACGACGGCGGCTCCAGCGACAAGAAGGTGTCCGCCGGGGACATCCAGGCGGCCCTGAAGAAGGGCGGCTCCATCACGGTCTGGGCCTGGGAGCCCACGCTCAAGCAGGTCGTCAAGGACTTCGAGAAGGAACACCCCAAGGTCCACGTCAACCTCGTCAACGCGGGTACCAACAAGGACCAGTACACCGCCCTGCAGAACGCCATAGCGGCGAAGAAGGGCGTCCCCGACGTCGCGCAGATCGAGTACTACGCGCTCGGCCAGTTCGCGCTGACCAAGTCCCTGGACAATCTGTCCGGCTTCGGCGCCGACAAGCTCTCCAAGACCTACTCGCCCGGCCCGTGGAACTCGGTGAAGTCCGGCGACGCCGTCTATGCCCTGCCCATGGACTCCGGCCCGATGGCGCTGTTCTACAACAAGAAGGTCTTCGACAAGTACAAGGTCGCGGTGCCCACCACCTGGGACGAGTACGTCGACGCCGCGCGCAAGCTGCACAAGGCCGACCCGAAGGTCTACATCACCAGCGACACCGGCGACGCGGGCATGACCACCAGCCTGCTGTGGCAGGCCGGCTCGCGCCCGTACAAGGTCGAGGACAACGGCACCAAGGTGAAGATCAACTTCTCCGACAAGGGCGCCGTCACCTACACCAAGACCTGGCAGAAGCTCATCGACGAGAAGCTCCTGTCGCCCGTCAGCGGCTGGACCGACGACTGGTACAAGGGGCTGGGCGACGGCAGCATCGCCACCCTGACCACCGGCGCCTGGATGCCCGCCAACTTCGTCTCCGGTGTGAAGAACGCCTCTGGCGACTGGCGCGTGGCCCCGCTTCCGCAGTGGACCAAGGGCGACAAGACGACCGCGGAGAACGGCGGCAGCTCGCTGGCCCTGCCCGCGGCGGGCAAGAACAAGGAGCTCGCCTACGCCTTCGTCGAGTACGCCAACGCCGGCAAGGGCGTGCAGACCCGCCTCAAGGGCGGTGCCTTCCCGGCCACCACGGCGGACCTCCAGTCCGACGCGTTCCAGAACACCGAGTTCCCGTACTTCGGCGGGCAGAAGGCCAACAAGATCTTCGCCGAGTCGGCCGCGAACGTCGGCAGCGGCTGGTCGTACCTGCCCTACCAGGTGTACGCCAACTCGATCTTCAACGACAGCGTCGGCAAGGCGTATGTCTCGAACACCCCGCTGGCCAAGGGGCTGAAGGCCTGGCAGGAAGCCTCCGTCAAGTACGGCGAGGAGCAGGGCTTCACGGTTTCGCAGTAGGACGCGCACGGCAGCAGGGACCGCGACGCCGCGGGCCCTGCTGCCGCACGCCCTGAGCACCACCAGCGCCACCAGCACCGCCGGCGCCACCAGCACCAACGCCGCGCCGTCCCGTGCGGTACACCGGAAGGACAACCATGATCTCCACCCTCCTCTCCCGGCTGCCGCACGGGCCGGACGGTGACCCCGCCTCACCCCGCCTCCTCTTCGGCGCCGACTACAACCCCGAGCAGTGGCCGCGCGAGGTGTGGGAGGAGGACATCCGGCTGATGCGCAGGGCCGGAGTCAATGTCGTCTCCTTGGCGATCTTCTCCTGGGCCCGCCTCCAGCCGACAGCGGACCGGTGGGACTTCGCGTGGCTCGACGAGGCCATGGACCTCCTGCACGCGGGCGGCATCGGGGTCGACCTGGCCACCGCCACCGCCTCCCCGCCGCCCTGGCTCACCACCGCCCACCCGGAGATCCTGCCGGTCACCGCCTCCGGTGAGACGGTGTGGCCGGGGGCGCGCCAGCACTGGCGCCCCACCTCGCCGGTCTTCCGCGACCACGCGCTGCGTCTGGTGACCGAGATGGCCAGGCGCTACGCCGACCACCCCGCCCTGGTGGCCTGGCATGTGTCCAACGAGCTGGGCTGCCACAACATCTACGACTACTCCGACGACGCCGCCCGCGCCTTCCGTGACTGGCTGCGAGCGCGCTACGGGACGCTGGACGCGCTCAACCACGCCTGGGGCACCGCCTTCTGGTCCCAGCGCTACAGCGACTGGGAGCAGATCCTGCCGCCCCGGCTGGCCGCCTCCCACCCCAACCCCACCCAGCAGCTCGACTTCAAGCGCTTCTCCTCCGACGCGCTGAAGGAGTACCTGCGCGCGGAGCGGGACATCCTGCGCGAGATCACCCCGGGGGTGCCCGTCACCACCAACTTCATGGTGATGGGCGAGACCAAGGGGATGAACTACCCCGACTGGGCCGACGAGATCGACTTCGTCTCCAACGACCACTACGTACTCCCCGGCCCCCAGGACCGCGACGAGCTGTCCTTCTCCGCCAACCTCACCAGCGGCATCGCGGGCGGGCGCCCGTGGTTCCTCATGGAGCACTCCACCAGCGCGGTCAACTGGCAGCCCATCAACCTGGCCAAGCGCCCGGGCGAGCTCGCGCGCGACTCCCTGCTGCATGTCGCGCACGGCGCCGACGCGGTCTGCTTCTTCCAGTGGCGGCAGTCGGCGGCCGGGGCCGAGAAGTACCACTCGGCGATGGTGCCGCACGCCGGGGCCGACAGCGATGTCTTCCGCGCGGTGACCGAGCTGGGCGCCACCCTTCAGGCGCTGGCGCCGGTCGCCGGGGCCGAGCGCGAGCGGGCGCGGGTCGGGATCGTCTACGACTGGGACTCGTGGTGGGCCAGCGAGCAGGACTCCCACCCCAGCTCCCGCCTCAACTACCGGCAAGAGGCGCTTGACTGGTACTCCGCCCTGCTCGCGCTGGGCATCCGGGCCGACGTCATCACCACCCGGGCCGACTTCGACGAGTACCGGCTGCTGATCGCGCCCGTGCTGCATGTGGTGCCCCAGGCGCTGTCCAAGGAGCTCACGCGGTACGTGGAGTCGGGCGGCCACCTGGTCACCACGTACTTCTCGGGCGTCGTCGACGAGAACGACCACGTCTGGCTGGGCGGCTACCCCGGGGCCCTGCGCGAGCTGCTGGGCATCCGCATCGAGGAGTTCGGCCCGCTCCTCGCCGAGGACACCGTGGAACTGGACGGCCCGGACGGCGGGGAGGCCTCGGTCACCGGCACCCTGTGGACCGACCAGATCACCGTCACCGACCCCGAGGTGCACACCCTCGCCCACTACCGCTCCGGCACCTACGCCGGCCGCCCCGCCGTCACCCGCCGCGCGGCGGGCCAGGGCTCGGCCGCGTACGTCTCCACCCGGCTGGGCCCCGACGGGCTCGCCCGCCTTCTGCCGGGCCTGCTGGAGGGCGCCCAAATCCACAGCGAGCTGCCCGCCGAGGTGCGCGGGCGGGTCGAGCTGACGGTGCGAAGCACCGCCGACGCCCGCTATCTGTTCCTTGTCAACCGCACCGACGAGCAGGTGAGCCTGGGAGGCCTCACCGGCCAGCCGCTGACCGGCGGCGCCACGGCGGCCGACGGCTCGCTCACCCTGCGGCCGCGGGAGGTCGCCGTGGTGCGAGCGCCCGCCTCCTGACCCCCACACGGGCATGTCCGTTGGGCATGCGGCCTCGAGTTGGCCTACTCCGCTCGGGCCTACTAGATCAGGACCGCGAGCGTGGACCCTGACCGGCGCCCCGTCAGCGCAGGCCGCGGCGGGCCGCGCGGGCCGATGCGGTCAGGGCAGGTCGATGTCGTAGCCGCCGGCGGCCTCGATGAGCCACAGCAGCGCCCTCCGGCCGCCGTACGGGTGGCCGTCCACGCCCACCCGTACCCAGCCGGTGGTCGCTGTGGTGGTGCCGCCGTCCCAGAAGCGCCAGCTGCGGGAGTCGGCCAGCCCCTCGGGCTCGAAGAGGCCGAGCCAGTCGGCGAGCCGCCAGTCCGCCGTGGCGTCGGCGATCGCCTCGGCCTGCCGCTGACGCTGCGTCAGCCCGCGCCACCGCGCGAGCCAGGTGGCCGGATCCGTCCGTCCCGGCGAGGGCGGGGGCTCGGGGGCGCAGCGCCGGACGAACCACTCGGGGAGGAGGGCGGGCCACTCCTCGTCGGCCGGCCAGCTCCCGTCGGGGGCCGTGGCGTGTGCGAGGACGACGAGCAGCACCTCCCGGATCAGCTCGGCCGTGGCGCGGGGATCCTGGGAGGTGTACGTGGCCTCCAGCTCGAGGAGCGGGTTGACCGTGTCGGGGTGCGGGCCGTGCCGGGCCCTGAGCAGTTCCGCCGTCCACGAGGTCGGGTCAAGACCCTCGTACAGCAGCTGGCGGGTGCGGTGGGGGAGGGCGGGCGCGGACGCGTCGGTCAGGGCGAGCAGATCGGCGCGCTGTTCGGCCGTGGTGTCGAGGGACCACATCCCGCGCCCCGGCGTCGGGTGCAGCCCGTGGGCCAGGGCGGTGATGTCCGCGGCCACGCGGGCGGACAGCCGGGGGTCGGGGTCGGCGGCCAGCGGCAGGAGCGTGCGCAGCCGGGCCACGGGTGCGGGTTCGGGCCCGGATTCCGGTTCGGGCAGCAGCCGGTAGCCGGCGCGGCGCACGGCCGCCCGGTCGTCGGTGAGCAGCGAGGCGGCCAGCTCGCGCGGCAGCCGCGCGGCCCGCGGGCGCAGCGCGGCGGCGGCCTCGCGGATCACCTTGGCCGACGGGTCGCGCAGCAGCGGGATGACGCGGTCGGCCGGTGCGGCGCCGAGGGCCCGCAGCGCGTGCAGCGCGTGGGAGCGGATCGGGGCCCGTGGGTGGTCGAGCAGGGGGAGCAGCAGCGGGGCGTCGGCGGCGCTCCCGGTCTCGGCGAGCCCGTCGACGGCCCCGGCAGGGGGCTGCGGGGCCCTCACCGCCGCGCGGTAGTGGGCGAGCGGGTCGGCGCCGGTGCGGCGGGCGGCGTCCCGGGCCACGGCGCGGACCAGGCCCGCCGGGTCGTCCAGCGCCCCCGTGGCCTCCTCGGCGTGTCCCGCGCGGATCAGCCCGGTCAGGGCGGTGGCCCGCACCTCGCGATGGCGTGCGCCGGCCAGCCGCCGCAGCTGATCGGCCCGGTCGGTCCAGACCGCCTCGCGGGCCGCAGCCTCGGCCGCCCGGGCCCGTATCCGCACATCGGTGTCGCCCTCCGCCAGGGAGACCAGCGCCCGCAGAGCAAGGCGGCCCGCCTGGCCCGCCACCTCGAGAGCGAACCGCCGCTGTTCGCGCAGCGGTGCGGCGAGGAGCCCCTCCAGCAGGGCCGCTCCGGGGGTGGACAGCAGCGCGGCGAGGAGCTGCCGGCGGGCGAAGTCGCCGCGCCGGCGGCGGTCGGCGAGCAGCGCGGTCGGCGCGGCGGCCGGCACGTACCGCGCGGGGTCCCGCTGCAACAGGTCCGTCAGGCCCGCCCGGGCCCGCTCGCGCACCTGACGGACCCAGTCCCCGGTGCGCAGCACCAGAAAGGGCATGAGTTCGGGGCTCGGCCGGTCCAGGAGCCGGCGGACCGCGCGCTCGCGGACCCGCCCGTCGCTGTGCGAGCAGGCGAACGCCAGCGCCACGGGGCGGTCGTACGCGGGGGCGGGCGTCGGCGCCTTCGGGTCCACGGAGGTGGACCACTCCGCGCGCTGTAGCGCCCACCGCACCTGCCCGTCAAGCCGCAGGACGACGCCCGGCCGCTCGCCGAGCATGCGCAGCGCCGCCCTCGCGCCGGCCCCGTCACCGCTCGCCTCATGGGCCGCGTCGAGGTGCGCCAGGGCGGCGATCAGGTCGTCGACGGACCCCTCCGTGGCCTCGGAGAGACCGGACAGGACGGCCTCGAACCGCTCCAGGGGAGCCGTGTGTGTCGGGGAGCTGCTGGTCATCGCGCCATGGTGCCTGATCGGCGGGGCCGGCGCCGATGGTTTTCCGGGGTGGCCGGCCAAGCGCCGACCCCTGAACGCATGGGACGCGAGTGGCCCATGGGGCCGCACGGAAGTCGGGTGACGAGGGCTGTTGTCCCGACGCCTGTCTGATGACCCGCGCGGCCGCCCCGTGGCACGGTGTGGGACATGGCCCACGACTACCCGTTCGACCCCGAACTCGCCGCGGCCGTCGCCCTGATCCCCCCGGTCGACCTCTGTGACCTGGCCGCCGCGCGGGCCGCGCAGGCGCGGGAGGTCGCCGGGCGGCTCGCGGCCGTGGACGGTGCGGGGGTGGAGGTCGGCCAGGCGGTGGCGCCCGGGTGGGAGGGCGCGCCGGACGTGGCGCTGCGCACCTACCGGCCGCGGGGCGCCACCGGGCCGCTGCCCGCCGTCTACAGCATCCACGGCGGCGGCTTCATGGTGGGCTCGCCGGATGTGGACCACGCCTTCAACCTGTGGCTGTGCCGTGAGCTCGACGCCGTGGTGGTCTCACCGGACTACCGGCTGGCGCCCGAACACCCCTTCCCCGCCGGCCTTCAGGACTGTTACGCCGGGCTGTGCCTGCTGGCGAAGGGCGACGCCGTTCCGGACGTGGCGGCCGACCGGATCGCGGTCCTCGGCGACAGCTCGGGGGCGGGCATGGCCGCCGCCCTGACGATGCTCGCCCACGCCCGCGGCGGCCCAGGAATCCGCTTCCAGTTCCTGGGCAGCCCCGCGCTCGACGACCGGCTGGACACGCCGAGCGCGCGGGCCTTCACCGACACGCCCGTATGGACCCGCGAACTCGCCCGGCAGAGCTGGGAGGCGTATCTGGGGGCCGGGGTGCCCGGTACGGGGGAGGTGTCGCCGTACGCGGCGCCCGCCCGGGCCGGCGTGGCCGAGCTGCGGGGGCTGCCGCCCGCCTATGTCGCGGTGATGGAGTTCGACCCGCTGCGCGACGAGGGCATCGACTACGCGCGCGCCCTGCTGGCCGCCGGTGTCCCCACCGAACTGCACCTCTTCCCGGGCACCTTCCACGGCGCGGCGGCGGTGGAGTACGCCGGGGTGGTGCGGCGCATGAGCGATGAGACGGTCGCGGTCCTGCGGCGAGCGCTGGGCCGATGACCGCCGCGCCGGCCCCGACTCAGGTTGCCGTGGCCGCCAATCGCCGTGCGTACAGGGCGAGTTGGGCGTGGAAGCGATGTTCGGGGTCGCGCAGCCGCCAGCCCAGCGCCGCCTCCACATGGGCCAGCCGCGCGGCAACCGAGCTGTGGTGCAGATGCAGCTCCGCGGCGGCCTGGCGCAGCGAGCCGGTACGGCAGAAGGCGGCCAGCGCGGCGAGGGTCAGGTCCCCGTTCGGCTGGGCGGCCACCGCGTCCAGCTGCCGCGCCTCGGGCAGCGCGCCCAGCCGCTCCGCCGGGATGTCGGCCAGCAGGGCGACCGGGCCGAGCGCGTCATGGTCGGCCACCGCCTCCCGCGGGCTGCCCGCCACCGTGAACCGCAGCGCCGTGCACGCCTGCGCCCAGGAGTCGCGGGCCGCCAGCGCGGGGACCAGGCCGCCGACACCGATCCGCAGCCGGCGCGCGGCGTCGCGCGGCACGTCCGGGCCGCGGAGGGGGTCGGCCACGGCGGCGCGCAGCGCCGCGGCCGGGGAGTCGGCCGCCGCGTCCGCCGGCTGCACCAGGACCGTGCCCCACGGGCCGGTCCTGGTGACCCGGACGACGGCCGTGAGCCCCGCGCGGGCGAGCAGCGCGACCGCATCCAGCCCCGCGCCTGTGGCCGGGTCGCCGCGCACCGCCACCATCCGCAGCGGCAGTTCGGGGGCCAGGCCCAGCAGCCGTAGCGCGCGGGCCCGGTCGTGGTCGGACTCGCGCTCGGACAGCACCAGCTCCATCAGCGCGGCATCGGCCACATCGGGCGAGCCGGGTGTGCGCGGGGCGGGCGGCGCGCAGGGCGTACGCGGTGGCGCCGGGCTGCCGCACAGCGTCCGTGCGGCAATGGCCATCCATTCGAGGATCAGCTCGTCGAACGGGCCCGGCGGCCCCGGCCGCTCCAGCCACACCCGCCCGGACAAGCCGAGCTCCACGCCCTGGGACACCACCTCCGGCTCGCCCGGGAGGGCGGCGCCGCCCGGCCCGAACCGGGCCCTGCGGCCGTCGGGCAGCTCCAGGCCCGCCGCGCACTCCGCGAGCCCCGCGGTGGACCGGGCCAGCGATGTCGCGTCGAGGGCGCCGCTGCCCAGCAGCGCCTCGAAGTGGGCGATCACGCGAACCGCGGTGGCGGCATCCGCGTCGAGCGCCGAGAGCCGCAGCAGCAAGCCCTTCACAGCCACCAGTCTAGAAAGGACAGGGACATGACCAACAGCCCCGCGTCGGCGGGAACCACCGGCACGGCCGGAAGGCGACGCAGAACACCCAGGTCCGTGCTCGCGGCGTTACTCGGCGGCATCCTGCCGCTGCTCGCCTCGCTGCTCCTGCTGACGCCCACTCCCGCGGCGGCCGCCTCGCTCACCGAGGTGACCGGATTCGGCAACAACCCGAGCAACCTCAGGATGTACCGGTACGTGCCGAACAACGTCGCCGCGCGCCCCGCGGTCCTCGTCGCGGTGCACTACTGCACGGGCTCGGGCCCCGCGTTCTACTCGGGCACCGAGTTCGCCTCCCTGGCCGACCGCTACGGCTTCATCGTCATCTACCCGTCCGCCACCCGCAGCGGCTCCTGCTTCGACGTCTCCTCGCCGCAGGCGCTGCGCCACGACGGGGGCAGCGACCCGGTGGGCATCGTGTCGATGGTCCGCTACGTCCTGCAGCACAACAACGCCGACCCCAGCCGGGTCTATGTCACCGGAGCCTCCTCGGGCGCCATGATGACCAACGTCCTGCTCGGCGACTACCCGGACGTGTTCAAGGCGGGCGCCGCGTTCTCGGGCGTGCCCTTCGGCTGCTTCGCCACCACGGACGGATCGGGCTGGAACACCGCCTGCGCCAACGGCACCATCATCAAGACGGCGCAGCAGTGGGGCGATCAGGCCCGCGGCGCCTACCCCGGGTACACCGGCGCCCGGCCGAGGATGCAGCTGTGGCACGGCACCGCGGACACCACCTTGCGCTACCCGAACTTCGGTGAGGAGATCAAGCAGTGGACCAATGTCCTCGGGGTGAGCCAGACACCCGCGAGTACGGACAGTCCGCAGACCAACTGGACCCGCACCCGCTACGGGGCCACCGGTGACCGGGCCCCCGTCGAGGCCATCAGCATCCAGAACGGGGCACACAACCTCCCGCTCCCCGGCATGGCCGCCCGGGCCATCACCTTCTTCGGCCTGAACGGTTAGCACCCCTCGCGCGGCGGCGCGGGACGCACAAGACCGGACTGGTAGGCGATGACGACCAGCTGGGCGCGGTCCCGCGCCCCGAGCTTGTTCATGGCCCGCTGGACATGGGTGCGTACGGTCAGCGGGCTGACGACGAGCACCTCGGCGATCTCGGCGTTGGACTTCCCCTCGGCCGCCAGCGCCATCACCTCCCGCTCGCGGGCGGTGAGCGAGGCCAGGAGCTCGCCCGGCGCCAGCGGCGGTTCGGGGTCGGGGGCGGCGAGAAAGCGGGTGATCAGGGTGCGGGTGGCCACCGGGGAGAGCAGGGAGTCGCCGGAGGCCACGGTGCGGATGCCGGCGAGCAGTTCGTCGGCGCCCACGTCCTTGCCGAGGAAGCCGCTCGCGCCCGCGCGCAGCGCCCGCGCCACGTATTCGTCGGTCTCGAAGGTGGTGAGGATGAGCACCCGGGTGGCGGACAGCGCCGGGTCGGCGCAGATCGTGGCGGTCGCGGCCAGGCCGTCGGTGCCGGGCATGCGGATGTCCATGACGACGACGTCAGGGGTGTGCGCACGGGTCAGCGTGGCCGCCTGGCCGCCGTCGGCGGCCTCCGCCACCACCTCCATGTCCTCGCACGAGTCGATCAGGATCCGGAAGGTGGCCCGCAGCAGGGTCTGGTCGTCGGCGAGCAGGACGCGGATGGTCATGGGGCGCGGTCTTCTTCCGGCTCGGGGGCGCAGGGGCGCGGCGGCACAGCGTCCGGCCGCTGTCACCATGGTGAGCCATCGGACTTGAGGAACGGCCTCAGGGCCGCCCGTGCCCCCCGCACGGGCGGCCCTTCCCCACCCTGGCCCCACCCTGCCCCCGACGCCCCCGGGCCGCCCCTCAGCCGTTCCCGCCGCCGAAGGCCGCGTCGAAGGAGGCCGCCGGCGGGTCGAAGTCGTACGCCTTCAGCCGCTTCAGCGCCTCGGGCGCGCCCTGCAGCCGGTCCATCCCGGCGTCCTCCCACTCCACCGACACCGGCCCGTCGTATCCGATGGAGCGCAGCATCCGGAACACGTCCTCCCACGGCACGTCCCCGTGCCCGGCCGAGACGAAGTCCCAGCCGCGCCGCGGGTCGCCCCAGGGCAGATGCGAGCCGAGCCGGCCGTTGCGGCCGTCCAGCCGCTTCCGCGCCTCCTTGCAGTCCACGTGGTAGATCCGGTCCCGGAAGTCCCACAGGAAGCCGACCGGGTCGAGGTCCTGCCAGACGAAGTGGCTGGGGTCGAAGTTGAGCCCGAAGGCGGGGCGGTGGCCGACCGCTTCCAGCGCGCGGTGGGTGGTCCAGTAGTCGTACGCGATCTCGCTCGGGTGCACCTCGTGGGCGAAGCGCACCCCCTCCGCGTCGAACACGTCCAGGACCGGGTTCCAGCGCTCGGCGAAGTCCTCGTAGCCGCGGTCGATCATGTGCGGCGGCACCGGCGGGAACATCGCCACCAGATGCCAGATGGACGAGCCGGTGAAGCCGACGACGGTTCGGACCCCGAAGGCGGCCGCGGCCCGCGCGGTGTCCGCCATCTCGGCCGCCGCCCGCCGCCGCACCCCCTCCGGGTCGCCGTCGCCCCAGATCCGGCCCGGCACGATGGCCTGGTGGCGCTCGTCGATGGGGGAGTCGCACACGGCCTGGCCGACCAGGTGGTTGGAGATGGCCCAGCACTGGAGCCCGTACTTCTCCAGCAGCTGCCGCCGCCCGTCCAGATAGCCGGGCTCGGCGAGCGCCCGGTCCACCTCGAAGTGGTCGCCCCAGCAGGCGAGTTCCAGTCCGTCGTAGCCGAAGTCGCGGGCCAGCCGGCAGACCTCCTCCAGTGGCAGATCGGCCCACTGTCCGGTGAAGAGAGTGAATTGTCGGGGCATGCGGGGCCTCCTCAGGCGGGTACCGGCGTGTAGACGCAGTTCTTCTGGGCGCTCTCCTCGACCGCGGCGAGCACCCGCTGCACCTGCAGCCCGTCCGCGAAGGACGGTTCGGGCTCGGACCGCGCGTCGACGGCCAGCACCAGGTCGCGCGCCTGGTGGACGAAGGTGTGCTCGTAACCGAGGCCGTGGCCGGCCGGCCACCACGCCTCCAGATACGGGTGTTCCGGCTCGGTGACCAGGATCCGGCGGAACCCGGCGTCGGCGGCGGGCTCGGTGTGGTCGTGGAAGTGCAGCTCGTTCAGCCGCTCCAGGTCGAAGGCGAGCGAGCCGCGTTCGCCGTTGAGCTCGATCCGCAGCGCGTTCTTGCGGCCCGCCGCGAACCGGGTGGCCTCGAAGGACGCGAGCGCCCCGGAGGCCAGCCGCCCGCTGAACAGCGCCGCGTCGTCGACCGTGACCGGCCCGCGCGCCCCGTCGCCCGCCCGGCCGCCGAGGCCGGTGGTCGCCGTCCCGGCGGGCAGCGGCCGCTCCCGTACGAAGGTCTCGGTCAGCGCCGAGACCCCGACCAGCGGCTCGCCCGCCAGATACTGCGCCAGGTCGACGATATGGGCGCCCAGGTCGCCGAGGGCGCCGGAGCCCGCGTGCTCCCGCCGCAGCCGCCACACCAGCGGGGACTCCGGATCGACGAGCCAGTCCTGCAGATACGACACCCGTACGTGGCGCAGCACCCCGAGCCGCCCGCCTTGCACCATGCGGCGGGCGTGCGCGATCGCGGGCGTACGGCGGTAGTTGAACCCCACCATCGCGACCTGCCCGCGCTCCCGCGCCCGCCGCGCCGCCGCCACCATGGCCTCGGCCTCGGCGACCGAGTTGGCGAGGGGTTTCTCGCACAGCACGTGCTTGCCCGCCTCCAGCGCGGCGATCGCGATCTCGGCGTGGCTGTCGCCGGGTGTGCAGATGTCGACGAGCTGTACGTCGTCGCGGGCGATCAGGGCGCGCCAGTCGGTCTCGGCGGCGGCCCAGCCGTGTTTGTCGGCGGCGGCCCGCACCGCGTCCGGGTCGCGGCCGCAGACGGCGGACATGGCCGGGCGCAGGGGCAGGTCGAAGACGCGGCCCACGGTGCGCCACCCCTGGGAGTGGGCGGCGCCCATGAAGGCGTAGCCCACCATGCCGACGCCGAGAGTGGGCTTCGTAGTTTCCGCAGGATGTTGCATGGGACTCCTTCTCTGGGGTCCTTCTCTGGGGGATCAGGGGTCAGATCAGGGGTCGGTTCAGGCCGACGGGGCCGGTCAGCTGAAACCTGTGGGCAGGTAGTCGTCGACGTTGTCCTTGGTGACCACGGCGGAGTAGAGCGTCAGGGACGCCGGGATCTCCAGCTCGGCCAGTCCGCCGACGCCCTTGCCCTGGCCGAGCGCGCGGGCCAGGTCGATGGCGGAGGCGGCCATCGTCGGCGGGTAGAGGACGGTGGCCTTCAGCACGGTGTTGTCGGCCTTGATCGCGTCCATGGCGCGTTTGGCACCCGCGCCGCCGACCATGAGGAAGTCGTCCCGACCGGCCTGCTGGATGGCGCGCTCGGCGCCCACGCCCTGGTCGTCGTCGTGGTTCCAGAGCGCATCGAACTTCGAATGCGCCTGCAGCAGCTGGGCCATCTTCGCCTGGCCCGACTCGACGGTGAACTCGGCGGCCTGGCGGCCGACCTTCTCGATGTTGGGGTAGTTCTTCAGGGCGTCGTCGAACCCCTTGGTGCGCTGCCTGGTCAGCTCCAGGTTGTCGAGGCCCGCCAGCTCGACGACCTTCGCGTTCTTCTTGCCCTTGAGCTGCTCGCCGATGTAGCGGCCCGCGTTGAGCCCCATGCCGTAGTTGTCACCGCCGATCCAGCAGCGGTACGCCTGCGGGGAGGCGAAGACCCGGTCGAGGTTGACGACGGGGATGCCCGCCCTCATCGCCTTCAGCCCGACCTGGGTGAGCGCCTTGCCGTCGGCGGGCAGGATGACCAGGACGTCGACCTTCTTGTTGATCAGCGTCTCGATCTGGCCGATCTGCTGGGCGGTGTCATTGGAGCCCTCGGTGGTCTGGAGGGTGACGTCCTCGTACTCCTTGGCGCGCCGCTTGGCCTGCTGGTTGATGGCGTTGAGCCAGCCGTGGTCGGCCTGCGGGCCGGCGAAGCCGATGGTGACCTTCTTGCCGGGCTTGGTGTCGGCCGCGTTCGCGGCCTGCCTGCTGTTGTCGTTGTCGTCGTTGTTCTCGTTGCTGGTACAGCCGGCGGCGAAGAGGGCCCCCGCGGCGGCGGTGCCGAACAGCAGGTTTCTCCGGCTGGTGCTCATCGGTGAGTTGGCGGGAGTGCGCGGGTTATCCCTCATGGTTCGTACGACCCTTCTGGACCAGGACGGCGGCGACGATGATCGCGCCCTTGGCGATCTGCTGGACATCGCTCTGCAGGTTGTTCAGGGCGAACAGGTTGGTGATGGTGGTGAAGACGAGGACGCCGAGGACGGAGCCGGTGATGGTGCCCCGGCCGCCGCTGAGCAGCGTGCCGCCGATGATCGCGGCGGCGATGGCGTCGAGTTCGTAGAGGTTGCCGTTGGTGTTCTGGCCGGACCCGGTCAGCACGATCAGCATGAACGCGGCGATGCCGCAGCACAGTCCGGACAGCAGGTACAGCAGCAGGCGCTGCCGCCTGACGTCGATGCCCGCGAGCCGCGCGGCCTCCGCGTTGCCGCCGACGGCGACGGTGCGCCGGCCGAAGGTCGTGCGGTTCAGCACCAGCCAGCCGACCACGGTGACCAGGGCGAAGATCATCACCAGCGGCGGGACGCCCAGCACATACGAGTCGGGCAGCCCCAGGTCCAGGACCGGCTGCACGGTGACCACCTGCGTCCTGCCGTCGCTGAGATGCAGCGCGAGGCCGCGGGCGGAGGCGAGCATGGCGAGCGTGGCGATGAAGGGGACCATGCCGCCGTACGCGACGAGCACGCCGTTGACCAGGCCGCAGCCGAGACCGACCAGGACCGCGCACATCAGGATGCCGCCGAGCCCGAAGTCCTGGGTGGCCAGCGTCGTGGCCCAGACGGAGGCCAGGGCGACCATCGCACCCACGGACAGGTCGATGCCGCCGCTGGTGATGACGAAGGTCATGCCGACGGTGACGACGCCGATCACGGACGCCTGGGTGAGGACGAGTTGCAGATTGCCGGTGGTCAGGAACTCGTCGGGCTTGGTGAAGCCGCCCACGGCCACCAGCACCGCGAGGACCCCGAGCAGGGACAGATTGCGCAGATCGACGAGCGCCCGCAGCCGGCCGCCCCCGGCGGGCCGGCGGGCCGGCGGACGGGCCGCTGCTCCCGGCGGGCTCTCTTTGGTGAGCGTGGCGGTGGACTCGGGGACGGAGTCTGTGGGGGCGGCGGACCCCGGCCGTCCCCCGGGCTGGTTCAGCACGACGGGCTCCCGTCTGTGATAGGATAATTACGCCCCGTGAGGGGACGGTTCGGGCTGGACCGCAACCTTCGGGTTGGAAGCCCCCTCCTTCAGGTGGGGAGCGGAGTCACCACGAGGTCGAGGACGCGATATTCGTCCAAATCCCGCGCGAGGGCCGTGTGTACGACGCGGCCCTCGCGGAGTACCAGCACCCGGTCGGCCAGGCCCAGGACCTCGGGCAGTTCGCTGGAGACGAGCAGGACGGCCACGCCGTCGTCGGCGAGGCGGCGGATCAGGGCGTACAGCTCGGCGCGGGCGCCCACGTCGACCCCGCGCGTGGGCTCGTCCAGCAGCAGCACGCGGCAGCCGCGCAGCAGCCAGCGGGCGAGCACGGCTTTTTGCTGGTTGCCGCCGGAGAGGGTGCGCACCGGGCGCTCGGGGTCGTCCGGGCGCAGCGACAGATCCCGTACGGCCTCGCGGGCCGCGGCCCGTTCGGCCCCGCGGTCCAGCCATCCGGCGCGTGAGAAGCGGGCCAGCGAGGAGACCGAGACATTGCGGGTGACGGACTCCAGCATCAGCAGCCCCTGCGCCTTGCGCTCCTCGGGGGCGAGGCCGAGCCCGGCGCGTACGGCGGCGGTGACGCTGCCGGGGCGCAGCGGGCGCCCGTCGACGAGGACACGGCCGGCGGTCGGCCGCCGGGCCCCGTAGACGGTCTCCAGGATCTCCGAGCGGCCGGAGCCGACGAGGCCGGCCAGGCCCACGATCTCGCCGGGGCGCAGCTCCAGGTCCAGCGGCTCGAACTCGCCCGCCCTGGCCAGCCCCTCGACCCGCAGCACGGGCGGGCCGCCGCCGGGGTCCGCGGCCCCCGCGGCCCGCTCGGGGAAGGCGTACTCGACGTCGCGGCCGGTCATCAGGGCGACGATGTCGCGGGTCGGGGTGGTGCGGGCGGGCAGTCCACGGGCGGCGACGCGGCCGTCCTTGAGGACGGAGACGCGGTCGCCGATGCGGCGGATCTCCTCCAGCCGGTGGGAGATGTAGACGACGGCGACGCCGTCCCCGGTCAGGTCGCCGACGATGCGGAAGAGGTTGTCCACCTCGTCGGGGTCGAGGGCCGCGGACGGCTCGTCCATGACGATCAGGCGTACGTCGTGGGAGAGGGCGCGGGCCATGGAGACGATCTGCTGTCCGGCCGCGGAGAGCGTGCCGACCAGCGCGTCCGGGGCGATCTCCGGGTGGCCGAGGCGGGCGAGGAGGCCGGCGGTGGCGGCGCGGGCCGAGCGGGGGCGCAGAAAGCCCCCGGTGGCGAGCTCGTGGCCGAGGAAGACGTTCTCGGCCACGGACAGCCCCTCCACCAGGTCGAGTTCCTGGTGGATGGTGGCGATGCCCAGCCGCATGGCGGCGACCGGCGATTTGAGCCGCACCGGGCGGCCCTGCCAGCGGATCTCGCCGTGGTCGGGCTGATGGACCCCGGCCAGCACCTTGATCAGGGTGGACTTGCCCGCGCCGTTCTGGCCGAGCAGACAGTGGACCTCGCCCGCTTCGACGTCGAGGTCGACCCCGTCGAGGGCCCGTACGCCGGGGAAGGACTTGGCGATGGCGGACATGGTGAGCAGTGGTGGCGGTTCGGGCGGTGCCATGGCGGGCCTCCTCGGCGGTGCGCCGGTGAGTGGGCAGGGCTGAGCGCGGAACGGCGGGGGGTTGGGTGGTGCGCGTGGTGCGTCGTACGGGACGTGGCGCTCGCGCGGTTCACGCGCGCGCGTGCGGTGCTATGGGGTGCGGGTGGTGCTCGGGGTGCGGGTGGTGCGTCGGGTCAGGCGGGGGAGAAGAGGTGGTCGCTGATCAGGCGGGCCGCCCCGATGACCCCGGCCACGGCGCCGAGTTCGCCCAGCACGATGGGGAGGTTGCCGGTGGCCAGCGGCAGTGACTGGCGGTAGACCTGGGTGCGGATGGCGGCGAGCAGGTTGTGGCCGAGGCCGGTCACCCCGCCGCCGATCACCACCAGGCCGGGGTTGAAGAAGCTGACGAGCGAGGCGAGGACCTGGCCGGTGCGGGTGCCGCCGTCGCGGATGAGGTCGAGCGCGGCGCCGTCGCCGGCCGAGGCGGCGGCGGCCACATCGGTGGCGGCGAGGCTCCCGGCGGCCTCCAGCCGGGCGGCGAGCTCGGCGGACCGGCCCTCCCGCGCGGCCGCCTCGGCGTCACGGGCGAGCGCCGCGCCGCCGAAGTAGGCCTCCAGGCAGCCGCGGTTGCCGCAGGCGCACGGCCGGCCGTCGCGTTCGGCCTGGACATGGCCGATGTCGCCCGCGCTGCCGGTGGTCCCGCGGTAGACCTCGCCGCCGACCACGATGCCGCAGCCGATGCCGGTGCCGATCTTGACGCAGAGGAAGTCCTTCGCGGAGCGTGCGACGCCCGCCTGCTGCTCTCCCATCGCCATCAGGTTCACGTCGTTGTCCACCATGACGGGGCAGCCCAGCTCCTGGCTGAGCGCCTCCCGTACGGGGAAGCCGTCCCACCCGGGCATGATCGGCGGCGCGACCGGCACCCCCTCGGGGAAGCGCACCGGGCCAGGGACCCCGATCCCGGCCCCGTCGAACCCCTCGGCCACACCGGACGCCCGCAGCTTCGCGGCCAGCGCCAGGACCTGTTCGAAGACCGCGACCGGGCCCTCGCGCACGTCCATGGGCTGGGTGAGGTGGCCGAGCACCTCCAGCTCGGCGTTGGTGACGGCCACGTCGACCGAGGTGGCGCCGATGTCGACGCCGAGCAGGCGCAGCGTGGGGGCGAGGCGGATGTTGTGCGAGCGGCGCCCGCCGCGGGAGGCGGCGAGCCCGTCGGCGATCACCAGCCCGGTGTCGAGCAGCCGGTCGACCTCCACGGCCAGCCGGGAGCGCGAGAGGTCCATCCGGTCGCCCAGCTGCGCCCGGGAGGTGGGTCCCCCGTCGCGCAGCAGGCGCAGCAGACGCGCCTGATGGGCGTTCGCGGGTCGTGCCGTCATGCGCCTCACACTGCCCCTCCCGCCGTCATCGGCATGCCATTGTCCGGGCTTTCACGGGGAACGTAGCAGTGCTTGTCCGGCGTGGGAAGAACTTACGCTGGAATCGCCGGTGACTTTCTCCTGTTCCAGGACAAAGCCTCGCCGATCTCGCCGTCCGCACGCCGTGCGCGCCGCGGTGATCTCGCCATGTGGCGTGAATTTGACATTAGGCAGACTTATGGGCCATAAAGAAGCTCCTTTGGATTCTTCACGCAGCGTGATCATCGAGGCGTGACACACTCCGGAATGAGCCACCCGCTGTGACCCGCACCTCCGCCACCCCGGACCAGCCGACCGCCGACCAGCCGTCCGCGGACCCCGCCGCGGACTGGGACGCCTGGCGCGCACGGCGCCGGAGTTCGGTCACCTCCGCCACCGGCAACCTGGCCCTCGTGGAGACCCGCTGGCTGCCGGCCGGGGAGCGCCCCGACCTCGACGCGGCCCGCGCGGGACAGCCGGAGCAGGTGACCGTCACCACCCTCGCCCGCACCGACCTGGTCACCGGCGAGCCCGAGCACGGCCTGCGCTTCTGGGACGCCCGGTCGCCGGCCATCCGCCACTTCGAGCGCATCGACGCCTTCCCGTACGACCCGGCGTGGGTCCTCGAAGCCTCGTACCACCCGGTGCCGGGCGCCCGGCGCGTCGCGTTCGAACACATCCGGGACAACGGAGGCACCCGCGACCTGGTGGTGCCCGGCGATATCGCGCTCACCGTGGACGGCCGCGACTACACGCTCAGCGCCTTCGACGACGACGGCACCCTGCTGCTCGTCTTCGGCGACCCCACCAACGGCGACACCACCTACGGCGCCGGGCGCTTCCTCTTCGTGGAGCGCACCGCCGACCCGGGCCGGGTCCGCCTGGACTTCAACCGCGCCTTCGTGCCGCCCTGCGGATTCTCCGACCAGTACAACTGTCCGATGCCGCCGCGGCAGAACCGCTTCCACCTGCCCGTCGAGGCCGGTGAGCAGCGCCCGGTCTTCCGCGACGGCTTCCCCGCGCAGCACTGATCCCCTCCGCGGCACACACCTCCGCGGCACACCTCCGCAGAAAACGAGCACACCCCTCCATGAACATCACCAAGTCCGCCCTGTACGGCGGTGCCACGGCCGCCACCCTCGCCCTCACCCTCACCGCCTGCGGCGGGGGCTCGAACGGAGGAAGCGCCTCGGGCGGGGCGTACGACAAGGACGCCACCGTCAACGTCGGCTCGCTCTACGAACCGCAGAACCTCGACAACACCGCGGGCGGCGGCCAGGGCGTCACCGAGGCGCTGGCCGGCAATGTCTACGAAGGGCTGTTCCGGCTCACCGACGACGGCAAGGTCGAGAAGCTGCTCGCCCGGGACTACAAGGTCAGCGGCGACGGGCTCACCTACACCTTCACCCTGCGCGACGGCGTGACGTTCCACAGCGGCAAGAAGCTCACCAGCCAGGACGTCAAGTACAGCCTGGAGAAGGTGCTCGCGAAGGACTCGCAGTCCGCCCGCAAGTCCAACCTCGAGGTCATCAAGGACATCGCCACGCCCGACGCGAAGACCGTGAAGGTCACGCTCTCGAAGAAGTCGATCTCCTTCGTCTACAACCTCTCCTACGTCTGGATCGTCAACTCCGAGGCGAAGGGCCTCAAGACGGACGAGGACGGCACCGGACCGTACACGCTGGACAAGTGGACCCGCGGCTCGGCCCTCAGCCTCGACCGGTTCGCCGGCTACTGGGGCCGCGCGGCCGCCAACAAGGCCGTCGTCTTCCACTACTACAAGAACGCCTCGGCGCTGAACAACGCGCTGCTGACCAACGCGGTTGACGTGGTCACCAGCGAGCAGTCGCCCGACGCCCTCGACCAGTTCAAGAACAACCAGAACTACAAGGTCAACGACGGCGACTCGACCACCAAGCTGCTGCTCGCCTTCAACGACAAGGCCAAGCCGTTCACCGACGCCCGGGTCCGCCAGGCGGTGTCCTCCGCCATCGACGACAAGAAGCTGCTGGAGTCCGTCTGGGGCGGGTACGGCAAGCTCATCGGCTCGATGGTGCCGCCCACCGACCCCTGGTACGAAGACCTCACCAAGGTCAACGCGTATGACACCGCCCGGGCCGAGAAGCTCCTGAAGGAGGCCGGCTACGGGAACGGCTTCACCTTCACCCTCGACACCCCGAACTACGACCCGCACCCGACCGCGGCCACCTTCATCAAGTCGCAGCTCGCCAAGGTCGGCATCACCGTCAAGATCAACACCATCACGCCCGACGAGTGGTACACGAAGGTCTACAAGAACCACGACTTCACCGCCACCCTCCAGGAGCACGTCAACGACCGCGACCTGGTCTGGTACGGCAACCCCGACTTCTACTGGGGCTATGACAACAAGCAGGTCACCCGCTGGGTGGAGCAGGCGGAGGAGGCGCCGAGCACGGCCGCGCAGACCGAGCTGCTGAAGAAGGTCAACCGCAAGACCGCCGAGGACGCGGCGAGCGACTGGCTGTACCTGTACCCGCAGATCGTCGTCGCGAACAGCAAGCTCTCCGGCTACCCCGTCAACGGCCTCAACTCGCAGTTCTTCGCCTACGACATCAAGAAGAAGGGCTGATGGCGCGGTACCTCCTGCGCCGCCTCGCCTTCCTGCTGGTGTCGCTGGCGCTCGCGAGCGTGGTGCTGTTCGTGCTGCTGCGCCTGCTGCCCGGGGACCCCGCCAACGCGCTCACCTCAGTGGGCGCCGGACCCGAGCAGATCGCGGCGGCACGCCACTCCATCGGCTCCGACCGGCCGCTGCCCGAGCAGTTCACCCACTGGATCGGGCAGCTGGCCAGGGGCGACCTCGGCACCTCGTTCGTCAGCTCGCTGCCGGTGGGGCCCGAGGTCTCCTCGCGGCTGAACGTCACCATCCCGCTGACGCTCGCGGCCTTCGTGCTGGCGGTGCTCATCGCCGTGCCGGCCGGGTTCATCGCCGCGTACAAGCGGCGGACCTGGTACGGGGCGCTGCTCAGCGGGGTGTCGCAGCTGGGCATCGCGGTCCCGGTGTTCTGGCTCGGCATGATCCTCATCGCCGTCTTCGCCCTGAACGCCGGATGGCTGCCCGCGGGCGGCTTCCCCCAGGACGGCTGGGCCGAGCCCGCCGAGGCGATCCGCTCGCTCGTACTGCCGGTCGTCACGATCGCGCTGGTAATGGGCGCCTCGCTGACCCGGTACGTCCGCTCGGCCACCCTCGACGTGCTGGGCAGCGACTATCTGCGGACCGCGCGGGCCCTGGGCGCCTCGTTCGGGCGTGCCATGTGGCGGCACGGGCTGCGCAACGCCTCCGTGCCGGTGATCTCGATCCTCGGCATCGAGCTGGCGTCCACGCTGCTCGGCGCGGTCGTCGTGGAGTCGGTGTTCGCGCTGCCGGGCCTGGGCTCGATGCTCGCGACCGGCATCGCCCAGCACGACTACCCGGTCATCCAGGGCGTGCTGTTCGTCTCCACGCTCGCGGTGCTGCTGATCGGCTTCGCGGCCGACCTCGTCCAGCGGATCATCGACCCGCGGCTGCGGGGCAGGCTCTCGGGAGGCTCCCGATGACGCACACGACCTCCCCGGCCAGGGTCTCGACCGAGGCCCCGGCCAAGCCCCCGGCCAAGCGGTCCTCCACCCTGATCGTGGGCTGCACGCTGGCCGGCCTGATCTTCCTGCTCGCCCTCGTCTCCCTGTTCTGGCTCCCGTACGCCGCCGACGACACCTCCGGCGGACGGCTCACCGGCCCCGCCGCCGATCACCTGCTGGGCACCGACAAGCTCGGCCGCGACCTGTTCACGCAAGTGATGACCGGCTCCCGGATCGCCGTCGAGGCGGGGCTCGGCTCCGTCCTCATCGCCGCCGCGGCCGGGGTCACCCTGGGCGTGCTGACCGCGTTCGCCCAGGGCTGGCTCGACGACACGCTCTCCGCCTTCCTCGACATCCTGATCGCCTTCCCGACGCTGCTGCTCGCCATGCTGATCGTCGCCGCCCGCTCGGCCACCCTGGGGTCGGCCGTGCTGGCGATCGGCATCGCGCAGAGCGCGGTCGTGGCCCGCCTGGTGCGCATCCTGGTCAAACGGGTCCTGGCGCAGGACTACATCACGGCCGCCCGCACCTCGGGCACCTCCTGGCCCCGCATCGTGGCCGGACACGTCCTGCCCAACATCTGGCCCACCCTCGTGGTCAACCTGGCGCTGCAGTTCGGGCTCGCGGTCCTGGCCGAGGCCGGGCTCTCCTATCTGGGCCTGGGAGCCCCGCCGCCCAGCGCCTCCTGGGGCCGCATGCTCCAGGAGGCCCAGGCCACCTTCACCACCGCCCCGGCGGGCGCGCTCGCCCCCGGCATCCTGCTCGTGCTGCTCGTCATCGGCGTCAACCTCATCGCCGACGGCCTGCGCGACACCCTCGACCCGGCGACCCGGCGGAGGCGCGCATGACCCTCCTCGACGTACGCGGCCTCACCGTCCGCACGGCGGACGGGCGCACCCTCGTGGACGACCTCTCGCTGTCCATCGCCCCCGGCGAACGGCTCGGCGTCATCGGCGAGTCGGGCTCCGGCAAGTCGCTGACCACCCTCGCCGTCCTCGGGCTGCTGCCCGAGGGCATGACCGCCACCGGCAGCGTCGAGCTGGGCGGCACCCAGATCGTCGGCGCGAGCGAGAAACGGCTCACCGGCATCCGCGGCCGGGACGCCGCCATCGTCTTCCAGGAGCCGCTGACCGCGCTCGACCCGCTGATGCGGGTGGGCCGGCAGATCGCCGGACCGCTCCGCAGCAGGCGGGGACTGACCGGCGGCGCCCTCAAACGGGCCGTCGCCGAGGCGCTGGAGCAGGTGCGGCTGCCCGAGCCCGACCGCATCGCCCGCGCCTTCCCGCACGAGATCTCCGGCGGCCAGCGCCAGCGCGTGGCGCTGGCCATGGCGCTGGCCTGCGAGCCCAAGCTGCTCATCGCCGACGAGCCGACCACCGCGCTGGATGTGTCCGTGCAGGCCGACATGCTCGCCCTGATCGACACCCTGGTACGGACACACGAGATGGCGGTCCTGTTCGTCAGCCACGACCTGGCCGTCGTCGCCAAGGTCACCGACCGGGCCCTGGTCATGAAGGACGGCCGCGCCGTGGAGGAGGGCACCGTCGACCAGATCGTCCGGGCGCCGCGCGAGGAGTACACCAGGGCGCTGGTGACCAGCGCCCGACGGCTGGAGTCGGCCCTGGCCCCGAGGAGCGCCCGATGACCCCCGCGGTGGACGCGACGACCCCCGTACTGGAACTGGACGACGTCGCGCTGCGCTACCGGGGGAGCGCCGCCCCCGTCGTCGAGGACGTGTCCCTCGCCGTGGCGGAAGGCCACAGCCTCGCCCTGGTCGGCGAGTCGGGCGCGGGCAAGACGACCCTGCTGCGCCTGCTGCTCGGGCTCGCCCGGCCCACCTCCGGCACCGTGCGCTTCGACGGCGAGGCGCTGCGCCCCCGCGACACCGGGCTGATGCGCCGCTTCCGAGCCGGCGTGCAGTGCGTCTTCCAGGACCCGTACTCCTCGCTCGACCCCCGCCGCCGCGTGGGCGCCACCGTGGCCGAGCCGCTGCGCTCGCTCGGCATCGACAGCAGGCGTACGGCGGTGCCCAAGGTGGCCGAGGCCCTGGAGCGGGTCGGGCTGCCGGCCGACGCCGCACGGCGCTATCCGCACGAGTTCTCCGGCGGACAGCGCCAGCGCATCGCGATCGCCCGCGCCACCGTGTGCGACCCGCGGGTGCTGCTGGCCGACGAACCCGTCAGCGCGCTCGACGTCACGACCCGCGTCAAAGTCGTCGACCTGCTGGCCGAGTTGCAGCAGGAGCGGGGCCTGACGATCGTCATGGTCTCCCACGACCTGTCGGTGGTCGCGTCCCTGTGCGAGCGCACCGCGGTCCTGGAGCGCGGCCGCATCGTGGAGCAGGGCGACACCGCGCAGGTGCTGGGCGACCCGGCGCACGCGTACACCCGCCGCCTCGTCGACAGCGTGCCGCGCCTGCCCGCCTGAGCGGGATTCCGTACAGTTGACCCTATGGTGGGCGCGGAAGCGTCGGTATCGGCCGGAACCGCGGAAGCCCTGCTGGAAGAGCTGGTCAGGACCTCCCAGGAGGCGTCCCCCGCGGAGCTCCCCGAGGTCCTGGACCGCTATGTCACGGCCATGGGCCTGGGCCGGGTCGTCGTGTTTCTCATCGATCTCCAGCAAAGGCGGCTGCTGCCGCTGGCCGAGGGCGAAGAAGAGCTGGAGGTCGACGGCACCCTGGCCGGCTGGGCGTACCGTACGGACTCCCTGCGGGTGGCCGAGGACGGTGCGGGCGGTCTGGTCGTATGGCTGCCGCTGATCAACGCGGGGGAGCGGCTGGGCCTCGTGCGCTTCTCGATGAAGACCCTGGACGGGCACAGGCTCTGGCGGTGCCGGGCGCTGGCCTCGCTCCTCGCCCTGATCGTCATCTCCAAGCGCACCTACATCGACACGATCGCGCAGCGCACCCGCACCCGGCCCATGCAACTGCACACGGAGATGCTGCGGGCGTTTCTGCCGCCGCGCTCGATCGGCACCGGCCGGGTGGTGTCGACCGCGGTCGTGGAGCCCGCGTACGAGCTGGGCGGCGACGCCTTCGACCACTCGTTCACCGAGGACATCCTGCACGCCACGATCCTCGACGCCATGGGCCACGATCTGGCGTCCGGCCTCACCACCTCCGTGGCCATGGCGGGCTGCCGCAACGCCCGGCGCACCGGCGCGGACCTGGCGCGGCTGGTCACGTGCGTGGACGAGGCGCTGTCACGGTGGCTGCCGGACCAGTTCTGCACCGGCATCTTCGCCCAGCTGCACATGCCCACCGGCGTGCTGCGCTGGTGCAACTGCGGCCATCCGGCGCCGCTGCTCATCCGCCGCCACCGGCTGCACCAGAAGGCGCTGGCACGGCCCCCCGAACCGCCGCTGGGCCTGCCCGCCAGCATGTCCGGCGACCGCCGCCAGGTGCACGAGACGGCGCTCGAACCCGGGGACCAGATCCTGCTCTACACCGACGGGGTCGTCGAAGCGCGCGACGAGGGAGGCGAACAGTTCGGCCTGGAGCGCTTCACCGACTACGTCATCCGGTCGACGGCCGCGGGGCAAACCGCCTCGGAAGTGCTGCGCCTGCTCATCCACGCCATCCTCGACCAGGGGAAGAACGAACTCAGCGACGACGCCACGATTCTGATGATCGAATGGCAGCCCCCCGACGCGGAGTAGCCCGATGACGCGATGGGGCAACCTCTCGGCCCGCGGCGGCGACAGGGGCATGGACGACATCCCCCGAGCTGTGGAAGAGGTGGCCATGGAAGCCGAGCGGCACAACGCGCGGCGCGGCAGGGTCTGGGGCAGGTTCGGCCTGACGGCGGGACTGGCCCTGGCCCTGGGCGCGGCGGCCGGTCTCGCGGACGGCCGGGCCTTCGCACGGGCCGACGCCGGGGCGCGGGCGGAGCTGACGACGAGCGCGGCGGCGTGGGCCGATGACGCCGCCGACGGTTTCGCCTCGGTCAACGCGCTGGGACAGAACGGCACCTACGGCGGCCGGGGCGGGGCGACCGTGACCGTCCGTACGCTCGCCGATCTGGAGAAGTACGCGACGGCCGCCGAGCCGTATGTGATCGTGGTGGCCGGGGCGATCACCATGGACCCGAAGGGCAAGGAGATCAAGGTCGCCTCGAACAAGACGATCGTGGGCTCGGGGACCGCGGGCCAGATCGTCGGCGGCGGTTTCTTCCTCGGCCAGGGCGTGCACAACGTCATCATCCGCAACCTGACGATCCGCGACTCCTACGAGGGCACGTGGAACGACAAGGACCACGACTGGGACGCCATCCAGATGGACGGCGCCCACCATGTGTGGATCGACCACAACGACCTGCGGCACATGGCCGACGGCCTGATCGACAGCCGTAAGGACACCACCTGCCTCACGGTGTCATGGAACCGGCTGCAGCAGCACAACAAGGCGTTCGGCATCGGCTGGACGGAGAACACGACCGCCGACATCACGATCCACCACAACTGGTTCCACGAGACCGAACAGCGCAACCCGTCCACCGACAACGTCGCGCACGCGCATCTGTACAACAACTACCTGCAGGACGATCCGGGGACCACCATCAACTCCTCGTACGGCAACTACGCCCGCGGCAACACGAAGATGGTGCTGGAGAACAGCTACTTCGAGGGCATGAAGAACCCGGTGATCAAGGACGCCACCGCCTCCCTGGTCCAACGGGGCAGCGTCTTCGCGAACACCACCGGCCGCAACGAAAGCGGCGGAACGGCCTTCGACCCGAAGACGTACTACCACTACACACTCGACCCCGCCGCCCAGGTGCCGTCGATCGTGAAGTCCCGCTCCGGACCCAGTTCCGCGATCGGTGGCACGGCGCGCTGAGCGCTCGGACGAGCGACCCGGGCGGCTGGGCCGCCCGGGTCGGCGCGTCCTGACGGCCCCCCAGCCGTCAGCCTTTCAACCCCGCCGAGGCCATGCCCTCGACGAAGTACCGTTGGGCCACCAGGAACAGCGCGATCATCGGCAGAGTGGCCAGGGCCGTACCCGCCATCAGGAAGTTCCACTGCACCTCGATGTCCGCGTGGCTGAACACCGCCAGGCCGAGCTGGATCGGGCGCATCTCATCGGTCCGGGTGACCAGCAGCGGCCACAGGAAGTCGTTCCAGGACGACTGGAACTGGAACACCGCGATGGTGATGACCGCCGGCTTGATCAGCGGCGTCATCACACGGGCCCAGATGCCGACCTCCGACAGCCCGTCGAGGCGGGCCGCGTCGGCCAGCTCGGCCGGCAGGTCCACGTAGAACTGGCGGGCCAGGAACACGTACAGCGGTGCCAGCGCACCCGGCACGATCAGCGCCCACCAGCTGTCCAGCCAGCCGATGCCGCCCTGTCCCAGCCAGTCGTTGCCGCCGGAGAACGGGATCGACCGCACGATCAGGAAACGGGGGATCAGGATCACGTACACCGGGACCATGATCATCGCTACCGTCAGCCCGAAGATGACGGTACGCCCGCGGATCGGTGTGCGCGCCAGGGCGTAGCCCGCGGCGGTCGCGAGGACGACGGTGATGAGCGTCTGGGCGACGGCGATGATCAGGCTGTTGCGGAAGTAGACGTCGAAGGGCGCGGCCTTGAAGGCGTCCACGAAGTTCTCCCACCGCACGTCGTGCGGCAGCCACGTCCCCTTGCCGAGCTCGGAGGCGGGCTTGAGCGCGGTGAGGATCATCCAGAGGAACGGGACGAGCATCACGGCGGCGCCCAGCGACAGGACGGTGTACAGCACGGCGCGCGGGATCCACGTGGTGCGCGCCCGCGGCGGCATGGTCGGTGCGGATGACCGCGCGGTGGGCGCGGCGGTCGGGTCAGTCATCGCGGGCTCCCCTGGCCAGTCGCATCACGACGGCCGTGACGACGCCGATGATCAGCACGAAGACCACGGTCTCCGCACAGGCGTAGCCGAATTTCAGCCGCGTGAAGGCGTTCAGGTAGATGTCGTACGTCAGGACGAGGGTGCTGTTGATGGGGCCGCCGCGCGTCATCACGTACACCTGCTCGAAGACCTGGAACGAGAAGATGACCGAGGTGACGAGCACGAACAGGTTCGCGGAGGCGATGGATGGCCAGGTGACCGCGCGGAAGACCTGCCAGCGGTTCGCGCCGTCGAGCTGGGCCGCCTCCTTCAGCTCGCGTGGCACGGTCTGCAGGGCGGCGAGGTAGATCACCATCTTGGTGCCCAGGCCCTGCCAGATGCCCAGGATCATGATCGCGGGAAGCGCCCATTCAGTGGAGCCCAGCCAGTTGGTACGCGCGATGCCGAACAGGGCGAGGAAGTTGTTGAGCGCACCGAGGTTCGGATCGAGCAACCACAACCAGACCACGGCGATCGCCACCGTCGCCGTCATATGAGGCAGATAGTAGGCGGTGCGGAAGAAGCCGCGGGCCTTGATCTTCTGGTCCAGTCCGAGCGCGATGAGCAGGGCCAGGGCCATGCCGACGGGCACCACGACGACGGTGTAGAGCGTGGTGTTCCACAGCGCGGTGTGAAAGCGGTCGTCGTCCAGCAGTGTCCGGTAGTTGTCGAGCCCGACCCACTCGGGAGCCTGCAGGAAGTCGTAGCGGAAGAAGCTGAAACCCAGCGCCATCAGCACCGGTACGGCGATGAAGACGCTCATATGGGCGAGCGCGGGGGTGAGCAGCAGCCAGCCGGCGCGGCGCTGGCCGCGGGTCAGCGCCCGGGACGCCGTGCCGTAGCGTGGGGCGCGCGCCGGCGAGGGGCGGGAGCGCTGCGCGGTGCCGGGGACGGCGCCGATATCGATCCGGGTCACATCGAACCTGCCTTTTCCGCGAGGGACGTGAGCGCCTCTTTGGGCGAGCGACGGCGCAGCAGCGCCTCGTCCAGCGCGGGCGCGAACTCGTCCTGGAGCTGCAGCCAGTTGGGAGCGCCGCCGGCGTACGCCGAGTACGCGGTGTTCCGGCCGGCGAACCGGCTCGCCGGATTCGACCTCTCGACGGCGGAGCCCTGCGCCGCCCGGGACGCGGGAATGGCCAGGTTGAGCTTGGCCAGGTCCTGCTCCGCCTCGGGGGAGGTGAGGACCTTCAGCAACTGGTAGGCCGCGCCGGGGAGGTGGGTGCGCGAGGAGATCGAGACGATCTGGCCGCCCATGAACATGGCCTGCTCGGCGTCGGTGATGTTGAAGAACCCGAGGTCGTCGCAGACCTTCCGGCCCACACCCGTCTTGTCGTCGCAGTCGACGTACGCGCCCATGAAGCCCATCGCGGCCCGCCCCGAAAGGACCATGGGGCTGCCGTCCGTGGCGCCGGTGGCGAAGTCCTGCGCTCGGTCGGTGTTCATCAGGTCGTCCATGGCTTCGAGGGCACGCACGCCCCTGGAGCCGTCGAACGCCGCGGAGCCGTCCGCGGTGTAGAGGGATCCGCCCGTCGCCTTGAGGAAGGTCAGATAGTCCTGGGTGTACTGGTGCTGGGTGGGGTTCACCCAGAAGTCGAACCCCGAGCGCACCAGCCTGCCGCCTTTGCGTACGGTCAGCTTCTTCGCGTAGGCGCGCAGTGCGGCGATCGTCGTCGGCGGCTTGGCGGGGTCGAGCCCCGCCGCCCGGAACATGCTCTTGCGATAAGCGATGACCTTGGCGCCGCCGATGCTGGGGACCCCGTACACCTTTCCGTCGTGGACCGCGGGCGGGACGAAGCCCGGTCGTACCCGCTGGGCCAGTGTTCTGGGGGTGAGCCCGAACGAGCCCAGGTCGGCGAAGGCGCCCTTGTCGGCGAACGGCGGGATCCAGCCGACCCCGGTGACCATCACATCGGGCAGGTCCCCGGCGGCGACGGACGTGGTGACCTTCTCGTTGAGGTGGAGCCAGGAGGCGAGGTCGGTCTCCACCTTCACCTTCGGATAGGTCTCGTGGAAGGTGTCGATGACCTTCTGCAGAGCCGCCTTGCCGGCGGGCGTCGTGGGATAGCCGGGTGTCAGGAACCGCAGGGTGCCCGTCACCTGGGCCGGATCGCGATCGGGTTTGAAGCGGCCCGGTGGGGTGGAGCGGTCGGCGCATCCGGTGAGGCCGCCCAGCAGCCCCATGAGGGCCGCAAGCGCCGCAGCTGCCCGCCGCGCTCGCGCTGCGTTGCGCATAGCGGTGTCCTCCGCGTACTAGGGGATGAGGGATAGAAACCGGTTGTCGCGGCGAGCATAAAAAGAACTCAGTAGTAGGACAAGAGGCCTGCCTGGGATTTCGGCAACCGTTTTCTAAGCGCTGCGGGACCAGCCGGGATGATCCGTCGGGATCCCGGCGAACAGCCGGTGCAGCACCAGCGCGGGCACGCTGATCCCCCACAGGGCGGCGAGCGTCGGCAGCCGCCACAGTACGGCCCCCCAGGTCGCGCAGAGCAGCACCGCACAGGCGCAGCGGCCCGGCCGTGTCACGGCCAGGCGCAGACCGGCGAGCACCCAGTCGCGCGGCGGCGCCTGCGGACGCCGCGCCGCCACCTCGAACACGGTGATGTGCACGGCCGTGACCACGATGGCGACCGGCACCAGTGCCGCGGTCGCGAACACCAGCAACGGCCCGGGAGCGCCCAGCCAGAACGAGCCGGACAGCCACAGCCCGAGGAGCGACACCAGCCCGGCAGCCGCCAGCGGCAACGAGCCCCGGAGGACTCGCCGCCACTCCCGGAAGAAGAACGCCGCCACTCGGTTCTCACCCTCTTCGTGCCACGCCCGCAGGGCCGAGTGGAGCGCGATTCCGGCGGCGTACGAGGTGATGAGGGGCAGCGACGCGAGCAGCCAGCACAGGTTCAGCACCGCGAGGTGGGCGGGGTACTCGAACCAGCGCAGGGCACGGGACATCAGGGTGGAGCGGGTGCCTGGGCGGCCCCCGTGCGCGGGGGCGGTCACAGCGCCGCCCTCGCCGGCGGGGCCACCGAGTCGCGGATCACCACATGGGTGCCCAGGAGCAGGTGTTCGTCCGGGGTGTCCGGTGTTCTGCCCAGGCCGGTGCGGACGGCGAGCCGGCCCAGCTCCTCGTACGGCACATGGACCGTGGTCAGCGGCGGGTGCAGATCCCGGGCGAACGGGATGTCGTCGTACCCGGCGAGCGACACCTCGTCGGGTACCCGCAGCCCCGCCTCGTGGAGCGCGGTGAGCGCCCCCGCCGCGACCATGTCCGTGGCGGCCACCACGGCGGTGAACTCCAGCCCCGTATCGAGGGCCCCGCGCATCAGACGGTGGCCCGAGTCACGGGTGAAGTCGCCGGACAGCCGCAGCGCAGGGTCCGGATCAAGGCCCCGGGCGCGGTGCGCGGCCAGATAGCCGCGCTCGCGCCCCTGGGCCGCGGTGTTCTCCGGTCCGCCCCCGAGGAAGAGGACCCGCCGGTGGCCCTGGGCGAGGACGTGGGAGCACAGCGCGTAGGCCCCGCTCTCGTTGTCGTACTCGATGACCGACGCCGGGGTGCCGGGGTCCAGCGGCGGCCGCCCGCACAGCACCAGCCGTGAGCCGGCCGAGGCCAGCGACTCGGCGATACGGCCCATGCGCCGGCGGTAGTCGGGGGTGTCCGCGGCGCCGCCCACCAGGATCACCGCGGCGGCGCGCTGGGCGCGCATCATCTCGATGAACTCCAGCTCGTGGTCGGCGTCTCCGTCCGTGCTGCACACCAGGCACAGATGGCCGAGCCGGGCCGCCTCGCGCTCCACGCCGTGTGCCATGTGCGCGAACGACGGGCCGGTGATGTCGTCGAGGACGAACGCGAGCGTGGGGGTGCCGGCGCCCGCCACCGCCTTGGCGTGGGCGTCGGCGACATAGTCAAGATCGCGGACCGCCCGCATCACCCGGGCGCGCGTCTGCGTGCTGACCGGGTACACACCGCCCAGCACCCGGGACACCGTGGACGCGGACACCCCCGCGCGGGCCGCGACATCCCGGATCGTGCTGCGTCCCCCGCCGTTGCCGCCGCCCTTCCGTACCATGGCCCACCCCTCGCTGTGCCCCCGATCCGGTCACCGCATGACAACCGGTTGCTGCCTCAGAGGCTAACAGCGGGGGAGACGCGCGGGGAGAGCCATGACAAGGGCTACGGCTGGGGATGCGGCCGGAACCGCGGGAAGTGCGGGCGGCGTTCCGCCTCGCGCGGGGGGTGGTGGCCCAGCGCGACCCGCAGCTGCACCCCGTGGAACACCTCGATCACTCCCAGCGCCAGCAGCCAGATGCCGGCCACCACGGCGAGCGCCGCGATCGAGCCGAAGGGCGCGACGATCAGGATGATGCCGCCCAGCATGCTGATGACACCGAAGAAGATCTGCCAGCCGCGGGCCGGAAGCCCCTCGTGGGAGACGGCCGCGGCGGTGAGCATGACGCCCCGCAGCAGCCAGGCGAACCCGATCCACAGGGCCAGCAGCAGGATGGACTGCGCCGGTCCCCGGAAGCAGAGCAGGCCCAGCAGTACGGCGAGGGCGCCGCTGATGAAGCTCAGCACGCGCAGATGCCCCGGCACATGGGCGCCGAAGGCCCCCGCCAGCTGGAAGATCCCGGTGATCAGCAGATAGGCACCGAACAGCGCGCCGAGCACCGCCAGGGTGCTCCCCGGCCAGGCCAGCACCATGACGCCCAGTGCGATCGCGACGAGGCCCGTGGTCACCAGGACCTGCCAGGCGGCATTGGACAACATCCCCAGGGCACCGGCGAACGGGGCCTCGGCCTCCGCAGGCCGCTCACCTCGCTGAGCCGTGCCGTAGGGCTCCGCACCTCGCTGCTCGGCGCCGTAGGGCTGCTCGCGCCGCGGCTCGGCGCCGTAAGGCTGCTCGCGCCGCTGCTCGGGGCCGTGTGCGTCGTCGGAGGAGAAACTCATGGCCGTCCACCTCCTCGATGGAACCGAAGGCCGTACCCGACACCACCATCCTCTCCCCGGACGGGACTCTTCGCCTGGTGGCGCCGACGGCGCTGGTGGCGCTGGTGTTCTCGGGCGGCCTCAGGCCGAACCGCCCCCGGTGGCCTGCCAGCCGCTCCACCGGTCGACCGCGATCTCCACGACCGGCCCCCGCGGCGGCCGGTCCGCGTACTGCGCCGGGTACTTGTCGGCCAGCAGCCGGACGTACGCGGCGGAGGCGGCGGACTCCTCAGCGGAGGCGGCGGGCTCCTCGGCGGGCGGCAGGACGCGGGCCCTGCCGTCGGCCCGCGCCCACCACAGCAGGTCCCAGTCCTCGTCATAGCCGTCCACCAGGAGGCACACGGCGGGGTTGGCCCGGATGTTGTCCAGGCGTCTGAGCCGCTGCGAGCGCTTCGGTTTGTGGTCGACCGCCGTCACCACCGTGTCACCGGTCAGCGCGAACACCACCGGCACCAGATGCGGCCGGCCCCCGGCGCCGGCGGTCGCCAGCCGGGCCACCCTGGTCCGCGCGAAGCGCTCCCGCGCACCGGCGCTCGTCATCGTGGGCACCGCGACTCCGGGCGGCTCACCGGAACCGGGCGGCGACCTGGGCCATCGTGTCGAGATGGCCGAGTGTTTCGCGCTCCGGCACGGTCGGCAGATAGAACAGGACCCGCTCCACGCCGAGCCGCTGGTATCCCTCGACCACCTCGGGCGAGGCGGGCACCGCGTACACCGTCACCGGCACGTCCCGGCCGGCCACGCTCCGCAGCCGCTCGATCTGCGGGGCCAGCTGCTCCGGCGACGACGCGTTGGCCAGCCAGCCGTCCCCGAGGGCGGCGATCCGCTCGAAGGCGCCCTCGCCCCCGCCCACATAGATCGGCGGGTGCGGACGCCGCACCGGCTTGGGCCAGAGGTACACCGGGTCGAAGTTCACGAATTCCCCGTGGAATTCGGCTTTCTCCTGTGTCCACAGCTCGCGCATCGCCTGCAGCCGCTCGTTCACCAGACGGCCTCGCGTGGCCGGGTCCGTCCCGTGGTTCTCCATCTCCTCGCGGTTCCAGCCGATGCCGATCCCGACGACGGCGCGCCCGCCGGAGACAAGGTCGAGCGAGGCCACCTCCTTCGCCATGATGATCGGGTCCCGCTGTGCCACCAGGGCGATACCCGTCCCCAGCAGCAGCCGCTCGGTGACCGCGGCGACGGTGGCCAGCACGATGAACGGGTCGAGCGTGCGGTAGTACATCTCCGGCAGCTCCCCGCCCGCCGGGTAGGGCGTACGGCGGTCCGCCGGGATATGGGTGTGCTCGGCGATGAAGAGCGAGTCGAAGCCCCGCTCGTCGAGGGCTCGCCCCAGCGGGGCGGGCCCGATTCCCTGGTCGGTGACGAAGGTCGATACACCGATTTCCACGGCGGCTCCTCCTTGTCGAGGAGGGCCGGCGACCGCCGTCACCGGCCCGGCCCGGGCACCGGGGCGAGCCTTGGGGATCCCAGCCCTCGTGTTCTGCTACTTCTTCCGCTCGTTCTCTTCCTCCTCGCGCTCCCCTTCCGCCTGTGAAGGGGTCGACACCGGCACATCGGGGTGGACCGTGCGCCCGGGTGCCTCGTTCTCGCGCTCGCCTTCCGCCTGGGACGGGGTGGAACGGTAGGGCTCGGTCATCGCATGCCTCCGTTCTGTCCCGGGCCGTCAGCGCCCCGGGCGGGCGGCCGAGCTCCGGCGGGCCGGGGTGGCCGTCTTCGCCATCGAGCTCGCGGCGAGCGCGAGCACCAGGGCGACGGCGCCGGCGACGACATTGCTGATGATGGTGCGCGTGGTGGCCACGCTTCCCGACACCACCCACGGCGCGATGATGGCCCAGACGCCCAGCAGCGCGGCGGCCCAGGCCATGCCGTGGGTGCGCTCATAGGCATGGCCGAAGCCGCCCATGAGCAGGGCGTAAGCGATTCCGGTGATCAGGTTGGTCACGGCCAAGGTCATCATGCCGTTGAAACCCACGATCCAGGGGGAAGCGGCGAGGTACAGACCGGTGATCAGGGATATCGCTTCGACGGCCTGGGCCGCGGGCGTGGTCGCGGCCTGCTCGGCCCAGGTGTGGCGCTCCCGCATCGCCAGGATGTCCGGATGGGACTCCATGGTCGCATGGGTCGGTTCTGTCATGATCGCCTCCTGCGGTCAATTCGCTCCGGAACCCGAGTGCCCGATATGTCGCCTGGTAACGCCCGAACCGCCATAAAGTTCGCGGGGCCGTCCGTATGCCGGGTCGTGGCCGCGCCCCGTGCGGCCATTGACAGGAAAGGGCTTACTCCCTAGCGTCTGTTCACGAATATGACTTGAATTCAACAAGTTGTACGGGGAGGCCGGGAATGGGACGACGGATCGTGGTGTCGGGCGGCGGCACGGGGATCGGGCTGGCGACCGCCGAGTCCTTCGCCGCGGACGGGGACCGGGTGGTCGTCGTCGGGCGCCGCGCCGAGGTGCTCCGCGCCGCCGCGGACAAGGTCAACGCCGCGCACGGGGCCGACCTGGTCACCTGGACCAGCGCCGATCTCAGCGATCCCGAGCAGACCCGGCGCGCCGCCGAGTTCATCGCCGCCGACGGCCCGGTCGACGTCGTGGTCACCAACGCGGGCGGCAATGTCGCGCCCGGTAACGACGGCACCCTCGAAGGCATAGCCGACCAGTTCCAGCGGAACTTCTCGGCCAATGTGCTGACCGCGGTGCTGCTGACCGAGGCCCTGCTGCCGCACCTCACCCGGCCCGGCGGCCGGATCGTGCACCTGTCCTCCGTGGCGGCGCTGCGCGGCCCCGGTTCGTACGGCGGCACCAAGGCGCATCTGCACGTCTACACCTACGACCTGGCCAAGCGCCTGGGCGCGGAGGGCGTCACCGTCAACGCGGTGGCCCCCGGCTATGTCCAGGACACCGAGTTCTTCGGCGAACGGGGCACCCCCGAGTTCATCGCCCAGCAGATCGGGCAGACGCTGACCGGGCAGCCCGGCCACCCCGCCGAGATCGCGGCCGCCATCCGCTATCTGGCCTCCCCGGAGGCCGCCTATGTCACCGGCCAGGTGCTGCACATCAATGGCGGCGCCCAGTTCGGCCGCTAGGCCCTGTCGTCTGTCCTTGCCCGTCCAGGGCCGGACGGCCCTGGTTCAGGGGCCGGTCGGCCCTGCCCTCGCCCTCGTCCACCAGCAAGGATTTATCCGCGCAGGGGGGGGAAAGAAGGACGGACGGCCGACCCGGAGGGAGCCTCGCGAAGGCTCCCCAACCATCTCCGGGTGCGGCCGTCCGTCCTTGGGGAAGGGGGGACGCGCGGTGCGGGTCCCTAGCGCAGCCTCGGCGCCAGCCAGTCCAGCTGGACCTCCTGATGGGCGGGTCCGCCGCCCTCGTGGTCGTTGAACGAGTACACCTCGATGCGCTTGTCCTCGACCGCGTAGGCGTTGTACGCGGCGAACACGGTGGACGGAGGGCAGGTCTGGTCCTCAAGGCCGGTCGAGAACAGTGCCGGTGCCCGCCCCCGGGCGGCGAAGTGGACCCCGTCGAAGTAGGAGAGCGTACGGAAGATCCGCTCGTCCCGGCCGCGGTGCGTCTTGAGGTAGTTGCCGATCTCGCGGTACGGATCGCGGTCGGTCAGCGTCGCCGCCCGGCCGAAGTGGCACAGGAAGGGCACATCGGGGGCGATTGCGACCAGGTCGGGCACCAGGCCGCCCACGGCGAGGGTGATGCCCCCGCCCTGGCTGGAGCCGGTGACCGCGGTGCGGGCGGGGTCGGTGAGCGGATGGGAGCGGGCCGCCTCCACCGCGCGCACGGCGTCGGTGAAGACCCGCCGGTAGTAGTAGTCCTCGGGGTTCTCGATACCCCGGGTCATGAACCCCGGGTACGCGGGCCCGGAGCCGACCGGATCCGGGGTGTCGCCGGTGGCCCAGCCGCTGCCCTGGCCGCGGGTGTCCATCACGAGGTGGGCGAAGCCGGCGGCCGGCCACAGCAGATGGGTGTGCGGCAGCCCGCGCCCGCCGCCGTAGCCGATGTACTCGACCACGACGGGCAGCGGCTCCAGGGCCCCGGCCGGATGCAGGAACCAGCCCTTGACCGGGTGGCCGCCGTACCCCGCGAAGGTGACGTCGTACACCGCCACACCGGTGAGCGCCGTGGCGACGGGTTCGAAGGTGGCGTTCAGCTCGTGGTCACGGGCCTCGGCGAGGGTCTTCTCCCAGAATCGGTCGAAGTCCTCGGGCTCGGGGATGCGCGGCCGGTAGGCGCGCAACTCGTCGAGCGGAAGATCGAACAGGGCCATGGACGGCAAGCTCCCTTCATGTTGTGCGAAGGAAACCATCGCGCGCGCCCCCTGACAAGGAGGGGGCCGTACGGCCCGGTCAGATCGGCAGCAGCGCCCCGGCGCGTTTCACGGTGCGGATGACCGGGGCCGTCTCCAGGGAACGGATCGCGTCCAGCGACGCGATGCGCTCGGTGAGATAGCGCGCGAGGTGCTGGGCGTCGCGGCAGTTGACGGCGCCGAGGAGATTGGTCGGGCCGGTGGTCATGGCGACCAGCGACACCTCGGGGTGCCCGGCCAGCGCGGACGCCACCTCGGCCAGCCGCGACGGCCGTACCGACATCCACAGCCGCGCCTCGGCGCGGAAGCCGAGCGCGGCGGGCGGGATGTCGACCAGGAAGGTGAGCACTCCGGCCCGGCGCAGCGCGGTCAGCCGGCGGCGGACCGTCGAGTCGGACCAGCCGGTGGCGGACGCCAGTTCGGCGTAGCTTGCCCGGCCGTCCCGGGACAACACCTCGAACAGCGGCTGGTCCCCGTCATCCAGGGTGACCTCCGCGTCCGCGTCGGCGACCGGCGGCGGGCTGAGCAGCGCGGTCTGCTCCGGGGTCAGCCGGGCGGGCCCCGCCCAGCTGTCGGGCAGGGCGGAGTGGCCGAGCAGCAGATGGGCGGAGATGGAGGTGATCCGGCCGGTACGGGGGAGCCGGTGCAGCAGCAGCGCGTCACTCTCGTCGCTGGAGCGGGTCTGCGCGCTGCACGAGATCTCGGTGCCGCCCGAGAGCAGATGGACGTACGAGGTGTCGGGGCGGGCGGCGAGCGCCCGGGCGATGGCACCCGCCGCGTCCGGGGTGCACTGCAGACGGATGGTCCAGGCGTTGTAGCCGAGCCGGCCGCCGTTGAGGGCGCCCACCACGCGCAGCACCCCGGCGGAGCGCAGCCGGCGGTAGCGGCGGGCGACGGTGTTCTCGGAGACGCCGAGGGCCTGGCCGAGCGTGCGCAGCGACGCCCGGCCGTCGATCTGGAGGGCGTGGACCAGGCCCCGGTCGATGTCGTCGAGGGTGACGGTATCCGTGTTCATCGGCCGTCAGCATGCCAGTTTGCACCCCATTCGGGCCCTGTGAGGGGGGCCTTCGCCTCTAAGCTGACGTCAGGTACTCGCTACAGGTACTCGCTCGTGAAAGGAAGCATGTGAACACGAAGGCCGAAACGTTCGAGTTTCAGGTCGAGGCGCGCCAGCTCCTGCAGTTGATGATCCACTCCATCTACTCCAACAAGGACGTGTTCCTGCGGGAGCTCATCTCCAACGCGTCCGACGCCTTGGACAAACTGCGGCTGGAAGCGCTCCGCGGCACCGACCTGCGGGCGGACACGTCCGATCTCCACATCGAGATCGAGGTGGACAAGGAGCGCCGCACGCTGACCGTGCGCGACAACGGCATCGGCATGTCGCACGACGAGGTCGTCCAACTCATCGGCACCATAGCCAAGTCCGGCACCGCCGAGTTCCTTCGTGAGCTGAAGGAGGCGAAGGAGGAGTCGAAGGACGCCGCGGCCTCACAGGACCTCATCGGCCAGTTCGGCGTCGGCTTCTACTCCGGTTTCATGGTGGCCGACCAGGTCACGCTGGTGACCCGGCACGCGACGGAGGACCACGGCACCCGCTGGGAGTCCACGGGCGAGGGCACCTACACGATCGAGGCGGTCGACGAGGCGCCCCAGGGCACCTCCGTCACCCTGCGGCTGAAGCCGGAGGACACCGAGGACCACCTCTACGACTACACCTCCCCGCGGAAGCTCAGGGAGATCGTCAAGCGGTACTCCGACTTCATCACCTGGCCCATCCGCATGGCCGCCGAGTCCCCGAACACGGCCACGGACGCGGCCACGGACACGGACAAGGACGGCGACGGGGACGGCGAGGCCGAGACCCCGCGTGAGCCCGAGGTCGAGACGCTCAACTCGATGAAGGCGCTGTGGGCTCGCTCCCGGGACGAGGTCACCGACGACGAGTACCACGAGTTCTACAAGCACATCAGCCACGACTGGAGCAACCCGCTCGAGACCATCCGCATGCAGGCGGAGGGCACCTTCGAGTACCAGGCGCTGCTGTTCATCCCGTCCCAGGCGCCGCTGGACCTGTTCATGCGGGAGCGCAAGCGCGGTGTGCAGCTCTACGTCAAGCGCGTGTTCATCATGGACGACTGCGAAGAGCTCATGCCGGAGTACCTGCGCTTCGTCAAGGGTGTCGTGGACGCGCAGGACCTGTCGCTGAACGTGTCCCGCGAGACCCTTCAGCAGGACCGCCAGATCCAGCTGATGCGCCGGCGCCTGGTCAAGAAGGTGCTGTCGACGGTCAAGGACATGATGTCCGCCAACGCCGAGAGCTACGCGACGTTCTGGCGGGAGTTCGGCCGCGCCGTCAAGGAAGGCCTTCTCGACGACTTCGAGAACCGCGACGCGATCCTGGAGATCTCCTCCTTCGCCTCGACCCATGACGCGGAGCAGCCCACCACTCTGCGGCAGTACCTGGACCGCATGAAGGACGGGCAGCAGCACATCTACTACATGACGGGCGAGTCGCGCTCGATCATCGAGAGCTCGCCCCACATGGAGGCCTTCCGGGCCAAGGGCTACGAGGTGCTGCTGCTCACCGACCCGATCGACGAGATGTGGGTCGGGTCGGTGCCGGAGTTCGACGGCAAGCAGTTCCAGTCGATCGCCAAGGGACAGGTCGACCTCGACACCGAGGAGGAGAAGAAGGAGGGCGAGGCCGAGCGCGAGCAGCAGCAGAAGGACTTCGCCGAGCTGCTGTCCTGGATGACGACGACGCTGAGCGAGCAGGTGAAGGAGGTGCGGTTGTCCTCCCGGCTCACCACCTCGCCCGCGTGCATCGTCGGTGACACCCACGACGTCACCCCGGCGCTGGAGAACATGTTCCGCGCCATGGGCCAGGACATGCCCCAGATCAAGCGCATCCTGGAGCTCAACCCCACGCACCCGCTGGTGACCGGCCTGCGCGAGGCCCACGGCGCGGACGGGAGCGCGGACGGGCTGGCGGAGATGGCCGAGCTCATCCACGGCATGGCGCTGCTCGCCGAGGGCGGCGAGCTGGGTGATCCGGCGCGCTTCATCAAGCTGATGGCCGACCGGCTCCAGCAGACGCTGTAGCGCGGACACCGTACGGGGGAGGGCCGCCGGCAGCCGGCCCTCCCCCGTACGCGTCACTCTTCCGTGGCCGCGACCGTCTCCAGAATCTGCTCCCCGTACTTGGCCAGCTTGTTCTCGCCGACGCCGCTGACCGCGCCGAGCTCGGCCAGGGTGGTCGGCGACAGCGTCGCGATCTGGCGCAGCGTGGCGTCATGGAAGATCACATACGCCGGGACGCCCTGCTCCTTGGCGGTGGCCCCGCGCCAGGCGCGCAGCCGCTCGAACAGCGGCACCGCCTCCGGGGGCAGGTCCACCGGGGCGGCGGCGCGGCCGGACTTGGCGGACGACGAGGAAGCCTTCGCGGCCCGTGGCGCCCGCTCCGCCTCGCGCCTCAGCATGACCTGGCGCCGTCCGCCCAGCACCTCGCCGCTGGTCTCGGAGAGCACCAGCGTGCCGTAGTCGCCCTCCACGGCGATCAGCCCTTGAGCGAGCAACTGCCGCACCACACCCCGCCATTCGGCCTCGCGCAGCTCCGTGCCGATCCCGAACACCGACAGGGCGTCATGGTCGAACTGGATCACCTTGGCGGTCTTCTTGCCGAGCAGGATGTCGATCACCTGGCCGGCGCCGAACTTCTGGTTCCGCTCCCGCTTGAGCCGGACCACCGTCGACAGCAGCTTCTGCGCGGCGACGGTGCCGTCCCAGGACTCCGCGGGCGTCAGACACGTATCGCAGTTGCCGCACGCCGTGCTCTGCTGTCCGAAGTACGCGAGCAGCCCCACCCGCCGGCACTCGACCGTCTCGCACAGCGCCAGCATCGCGTCCAGGTGGGCGCCGAGGCGGCGGCGGTGGGCCGCGTCGCCCTCCGAGCCGTCGATCATCTTGCGCTGCTGGACGACGTCCTGGAGGCCGTAGGCCAGCCAGGCGGTGGAGGGCAGCCCGTCCCGCCCGGCCCGGCCCGTCTCCTGGTAGTAGCCCTCGACCGACTTGGGCAGGTCCAGATGGGCGACGAACCGTACGTCGGGCTTGTCGATGCCCATGCCGAACGCGATCGTGGCGACCACGACCAGCCCGTCCTCCCGGAGGAACCGCGCCTGGTGCTCGGCCCGGGTCCGGGCGTCCAGGCCCGCGTGGTACGGCAGCGCCTCGATCCCGTTCTTCACCAGGAACTCGGCGGTCTTCTCGACCGACGCCCGCGACAGGCAGTAGACGATGCCCGCGTCCCCCGCGTGCTCGGTGCGCAGCAGCTCCAGCAGCTGCCGCTTGGGGTCGTTCTTGGGCGCGATGCGGTACTGGATGTTCGGCCGGTCGAAGCTCGCCACGAAATGGCGGGCGTCCTGCAGCTTCAGCCGCGAGGCGATCTCGGTGTGGGTGGCCTCGGTGGCGGTCGCGGTCAGCGCGATGCGGGGCACGTCGGGCCAGCGCTCGTGCAGCTCGGACAGGGCCAGATAGTCGGGGCGGAAGTCGTGCCCCCACTGGGCCACACAGTGCGCCTCGTCGATGGCGAACAGCGAGATCGAGCCGCGGCCCAGCAGCGAGAGCGTCGACTCCACCCGCAGCCGCTCCGGCGCGAGGTACAGCAGGTCCAGCTCGCCCGCGAGGAACTCCGCCTCGACCAGCCGCCGCTCGTCCAGGTCCTGGGTGGAGTTGAGGAACCCGGCCCGTACGCCGAGCGCCCGCAACGCGTCGACCTGGTCCTGCATCAGCGCGATGAGCGGGGAGACGACGACACCGACGCCGCGGCGGACGAGCGCGGGGATCTGGTAGCACAGCGACTTGCCGCCGCCGGTCGGCATCAGGACCAGGGCGTCGCCCCCGGCCACGACATGGTCGATGATCTCTTGCTGATCGCCCCGGAACGCGTCGTAGCCGAAGACCCGGCGCAGGACGCGCAGCGCGTCACTCGTATCGCCCGGGTCCGGTTCTCTTCTCGTGTCCGGTTCTCCGGTGTCCGGGCTGCTGGGGGCCGGATCGCTGATGTCACCGTTCGTGAGGGGATCGTTCTCGGGGAGTGCCACCCGGCGAGTCTAGGGGGTTCCTCCCGGTGGTGGCCGGGGGACCGCCGAAAGGGTGAATCGCGCCGCATGAGGACCGCCGGTGTGCACCGGTTGGGGATGGCTGTGAGTGGGCAGTGTGGCCGTGAGGCAGACGGAGTAGTCATGCCCGCGTCAACCGCGTTCCGTTCCTTACCCCACGAGGAGGCCGATCGTGAGATCCAGCAAAGCCCTGCGCGCATTACCCGCCGCCGCGGCGGCGGTGCTCGTCCTGGCGGGCGGCCAGGCGGTGGCGGCGCCCGCGTCCGGGCCGGCGCAGCAGCAGGTCATCGCCGCGAGGGTGCTGACGTACGACTCGTCCCAGGCCGCGGAGTTCAAGGACGCCGTCACCAAGGGCGCCGCGATCTGGAACGACAGCGTGGCGAACGTGGAGCTCAAGCCGGTCGCCTCGGGGCAGCGGGCGAACATCCGCATCATCGCGGACAACGGCTGGCCGCGTACCGCCACGACCAGCCTGGGCAGCGGCACGATCTACTTCGGGCGGCAGGCCGTCGACCAGGGCTACAACACCGTGCGGATCTCGTCCCACGAGCTCGGCCACATCCTGGGCCTGCCCGACATGAAGCCGGGCCCCTGCTCCAGCCTGATGTCCGGCTCCACGGCCGGTACCTCGTGCACCAACCCCAACCCCAACGCGGCGGAGAAGGCGGAGGTCGAGGACAACTTCGCCGCTGCGCTCGCCTCCTCGGCGGCCAAGCGCGACCTGCTGTTCGTGGACTGACACCCGCGTGTTCGTAGGCTGACCCCGTGCGGGCCGGGAGCACCGCTCCCGGCCCGCACGGGCGTCTAGCCGTCGGCGGGCGGCGGTGGGCCCGTGGTGCCGCGGACGACCAGGGTGGGCGAGACGGTCATCAGCACGGACCGCGTGCGGCCCTCGATGCGCTCCAGCAGCAGCCGCGCCGCCGTCGTGCCCATCAGGCCGCCCGCCTGGTCGACGCTGGTGAGCCGGACGGGGGCGAGCGCGGCGACGGCGGTGTTGTTGTAGCCGACCAGCGAGAAGTCCTCGGGGATCCGCAGCCCCAGCTCACGCGCGGCGCGGAAGACGCCCATGGCGGCCACGTCCGCGCCCCCGAAGACGGCGGTCGGCCGGTCCGCCGAGGCCAGCAGCTCCATCCCGGCCCGGTAGCCGCCCTCCTCGGAGAACGCGGTCATGGCCACCCGCGCCAGGTCCTGCAGCCCGTGCCGGCGCATCGCCTCGTGGTAGCCGCGGCGCTGGACCCGCTCGGGGGTGCCCGACCAGCCGCTGCCCCGGTTTCCGGGGGTGGAGGTCAGGGCGATGCGGCGGTGGCCGAGCCGGACCAGGTGGTCGACCACCAGGCCCGCGCCGAGGGCGTCGGCGTCGACGACCGAGTCGTGTTCGTCCGCCACGTCGTGGTGGCCGATCACCACCGTGGGCACGGTGGCCGCCGTCCGCAGCACCTCGGTGCGCGGGAAGCCGGGGCCGATCAGGATCAGCCCGTCCATCTGGCGGTCCACCAGGGCCCGGGCCAGCCTGGTCTGGTCCTCCTCGCCGAAGCCGGCCGCGCCGATCAGCACCTGGTAGTCGCCGCCCCGCAGCTCGGTGTTGACGCCGTCGAGGATGTCGGCGAAGAAGGCGTTGCGGATGTTGTCCAGCAGCACGCCGATCGTGTACGTACGGCCGCGCATCCCGCGGGCGGCCGCGTGCGGGCGGTACTCGAGCTCGGCCATGGCCGAGCGCACCCGTTCGCGCATGGCGGGGCTCACGCCGTAGGCGTTGCGCAGCACCTTGGACACGGCTGACGTCGAGACCCCGGCGTGCAGCGCCACGTCCGTGATCGTCACGCGGCGCTTGCCGCTCGTGGGGGCCACGGGTCTCTCCCTCCGGTGGGCTCGCGTCTCACGGCGGTCGGTGTTTCCGGTGAGAACGGTCCTGTGAAACGGTCTACGGAACGCCACTGTACGCCGTCGAACGGGGCGGGGTGCCGATGCCCGGCCGCGCGCTTTTCCGCATTGTTACCTGCACGCGGCTTGACCACCGTGCCGTCCTCGCCTCACCTTTGAGTCGTTTCAATTCGGAGAACGTTCTACACACGTACTCTCCGAATCGGGACTCCGGAGCATGTCAAAGAAGACGGGAGCCACCGGATGGCCATGGATCAGTCCACCCAAGCGCCCTCGGCCGACGCCGAGGGCACCGTCAGCCGTCAACAGTGGAAGTGGTCGGTCCTGGCCGGCATGGCCTCGTATCTGGATGCGGGGTCGATCGTGGCGCTGGGCGCGGGCCTGGCGCTCTTCCAGGACGAACTCGGCCTCAGCGACTCGGGCCTCACCGGCGTCGGCGCCCTCGCGGCCATCGGGCCCAACGCCATCGGCGCGGCGGTCGGGGCCTTCATCGGCGGCCGGCTCGGCGACAAGCTCGGCCGCAAGCGGATCTACCAGTGGGATCTGCTGGTCTACGCGGCCGCGATCCTGTTGATCGCGCTCGCCGTCAACCCGGCGATGCTGTTCATCGGCACCTTCGTGGTGGGCGTGGCGGTGGGTGCCGACGTGCCGACCTCGCTGGCCCTGGTGGGGGAGTTCTCACCGGCCAGGGCCCGGGGCAAGCTGCTCGGGTTCACCCAGGTCGCCTGGAACGTCGGGCCGATGATCGTGCTCCTGCTCGCACTCGCGCTCTCCCCGCTGGATCTGCTGGGCATCCGCATCGTCTTCCTCCATCTGTTCGTGGTCGCGCTGGTCACCTGGGCGCTGCGCAGAGGGATGACCGAGTCGGCGGTGTGGAAGGCCGCGGCGAGCAAGGCGAACAGCGCGGCCGAGGGGGCTGCCGCCGCGGCGGCCGGGGTGCGGGAGCTGTTCCGCGGGGCGCATCTGAAGGCGCTGCTGTGGACCGGGAGCTTCTACCTCTTCTGGAACCTGGCCGCGGGCACCGCGGGCCTGTTCACCCCGTACATGGTCAAGAACCTGGGCGCGGGCGGCCAGGGGACGAGCGTGGCGCTGTCCTGCGCCGGGTTCGGCGTCGGCATCGCCGCGACCGTGCTGGTGTTCATGCCGCTGACCGACCGCGACCACCGCACCCGCCGGATGCTGTGGGCCATCGGAGCGGTGATGCAGATCGCCGCCTACGCGCTCTTCCTGTGGTTCCCCTTCACCGTGCCGACGATCCTCCTCAACACCTTCCTGTTCGGCGTGGGGGCCTCGATCGCCGGTGAGGCGGTCTACAAGACGTTCAGCCAGGAGCTCTTCCCGACCATGCTGCGCGGCACCGCCCAGGGCTTCACCTTCGGCACGGCGCGCACCTGCCTGGGCATCTGGAGCTACTTCGTGCCCCACCTCGCCGACACGGGCATCACCGCCATCGCGGCCCTGCTGACCGCGTTCCTGGTCATCAGCGGCGGCATCGGCTACTTCTTCATGCCGGACACGGCCGGGAAGTCCCTGGACCGCATCGAGGCCGAGCGCCGGGTGGCCGCGTGACGCGGTCCGCGGACGAACTGCTCTCCCGGTTCACCGACCCCGCACCCGAATACGGGCCGCTGCCGATCTGGTGGTGGAGCGGTGCGAAGGTGACCCGGGAGCGGCTGCGCCGGCAGATGGCGGAGCTGACCTCCCAGGGCATCCGGCAGGCCGTGGTGATGTGCCTCGCGCCGACCGGCCCGACCTTCGGCTCGCTGGCGGACGACCCGCCGTATCTGAGCGAGGAGTGGCTGCGGCTGCTCGACGGGGCCTGCGCGGACGCCGACGAGCTCGGGTTCAGCCTGTGGATGTACGATCAGATCGGCTTCTCCGGCGCCAACTTCCAGGGCCAACTCACCGCCCGCAACCCCGAGTTCGCCGGGCTCGCCCTCTACCGTACGAGCGTTGCGGCGGAGGGCGGCGAGACGGTGGTGCGGCCGCCGACCGGCCACACCCCGCTCGCCGCGTACGCCGTCCCCGCCGCCGTCCCCACCCGGGGCGGCGGCGCCGCGGCCGGGCGGGTGGCGGTGCCCCTGGCCGGCGGCGCGGCCCGCTGGAGCGGCGGCCCCGCCGAGATCACCCTGGTGCACAGCGGGGTCAGCGGTTTCGACTACTTCGGCGAGGCCGCCTGCGCGGCGCTGCTCGACCGGGTGCACGGCACCCTGGAGCGGCACGTCGGCAAGTGGTTCGGCCGCGCCATCGGCGGTTTCTTCCAGGACGAGCTGCCCGCCATGCCCACCTGGGGCCGCGACTTCGCCGCGAGCTTCGCCGAGGTGTACGGCTATGACCTGGTGCCCGAGCTGTGGGCGCTGTGGGAGGGCGAGGACCCGCACGCCGCGCGGGTGCGCCGCGACTACCACGAACACCGCGCCCGGCTGGGCCGCCGGGCCTTCTTCGACCCCCAGGAGGCGTTCTTCTCCCGGCACGGCCTGGTCTGCGGCTTCGACCAGCCCTCCCCGGCCCGCGAGGGGGACCCGGTGGGCGGTGTGCGGGTGTACGGCGACTACCAGGGCACCCACGCCGGATACGGGGCGCCGGGCAGCGACCACTGGGGCGACGCCAAGGCGCACAGCTCGATGGCGCACGCGCTCGGCCACCGGCGCACCTGGATCGAGGCATTCCACTCCTCCGGCTGGGGCGGCACGCTGGAGGAGACCTACGACTGGCTCGCGCCCTTCCTGCGCCGCGGCGCCAATCTCTACGACCCGCACGCCGTCTACTACAGCACCGTCGGCGGCTGGTGGGAGTGGGCGCCGCCGTCCACCTGCTGGCGCCAGCCGTACTGGTCCTCGTACCACGTGTTCGCCACCGCCGTGGCGCGGCTGTGCTCCGTGCTGACCGAGGGCACCCACGTGTGCGACACGGTCCTGCTGTCGCCGACCACGACCGCGCAGGCCTACCTCACGCTGGACGGCCCACTGGCCCCGGCGACGGAGGCGGGGCGGCTCTACCACGAGCTGAACGGCGTCAACTGCTGGTTCGCCGAGCGCCGCGGGGTGCTGGAGCGCGCGGGGCTCGACCACGACACCTTCGACGAGAACACGCTCGCCTCAGGCGAGGTGACCGCCGACGAGGCGGGCCCCGCCCTGGTCATCGGCCAGGAGCGGTACCGCACCGTGGTGCTGCCCGGGCCGTCCGCCCTGCACGCCGCGGCGGCCCGTACGCTGGTCCGCTTCGCGGCGGCGGGCGGCCGGGTGGTGTGCGTGGCCCGGGCGCCCGAGCTGTTCCCCGGCGGCCCCGGCACCGACGACACCAACAGCGCGGAGGCCGCCCGGCTGTTCGCCGACGCCGTCGCGCGTGGCCTGGTGACGGTGGTCGGGAGCGCCGAGCAGGTGCCCGCGGCGGTGGCCCGGGGCCCGGTGCGGGTGGACGCCGACGCGCCGTACCTGCTCCGCCGCCACGGCGACGCGCTGGTCCTCGCCCTGATCGCGCATGACGACCGCAGCGGCACCAAGGCGCCGATCGTCGCCTTCCCGATGGGCGACTGGCCCACGGACGGCTTCTCCTGGGAGCGGTACTGGGAGCGACTGCGCACCGACGGCTACGACTTCGTCCCCGCCGACGGCCGTACGGCCCGGGTGCGCCTGGAGGGCCAGGCCCGGCCGCGTGCCCAGCGCTGGGACCCGGGCACCGGAGAGCGCACCGAGGTGGCCGTGGTCCGGGCGCCGGACGGGGCCTGGCTCCTCGAGGTGCCGTTCGAGGACGGGGCGGTGGCGCTGGTGGTGCTCGCCGAAGAGCTGCCCGAGCCGACCCGCGCCCCCCTCGGCCCGACCACCGGCACCATCCCGCTGCCCGGCCCCTGGCGCGGGCTCGCCACCTCCACCCTGGACAACAGCGACGGGGACCTCGCGGCGGCGCACCGCACGGGGGTGCTGCCGATCGAGGTGTGGCGGCTGGAACACAAGGTTGACGCGGGCTGGTCGCCCGTCACGGCCGGTTTCGGCCCGTTCGCGCTGGTCAGAGGCCCGGACTCGGAGGCGTGGCGGCCCGCGGTGTGGTCGCTGTCGCGCGGCATCCCCGACGACCCGCTGCACGACGAGCGGCTGGGCCCCAAGGGATATGTCCCCGAGGAGTTCCTGGACTGGCGGGCCGTTCCCGCGGGCGGCCGCGTCGCGGTCCGTACGCATCTGACGATCCCCGACCGCGACGGGCTGAGCCTCGTGGTGGGCGCGGGCGCGCTCCGCCGGGTGCTGCTCGACGGGGCGGAGCTGCCCGTGGCGGGGGAGGGGTACCGCACCCTCAGCCCGCTGCCGCCGTCCGCCCGCGGCCGGACCGTCGCCCTGGAGATCGAGCTGACGGCCGTCGAGGACGGGCCGGTGCGCGCGTCGTTCGCGGTGGTCGGCGACCCGGACGCGTTCCGCCGCCCCGAGTGGATGGAGGCCGGGGACGGCTCGGTGCCCGGCCGCACCCACGAGCTGACGCTGCGGGCCCGGCTGGACCGGGTCCCGGACGACCCGGTCGTCCAGGTCGCCGCCGACGGCGCGTGTGCCGTGCTGGTCAACGGCGTCGAGGTGGGCCGCCAAGGCGACTTCGCCCCCTATCCGGGCCACCGCGACATCCGCGTCCACGCGTACGACCTCGGCGAACTGCTGCGCGCCGGCGAGAACACCCTCACGCTGCGGGTCACCGACGCGGGGACCGGGGCCCCCACCGGAGCGGCCCTCGACTCGGCCCCGGCGGCGCGCGGCGGCCTCGGCTGGATCAGCGGGAGCGGCAGTGGCAGTGACGGCAGTGGCGGCGGCTGGGAGGCGAGCCGCGACGGCGCGCCCGTGCCGCTGCGGCTGCGGATCGCGAGCGGCGGCCGCGATCCGCGGTGGATCTGCTCCTGGGCCCGTGCCCACCCGCTGCCCGGCGCCCACTGGCTGGAGCCTGCCGCCGCCCCCGACGGAGTAGCCCTGCCGCTCGTACCGGACCTGGCGCCCGGGCCCGAGCGCGAGGAGTGGCTGCGCTTCCCCGCCCCGCTCGGCACGACGGCGCTGCGCGTGCCCACCCCGCTGAGCGTCACGGTCCTGGTCGAGGGCCGCGAGTACACGGCGGACGGCGACGGGTGGGTGCGGCTGCCCGCCCCGCTGGCCGCCGCCACCCGGGTGCTGCTCAAGGTGGTCGCGGTGGACGGCCGCCGGGGCGGCGCGCTGCTCGACGCGGCGATCGAGGCCGAGGTCGCCGAGGCCGGGGTGGAGCTCGTGGCCTGGGAAGAGCTCGGCCTGCGCGCCCTGGGCGGGCGGGTCCGCTACCGCACCACCGCCCGCCTGCCCGAGCCCCCGGCCGGGCGCACCCTCCTCGACCTCGGGGAGGTCCGCGGCACCGCCGAGATCCGCGTCAACGGAACCCCGGTCGGCCGCCGGGTCTGGGGGCCGTGGGCGGTCGAGGTCACCGACGCCCTTAGGGCGGGCGACAACGACATCGAGATCGTGGTGAGCGGCACGCTCGCCGGGTATCTCGACGACGCCTCGCCCACCCGCGCCGTCGCGGCGGGTCAGGTACGCACGGGTCTGTTCGGCCCGGTCCGACTCATCCGGTCCGACTCATCAGGGCCCGAGTCCTGAGGAAGGGAACGAGCGTTGCAGGTCACCACCCCCGTCTTTGAGCACCACCGGGAACCGCTCGGCATCGGCGAGCCCGAGCCCCGGCTGAGCTGGCGCACCGCCACCGACGCCGAGGACTGGCGGCAGACCGCCTACGAGGTGCGGGTGTACGCCGAGGACGGCACCGAACTCGCCGCGCCCGGGCGGGTTGAGTCCGCGGAGTCGGTACTCGTCCCCTGGCCGGGCCCGGCGCTGCGCTCCCGGCAGCGGGTGTCCGTGCGGGTCCGGGTCTGGGGCACCGGCGCCGACGAGCCCTCGGCGTGGTCCGAGCCCGCCCACGCGGAGGCGGGGCTCCTGGTGCCCGAGGACTGGACGGCCCGCCCCATCACCCCTGCGGGGCCCCAGGCAGAAGGCCCGCTGCCCGCCGCCCTGCTGCGCCGCGAGTTCACCGTCCGCGGCCCGGTGGCCGCCGCGCGGCTGTACATCACCGCCTGCGGCGTGTACGAGGCCGAGCTCAACGGCGTACGGGTCGGCGACCACGTCCTGGCCCCGGGCTGGACCTCGTACGCCCACCGGCTGCGCTACCAGACCCACGATGTGACCGGCCTGCTGCGCGAGGGCGCGAACGCCGTCGGCGCGCTGCTGGGGGAGGGCTGGTACGCGGGCCGCATCGGCTTCAACGGCGGCCGGCGCGCCATCTGGGGCGAGCGGACCTCACTGCTGGCCCAGCTGGAGATCCGCTACGCCGACGGGACACGGGAGACCGTGGCCACCGACTCCGACTGGCGGGCGGCCACCGGCCCCCTGCTGCGCTCGGAGATCTACGACGGCGAGGTGTACGACGCCCGCCTGGAGCGCGACGGCTGGTCCAGCCCGGGCCATGACACCAACGGCTGGAGCCCGGCCGAGGAGACCGACCCCCCGGCCGGGGAGCTGGTGGCGCCGACCGGGCCGCCGGTGCGGCGCGTCCAGACCCTGGCGCCGGTCGAGGTGATCACCACCCCGTCGGGCCGTACCGTCCTGGACTTCGGCCAGAACCTGGTGGGGCGGCTGCGCATCACGGTCAGCGGACCGGCCGGGCACACCGTCACCCTGCGCCACGCCGAGGTGCTGGAAGGCGGCGAGCTGGGGGTGCGGCCGCTGCGCGAGGCCAAGGCCACCGACGTCTACACCCTGCGCGGCGGGGGCCCCGAGACCTACGAGCCGCGCTTCACCTTCCACGGCTTCCGCTACGCCGAGGTCACCGGCTGGCCCGGGCCGCTGGACCCGGCGGACGTGCGGGCCGTGGTGGTGCACACCGACATGGAGCGCACCGGCTGGTTCTCCTGCTCCGAGCCGCTGGTGGAGCGGCTGCACGAGAACGTGGTGTGGAGCATGCGCGGCAACTTCCTGGACATCCCCACCGACTGCCCGCAGCGCGACGAACGCCTGGGCTGGACCGGCGACATCCAGGTGTTCGCGCCGACCGCCGCCTTCCTGTACGACTGCTCCGGCATGCTCGCCGGCTGGCTGCGCGACCTGTCAGCCGAACAGCTGGCCCACCCCGAGCAGGTGCCGCCGCTCGTGGTGCCCGACGCCGTTCCGCCGGAGTTCGAGGTTTTCCCCAGGGCGCAGGCCGTCTGGGCGGATGTCGCGGTGCTGCTGCCGTGGGTGCTCCACCAGCGCTTCGGCGATCTGGGGGTGTTGCGCGACCAGTACCCCGGTATGCGCGGCTGGGTGGAGACCGCCGCCCGGTACGCGCGCGAGCGCGGCGGGCTGTGGCGCGACCACCGGCACTTGGGCGACTGGCTCGACCCGGCGGCCCCGCCGGACCGCCCGGAGGCCGCCCGTACGGACGGCGTCCTGGTGGCGGGCGCCTATCTGGTGCGTTCGGCCGAGGTGCTGGCGAAGACCGCCCGGCTGCTGGGCGAGTCGGATGACGCGCTCCGCTACGACCAGCTGGCGAAGGAGGCGCGGGCGGCCTTCCAGGAGGAGTTCGTGACCCCGGCCGGGCGGCTGTCCTCCGACGCGCAGACCGCCTACGCGCTGGCGCTGTGCTTCGCGCTGCTGCCGACCGAGCGCCAGCGGGCGGGCGCCGGGGCGCGGCTGGCCGCGATCGTGCGCGACGCGGACTTCAAGATCGCCACGGGGTTCGCGGGCACCCCGCTGATCTGCGACGCGCTCTGCGCGGCCGGTGAGCCCGAGCTCGCCTACCGGATGCTGCTCGAGCGGGGCTGCCCGTCCTGGCTGTACCCGGTCACCATGGGCGCGACCACCATCTGGGAGCGGTGGGACTCCATGCTGCCCGACGGCACCATCAACCCGGGCGAGATGACCTCCTTCAACCACTACGCGCTCGGCGCGGTCGGCGACTGGCTCCACCGCACCGTCGCGGGCCTGGCCCCGGCCGCCCCCGGCTGGCGGCGGCTGCGGATCGAGCCCGTCCCCGGCGGCGGTCTCGACTACGCCGAGGCCGCCCATCTGACCCCGTACGGGCGGGCCGAGGCGGGCTGGCGTTACGAGGGCGAGCGGCTGGTCGTCGAGGTGCTGGTGCCGCCGAACACCCGGGCCGAGGTCCGGCTGCCGGGCGAGGACAAGCCCTTCGAGGTGGGCTCGGGCAGGCACACCTTCACACGGTGACGACCTCGGTTTCGGGCAGGGCCCGGAAGGGCGCGAGCTGGTCATCGGTGGCCCCGCTGTCGGTGACCAGCGTCCAGGGCCCGGTCAGCGGGGCCCAGGCGGTGAAGGGCGACTGACCGAGCTTGCTGCTGTCGGCCAGGACGTACACCTGTCCACCGCGCCGGGCCATCAGCTCCTTGAGCGCGGTCTGCTGCAGGCTGGCCTCGCAGATGCCGAGCTTCGCATCGAGGCCGTCGGCGCCCAGGAACACCTTGTCCGCGGTGAGACGGGTCAAGGTCAGCTCGGCGAGCGGGCCGACGAACCCCTGGCTGACGTGGCGCAGCGTCCCGGCGAGCGTGATCAGCTCGATGCCGTCCGCCTCGGCCAGCTCCCGCAGGGCGGTCAGCCCGCTGGTGATGACGGTGAGTTCGGTCCGGCCGCGCAGATGGTGGGCGAGCCGTCCGGTGGTGGTGCCGGCGTCCAGGATGACGGTGTCCCCCTGCGCGATCCGGGCGGCCGCCCAGCGCCCGATGCGGTCCTTCTCGGCGACGGCCAGGCCGCTGCGCTGGCCGAGCGTCGGCTCGGCCGTATGGCCCGCGCTCATCGCGCCGCCGTAGGTGCGGGCGATGGTGCCCTGCTCGGTGAGCAGGGCGAGGTCCCTGCGGATCGTGGACGGGGTGACGTCCAGGGAGCGGGCCAGTTCCTCGACGACGACGGCCCCGTCGGTCTGGATCATGCGGGCGATCAGCGCACGGCGATCGGGGGCCCGCAACCTTCTGGGGTCCTCCGCCCCGGCCGGCGCGGCCGTCGTGCGTGATGTGCGCGAACTTGCCGGACTCATCGGGAACTCCTTGCGTGGGAACTCCCGCCTTCGGGCGGGGGGAAGCTCGTCCTGTCCTTCCGCGGCGGTACGGCGGAGCAGTGGGTGGGAGGGCTTCTCGGGGTGGGTGGTGTAGGCGTATCCGTCCGCGCGTTGCAGCAGGTGGAGGTGCGTGTGTCGGGTGGTGATGAGGCCGTGGGCGGTGCGGATGGCGAAGCTGCCGGAGGCGCGGACGGCGACGCGGCCGGTGTAGGTGCCGGCGTATTTGCCGGTGGGGACGACGGCGCGGGCCAGGTCGCCGGTCTGGAAGCCGAAGAACTGCTTGTGCCGGGGCAGGCTCAGGCGGGGGAAGCCGTGTCTGTCGGGGCGGGTGCGTGTGTAGGTGCCTCGTCCGGTGCACCCGGCGATGAGGACCTGGGTGACGGTTTCGGTGATGGTGTCGAGTTTGCCGACCGCCAGGGCGTCGAGGGTGTGGGTCTTGGGCAGGTGGTTGCGGGTGCGGTTCCACTTCGTACGGCCGCCCGACGCCACATGTGTGGGCAGCCGCTGCTCCAGGGCGCGCCACAGCGCCCAGCGGACGCTCTGAACGGCGGCGGCATCCTGCAGCGGTGCCTTCGCCTGGGCCTTGATGCGGGCGGCGACGGCCGGGCGGGCGAACTCCTCCACCGAACGGTTGCCTTTGGCCTGATTGCACGGCACGCACGACAGGACGAGATTGGAGACCCTGTCGCTGCCGCCACGGGAGCGGGGATGGACATGGTCGATGTTCAGCGGCACCTCGGTGGCACCGCAGTACACACAGGCCCGGCCGAACTTGGCGAGCAGGTACTCACGTACCTCCGTGCCGTGCAGGGTGCCGTGCTGGTACTCGGCCCCCTCCAGGGGGCGACCGGCGCTGATGGCGTGTGTGTCGAACGCCACTCGCTCCACATGTATCGCCTTGACCGGTGCCCACCGCGAGAGGCGGTCCACCCACGAGACGGTGGTCTCCACCCGGTGCCGCAGGCTCGGCGCCAGCCAACTCTCTGGGCGGCGTCGGTGGAGAAACCGCGGCGCCCGGTAGCGCAGGTTGCGGGACCGGCGCCCGCGCCGGTACGCGGCCCGCTGCTCGAGCTTCCTGCGGATCTGTGCGCCGCGGTGGTCGAGTTGGACCGCGTACCGGCCCCGCCGCTGTCCGGCCTGTGCGGTGAACACCGCCAGGCCGGTGTGTCTGCTGCCGGGGTCGATGCCCAGCTCTACGCCGTCGACCTCGCTCTTTGCCGCGGTGCGGTCCTTCAGGCGGATGACGAAGGGGGTGTGCCGGGTTACCACCGCCCGCCCGGACTTCAGCAGCTTCCGTGCCCTGGCGGGTGTGGTGGGCTGCAACGGTGTGCCGTGCCGGTCGAGGACGAACACACACGGGTGGGCCTCACGGCCCTCCTCCCGGACCTGACGGTCGGGGGTGACGCCACCGTGCCCAGGCGAAGGCGCGGCGGTCTCCCCTCGCACATGTCCCGCACCGGGTACCGCATCGCGGTCTTCGGCCCCCGTTTCGTCCCTGATCCCGGGGTTGTCTGCTGGGCCGAATTCCAGAGCAGGCTGCTGAGGAAGCACAGCCTGGTGGGTCTTCCGTCCTGTACGGAACGTAGCCAACTTGGTTCACCTCCAACGCAGTTGGCTTGTGCTGGTAACACACGGGCCCCAGCCACACGGGCTGAAAGCCCCCGCCTTCAGACGGAGGATCCGGTTACGCGTGTCATCCTCTCCGTGACTGTCCGCGACGAACCCGGGTCAGCCTATCAGTCTGCGTATTCTGCGCCATTTTTCCTCGGTTGTTATGCAAAATCTTGCGTGTTGTGTGCAATCATGTGAAGTTTCGCTCATAACATGCACTGGATGGGGGGGAACTGATGAAGGCGGATAGCCCGGCGCACCCTCGGTCTGGTGGGCTTCGGCCGGGTCAACACGGCGCGGGGCGGCTTGGTCGACGACGCCGCGCTCGCCGGGCTGTTGCACAGCGGACACCTCTCCGCGGCCGGGATCAATGTGTTCGCCACTGAGCCCCCGGCGGGCAACCCGCTGCTCACCGCGCCCCACACCGTGTTGACCCCGCACTGCGGTGCATTCAACCACCAGGTCAACGCGGCGATGGGCAGCACCGCCGCGGCCAATGTGGTGCGCTTGCTGCGCGGCGGAGGCCCCCGTCAACGCCGTGGTGTGACCCACACCCCGGCCGCTCTCGCTGCCTCCGTTGCCACTCCCGGTTACGGACCCCGACCCCGATGGAGAGAAGCTGACAGCATGACCAGTTCCCCCGCCGACTTCGCGGCCCGCCTGCGCGCACGCCAGCGCATCCTCGGCTACTGGGTCGTCCTCGACAACCCGGTCGGCACCGAACGCCTGGCCGGACTCGGCTACGACTACATCTGCGTGGACGCCCAGCACGGCCTCCTCGGCTACAAGGGCACCCTCGGCGCGATGACCGCCATCGACGCGCGCGGCATCAGCGCCGGCATGGTCCGGGTCCCGGTCAACGACGGCTTCTGGATCGGCCAGGCCCTCGACGCCGGCGCCCGTGAGCGTGATCGTCCCCCTGGTCAACACCGCCGAGGAGGCGGCCGCCGCCGTCAGCGCCTGCCGCTACCCGCCGCACGGCGTCCGCAGCTACGGCCCGATGCGCTCGGGGCTGAGGGTGGGCCCGGCCCCGGCCGAGGCGAACGAGCAGGTCACCTGCGTCGTGATGATCGAGACCGCCCAGGCGCTCGGCAACACCGCGGAGATCTGCCCGACCGAAGGGCTCGACGGCGTCTACATCGGCCCCTCCGACCTGACCATCGCGTTCGGCGGGCGCACCTCCACCGACCCCTCGGTCGCCGAGGAGTTCGAGGCGGCGCTCGCGAAGGTGGCCGCGGCGGCCGAGTCGGCGGGCATCGCGGCCGGGATCCACACCCCGAACGGCGTCACGGCCGCCAAACGGCTCGCCCAGGGCTTCACCTTCGCCACGGTCAGCAGCGATCTGGCCCACCTGGAGCAGGCCGCGGCCGGCCACCTCCGCGACGCCCTCGGCTGACCGCCGCCGCGCCCCGCTCCTCCCCTCCGTCCGACGGATCGTGTTCGACGGCCGTGAGCAACTGCCCGACCAGGGGGTTCGGGTCGTTTCTGCGCCAGGCGACGGCGACCCGGGTACGGGCGGCGCCGGGCCTGACCGTGCGGAAGGAGACGTCCCTGAGGCGGATGCGCCGGATGCTCGCCGGGGCGAGGGAGATACCCAGGCCGGTTTCCACGAGGGCGCACACCGTCTGCCACTCCACCGCGTGCTGGGCCACCCGGGGGGTGAAGCCCGCCGCCGCGCACAGGCCGGTGATCCGGTCGTACAGCCCGGGGCCGACCTCGCGCGGCAGCAGTACGAAGGGCGAGTCGGCCAACGGCGCCGTCTCCACGGTCCGTTGGTCGGCCAGGGGGTGCGCGGACGGCAGTACGTGCACGAAGGGCTCGCCGAGTACGGTCTCGAAGCCGAGGTCCGGCTCGTCGGCGGGGGGCTCGCGGAGCAGGCCGATATCGATGGTCTTGTCGCGCAGGGCGGCGATCTGCGGCGCGGTGGTCATCTCGTGGATGTTCAGCCGCACTTCGGGAAACCGCTGCCGGAAGGTGCGCGGCAGACCGGGCAGGACGGTCAGGGCGAGGGAGGCGGCGAAGCCGATCCGCAGACAGCCGGCCCGGCCGCCGCCGACGGCGCGGGCCGCGGCCAGGCCGTCGGCGAGGTCGCCGAGGGCCCGCCGGGCGGCCGGGCAGCAGCTCGCGGCCCGCCGGGATGAGGGCCACGCGCCCCGGCTCGCGGCTGAACAGCGCATGGCCCACCTTGCCCTCCAGCCGCGCGATCTGCTGGCTCAGCGGTGGCTGGGCGATGCCCAGGCGGGTGGCCGCGCGGCCGAAGTGAAGTTCCTCGGCGAGCACGACGAAGGCGTGCAGCTGCGGCAGGGGGAGTTCGGGGCGCTCCATAGGCCTAGAGATATCAGCTCATGCCTGTGGTCGTATTAGACGTATCGGTGCTGGTCGCCTAGCGTGCCGCGCATGACGGAGCGACGTGCGATCCTCAGCGGCTCGACCTTTGAGGAGCAGATCGGCTATGCCCGGGCCGTGGTCGACGGCGACTGGGTGCATGTGTCCGGGACCACCGGCTTCGACTACACCACGATGACCATCTCCGACGATGTGGTGGTCCAGGCCGAGCAGTGCCTGCGCAATATCGAGGCCGCGCTGGCCGAGGCGGGATGCTCCTTCGCCGATGTGGTGCGGGTGCGCTATCTGCTGCCCGACCGGGCCGACTTCGAGCCCTGCTGGCCGGTGCTGCGCCGCCGCTTCGGCGAGGTCCGCCCGGCCGCCACGATGCTCGTGTGCGGGCTCGCCGACCCCCGGATGAAGATCGAGATCGAGGTGTACGCGCGGCGCCCCACCTCGTAACGGGCCGCCCTGACCGCCGCGCATTCCACCCGCGGGGGAATGCGCGAATCATGCCCGACGTCCTTTCCGTTCTTATATGTGGATTGTATTCTTCCTGTCTTTTTGGCCTCTAACGTCAGAGGCGTCAGAATTCCTGACCGAGAGAGGAAGGAGATGTCCATGCTCAAGTGGATCGAGACGATGGGCGCTCGCATGGTGGCCCGTGCGGTCCCGTCGGCGACGGCGGACGCCGCGGCGGCCGCGTGCTACGACGAGTACTCCCACTGTCAGACCAACAAGTGCAGCCCGCTGCCGTGGCAGGACCGGATCGCTTACGACCGGATCTGCAACGGCGTGTACCAGTACACCTGGTACGCGTCGTGCGGCACCTGCGCGGCCTGACCCTGCGCGTCAGGTGACAGCCGACGGCCCCGGCCTCCCTGTGGGAGGCCGGGGCCTTCTTGGTCGGTTTCACGCACCGCACAACGCGAGACACCTCTGGGGGTGTGTCAGTGAGTGGGTTCTGGTTGCTCCTCGTTCTGCTCTCGGTAGCCGCGTGACTGGAGCCGGAACAACCGCGCGTACAAGCCGTCCAAGGCGAGAAGTTCGCGATGGGAGCCCTGTTCCGCCATGCGTCCGTCGCTGAGCACCACGATCCGGTCGGCGTCGCGCGCCGTTCCCAGGCGATGGGAGATGAGCAGGCTGGTGTGGCCGACTCGGTATTCCGTCAACTGTCTGTGGATCTCGTACTCCGCCTCCGCGTCGAGCCCCGAACTCGGCTCGTCGAGGATGAGCAGATCCCGCCTGGCCCGCAGGAAGGCACGGGCGAGCGCCACCCGCTGCCACTGCCCGCCGGAAAGCAGCACGCCGGAGGCCGGATCGTCGCCGTCCACGTCCAGGAACATCCGGCTGAGCAGTGTGTCGTAGCCACGGGGCAGCCCGGCGATGATGTCGTGCACGCCCGCGTGGCGGGCCGCCAGCGTGAGGCGCGAGAGGTCGCCGAGGGCGGAGATGTCGCCGAGGCCGATGTTCTCACTCACCGGCAGGTCGTAGCAGGTGTAGTCCTGGAAGGCCGCACTCATGTGTTGCCGTAGTTCCACGGGGTCGAACTCCCGCAGGTCGATGCCGTCCCACAGCACCGCGCCACGGGTGGGGTCGTACAACCGGCACACCAGTTTGACCAAGGTGGATTTCCCCGCGCCGTTGTGGCCGATCAGGGCCGTGGCCTGCCCGCGTGGGAGGAACAGGTCCACACCACGCAGGATCCACGGCTGGTCGTCGCCGTAACGGAACCACACCCCTTTCAGCTCGATGCCGTGCCGCAACGGCGGCACGGGGCGGGGTGCGGCGGGGACCGCGAGAGAGGATTCGGTGTCCATCACGACCCGATAGTGGCCGAACATCAACAGCGAGTCGTGAACGGTCGACAGACCTCGTACCACATTCGAGAGAGCCCCTTGGGTGCCGACTACGGACGCGGCGAAGATGGACACATCGCCGACCGTGAACCGTCCGGACAACGCGGCTTGGACAGCCCACACGAGTCCAGCCCCCGCCACCACCGCGGACAACGCCGACAGGCCGCCCTGCGTGCGCAGCACCCGTCGGTCCAGCCGGTCACCGGCGGCGTGGATGGTGCGCAGTTCGCCCAGCATCCGGTCGCGCAGGAACCCCGCGATGCCGAACAGGCGGATCTCCTTGGCGGCCTTCAGATCGCGCAGCAGATCGGTGTAGAACATCTCCCGTCGCTCGGCCGGTCCGAGGCGCCATCGCAGCCCGGCCCGATGTCTGTTCAGCGCTCGCTCGGCGAGCAGCGCCGGGATGATGGCCATCACCAGCACGATGGCCATGACGGGACTGAGCACGGTCAGGGTGATGAGGAATCCGGCCAGAGTGATTCCCGCCTGCAGCAGGCTGAGCAGCCCGCCGAGGATCTGCCCGGGGCTCTCGCTTCCGGCCTGCTGCGCGAGCATGAGCCGATCGTGGAAGGGCGGATCCTCGAGTTGGCCGAGCCCTTGCATGTCGCCGACTTTGGTGAACAGCCGCTGCCTGGTGGCGAGCTTCACCTTGCGCGACATGCGGTTGGCTGTGTAGGCGGTGGCGTGCGGAAGGAGGGCTGTGATCACTCCGGCGGCCGCCAGCCCCAGTGCGGGGGCGAGCAGGTGGCGCAGTCCGCTCCGGGAGGAACCGGTGATGTCATCGAGTAGAAGCTTGGTCAGCCAGGCGGACATCACGGGGGTGAAGCCGGTGCACACGGCCGCCAGGAGGAGGAAGGCCACGGCTCCGGGGGCGGCCCGGCTCGCCACGGCCAAGGCGGGCGGGAGGTCCGACAGTCGCGCCGGACTGGTGTCGTCGGCCCGGCGCGCCCCCGTCGGCCTGGTCACGCCGAGACCGCCGTGGGCAACTCGGCGACGCTGCGGGTGGCGACCGAGACGGATCCGCCCGCGCCGAGCACTCCGAAGGCGGGCGCCCCGTTCATTGCGAACGCCGACTGCACTGGTCCGCCCGGTGCCTCCACCACGACGTGGGCCACCTCGCCGAACCGTTCCGCGTACTCGGCGCCCTCGGAAGGCTGACCCGAGACGACGACCAGGACGCGGTCACGGCCGCCGGGCACGGCCGCGGCGTACTTCAGGAAGTCGGGTACGGCCTGTTCGCACGGCAGGCATCCGGGCGAGAGGAAGGCCACGACGGAGGACGCGGCTAACGAATGACGCGACACGGTCTGGCCTGTCACCGTCATGGCTGTGAAATCCGAGACCGCGCTCCCCAGGGGCCGTGGCCGTCCGGTCCCCCCTTCGGTCGGCCCACTGTGTTCGGCGAGCGCCTCGGAATGCTCGCGCAGCTTCATGATCACCCCGTAGGTGAAGACCAGGTTGACCAGGCACAGCAGGCCCATGAAGCAGAGCACGGCGATGACATACGGCATGGTGGAATCCTCTTTCCTGGGTTGGACGTCTCTTCCGGGTGCGTTTGAACGTGCCTCAGGTAGTGGCCCGCACGGACACGAACAGTTCCGCGATGTCGTCGAAGAGCACGAAGACGCTCGCGACAATCACGCCCGCGAAGGCGGCCAGGACATGTCCGGCGGTGCTTCCCTGGATTTGTCCAACCACCAGATGGCCGAGCAGCCCCGCACCGCCGATCACGGCGAGGGCGGTGTTGCGGATGATGTGGCGCATTCCAAGGACCGACCCCCGGGCTCCGAAGCATGCGCAGGACGCCTGGGTGCCATTGCGCACGGCGAGAACGATGCCGACGGTGAACGCCAGCAAGAGTCCGATGGCCAGTACGGTCGAGCAACCCCTGAGCCACCAGGAGGCCGTCTCCACCGGGTCGGCGGGTACGAGCGCGACGAGGAGCAGGGCGGGCACCATTGCTTCTACGGCCACCGTTATACGCGCCGTGACACGGGCCCAAGGACGCGGTACCAGGCCGAGCCCTTTCACCACGGTCGCGAACGCCGCGAACGCGTCGCGATCGCGGATCTTTCCCACTGCGGCAGCCGCGAAGACGGTGCCCAGCAAGAATTGACAAGCCGAAACCAGATACAGCATGAAAGCCCCCCTTATTCACCGACGTTTTTCGCAATACCGCCAGAGAACACTAGTCATGTGGACGCACAGTCTTGATATAAAAGCCGTATACGTCGCCGCTCAGGGCGCCAGCCGTGCGACAACACGCCCCAGGACCTGCTCGGTGGGAAAGTAGCCATGCTCCCGTGAGTCGTAGCTCGCGCTTTCGTTGTCGCCGAGGAGAACCAGCTGTCCCATCGGGACCGCTGCCTCCGGAACATCACGCAGCGCGGGCACGGCAATCCGGGGCACAGGGTCGCCCGGCACGGCGGCGATCCGTTTGATCAGGAATGGCCCGCTTCGACTCCGCACAGGGCGACGGCGTCCGCGCGGACGCACCGACGCGGGAATGGGAACCTGCGTATAGCGCAGGTCGTGTACGACAACGACGGTGGCGGGGGCGAGCCGCCCTTTACCGCCCCGGCGTACCAGGACCCGGTCCCCCGCGCTGAACGTCGGTTCCATGCTGGTCCCGCGGACGGTGACCATGGTGTATGAGCGGCGCAACCACCACAGGAAGGCCCCGACGAGAGCGGTCACACCGACGGCGGCGACACCGACCGGCGAGGTGCCCGTGAGATTCCACACGATCGTCCCCTGGTCACTTCGACGCGGCGAACAACGGTTCCAGGACATGGGCGGGGTCGGGAAGACCACGACCCTCTGCACGGAGTGCCCCGGCAACCTGGGCCAGCCCCAAGTCCGGCCGCGTGGACAGGAGCTCTCCTACGTGGCGTATAGCCCCAGGCAGACCGGCGCAGAGCTCGACGATGTCGTGGGTCGCCCGCGGGGATGCGGCGATCCTGGCAGCGCCGGCGAACTCAGTGAGCAGGGCCATCGACTCCCGCCTGGACAGGGGCTCCACCTGCAGGTGTTCGGCATAATCCAGTGCCAGACGCCGTCTGCTGGTGATCAGGACGGCACAATGACGTCCCCAGGGGAGCAGCGGACGCACCTGCCCGGCGTCCGGGACGCCGTCGAGCACGAGCAGAAGACTCAAGTCGGCGGTTGCTGAGCGAAACCGGCTCGCGCATTCGCTCGTGTCGGCTCCGGGTGCCGGGACCGGTTCGCCGAGTGCGGAAAGAAAGCCGGCGAGCAGGTGTCGGCTGCTCATCGACGGACGCGTGGGTGTTCCGCCCGAAAGCCCACCCCAATCCACATAGAGCTGCCCGTCGGGAAAACGGTCGCTGACGGCATGCGCCGCACGAAGCGCCATCGCCGACTTGCCGACGCCTTGCGAGCCACTGATCACCATCAGCCGCGCGAACGGTTCTTCTCGCCTGAGGACATCCGTCACGGCCTCCGTCATCCGCTCCCGCCCCCGACACAGTAGGGGCCGGGGTAACTGCCGGGGCACCGGCCTGCTCTGTCCGGGCCCGGCGTCTGTACCAGACGCGGCGTTGTGCCGCATCTGAGCGGAAGGGCCCGGGTCGCGGTTCAGTACGTTCTGGTGGATACGGCGGAGTTCCGCGCCGGGCTCGATTCCCAGCTCGGCTACGAGATGCTTCCTGGCCTGCCCATAGGCGAGAAGCGCCCCCGCCGTGTCGCCGGCGCCGTGGAGGCCCTTCATGAGCAGACCCCAAGCGCGTTCCCGCAGTGACTCTCTGCTGAGTAGGTCCCGCAGTCTGGAGAAAGTGTCGGCGCGCGCTCCAAGATGGATCACGGCCTCGGCATGGTCCTCGACCGCGGTGGAGTACTGCTCCTGCAACGCGGCAAGACGGGCTCCCATCGACCGCCCGCATGGGATGCCGTGCCCGGCCTCCCCACGCCAGAGGTTGATCGCCCGCTGTAGCAGCGCGGCTGCCGCGGAGTGGTCGCCGCGTCTCAACGCGGCCCGCCCGTCCGCAGCCGCCTGTTCGAAGCTCGTGAGGTCGAGTTGCCCGGAGGCGGCCTGAAGCTGGTAACAGCGGCCGAGCGCGGTGATCTCGACACCCTCGAAGCCGGACAGGCTGCGGCGCAGCGCATGGATGTAGCTGCGCAGGTTCGCCGTGGCCGAGGCGGGTGCCCGATCTTCCCACAGAGCCTCGGTGAGCCAGCCAATGGACACGGGCTGATTGAGGTGGAGCAGTAATGCCAGGAGCAGCGCCCGCTGTTTGGGGCCACCCATCGACAGCTGCTCCCCGTCTTGACGGACAACTCGCACCGGCCCCAAGACTTGGAAGGTGTGACGCAACTGCTCCTCCTGTGTTCTTGTCGGGCGCTGTGCCCCCGTCACGACCCGAGTCCCACTCGCGACGGTTTGGCAAAAACGACGTCCACTGCGCGAACAGGCTCTTCCATGAACCTTGAACAAACCTTGTTGCCGGTTTGTATCAGCCGGTCACAGGGGCAGAGGAGGGGTGCCAGAACGGTCCTGAGACGTGGCGACAGCACCAGGCGACGGGAGCATCAGGTGCGGGGCGAACCCGCCGCGCCCTCCACCCGCAGGGGAATGCTCGCCGGGCCCGGCCGCCGGGGCAGCAGTATCGTGCGCAGCGCGACCGCGGGGGTCAGCAGCCGGGACGGCGGCGCGGCGAGATGGGTGACGTCGCGGAAGGCGGCCCCGACGGTCGGGTCATGGGTCGCCCGAGCCGCCAGTCGGCCGAAGTACCAGGTCTGCAGCCGCTCGGCCGTCCCCGGGGAAGTGGCGTCGGCGCCCTCGGAGTACGGGCGGTCCGCCCCCGCGGCGGTCAGCCACGCGGTCTCGCTCGCGCGGGCGACGGCGCGCTGGGCCGCGGCCGCGAAGCCGGGGCGGCGCGGACCGCCGTCGGCCAGGCATTCGCGCAGGGCCAGTCCGCTCAGAACGGCCACCGACATGCCCTGCCCGTAAATCGGATTGAACGTGCAGGCGGCGTCCGAGACCGCGATGAACCCCTCGGGGACGCCGCCCGGAGTGTGATAGTCGCGGCGGCGGTTGGCGGTGTCCCGGTAGGCGTACGGCGGGGACACCGCCTCGCAGGTCTTGAGGTGGTCCAGCAGATACGGTTCGCCGAGCGAGGCCACGAAGTCGGGTACCGCCGAACCGTCGGTCGGCGGGTGGTGGCCGCGCACCCCGGCGAGGGTCAGCAGCCAGTTGCCGCCCTCGACGGGCGACCACGCCGCGCCACGCGGAAGAGCGGGCCTGGGCTCGAGGACCACGGCGGTGCGGAGCGGCTCGGCGGGCCGGAACATCTGGGTGGAGTAGCCGATTCCGGCGTCGATGACCTCCTCGCGCGGCGCCGGGCGGCCGAGTTCCGTAAGCCACCGCGGAGCGCGCGAGCCACGTCCGGAGGCATCGACGATCAGCTCGGCGGGCAGCTCCCGCTCGGCGTGCCCGGCATCGCGCGAGCGCACGCGGACGCCGGTCACCCGGTCCGCGCTGCCGATGAGCCCGACCGCCTCCCACGCCTGTAACACCTCCACCCGGGTCCCGGACTCGGCGGCCCTGGCGAGGACCTGGGCCCGTACGGTGGCGTCGAGGAGCGGGCGGGTGCAGCTGATCACGGCGTGTCTACCCTCGTGCAGACGGCGGTGCCAGCCGTGCGGGGTCCTGGTGAGCACATCGCGCGGCGCCTCCATACGGCGCGCTCCGGCCGCTTCCAGCTCCGCGACGGTCCCGGGCAGCAGCTTCTCCAGGGCCCGCTGCCCGCCTGAGAGGAAGACGTGCAGATGGCGGCCCTGGGGGACCCCTCTGCGGAACACCGGCTGTTCCGGGTAGCGGTCGCGCTCGATGACGGTCACCGTCTCCACCTGCCCGAGCAGCGCCGCCACCGCCAGCGTTCCGGCCAGACCGCCGCCCACCACCACCGCGCCGCCGCTCATGCCGCACCCCTCCTCGTCTCCGGTGATCAGCCCAAGCCTGGGGTGCCGGGCTCGGGCCGTCAACGGCGCACGGGTGGGGCGCGTGTCGTGTCAGCCGCGGTCGTCTCAGGGCTCCACGACGATCTTCCGGCCCTGTCCCGAGCGGAACTGCTCAAGCGCCTGCGGGTACTGCTCCAGCGGCAGCCGGTCGCTGATGAAGACCTTCGGGTCGAGCACCCCGGTCGCGAACAGCTGGGCGGCGCGCTCATAGCTGTGCAGCACGGCCATGGAGCCGGTGATGGTGATCTCCTGGTTGTAGATCTTGTACGGCTCGATGACGGCCTTGGTCGCGTAGTCGGAGACACCGAACTGCAGGAACGTCCCCGCCTTGGCGACGCGGCCGAGACCGTCCTGAATCGCGGCCTGGTTGCCCGTCGCGTCGATGACCACGTCCCAGCCGCGCGGCTGGTCGAGCTCATCGGCCGAGGCGGCGGCGCGGGAGCAGCCGAGCAGGTTCGCGGTGGCGAGCCGGTCGGGGTTGATGTCCAGGACGTCGACGCTCGCCGCCCCGGTGCGCTTGGCCAGCTCCAGCATCATCAGGCCCATGGTCCCGGACCCGTAGATCAGCACCTCGTTGCCCATCCGGCTGTTGAGCACGTCGTAGCCGCGCACCGCACAGGACAGCGGCTCGATGAGCGCCGCGTCCGCCACGTCCACATGTTCGGGCAGCCGTACGCAGTTGGCCACCGGCGCCACGGCGAACTCGGCGGCGCCGCCGGGGACGCTGACCCCGATGGCGTTCCAGCGGTCGCAGAGGTTGCCCCGCCCGATACGGCAGTAGCGGCACTCATGACAGTAGAGGGAGGGGTCGACGGCGACCCGGTCGCCCACCGCCACCTCGGTGACCTCGCTGCCGATGCCGACGACCTCGCCGGCGAACTCGTGTCCGGGGACGATCGGCAGGGTGGGGGCGAACTCCCCTTGGAGGATGTGCAGATCGGTGCCGCACAGCCCGCAGGCCGCCACGTCGACGACCACCTCGCGCGGCCCGGGGGCGGGGTCGGGGACGGTGGCGACGGTGACCTTGCCGGGGGCTTCGATGACGGCGGCCCTCATTTGACTGCTCCTAGCGACAGGCCCTGGACCAGCTTGTCCTGGGCGGCGAAACCGGCGGCGAGCACCGGCAGGGAAATGACGATGGAGGCCGCGCACACCTGCGCCAGGAACAGGCCCTGGCTGGTGACGAAGCTGGTCAGGAACGCCGGTGCGGTCTGCGCGACCACGCCGGTGAGCACATTGGCGAACAACAGCTCGTTCCAGCTGAAGATGAAGCAGATCAGCGAGGTGGCGGCGATGCCGGGCCCGGCGATCGGGGCGACGACCCTAAGCAGCACGGTCGGCAGCTTCGCCCCGTCCATCTGGGCCGCCTCGATGATGGACACCGGGATGTCGGAGAGGAAGGACTGCATCATCCACACCGCGATCGGCAGGTTCATCGAGGTGTAGAGGATGACCAGCAGCCAGATGTTGTCCAGGAAACCGGTGTTCTTGGCGAACAGGTACACCGGCAGCAGCCCGGCCACCACCGGAAGCATCTTGGTGGACAGGAAGAAGAACATCACATCCGTCCACTTGCGCACCGGCCGGATCGACAGCGCGTACGCCGCCGGCAGGGCCAGCACCAGCACGAAGATCGTGGAGAACAGGCTGGCACCCAGCGAGTTGAGCAGCGGCGGCCACGGGTCGGCCCCGCCGTTCACCCCGAAGAACTCGCGGTAGCCGTCGAGGGTGAGCGAGGCGGTCAGGGACGGCGGGTTGGTGGCGGCGTCGGCCTCGGAGTGGAACGAGGTCAGCGCCATCCAGGCCACCGGCAGGACGAACACGATGCCGGTCAGCCAGGCCAGCAGGCCCAGCGCGGTGCTGCGGCGGCGGGCCCGGCGGGCGGCCGGCGGGACGGCGGTCACGGGGGCCGCCGGCGCCGCGGCGGTCAAGGAGGTCATGCGCGGGACACCTCCTCACGGAACAGGGACGACACCACGCGCAGCGCGAAGGTGGCGATGATGATCGTGCCGATCACCACCAGGACACCCGCGGCGGATGCCTGCCCGTACTCGTGGGCGTTGTAGAAGGTCTCGTAGATGGTGTAGGGGAGGTTGGCGGTGTCGAGACCGCCCCGGGTGATGGTGAACACCGCGTCGAAGTTCTGCACGATGTAGATCGAGCCCAGCAGGGTGCCCAGCTCCAGATAGCGCCGCAGATGCGGCAGCGTCAGAAAGCGGAAGATCTGCCAGTTGTTCGCGCCGTCCAGCCGGGCCGCCTCGATCATGTCCAGGGGGCGGCTCTGCAGCCCGGCCAGCAGGATCAGCATCATGAACGGCGTCCACTGCCACACCAGCGAGGCCTCGACCGCGAACATCGGCATGTCGGATATCCAGTCCGGCTGTGGCGGGTTGTCCACGCCGAACAGATCGCCCACCCAGCTGAGCGCGCCGTTGAACAGCCCGTACTCCGGGTTGTAGAGCGCGTGCTTCCACAGCAGCGCGGAGGCCACGGGGACCAGCAGGAACGGCGCGATGAGCATCGTGCGCACGAGCCCCCGGCCGCGGAACTTACGGTCCATCAGCAGCGCCAGCGCCAGCCCGAGCACCACGCTCGCGATGACCACGGTCGCGGTCAGCAGCACGGTGGTGACGATCGACTCGCGCAGCGCCTCGTCGCTCGCCACCGAGGTGTAGTTGGACAGACCGGCGAACTCGCGCTCATCGGGCTTGAGCGAGTTCCAGTCGAAGAGGGAGATCACCAAGGTCGCCACGAACGGCAGCTGGGTGACCGCGATCAGAAAGATCAGGGCGGGCATCAGCGGCGCCCGGGTCGCCCAGGCCCGGGCCGCCTTGGGCGCCCGCGGGGCGCGCCGGGGTGGGACGGCCACGGTCGGGGGCGGTCCGCTGCGCACGGGCGTCGCCGTGAGTGGATTAGTCATCTTGGTACTCCTCGCCCACCTTCTCGGCCAGCTTCTGAGACTTCTTGAGTGCCGACTCGACGGACTGTTTTCCGGCGATGGCGGCGCTGATCTCCTGGGCGACCTTGGTCCCGAGGTCGGAGAACTCGGGGATGTCGACGAACTGGATGCCGATGGTCGGCCGAGGCTGCACACCCGGGTCGCGCGGATTGGCGCTGGTGATGGACTGGCGGGTGACCTCGGAGAAGGTGCCCGCCGCCTTGCGGTACTCCGGGTTGGCGTAGGTCGAGGCCCGCTTGCCCGCGGGCGCGCTGGACCAGCCGTACGTGGTGCCTACCAGGGCCTCGTACTTCTTGCTGGAGGCCCAGGAGACGAACTTCCACGCGTTGTCGCTGTTACGGGACGCCTTCTGCACGCCCCACGCCCAGGTGTAGAGCCACCCGGAGCTCTTGGTCTTCACCACGGGCGCCTGGACATAGCCGATCTTGCCCCGTACGGGGGACTTGGCGCCCTCCAGCGAGCCGGCGGCGGAGGTGGCGTCGTACCACATGGCGGTCTTGCCCTGGGTGAGGTTGTTGAGGCATTCGGCGAACCCCGACTGGGCCGCCCCGGATTCGCCGTGCTTGCGCACCAGGTCGACATAGAACTCGGTGGCCGCGGTGAACTCGGGGGAGGTGAGCTGCGCCTTCCAGTCCTTGGTGAACCAGGTGCCGCCGAAGGTGTTCACGACCGTGGTGAGCGGGGCCATCAGCTCACCCCAGCCGGGCAGTCCGCGCAGACAGATGCCCTTCATCCCCTTGCGGGCGCCGTCCACCTTGGCCGCGAGGTCCGCGACCTGCTGCCAGGTGGGGTGCTCGGGCATCTTCAGGTTCTTCTCGGCGAAGACGTCCTTGCGGTACATCAGGAAGGACGACTCGCCGTAGAACGGCTGGGCGTACAGCTTGCCGTCGTCGGCGGTCAGGGACTGCCGCATCGAGGGCAGGATGTCCTTCTGGTCGAACGCCCGGTCGTCGGCGACGTGGTCGTCCAGCGGCAGCAGCCAGCCGTTCTTGGCGTAGAAGGGCACCTCGAAGTTGCTGATGGTCGCGACGTCGTACTGCCCGGCCTGATTGGAGAAGTCCTGGCTGATCTTGTCGCGGACGTCGTTCTCGGGCATCACCGTGAAGTTGACCCGGATGCCCGTTTCCTTGGTGAAGTGCTTGGCGGTGAGCTTCTGCAGATCCATCATCTGCGGGTTGTTCACCATCAGGACGTTGATGGTCTTGCCACCGGATCCACCGCCCCCCATACCGGCGCACCCCGCGAGGAGCGCCCCCGCGGCCATGGCCACGACCGGTATCCGGGCAGCACGAAGTGTCAGGATGGGCATAACGGGTCCAATCGAAGGAACAGTTGAAGAAGCGAGGAGAAACGAGGAGAAACGAGGAGTAGTGAGGAGGAGTCAGAAGGGCGGGGACGGGGGCGTCAGACCCGGATGATCTGCGGGCCCAGCAGCGAGTAGCGATTGGCCTCGGTCAGCGGGAGCCCGGTGTCCGTCACGATCGTCTCGAAGTCCGACACATCGGCGAAGCGGCAGAAGCTGACGGCCCCGAACTTGTTGTGCACCCCGGAGAACACTCTCCGCCGGGACACCTTGACCACCCGCGCCTTGACCTCGCTCACCGCCGGATCGGGCGTGGTGAGCCCATACTGCCGGGAGATGCCGTTGGCGCCGATGAACGCCAGGTCGATGACGAAGCCCGAGAGCATGTGGGTGGCCCAGTGGTCGACGGTGGCCATGGTGCCGCCGCGGACCCGGCCGCCCAGCAGCAGCACGGTGGTGTTCTCGCGGGTGGCCAGGCCGCTCGCGGCCGACAGCGAGGCGGTGATCACGGTGAGCGGACGGTCCCGGGGCAGGGCCTCCGCGATCAGCTGGGGGGTGAAGCCCTCGTCGATGAAGACCGTCTCGGCGTCGCCGAGCAGATCCGCGGCGGCCGCCGCGATCCGCGACTTCTCCGGGACGTGCATGGTGGTGCGGAAGGCGAGGGTGGTCTCGAAACCGGCGCTCTCCACCGGGTAGGCGCCACCGTGGGTGCGCCGCACAAGACCGTGGTCCTCGAGCACCCGCAAATCGCGCCGTACGGTCTCCTTGGAGACCCCGAGGTCGGCGGCGAGCTTCCCGACATCGACGGACCCCGCGCGCCGGGCCGCGTCGAGGATTTCCCGACGGCGTTCTTCCGCGTCCACACCGCACCTCCTGCCTGCTGCTGACTTGCGTGGCAGTTTTACAAACGGGAAACAGGGTCGCCAGTGGCGGCACCAGGTGGATCGTGCCCGCCTGCGCCCGTTGCAGGACCGTTGTCTTCCCTGGTCGGCGGGTGTTCGGGGAGCGGTGGTTGCGTGGCGGGATGACTGAATGCGCGCCCGGCGGGCCCGTTCGCTGCCCGTTTCTGGAAAATGGGCACGATCGGCGCCCGCCCGGGCGCGTTCAGAGACTAGGGAAAGCCCGTTCGGGCATGTGCTAGGAGACTGAGAGCGCTCCTGAGGCGTCGAGGATGCGGCTCGCCACATGGACGGAGTCGACGAGCGGATGCAGGGCGAGCGCGCGGAGGGCCGCCGCACGGGCGGCCGGGCCGTGGGAGGTCGCCGCGCTGATCGTGGCACGCTCGACGGCCTTCAGCATGAGCATCAGCCCGAGTTGGTCCGTCGCCACGGCCCCGGTGGCCAGCGGGCGCGCCCCGGCCGCGTCGACCACGCAGGGGACCTCCACCACGGCGTCGGCGTCGAGGCCGGGGACGGCGGTGCGGTTGCGGACGTTGAGGATCAGCGTGGCGCGCTCGTCGCGGGCGATGGCCCGCATGATGGCCAGGGCGATCCGGTCGTAGCCGCCGCCGTCCAGATCGCAGGAGTCGCGCTGCCAGCCGCCGCTCGCCTCCCGGCTCTCGGCCATGTACGTGGCCTCGCGCTCCCTACGGGTCCGCTCCCACAGCTCCAGCGCCCCGGCCCCGGCGGCCCCCTGCGCCGTTCCCGCCGCCGCGGCCTCGGCGTAGAAGCCCGCCTGCTGGTCGCGGAGGAACTCCCCGCGGGTGGCCGGGGCTTGCCGGATGGCGGTCACCGCCTCCCGGTTGAAGTAGTAGTAGTGCAGATACTCGTTGGGCAGGGCGCCCAGCGCCCGCAGCCACTCCGCGCCGAAGAGCTTGCCCTCCTCGAAGGACTCCAGGGCCGCGGTGTCCTCCAGCAGCTCGGGCAGCCGGTCCCGCCCGTCCACGGTCACCCCGCGCAGCCAGCCCAGGTGGTTGAGGCCCACATAGTCGTAACCGGCCCGGCCCGGGTCGGCGCCCAGCGCCCGCGCGGCGCGCCGGCACAGCCCGACCGGGGAGTCGCAGATGCCGATCACCCGGTCGCCGAGCACCCGCTGCATCGCCTCGGTGACCATGCCGGCCGGGTTGGTGAAGTTGATGACCCAGGCGTCGGGGGCCACGGCGGCGATCCGCTCGGCGATCTCCAGGGCCACCGGCAAGGTGCGCAGCCCGTACAGCACCCCGCCCGCGCCCACGGTCTCCTGGCCGAGGACGCCCTCGGCCAGCGGAACGCGCTCGTCGCGCGCCCGGCCGGCCAGGCCGCCGACGCGGATGGCGGAGAAGACGAAGTCGGCGCCGCGCAGCGCGTCGTCGAGGTCGGTGGTGGCGCGGACGGCGGGTGCGCCGGGGCGGCCGGCGGCCTGCTCGGCCAGCACGGCCCCGATCGCGTCCAGCCGGCCGCGGTCGGTGTCGAACAGGACCAGCTCGGTGCAGCGCCCGGCGGCGTCCCCGCTATCGTCGAGCAGTGCCCGGTACACCAGCGGCATCCGGAACCCGCCGCCGCCCAGCACAGTCAGCCTCATACGGTCACTACCTCCACACCGGCCTCGCGGAACACCTCGAGGGTCGCCGGGTCTGATGTCTCGTTGGTGATCAGGGTGTCGATCTGCTGCGGCCCGCAGATCCGGGCGAGCCCGGTGTCGCCGGGGAACTTCCCGGCGGTCGCCAGCAGCACCACCTCGCGGGACGAGGCGAGCATGGCCCGTTTGATGGGCACCTCCACATGCGTGCTGTCCAGCACGCTCCCGTCGGGCAGCACACCGCTGGCGCCGAGGAAGAGGCGGCCGACGTGCAGCTGGCGGATGTTGGACTCGGTGAGGAAGCCGACCACGGACCGGTAGTTGCTGCGCACCTGCCCGCCCAGCAGGATCAAGGTCACCTCCGGGTCGTCGCGCAGCTCGTCGTAGACGGCGAGATTGCTGGTGACGATGGTGACCGGGCGGCCGCGCAGCAGCTTGGCCAGCTGCAGCGTGGTGGTGCCGATGTCCAGGAGCACCACGTCCCCGTCGGCGATCAGCCGGGCGGCCCGGCGGGCGACGGCCGTCTTGTCGGGCAGGTCGTCGACCACCACCTCGCTGAAGGGCCGCTCCTCGTCCGGGCGGGGGCTGGCCACCGCGCCGCCGTAGACCCGGGTGAGCCGGCCGGCCCGGCCCAGCTCGGTGAGGTCGCGGCGGGCGGTGGCCTCGCTGACCCCGAGCCGCTTGGCGATCTCCCCGATGGGCAGCACGCCCTCCTCGCCGAGGATGCTCAGCAGCTTCTCGTGCCGGGTCTCTCGCAGCATGTCGGCCAACGTACTCCACGTGAGCGGGTTTGCGCGACTGTGACCGACCTCTTGCAATCGCTGGTCAGGCCATGCAGGGTGTCGCTCACGTAGGTCACCCCTGCGCAGCACGACAAACACCCGAAAACGCCACAAGAGAACCGTGATGAACAGGAAGGGCGCACCGGTGAGCACTGCCGGAACCGCAGATTCCATAGACCCGCTGGCCGCCCTGCGCGCCCCCGGAGACCCCGAGCACGACGTCTATCTCACCGGCACCGTGTTCCTCGACATCATCTTCACCGGCCTCGACCACGCCCCGGTGCGCGGCACCGAGACCTGGGCCCGCGGCATGGGCTCAAGCCCCGGCGGCATCGCCAACATGGCCACCGCCCTCGCCCGCCTGGGCCTGCACACCACCCTCGCCGCGGCCTTCGGCGCCGATGTGTACGGCGACTACTGCTGGGAGTCCCTGGCCACCGGCGAGGGCGTCGACCTCAGCCACTCCCGCCGGCTGCCCGGCTGGCACTCGCCGGTCACCGTCTCCATGGCGTACGACGGCGAGCGCACCATGGTCACCCACGAACACCCGGCCCCGCCGCCCGCCACCCACACCGCACCGCCGCCCTCCCGCGCCTGCGTCACCGCCTTCGAGCCGGGGCGACAGGAGGACTGGGTGCGCCAGGCGCACACCCAGGGCAGCCGGATCTTCGCCGATGTGGGCTGGGACGACTCCGGCCGCTGGGACCTGGCCGCGCTGCCCGACCTCGGGTACGCCCACGCCTTCCTGCCCAACGCGGCCGAGGCGCAGCGCTACACCCGCACCGACACCCCCGAGCGGGCCGTGCGGGCGCTGGCCGACCTGGTGCCCATCGCGGTGGTCACCAGGGGCGCCGAAGGAGCCGTGGCCATCGACTCGACCACCGGGGAGAGCGCCGAGGTGCCGGGGCTGCCGGTGGCCGCGCTCGACCCGACCGGGGCCGGCGACGTGTTCGTCGCGGGCTTCATGACCGGCACCCTCGCCGGCTGGCCGCTCGCCGAACGGCTCGCCTTCGCCAACCTCACCGCCGCCCTCTCGGTCCAGCACTTCGGCGGCTCGCTGGCCGCCCCGGGCTGGGCGGAGGTGGCCGCGTGGTGGGCGCTGACCGCCGAGGCCGCCGACGACGGCGGGGCGTGCGGCGAACTGGCCCACCGCTACGGGTTCCTGAACGAGCTCATCCCGGCCGGGGTGCGCCAGTGGCCGCGCCTGCGTGCCCTGCCCACCATCGGTTTCCGGGGCGCGTGACGATGCCCGCGAGGCCACGGACACATCTGAAGGAGATCTTCATGAGATTCCCCCGTACCGGGTCGCGCCGCGTACGCCGGAGGGCTGTGCCGGCCCTGCTCACCGCCGGGATCGCGCTGCTGGCCACCGCCTGTGTGCCGGGCACCGACGGGTCGCAGGCCTACGGCCCCGGCAGCGGCCCCGCCACCGCCGTACCGGACCCGGCCAGGGCGGGGAAGGTCACGCTGACGGTCTGGGACCAGGAGACCCGGGGCGGCACCAACGGGGAACTGCAGCAGCTCAACAAGGAGTTCGAGCGCAAGTACCCCAATGTGCGGATCAAGCGGGTGGCGCGCAGCTTCAACGATCTGAAGACCACCCTGAAGCTCGCCCTCTCCGGCAACAACCCTCCCGATGTGGTCCAGGCCAACCAGGGCTACCCGGACATGGTGTCCTTCGTCCGGGCCGGGCTGCTCGCCCCGCTCGACAACTACGCCGGGATCTACGCCTGGAACACCCGCTATCCGAACACCCTGCTCAACCTCAACCGGGTCTCGGCCGACGGCACCGACTTCGGCACCGGCCGGCTCTACGGCATATCCCAGACCGGCGAGTTCGTCGGTCTCTACTACAACAAGGACGTGCTGGCGAAGGCCGGCGTCGAGCCGCCGAAGACCTGGGGCGAGTTCACCGCGAGCCTGGCGCGCCTGAAGGACCGCGGGGAGCTGCCCATCCAGTTCGGCAACCTGGACAAGTACCCGGCCATCCACACCTTCGGTGTGCTGCAGGACCAGCTCGCGCCCGCCGAGGTCCGCGACACCGTCCTCGGCCGTGGCACCGGCTTCGACACCGCCGCCACCAAGGACGCGGCGGCCACCCTCGCCGACTGGACGAAGCGCGGCTACCTCCCCAAGGGCGCCAACGGGCTCGGCTACGACGACGCCGCCAAGAAGTTCTCCTCCGGCGACGGCGGCTATCTGCTGACCGGCACCTGGCTGCTGGCCGACCTGAAGAAGGCCATGGGCGACAAGCTCGGCCTGATGACTCCGCCCCCCGCCTCGGCCGGCGGCGCCCCCGTCACCACCGGCGGCCAGGGCCTCGCCTGGTCGATCACCTCCCGCTCCCGCCACCCCGAAGTCGCCGCCGCCTACCTCGACTTCATCACCAACAAGCACGCGGCCGATGTGATGACCGAGCACGGGGTGCTGCCCGCGGTGCCCGGCGCTGCCGCGGAGCGGGTCGACCCGGACACCGTGGACGGCCAGATGATCGCCGGGTGGAAGCGGCTGAGCGCGGCCGACGGTCTCGTCCCGTACCTCGACTACTCCAGCCCCACCTTCTTCGACACCATCACCGCGGCGCTCCAGGGCGTCATCAGCGGCAAGACCTCGCCCGGGGAATTCGCCACCACCCTGCAGCAGGACTACGGCGCCTTCATGAAGAAACAGCGTGAGCGCCACGCGGCCACGCCCACCCCGGCGGAGCCGAAATGAAAAACCCTCTCTCCGCGGCCGCGTACCGGCGCCGGTCGCCGGGCGAGCCCCGCGCCATCGGCTATCTCTACATCCTGCCCGCGCTCGTCCTGTACGCCGCCTTTCTGCTCTACCCCTTCGGCCAGTCGGTCTGGCTGTCGTTCGTGCACTGGGACGGCCTGACCGTCGCCACCCCCGCGGGTCTCGACAACTACCGCGACCTGTTCACCGACCCCGCGCTGCGCGCCCCCTTCGCCCACGCCCTGCTGCTGCTCGTCTTCTACTCGGCGCTGCCGGTGGCCATCGGGCTGCTGCTGGCCGCCGCGATGTCCCGTGCCCGGGTCCGCGGCATGACCTTCTTCCGTACGGTCCTCTTCCTGCCCCAGGTCCTCGCGCTGATCGTGGTCGGCGTGGCCTGGCGCTCGATCCTCGCCCCGGACGGGCTGCTCAACGACACGCTCCGCGCGGTCGGCCTCGGCTCGCTCGCACGTCCCTGGCTCGGCGACTACGACTGGGCCCTGCCCGCCGTCGGCATCGTCGGCACCTGGGTCGGCACCGGGCTGTGCATGGTCCTCTTCCTGGCCGGCGCCCAGCGCATCCCGCGCGAGCTGTACGAGGCGGCCCGGATGGACGGCGCCGGGCCGGTGCGGGAGTTCTTCTCCGTCACCCTGCCCGGGCTGCGGCCGCAGATCGCGGTCGCGCTGACCCTGACGATCGTGGCGGGGCTGCGCAACTTCGACCTCATCTACATCACCACCAGCGGCGGCCCCGGCAACTCCACCTCCGTACCCGCCTACGAGGTCTACCACCGCGCGTTCGAGACCAACCAGGTCGGCTCGGCGGCCGCGGTGGGAGTGGCCCTCACCGTCCTGATCTTCGTCCTGACCGTCACGGTCTCCCGGCTCGTGGAAGGGCGGCGGTCATGATCACGCGCCTGGAACGCACTGTCACCTACGGCATCCTCGCCCTCTTTTCGGTCATCGCGCTCACCCCGGTCATCGGCATCCTCTCCACCGCCTTCGGCTCACAGGACTCCCTGGACACCGGCTTCTCACTGCCCGAGGGCGGACTGCACTGGAGCAACTTCGCCGACGCCTGGGACCGCGGCCACTTCGGCAGCTACCTCGGCAACTCGATCCTGGTGACGGCCGCGGTGGTGGCGGCCACCACCGTGCTGGCCGTGCTCGCCGCGTACGCCTTCGGGGTGATGCGCTTCCCCGGCTCCACGGTGCTGTTCTACCTCTTCGTGATCGGCCTGACGCTGCCCCAGGAGGCCCTGGTCGTACCGCTCTACTTCGATCTGCGGTACGCCGAGCTCACCGACACCTACTGGGCGCTGATCCTGCCGCAGACCGCGCAGTCGCTCGCCTTCGGCGTCTTCTGGATGCGGACGTACTTCCGGGGCAGCGCACGGGCGGTGATCGAGGCGGCCCGGATCGACGGCGCGAACACCTGGACCACGCTGTGGCGGGTGCTGGTCCCCATGGGCCGCCCGGCCATCTCCACCATGGTGGTCATCACCTTCATGTGGACCTGGAACGAATTCCTGATGGCGCTGGTCATGGTCAGCGACGAGGCGCACCGCACGGTCCCGCTGGGCCTGGCCTTCTTCCAGGGGCAGCACAGCTCGGACGCGGCGCTGCTCGCGGCGGCCTCGGTGCTCATCGCGCTGCCGGTGGTCGTCGTCTACGTGGCCCTCCAGCGCCGGTTCATCGAGGGCATGCTCGGCGGCGCGGTCAAGGAGTGAGCGTTCCCCCGGGAGCGGGGCCGGTCACAGGTCGGGGGTGCGGCTCACCTCGCGCCCGCGCCGCTCCATGGCCCGGGCGAAGACCACGGCGTCATGGACGGCCGCCCCGCCCGGGTCGTTGTTGAAGTACGCGTAGACATCGGCGCGCTCGGGCCAGGCCTCGGCCACCCGGCGCGCCCAGGCGGTCAGCGACTGGGGGCTGTAGCGCGGCGCGGGCTTGGCCAGGCCGTGGTGGAAGCGGACATAGCCCCACCCGGCCGTGCGCCACAAAGGGGTCACCGGCCGGGCGGCGGCGTCCGCCCAGCACAGCGCCGCGCCGCGGTGCTCCAGCACCTTCCGGACCTCGTCGGTCCACCACGAGTCATGGCGGGGCTCCACGGCCACCCGCGTCCCGGAGGGGAAACAGCCGAGCGCGGTGTCCAGCAGCCCGCTGTCGGCGCGCAGGGTGGGCGGCAGCTGCAGCAGCACGGGCCCCAGCCGGTCGCCCAGGCCCTCCGCGTGCCCCATCAGCCGCGCGACGGGCTCCTCGGGGTCCTTGAGCCGCTTGATGTGGGTGAGATAGCGGCTGGCCTTGAGGGCCATCACGAACCCGTCGGGGGTGCGCTCCCGCCAGGCGGCGAATTGCTCACGGGTGGGCAGCCGGTAGAAGGCGTTGTTGGACTCGACGGTGGCGAACCCCCGGGCGTACTCCTCCAGCCACAGCCGCTGTGGGCAGCCGGACGGATACAGGACGTCGCGCCAGTCCTTGTACTGCCACCCCGAGGTGCCGACGAGGACGGTCATGCTTCACCCGGATGCCATGGGGGCCACTGGCCCGGCCGGTCGACCCAGTGGACCTGCTCCGGGTCGTCCAGGTCGATGGCCGGGAACAGCCGTCGCACGCGCGGCTCGAACTCCTCGCGCTCCAGCTGCTCCCAGCCCAGGCCGCGCAGCCACACCCGCCGGTATCTGCTGTCCGCGTCGTACGCGTCCACGAAGACGAGATGGCCGGACTCGCTCGGATCCGTGGCGTTCTCCATCGGTCTCCTAGTGAGGGATTGGCTCCCCTGACGTGTGATAGGTTCATTACGCCCCGTAAGGGGCCGGTTCGGGCTGGACCGCAACCCTCGGGTTGGAAGCCCCCCTCCTTCGGGTGGGGGAGCGGAGTCACGGTTCCAGGGTGGGTCGCCCCCACCGGTTACGCGCGCCGACGGGGCCAATTGGGTCCCCGTCGGATTGCGCACGGGGGAATCTTCGGGTGGAGTCGTAAGAGCGGGGTCTCCCTGTACCAGGGGGTGAGTCATGATCTTCGTCGACCGCGCGGACGCCGGGCGGCGGCTGGCCGCCCGGCTGCGGTCCCTGAGCGGCGAGGATCCCGTGGTGCTCGGGCTGCCGAGGGGCGGGGTGCCGGTGGCCTTCGAGGTGGCGCGGGAGCTGAAGGCGCCCCTGGATGTGATCATCGTCCGCAAGCTGGGCGTCCCCTTCCACCGCGAGCTGGGCTTCGGCGCCATCGGCGAGGGCGGGGTGCGCGTGGTGCACGACGCGATCGTACGGATGAGCCGGGCGGGCGAGGAGGAGCTCCAGGAGGTGGAGCGGGCCGAGGGGGAGGAGCTGGCCCGGCAGGCGCGCCGGTTCCGGCGCGGCCGGCCACGGGTCGCGGTCGGCGGCCGGACGGTGATCGTCGTGGACGACGGGATCGCCACCGGCGCCACGGCCCGGGCCGCCTGCCGGGTCGCGCGGGCCCAGGGCGCGGCCCGGGTGGTGCTGGCGGTCCCGGTCGCACCGCCGGACGCGGCCGAGGCGCTGCGCCAGGACGCGGACGACGTGGTGTGTCTGTCCACCCCCGCGGAGTTCTCGGCGGTGGGCGAGTGGTACGAGGACTTCTCCCAGACCAGCGACGCCGAGGTGGTCGAACTGCTCTCCCGGTCGACCGGGATGCCGGGTCGGGCGCATCCTGGTAGATGAAGCAGGAGGTGATGACCGCGATGGAGACGATCGTGGGATGCGACATCGAAATGGAGTTCCGTGAGCTCGGACCCCTGACCGAGGCGGTCGTCCGGCTGAGGATGCACGACGGGACCGAGATGCTGGCTCAGGGCCGGGCGAACCGGAACCCGGACGACCCGTCTCAGCCGCGGGTCGGCGAGGAGATCGCGGCGGCGCGTGCGCTGAACAACCTCGCTCACCGGCTGATCTCGAAGGCCGGCGGTGACATCGAGGAGGTCACGCACGCGAAGGCACATCTGGTGATGTAGGGCGGATCTGCCGCGGCACCGGGCCGCGGCAGAGCACCCTTCACTCACCCGCCTCTCAGATCTGGACGCCCTTGGAGCGGAGATAGGCGAGCGGGTTGACGTCCGAGCCGTAGTCGGGGCCGGTGCGTATCTCGAAGTGCACATGCGGCCCGGTCACATTGCCGGTCGCCCCTGAGCGGCCGATCTGCTGGCCGCCGGACACCGTCTGGCCGACGTGGACGGACAGCGCCGACATGTGCGCGTACTGGCTGTACATGCCGTCGGGGTGGCGGAGCACGACCTGGTAGCCGTACGCACCGCCCCAGCCCGCGGCGACCACCTCGGCCGAGCCCACCGCGCGCACCTGGGTGCCGGTGGCGACGGGGAAGTCGACGCCGGTGTGGTGGCCGCTGGACCAGTTGCTGCCGGAGACGCCGTAGGCGGTGCCGATGGCGTGGCTGGCGACCGGCGTGGTGAAGGATGCCGACGAGGAGGACGAGTGCGCCGCCGAGCCGGACTGCTTCTTGGCGCGCTCACGGGCCTTGTTGGCCTGCTCGACCCGCTGCTTGGCCGCTTGCTCGGCGCGCTGCTTGGCCCGGTCGGCCGCTTCCGCGCGCTGCTTGGTCTGGTCCGTCCGCCGCTCGGCCTGGGGCCGGCTCTCGCGCGCCTGTCCGGCGGGGGAGCGGCTTGTGTCGAGGGTGAGCCGCTGACCGGGGTAGATCAGGTCCGGGTCGCCGCCGATGACCCGGCGATTGGCCTCGTAGAGCCGCTGCCAGCCGCCGACGCGGTCCATGTCCTGCGCGTCGGCTATCCGGGACAGCGTGTCGCCGCTGACCACGGTGTACGAGGAGCCGGAGCGCCCGGTGGTGGCCGCGCTCCGGTCGACGGCCTTGGGAGTGGCCCTAGGAGCGGCCTCGGTCTTCGGCGTGGCTTTCGGGGCCGCGTTGGGAGCGGTCTGTCTCGTGCCGGAGTTGCCGGAGCTGCCGGGCGAGACGTCCGCGGGCTGGCCGCCGCGGGTCAGACCCGCCTTGACCGAGCAGACCGGCCAGGCGCCGGGGCCCTGGGCGTCGAGCACCTTCTCGGCGATGGCTATCTGCTGGTCCTTGGACGCCAGATCGGCCCGGGGCGCGAAGGACGTCCCGCCGTACGCCTCCCAGGTGGACTGCGAGAACTGCAGACCGCCGTAGTAGCCGTTCCCGGTGTTGATGCTCCAGTTGTCGGTGGACTCGCACTCCGCCACCTTGTCCCAGGTGTCGACGGAGGCGGCGTTCGCCTGGCCGACGCCTATGAGGGGCAGTGCGACGCCGGCGCCGCCCGCGGTGAACGCGAGCGAGGCGCGGGAGACGCGGCGTGGTCGGGGCCGACGGTGACGTCCGCGTGCAGCCATTGAGCTCATCCTCTCCTGACGCCTGCGAGGTGAGCTGTCGGGTTCGGGCGGGAGCTGCCCGGCCGCGCCCTTCTCGGTGCCCCCGGCACCGTGGCGCGACTTCACCCCTAGCCGTCCCGCCCGCGATCGCGCGGCACGGCGCCTACCTGGTTCCCCCGCTCCTGCCGTGACAGGTCGTCGTGTCACTCCTCCGCCACGGCAGGACTCGGCGCTCCGGCGAGGGAGAGACCCGTGCATGGAATGCGCCGGGTGCGGCACAGTAAACACATCGTTTTGGTCACGACAAGGTCTCGACGGGCCTGTGTCCGGAAATCGATCAGGCCCCCGGTGAACTGTGATTCACGTCACCACATTCCGGATGGGGTGAATGTGGCGCGGAATCCGCAATGCCGAATTGCGCCTGTTATGCGATTAATGCGGTCGCAGACATAAGGGCGCCGAACGGGGGAAGAGGAGCCGAAGGGGAATGGACGGGGAATGTCGGGGCACTCGGCGCGGCGGCTGACGAGCCGCCAGATGCCCGACCCACAGGAGGTTGCCCATGGCTCAGCGGTACGGCGGGACGCCCGCGAGGCGCCGACCGCCGGTCTTATCCGTATCCGCACTGCTCATCGGCGCGCTGGCCGCTGTCACGGCCTGCGGAGCCGAGGAGGACTCGGGGGCGCCGGCGCCGCCCGGCTCCGCCGACGCGCCCCACTCGGCCACCAGCGGTGCCCGGCCCGGCACGGCCGAGCCGGGCACCGCCGGGCGCCGTTCCGCCGAGGCGTCGACCCCCGGGAAGGCGCCGAGCGCGGCCAAGCCGTCCGTCGCCACCGAGGGCGCGTCCGCGGCCCCGCCCACCGTGCGCCGTATCTGCTCCAAGGGCCAGCTGAAACTCTCGACCGGCCGGGCGGATATCGGCGCGGGCAATGTCTATGTTCCCCTGGCCTTCACCAATACCGGTGAGACCAGTTGCACGCTGACCGGCTTTCCCGGGGTTTCCCTGCTGGACGCCCCGGGCTCGGCTATCGGTGACCCCGCCACCCGCCGGGGACCGGCGCGGCCCACGGTCGTCCTGAAACCCGGCGACAGCGCCCACGCGAGTCTGCACACCCTCAACAAAGGCTTGTCCGACAAGCCCTGTTGGCGGACCGCGGCCGAAATTCGCGCCTACCCGCCGGACTCCTACCGCTCCATGAAGACGTCGGCGCGCTCCTTCCAGGTCTGCGGGGGCGTATTCGAAGTCACCGCCCTCGAGCCCGGTTCCCAGCCCTGACCCGGAGCGCCGCGGCCGGGCGCGGAACACCGTCCCCCGCCCCGCGCCCGACCGGACGCGCCGGAAATGAATTGGCCGGGAAGCGCGGCCACATGACGCCCAAGGGTGTCCGAAAATCTTGATGGGCCCGACACCCACTGGCCCCTTCCGCCCTTCCGCAATCATTATCGGGTGGGTCACCATGTGAAGAGGCCTCGCCTGAGCCGGCGCGGAGCGTCTAGAGGGGGACGATGTCATGGAGCGAGCGGCGACCGGGGTCGAGACGGAGTTGGTGGACCTGTCGGGAACGACGCTCGAAGAACTGGGCGACAGCCAGGAGTTCACTCTCGCGACCCAGCGGTTGCTCGATCTCGTACAGTCCCCGCCGACACCCTCGACCTCCTCCGCGAACGGACCGGGCTGTTGATGCGATCCCGGCGTGGCGCGGCAGCATTCACCCCACCGAGAAAGGCGGCCATGCCGGCGGACGGTTCAGCCGACCCTCCTTGCCTGCTCCCGACCCTGGGACGCAAGCAGCCGCTCTCCGGGTCACGGATGAGCCGCCACCACCGGCTGTCCACGGCGTGCTTCGAGGAGCTGGCGCATGGCGGTGGGGGAGCGGCGGCGATCGCCGAGTTACGGGCGGGCCAACGCAGCCGCCTCATGCTCCTGCTACGCGCGTTGACCGAGTTCGCCTCCCGCCATCCCCAGGTGCCGGGGCCGCTGCCCGCACCATGTGAGGCGTGGGAGCTGGTGATAAGGGCCGAGCGGCACAGCCCGCTGAGCGTGGAGCGGCTGCTGCTGCACCCACCGGTCGGCGCCTGGCTCAGCCGCTGTCTGCGCAGGTTGCGCGGCATCGTGGGGGAAGGAGAGCAAGAGACAACAGCGGTCCCGCTCTGGCTGGAGACCGGCTATCTGCACACCGTGGCCGCTTCGGCGGCTCTCCTCGCGGGGATCGACTTCAGGATCCCGGTCGGGGTCCGCGACGGCGGGGTGATGCTGCCGGCGCTGGGCTTCGTCGACCTCGCAGGCTGTGATGTCCCTGTCGCCGAGATCGTCGCCGACGGCGCGGGCGGCCGAGCCGTACGGGCCGGCTCGCGCGCTGTGCCGCTGCCTTCCGACCTCACCCTGGACGCCAAGGGCTGGCACCCCCTGAGACGGCTGCACGGCCGCCACCCCGACCACCCCTGCTCGCCCTACCTGGACGACCTCGACCCCTACCGGGACTTTCTGCGCCCCACCGCTCCGGCGCGGCTGAGCGAACCGGAGGCGCGGCGGTGGCAGGAACACTTCGACAGCGCCTGGGCGCTCGTCGCCGGGCAGAGCAATGTGGATCCGGCCGGTGTCGCCGGCTGTCTGCTCTCCGTCGTCCCCGTGCGGTACCCCGCGCGGACGGAACCTTTCAGCGCGTCGTCACCCGAGGCCTACGGCTGCGTCCTGCTGAACCCTCCCACCGATCCGGCCACCCTGGCCGCCTCGCTGATCCACGAGGCCCAGCACGTCAAACTGAGCGCCCTGCTGGACCTGGTGCCCCTGATGCACGGCGGCACGGAGGAGAGCCACTACGCGCCTTGGCGCATGGATCCCCGCCCGCTGCGGGGCCTGCTGCACGGCGTGTACGCCTTCTTGGGCGTCACGGCGTTCTGGCAGGCCTACAGACATGTTGCAGCGGACGAGACCACGCGGACCGTCGCGGAGTTCGAGTTCGCGCTACGGCGCGCGCAGACCTCCCACGGGCTCCGGACGCTGCGCACCCACGCGGACCTCACCGACCTGGGCGACCGCTTTCTGCGGGGGGTCGAGGACCGACTGGCCGCGTGGTTCACGGAGCCCGTGTCCGAGGGCCCGCTGCGCGCCGCCGAGGACATCAACCTCGATCACCGGCTGCTCTACCGACTGCATCATCTGCACCCGGACCCCGGCCGGACCGGGCAGTGGGCGCGGGCCCGGCGGCTGGGCCGGCCCGCTCCGGACACCCTCCCCACGACCGCGCTGCGTGCGTCCCGGACGGCGGTGGCGGCGCGCCCGGACCTCATGCGGCTGCGCCTGCGCGACCCGGCCGGCTTCGCCCTGCTGCGGGAGAAGCCGGAGGAGCATCCCTTCGACGGTGCGGACGCCCTGCTGAGGGCCGACCTCGACTGGGCCGCCGGGGACACCGTGGCCGCGCTGGACGGCTACCGCGATCGTCTCGCCGAGCGCCCTGACGACCTCCCGGCATGGTCGGGGCTGGCCCTGGCCATGCCCCCTGGCCCGGCCAGGGAGGCGCTGCTGGACTGCCCGGAAGTCGTGCTCGCGGTGCACCGGGCGCTGCGAGACCCGGCCGGCGGCGGCCCCGACCCGGTGGCTCTCGCCCACTGGATCGGGACCCGCCGCTGAGCGCCGAGGCCTCGCGTCAGAACGTGTACGCCTCCAGGTCGCAGTCCGCGCGGATGCCTCGAGCCGCCGCGATGGTCGCCGGGTGCTGGTTGCCCAGCACTCGGCGGAAGCGCTCCAGGGCGTCGTTGTGCAGTTCCTCGGCCGACCGGCTCTCGCCCAGGGCGCGCAGGTCAGCCGAGAGATTGACCGCGCAGGCCAGCGTGGTGGGATGGTCCTCGCCCAGCCGCTCCCGGCAGGCGGCCAGGGTGTCGGTGTCCAGGCTGTGCGCCTCTTCGTAGTCCGCCAGCGTGTACAGATCGCTGGCCAGGTTGATGGCGCAGGTGAGGGTCGAGGGGTGGTCGGCCCCCAGCGTCTCCACGAAGACCGGCAGCGTCTCCTTGTTGAGCGCCAGCGCCTCCTCCGTCTCGCCCAGCAGCCTGAGCGTGACGGCCAGGTTGGTCGCCGCGCTCGAGGTGTAGGGGTGCCGGGGGCCGAGGATGACCCGCAGGTCCTCCAGGGACTTTCTGCCGAGGTCCCGGGCGCCGGCCAGGTCGGCGTTCTGGCGCAGGTCCATGGAGAGGTTCATCTCCGCCGTGGAGATGTCGAGGTTGGGCTCGATATAGCGCAGCCGGTAGCTGTCCAGGGCCTGCCGGGTCAGTTCGATCGCCCCCTCGTGATCGCCCGCCTTGCGGCGGGCCACGGCCAGGGTGCGCATCGCGGCCACGAACGTGGGCGCGTTGGGTGGCACGCTGCGCAGCGCGAGGGCGAAGGTCTCCTCCTGCATGGCGCGGGCGGCGTGGTACTGGCCGATGCCGCGGGCGTCGCTGGAGAGGTGGGTGGAGAGCAGGATCGTGGTGAGGGAGTCCTCCCCGAGGACGAGGGCCGCGGTGTCGCGGGCGGGCTGGTGGATCTCCTGGGCGAGCGCGAAGTCGCCGACGGCGCGGAGCGCCAGACCGTAGTCGTTCGCGGCGGCCAGGGTGTACGGGTCCTCCTCACCGAAGACGCGGAGGGCCCTGGTCCACCGGTCCTTCTCCAACTCGACAGACCTGCCGAAATCCCCCCGCAGCCGGGCGCTGTTGGCGACCGCGCCCATGGTCGCGATGGTGTCCTCGTTGTTCTCGCCCGCCTGCGGATGGGCGCGCAGCAGCTCCAGGACCCGGTCGTTGAGCTCCCGGGCCTCCTCGTAGTGGCCGAGCGCGGTCAGGGCGTGGCCGAGGGTCCGGGAGGCCGACAGCGTCTCCAGACTGTCCTCGCCCAGGGTCTGGCGCCAGGTCTCCACCACCTGGCTGCCGAATTCGCGGGCGCCCTGGTGGTCCCCCCAGACGAACAGGAAGCTGATCAGGTTGCGTGCCATCTGCCGCACCCATTTGTCGTCGCACTCCATGGCGCGGGAGGCGCGGACATGGGACAGCAGATCGGCGTAGCGGGGCCAGTTGACGGGGGCGACGTCGTTGGGGTCGCCGTAGGCGAGCAGGACGTGGGCGCTGTGCCGCATGTCGGCCTGCTGCTGTGGCGACATCTGGCCCATCAGCACGGCCTGCACCAGCCGGTGCATTTCGATGGTGTTGTTCCGGTGATTGATTTTGATCAGCGCGTAGCGATTGATCTCACGGATCGCATGACCGAGCTTGATCGGGTCCTGCAGCACCTCCGAGAGCTCGGGGGAGAGGGAGACCCCTCGAACGCCGGAGAACAGCCGCCGCGAGATCGGCTCCGGAGCGAAGAAGGAGCACACCTGCAGTAGTTGCAGGGCTCCGGGATGGTGCTCCGCGAGCCGGCGCAGCGACATGTTCCAGGCCGCGGCGACCGGCTCGGGGTAGTCGACCGGGACGCCCTGGGCCAGCAACTCGGCGCGCCGCGTGCTGACATCGGCCCGCTCGTCCTCGAAGACGTGCAGATACTCGTCGACCGGCATCCCGGTCTCGGTGAGCCATGCGGCCGCCTGCTCGATCGCCAGCGGCAGATCGCCCAGCGCCTCGGCCACCCGGTCGGCCTGGTCGTCCGGCAGCTCCGGGCCCCGGCGCCGCAGCAGCTCGATGCTCTCCTCCCGGTCGAAGACATCCACCTCGACCGTGCGCGCGGCCCGGGACCACTGGGCGTTGCGGGAGGTCACCAGGATGCGGCCGGGGCCGCCGCTGGGGAAGAAGGGGCGTACCGTCTCCAGCTCTTCCGCGTTGTCGAAGACCAGGAGCCAGTCGCGGCAGGGGCGGCCGGTGCGCAGCGCCTCCAGCACGCTGGGCACGGCGATGTTCGACTCGAGGCCGACCTGCAGCCCGAGCCGGTCGGCCAGCTGGACCAGCGCCTGGCGGATCTGCTCGGGGCGCTCGGCCGGGATCCACCACACCGCGTCGTAGTCGGAGGCGTGCTGGTGCACGTACTCCAGGGCGATCTGCGACTTGCCCACGCCGCCGAGCCCGTGCAGGGCCTCCGGCAGCACGGCGGCCGTGCCCTCGCTGCTCAGACGCTCGTGCAAGGTGTCGAGCAACGCTTGTCGCCCGGTGAAGTTGTTGTTCCGGGGCGGGACGTTCCCCCAGATGGCCGGGGGATCCCCGGCGCGGCGCTCCTCCACGGCGGGCAGGGACCGGGCAGCGGTCACGGGCACAAAACTTCCTCTCTGGTGCTCACCCGCCGCGCCCGGCGTGCCGTGCGCCGACGGGGGTGATTCGTCCTTCGCGGAGGACCGGTCGGATCGGGACAAATAGGAGTCAGTCACGGCAGCCGCCTCGGGGGTCGAGCGTCCCCCATTGGGGGGATTTTCCCCATTCGGTGGGTCTTCAACTGGATTGCGTCGGCGTTCCCCCGGGCGGCCGAGCGCCTGATGCTCGAGCACGCGCGCGTGAAAGGTGCGCGCGCCCTCCAGATAAGGGCCGGAGAGCGCCTGGTAGACCTGCTCCTGGACCCGCATGTACGGCAGCAGCCGCTCGGTCTCGGGAAGGTCGGGCAGCGCCTGCGAGGGGTGGTTGAGCGCGTCCCGCAGGACGTGCAGGGGCTTCCAGCGGCGGCCGAGCCGGTCCAGGACGCTGCGCAGGATGTACAGCGACTCGTCCCGCATCCCCGCCGACAGCAGTAACTCACGTACGCCCTGATGGAACTCATAACCGATCCCGGTCTCGTCCATCGGGTCCGCCGCGCCGACCTTGCGCAGCAGCCCGCCCAGCAGGATCTCGGCGAGGTCGCCTGGGCTGCCCTGCGGCTCGTGCATGCCCTGGACGAACTCCATCACCGGAATGTTCAACGGCGCCGCCGCCAGCCGCGAGGCCAGCTTGAAGGCGCCCGGAGACGCGGTGGCGCGGAAACGGAAGACGCGGTCCCGGGCGGTGGGTTCCGGCTCCCGCTCCCAGCGCTCGGCCGGTACCCCTGGCAGCAGCGCGAGCGTGGGGCGGCCGTGCGTGGACGGCCGGGTCACCAACTGCGCCCAGCGGTGCAGCCAGCGTGCCTCGAGCTCCAGCACCGGGACCGGCGGCTCGCCGCCGGGCCAGGGGGCGCCGTCGGCGCTCTGCCAGGCGCCGTTGGGCGCGCCCGGCGCGGGCACCCGCACCCGCACCCGCTCGGGCGTCAGCCCCGTGTGATGCCAGCGGCCCTGGTTCAGGGTGTGCAGGACGGCGACCGTGGCGTGCCGGGCCCAGCGCGCCAGCGCCCGTTTGCCCGTCTCGTCGCCCCACGCCGCGCCGATGCCGTCGGTCAGCACCAGGACGGTCCGTCTGCCGCGGGGCGCGATCCCGTCCACCGGCGAGCGCCCGCCGCCCCGACCCCCCTGTCCCCCCTGTCTCCCTTGTCTCCCCTGCCTCCGGATCGCCCCGTCGTGGTGGCCCGCCGGGTCCGCGGGGAGCGGATGGTCGAAGTTGATCCGCTGCACACGGACCGTACGGAACGCGCCGGTGCGCTCGAGCACGGTCACCAGTTGGCCGACCGTCTGCCGCCACACCACCATGGAGCTGCTGCTGTCCACGACCAGGACCATGTCCATCCAGCGCTCCCGCACCGGTACGCAGCTGGGCAGCCACAGCCCGTCGCGCGCCGCCCGCTCGGCCGTGGTCTCCTCGTCGATCTCGACCTCGACCGGCGAGGGCGCGGTGCGGCGCAGCGGCCGCAGCGCCCGGGACAGGGCGCGCTCGGCGGTCGGCCGGGAGACGGCGGCCGGCCGGGGGGCGGGGGTGACGACATCGGCGGCGATCGCCTGCCGCGGGGTTTCGCCGGACCGGGCCGGGACGCCGACGAGCTCCACGGGGCGCGGTGCGGACAGGACCAGGTCGCCCTCGGGCTCCGGCTCCCCGTCCTCGGCGTCCGCGGGAGAACTCCGCGGCGGGTCCGGGGCGTGGGGCGGCTCCTGCGCGGGGGGCGCGGGGGAGGGCGGGGCGGGGGCGGGGCGGCCGGCCTCGCGGTCGGTCTCCGCGCTGCAGATCGTGAGCCATAACGCGTCGGCGAGCTGCTGCCAGTCGAGGTCCGGCCGGCCGTGCCGGGAGGACCTGGCGCCTGGGTCCTGTGTCATGTCGGGCCTGCTGCATCCAGCCGGTGCCAGACGGCGTGCAGTAGCTCCTCCCACTCGGGACCCGGGCGATGGGCCTGAGACGTCACCAGATACACCGCGTTGAGCAACTGGTCGGCCGCGAGACCGCCTTCGAGGCGGCTGCGTTCGAGGAACATCTGGATGAGTTCCAGGGCGCGCGGGTCGTCCGCCCGGCCGAGGTGCGCGGCCACGATGGCGGCGAGCCGGTCGGCATCCGGGTCGGGCAGCCGCAGCTGCAGACAGCGGCGCAGAAAAGCGGGCGGGAATTCCCGCTCGTCATTGCTGGTGATGACGACGATCGGAAACGCGCGGCAGCGTACCCGCCCGGCCGCGATGACGGCGCTGCGGTCGGGGTCGTCGGTGAGCACCCGGACGGCGGGGGTGCGGCTGCGGATGCGCACCAGTTCGGGAATGGCGTATTCGCCCGCCTCGAAGATGTCGAGGAGGTCATTGGGAAGGTCGATATCGCTTTTGTCGAATTCGTCGATGAGCAGCACGCGGGGCAGCCGATGCGGCAGCATCGCCGTGCCCAGCGGGCCGAGTTGGAGAAAGCCCCCGATGTCCTCGGGGCCGGGCTCGTGGTGCTCCGGATCCGCCGCCTGCCCGGCCGCCGCGGCGTGTACGCGGCCGACCGCGTCGTACTCGTACAGACCCGACCGCAGGGTGGTGCGGGTGGTGACCGGCCAGCGCAGGACGCGGCCGAGCCCCAGCTCCCTGCTGATGCGGTACGCCAGCGTGGACTTGCCCGTCCCGGGGCGGCCCGTCACCAGAAGGGGACGGCGCAAAATCAGCGCCGCGTTGACGACATCGGCCTCTTCCGGGTCCGACCGCATGCCGAGGGGGGCTGCGCCCAGCCGCCGGGCGGCGTCCTGCGCGTCCTCGGGCGGGGCGGGCGGCTCGGTCGGCGCATCGTCTGCCCCGTTCTGTAATACCTCGTTTGAAGGCTCCCGCGCTTCGGCCTCGATGCCGTCCGCGGGGCCCGCGGAGACGCCGTTGAACGTCCGCCACGGAGGAGGCGGCGGAAGGATCTCTTCCAGGCTGACGTCGTGTAAGGGGCGTCCGGTGCCCTGGTAGATCCACCAGGGGCGGGGGATGCCCGACGACGCCGGGCCGACGCCGGACATGGGGCCCGGATCACCGCCCGCGTGTCCGTTGTGCCGCTTCGTAGGCCCTGCGTCGGTCATCGACTGCCCACCCCCTCGTCCGGCCCCGCCACTCGCCCTTGCGTCCCCACGGGACGGGTCGGGTCGTCCCAAACGAGCATGACATGTTGCCCAAGGTGCCGTTCCCGCTCCGCGGAGCCGGTCCTCCCCTGGGCCTCCAACCGCAACTCTTTCACGGCTTCGCGGAGCCGTGCCAGGTCCCCGTTGGCCTCGACGGGTTTTTGTCTCAACTGATGGACCAGGTACGGGTCCCGGGGATGCCGCCGGTCCCAAATGACGACGGGGATGCCCGCCCGCCACGCCGCCGAGGCCTGCCGGTTCCCCTCCTGGCTCGTGCCCGGCGGCGCGTTCAGCACCAGGGCGAACACATGCTGATCGGCGTTGAGCCGGGCCACCAGGGCGCTCGGGTCACCCGAGCGCGGACTGTCCGGATCCGGCCCGTCCACGACCAGCTGCCGGGACCGCTCCGGCTGGGAGCTGAAGGTCTGCCACCGCTTCTTCCAGGGGCGGTACCAGTGCCGTTTCTGGCTGCGCTCCAGGCTCCGTACGACCACCGAGTAGCTGGAGCACAGCGGGGTGGCGAAGTCGCTGTCCAGCTCGTCGCGCCACATGTGCACCGGCAGATGGAGGTCCTCGGCGCTCAGCACGAACTCCAGGTGGACGCAGTGGGCGTCCTCCCACTCCACCACGGCCTCGTGCACCAGATCCTGTACGGCGCGCTCGGCCGTGGCGGCCGTGACCTTGCTGGCCGGGCCGCGGACCGGATACCAGCCCGTCGGGTCGTAGGCGTGCCACGAGGAGAGCTCGTACCGGCCGGGCTCGTCCTGCGGCAGCAGCTGGATCACCAGATAGGCGTCGATCGGCTCGGCCGGTGCGGCGTGCCCCACCTGCTGACGCAGCGACCTCAGCGCCGAGGTCAGCGACAGCCCGCGCGCCTGCTCGTCCGCCCAGCCCCGCAGCCGGTCGGCCAGCTCCAGCGGCCGGGCGGACGCGGCCAGGTACTCCACCAGGGCCAGGCTGGGCGGCAGGCCGTCCGGCCGCGCGTTCATCCGGCTCAGGGTCTCGAACGCGTGCCACGGGCCGGTGACCGGCGGCACCTCCTGCAGCGGCCCGGCCGCGCCCCGGCACAGCCGCGCCAGATGCGCGACCTCGAGCCCCTCAAGCAGCGAGCGCAGCCGCTCGGTGGCGTCAGGGCGCAGCGCCGGACGCGCCGTCATCTGCTCCATCACCGAATCGAGCTGTGTCATGGCGGTCGCGTCCGCCGGCGCCAGGATCGCGAGGGATTCGCGCAGCGCCCGCATGACCCGCTCGTTGTCCAGGCACTCCTGGGCCAGCTCCACCAGGAAATAGTCGGTCACCCGGTGGCTGCGGACGGGCAGCGCCGCGTCCAGCTCCCGGGCGACCAGTTCCAGACACAGCGCGCGGGAGTCCGGATCGATCAGGACCCGGAACTCCCTCAGCGCCGTGACGAGATGGTTGACCGATTTCAGGCCGCCTTCCCCCGTGGCCGCCATGCAAGACCTCCCGCGCCCCCATCACCGGTCCCCGCCGCCGGTGATCTTCTCCGGAACCCTGCCACAGGCGGTCCGCGCCCGGCCCGGACTCCGGACAACTTGTATGCCCGGAACTCCTCACCTGACACCCCGTGAGACGCGTAAGTCGCGCCCGTCACACCACGCCGGCCGGCTCCGCGGCAGGTCAGCGGGGTGCGCCGCGGTCAGCCGAGGCCGAGCAGCTTCAGCCGGGCGATCAGCTCCGCCGTGGCCGGGGCGTCCGGCGCGATGACCGTGAGGACGTCCGCCAGCTGGGCCCATGCGCCGTACGCCTCGCAGGTGCGCAGCAGGGACAGAGCCTCGGGCCGGCTCGCCGACTGCCGGGCCACCGCCGTGCCGACGCCCGGCAGCTCGTCCAGCAGCTGCTGCCAGCTGGCCGGGGACGTCAGCCCGGGGACGGTCAGCAACAGGTCGGTGAGCGCGCCCAGTTCACGGATCGTCAGCTTGCGGGGCGCGGTGGCGGGGCGGGCCGGGGGAGTTGCCGCGTTTCCGGTCGCCGTCACCGTAGCCGTCGCCGGGCCGGTCGCGGCCGCCGGGCCGGTCGCCGTCGCCGCGGGCAGCCGGCGGAGGAGTTCGAAGGCGAACGCCGCCGCGTGCCGGGAGGCGACGGGCTGCCAGTGCTCGTCGTGCGCCTCGTCCTTGTCGGCGAGCAGATCGGAGATCCCGCGGATCACCAGGGCGTCGACGTGCCGGTTGACATACGCGCCGGCCAGGAAGCCGAAACCCTCCATGTCCACGGCCACCGCGTCGCCCGCGCCCGCCGTCAGCCGGCGGCCCACCTCCGAGCGCTGGTGCGCCACCACCCGGCCGCCCGCCGCGATCGGTTTGACATGGGCCCTCGGGCGCGGCACGTTTCCGCCGCTCCGGGCGGGGCGGATCCCCCGCTGCCACTCGTCCCCGGCGGCGACCATCCTGGCCAGCTGGACCAGGTCATATGCCGACTGATGGGTCTTCTGGCGGGGCAGGAAGGCGTCCTCGGTGTCCTTGCCGGTCTCGTAGTCGTACACCGCCTCCGCGGCCACCACATCCCCCAGGCCCACGTCCTTGCGGCCGCCCGCCACCCCGACGAACAGCAGCGTCCGCGGGGCGAAGAGCGCCGAGGCCCGCTCCACCAGGGCCGCGGCGCCCGGATTTCCCGGGCCCGTCATATGGATCGCGACCGAGGTGCCGGGGTGGCCCTCGCGGAAGACGCCCACCTCGAACAGGGACCCCCGCTCCGCCGCCACGGTGCGCAGCTCCTCCAGATGCGCCCGCACGGCCCGGTACTCCACCTCGAGCGCGGTGAGGATGACCACCTCCGCCCGCCCGGCGCTGCCCGCCGGCCCCCCGTTCCCGTCAGACCACACCTTGTCCCCCTAGGTCGCGCATGTCCGGCCCGAGCGGTCCCATGGTGTCAGGGACGGTGCAGATCCGCGTACAGCACGATCTGCACCGTCAACACCGCGATCAGCAGGGTTTCGGCCACCGAGATCGCGACGAGCGGCGCGTCGGCCGGGCCGCAGCTCCAGTAGACGGTCAGGGCGGCGACCGGCGCCACGGCGAAGAGCAGCAGGTCGGCCGCGAGCTGCAGCCGCTTCCTGGAGATCCGGCGGCGGTCGTCGCGGTGGGCCGTCTCCCAGCCGAAGACCCGGGCCCGCTCGGGGACGAGCGCGGCCAGCCGTGGGTCCAGGTCCTGGCGTATGTAGCGGCCGATGGCCGAGATCTTCTCGTCGTTGACCAGATAGGTCCAGCCCAGCAGCACCGAGGCCGGGGGCAGCAGCAGAAGCAGTTCGGGCCGGCCGCCGCCCTGCAGCGAGAAGGTGATGATGGCCGCCATGGAGGCCAGCGTGGCGTAGAGCAGATTGTCCCGGAACCCGATGCGCGCCCGCTGTTCTTCCTTCACCTGCTCGTATTCCACGATGAGCAGCCTGCCGACGACGGATTCCTCGTCCCGTGACACACATCCCCCTGGCGAGCTCTCGCGCCCCAAGACCCCGGACCACCGAGCGTAACGGCAGAGCGCCGACGGCAGCGCATAGATTTGCCATGCACCGACGGAACGACGAAGGCGAGTTGCACCGATGAGTCTGTACGACATCCCCCTGCGCACCCTGTCCGGTGAGCCCACCACCCTCGGCGCGCATCAGGACACGGCGTTGCTGCTGGTCAACGTGGCCTCCAAATGCGGGCTGACCCCGCAGTACGAGGGCCTGGAGCGGCTGCAGCAGCGCTACGCCGAGCGCGGTTTCACCGTGCTGGGCTTCCCCTGCAACCAGTTCGCCGGCCAGGAGCCCGGGAGCAGCGAGGAGATCCAGACCTTCTGCTCCACCACCTATGGGGTCTCCTTCCCGCTCATGGAGAAGATCGAGGTCAACGGCGAGGGGCGGCATCCGCTGTACGCCGAGCTGACGAAGACCGCGGACGAGGCGGGCGAGGCGGGCGACGTCCAGTGGAACTTCGAGAAGTTCCTCCTCTCGCCGCGCGGCGAGGTCGTGGCCAGGTTCCGGCCGCGGACCGAGCCGGAGGCGACGGAGGTCGTCGCGGCGATCGAGGCGCAGCTGCCCCGCTGAGCACCGAAGAGCGGGGGACGGGGGAGCGGGCAATCCCCGCACACCGGGCGAACACCCCCTCACCGGCCCGCGGGGAAACCGCCCCACGGGCCGGTGAGCCGAAGGGAGGCGGCCGCCCGCGCCGGAGGCGCTGATGTCGCTGTGAAAGGGAGAGCGCGCGGAGGCCGCGAGGTACGAGTGGCCGAGGCTGCGATCGCCGCGCGGCGGAGCCGCAGATCGACTGCAGCCGGCTACCGCCGCGTGGTCGACCGTCGACAGGGGGCTGTAGCGCCCCGGCGGGGGCACCTCCCAGCGGTAGCCGGGGGAGAACCGAGCCTCGAAAAAGGGGGCCCGGCCGCGTACCCGCTTCCTCAGAACCTGCTCAAACCCGTGGCCTGGACGCTCTCGGTGGCCCGCGGCGCAAGTAGGCTCACTGCGGCACCAGCACACGTACGGGGGTACACGCGGTGGGACTCGGGGATTTCATACCTGACCCGGTGCAGCGCTTCGTCGAGGACCAGGTGGAGAACCTCGGCGAGGCCGTCGACGGGGCGGGCGACTTCACCGCCGACCGGCTGGACGACATGGGCTGGTCCGACGGGGCCGGCTGGGTCCGGCGTACGACCGACTCGGCCGCGGACGCGCTGGGCGCGGACGTCGAGGAGATGCGGCTCGACCAGACCGAGGACCCCAAGCGGCTCGTCCACGGCAGCCCCGACAAGCTGCGGGCCACGGCCGACCACCTGACCACCTTCGAGAACGCCTTCAACGACGTCGGCAAGGGGCTCCAAGGGGTCGGCCCCGCCGCCCTCGACGCCCTGAAGGGACAGTCCGCCGCGGCCTTCACCCGGCGGGTGTCCGCCGAGCCGAAGAAGTGGTACGTCGCGGCCGACGCCTGCGGGAAAGCGGCCGCGGCGCTGCGCGAGTTCGCCGAGACGGTGGAGTGGGCCCAGAAGCAGGCCGACGAGGCCGTCCGCACCTACCGCAGGGGCAGGCAGGCCTCCGAGGCGGCCCGCGCCGCCCACCCCGCCGGGGCGCCGGCCCACCCCGCCGGGGCGTCCGCCGGAAACGACCCGGGCAGCGCCGACATGGAGGCGGCCCAGGACATCCTCGGCGAGGCGCGGCGGCAGCGGAACACCGCACACCTCACCGCCCAGCGTGCGGTGGCGGCGGCGCGCGACAAGGCCCCGCGCACACCCTCGTACCTGCGGCGGGCGGCGGACGGGGTGGACGGGCTGCGGCTGGACGGGAGCCACTTCGTCGGCGGCGTCGTCAAGGGCACGGCCGGGCTGGTGGGCTTCGTCCGCTCCATGAACGCCCTGGACCCCTACAACCTCACCCACCCCGCCGAATACGCCACCCGCCTCAACGACACCGCCGCCGGCCTGCTCCGGATGGCCAACGACCCGGACACGGCGCTGAAGGCCATGTGGGACTCCTTCCAGAAGGACCCCGCGGAGGGCCTGGGGCGGCTGGTGCCCGAACTGATCGGCACCAAGGGCCTCGGCGGGGTCCGGTCGCTCGCCACCGCGGGCAAGGACCTCGCCAAACTCGCCGAGCGGGCGCCGGGCAGGGGCTGGAAGCCCAGCAGCTGGAAGTGGAAGTTCGGCGGCCACGCACAGCTCGAGAAGGACGGCGCCGCGCCGCACAGCGTGCCGGACCACGCCAAGACCACCGGCCACACCGACCCGGTGGACCTCGCCACCGGCAGGATGTACCTGCCGCAGACCGATGTGTCCCTGCCCGGCCTGCTGCCGCTGGTGTTCTCCCGCAGGACCGAGTCCGGCTACCGCGCCGGGCGCTGGTTCGGCCCCTCCTGGTCCAGCACGGCCGATCAGCGGCTGGAGATCCTTGCCCGGGGCGTCGTCCTCGTCGGCGCCGACGGACTGCTGCTGTCCTACCCGCACCCCGCCCCCGGTGTGCCGACCCTGCCCGAACTGGGCCCCCGGTGGCCGCTGGAGCGCACCCCCGGCGGCGACTACACCGTCACCGACCCGGACACCGGCCACGTCCGGCGCTACACGGGACCGGTGGGCGTGGGACCCGGCGGGGACGGCGAGGCGCCGCTGGCCGAGATCTCCGACCGCAACGGCCAACGCCTCACCTTCACCTACGACACCGACGGCACCCCCACGGGCATCGTCCACGACGGCGGCTACCACCTGACGTACGCCACCGAGGGCGGCCGGATCACCGCCCTGCGCCTGGGCGGGACCGAACTGGTCCGCTACGGCTACACCGACGGCGACCTGACCGAGGTCACCGGCTCCGCCGGCCTCCCGCTGCGCTTCGAGTACGACAGCGACCACCGGGTCATCGCCTGGACCGACACCAACCACCGACGCTACGAGTACGTCTACGACGACCGCCACCGCGTCGTCTCCGAAGGCGGCACCGAAGGCCATGTGTCGCTGGTCATCGACTACGACGGCGCCGGCGCCGGCGACGGCGTCGACCCGGACACCGGCCACCGCGTCACCACGGTCCGCACCCCCGAGGGACACACCACCCGCTACCTGGTCGACGACCGCTGCCGGATCGTCGCCGTCACCGACCCGCTCGGCAACACCGTCCGCACCAGGCACGACCGCCACGGCCACCCGCTGGCCCACACCGACGCGCTCGGGCACACCACCCGCTACGCGTACGACGAGGCCGGCCGCCTGACCCGGCTGACCACACCGGACGGCCACACCCGCGGCATCGCCCGCAACCGGCTGGGGCTGCCGGTGGAGTTCACCGACGCCGACGGGACCGTGTGGCGCCACAGCTACGACGAGCGCGGAAACCGCACCGCCACCACGGACCCCGCCGGCCACACCACCCGCTACACCTACGACGAGCGCGGTGCCCTGACCTCGGTGATCGACCCCCTCGGCGGGACCACCCGAATCCGCTGCGACGCGGCGGGCCTGCCACTGGAGATCACCGACCCGCTGGGCGCCACCACCACCTACCACCGCGACGCCTTCGGCCGCCCGACCGCCGTCACCGACCCGCTCGGCGCCACCACCCGCCTGGAGTGGACCGTCGAGGGCAGGCTCGCCGCGCACACCGACCCGGGCGGCGCCCGGCAGACCTGGGCCTACGACGGCGAGGGCAACTGCGTCGCGCACACCGACGCGCTCGGCCGGACCACCTCGTACGAGTACACCCACTTCGACCTGATGGCCGCCCGCACCGGGCCCGACGGCGCCCGCGTCGAGTACACCTACGACACCCGGCTGCGGCTGACCCGGGTGACCGACCCCCAGGGCCTCACCTGGACCTGTGCGTACGACCCGGCGGGCCGCCCGCTGAGCGAGACCGACTTCGACGGCCGTACCTCCAGCTACCGGTACGACGCCGCCGGCCGGCTCGTCTCCCGCACCAACCCCCTGGGCCAGACCGTCCACCTCACCCGGGACCCCATGGGCCGGATCGTGCGCAAGGAGGCGGACGGCCGGGTCACCACCTTCGACTGGGACCCGGCCGGCCGACTGGCGTCAGCCGCGGGCCCGGACGCTGGGCTCGCCTTCCACCGCGACCTGATGGGCCGGGTCAAGTCGGAGCTGTCCGGCGGGCGGGTCCTGGCGCACACCTACGACGCGCTCGGCCGGCCCGTCCGCCGCGTCACCCCCTCCGGCGCGCTGTCCTCCTTCGCGTACGACGCCGCGGGCCACCGCACCACCCTGAAGGCCGGCGGCCACACCATCGCCTCCGCGTACGACGAGGCCGGCCGCGAGACCTCCCGCCGCATCGGCGCCGGCGCCACCCTCGCGCAGATCTGGGACCCGGCCGGCCGCCTGACCGAGCAGACCCTCGCCGGCCACCCCCCGGCCGCCGAAGGCGCCACCGTACAGCGCCGGGTGTACACCTACCGCGCCGACGGCCATCTGACCGGGGTCGAGGACCACCTGCGCGGCGCCCACGGCTTCGAGCTCGACCCGGCGGGCCGGGTCACGGCCGTCCACGCCCCCGGCGGGCGCGGCGAGAGCTACGCGTACGACGAGGCGGGCAACCAGACCTACGCCTCCTGGCCCGCGCCCTTCGCATCGCACTCCGACGCCACCGGCCCCCGCACATACACCGGCACCCGCGTCACCCGCGCGGGACGCGTCCGCTACGCGTACGACGCGGCGGGCCGGATCACCCTGAAACAGCGCACCCGGCTGTCGCGCAAGCCGGACACCTGGCGGTACACATGGGACGCGGAGGACCGGCTGACCTCCGTCACCACCCCCGACGGCACCGTCTGGCGCTATCTGTACGACCCGCTGGGCCGGCGCACCGCCAAGCAGCGGCTCGCCGCCGACGGCGAGACCGTCGTCGAGCGCGTGGACTTCGTCTGGGACGGCTCCACGCTCGTCGAGCAGACCACCACCGGACAGGCCCGGCCCGAGCCGACCACCCTGACCTGGGACCACCACGGGCTCAGCCCGGTCGCGCAGACCGAGCGCGTCACCGACGAGATGGGCCGCCGGGAGATCGACCGCAGATTCTTCGGCATCGTCACCGACCTGGTGGGCACCCCCAGCGAACTCCTCGACGAGAACGGCGACATCGTCGCGCGCCACCACGCCACCCTGTGGGGCGCGACCGGCCCCGCGGCGGCCGAGGAGGCGCAGACGCCACTGCGCTTCCCCGGCCAGTACCACGACCCCGAAACCGGGCTCCACTACAACCTGTTCCGCTACTACGACCCGGAGACCGCCCGCTACACCAGCCCCGACCCGCTCGGCCTGGCCGCCGCGCCCAACCCCGTCGCGTACGTGGCGAACCCGCACGCCTGGGTCGACCCGCTGGGGCTGTGCCCGTGTACGCCCGGTTCGCGGCCGGGTGGGCGGCCGGACGGCGAGACCGTTCTCAGCGGCCACGGCGCCATCTGGTCGGAATCCCTCCGTCCGGGCGAAGAGGACCTGATCACGGTCCCGAAGGGAACGAGACTCCTCCTGTACGTCCACCACGGCGAGACCCTCAGCGTGGACATGGGCAACCTGATCGAGCTCGGCACCCGGCCGCTGTTCCCCGCCGAGGTCGTCGAACCGGGCCAACGGGTCCTGAACTACTCGCTCTTCCCGCCCGACGGTCTGACGATCATGGGCAATCCGAGGACGGTGACGAGGGAGACCCAGCTCTCGGAGCTGCTGCAGCCGAACATGGGCAACGTGCACTGGGCGGCGTGCCGGGAGGTCATCCCCTGAGCGGGGGCTCCCGGCCCCCGCTCAGGCCACTCAGCCCATTCAGCCCACTCAGCCCGCTCAGCGCTCCGCGGCGAACGCGACCAGCCAGGCCAGCGGGGCGTTCCAGTTGATCGCCACCTCATTGGTCGAGTACGAGCCGATGTCGTCGATGTAGCACTTGGCCGCGGCACACCCCGGCAGCTTCTCCTGCGCCACCGGGTCCTGCAGGGCCGAGTCCGGGCCGCCCGCGAGCGACCCGGCGGGCGGGTTGGGCAGCGAGGCGTCCGCCTGGTGGGCCCAGAAGCGGTGGTGCTGGTTGTGGGACGCCTGCTCGCCGTAGCCGGACACATAGGACTGGCCCAGCGCGTTGCGGCCGAGCAGATAGTCCAGCGCCTCCAGGGCCCCGTCGCGGTAGCGCCGCTGCCCGGTCAGCTCGTACGCGACGGCGATCACGCTCGCGTTGTTGGCCACCTGGCCGTTGGAACCCCACACATAGCCGTCCACCGGCAGCGGCACCGCATAGCCCTGGCCCGCCATGGCGGCCAGATAGCCGTCGGCGGCCGAGACCACCGAGGCACGGACCCGGGCCCGGTCGCCGGCGGCCAGCCCGTTCGCCACGGTGGCCAGGGTGATCCGGCCAAGGGCCGCGGTGTCCGGCCAGGCGAAGCCGAGCGGGGTGAACGCGTCGGCCGAGGTGTGGAAGGGCGAGGAGGTGACGGCGTCCCGGTACGCGCTCTCCCCGGTGGTCGCGTACAGCTCGGCCGCCGCCCAGTAGAACTCGTCGCCGACCCGCGTGTCCCCGTACGCCCCGCCACCGGTGGAGTCCGAATCCGGCGCGAGCACGCTCGGGTTGGCCTTCGCCGCGGTCCAGGCGCGGCGGGCGGAGGACAGACAGCGGGCGGCGAAGGCCTTGTCGTACGGCGCGAACACCCGGGCGCACTGGGCCGCCACCGCCGCCAGGTTGAGCGTCGCCGCGGTCGACGGGGAGTGCAGCTCGCGCGGCTGGGAGTCCTGCTCGGGCCGGGTGGGCAGACCGGTCCACTGCGCGTCGTGGATCTTGTGGAAGGCCATGCCCGCCCGCGGCTTGCCCTCCGGGATCTGCATCCGCATCAGGAACTCCAGCTCCCAGCGGGCCTCGTCCAGCACATCGGGCACGCCGTTGCCGCGCTCGGGCACCCGCAGCGTGGCGTCCCCGAGCGCCGCCTGGTGCCCCGAGCGCTTGGCGCGCTCGAAGGAGTTCACCGTCTGCCACACCGCGATGCCGCCGTTGACCACGTACTTGCCCTGGTCACCGGCGTCGTACCAGCCGCCGCGGACATCCCGGGCGTAGTCGCACACCCCGGTCTGGCACGGCACGTTGGTGTCCCCCTTGTTCGGCGCGACGCCGAGGTGTCCGGCGGGCCGGGCGTACGCCGCCCCCGCCAGCGACGCCTCGATCGGAATTCCGCTGCGCTGCTGGTAGAAGAAGGACATCGTGTCCGCGCGCAGCCCGTCGTACAGATCCGCGCGGATGTCGAAGGGGTGGCTCGTCCGGCCGTCCACGGTGAGCGTGTAACCGGTACCCGTGCCCTGGTACGAGGAGAAGTCCACCAGGTGCGTGGCGTCGCCCGAGGCGGCGTCGGCGCCGCGCACGGTGGTGGTGCCCGAGGCGGCCACCGCGCCCGTGTCGTTGCGCAGCTGCCAGGGCAGCGCGGTGGTGGCGGTGGTGACGACGGTGGCGCGCTTGGGGCCGGAGGGCAGATAGCCCAGCTGGTTGACCTGGACCGCCGAGGGCGCGGCCAGGGGGGTGGCGCCGGTGCGCGCCCCGCCGGGGGCGGCGGGGGCGGCTGGGGCGGCTGGGGCGGCGATCAGCAGCAGCGCGCCGGCCAGCAGTGCTGCGGCGCCGCGGGCGCCGCGCGGACGGGGGCGAGCGGGCATGGCGGACCTTTCTGTCGCGGCCGGTGTCCGGCCACGCGCGTGCCGGACACCGGGTGTCGGGGGTCGGGGGTCGGGTCGGGTCAGGAGCGGTGGACCGTGGCTTCCTTGGCCGTGGCGCCGATGCCGTTGGCACCCTTGAATATCCGCCGGCCCCAGCTGGTGAGGGCGGCCGGGTCGAAGGTGGTGGTCATGTCGAGGTATTCGACCCCACCGCTGTTGCCGCTCCAGGACCAGCCCAAATAGCCGATCCCGAGCGACTGCGCGGTCGCCATGATCGCGTCCTCGTCCGGGTTGCCGTCGGCCGGTTCTGCTTGCACTGCGCGACGACGTTGGCTACATCGGCCGTGTCGTTCTTCGTCCAGCGGTCCCCGGTGCTCAGCACCACGCGGACCGTGTTGGCCTTCAGGGCCTTGATGTCGGACAGGGCCTTGGCGGTCCTGGACGCGTACCAGGTGTGGGCGTGGTTGACGCCGCGCATCACGAAGTCGCTGCCGTTCCCCTCGACCAGACGGCCGTTGCTGACATGTAATCCGGTGGCCGCGTGGGCGGTCGGGGCGAGGGCCAGGACGGACATCAGAACGGCGGCGACGGCGCCGAGCGCGGCGCCGGTGCGGGTGGGGCCGCGCATCACCGGCTCCCGGGGGTGCTCGGGGTCCGGTCCGTCCGACCGGGTGTCAGCAGCCTGGTGAGCGCGGGGTACCAGCGCGCGGCTATCTTGAGCGTGCCGTAGGCGGCCAGGATCCGGTCCGGGGCGGTATTGCTCCAGACGTCGTTGGTGCCGAAGTGCATGACAACGATGTCCGGACGGGTGGCGGAGCGCCAGCCGGGCAGCTGGTTCTGCTGGGCCACGGCCGTCGCCAGGAAGCCGCCGTGGCCCTCGTTGTCGCCGTCGTACGGCACCCCGCAGCCCTGCGGGCCGAGCGTCCCGACGAAGTCGACGGAGGTGTAGCCGGTGCTCTGCAGCTTGTTCCAGAGCGCCGCCCGCCAGCATCCGGGCGAGCCGGTGATCGAGTCGCCCAGCGGCATGATGCGCACCGGCGCGGAGGCCGCGGCGGTGGCGGCCGCGGGGTCAGTGGCGGAAGCGGTGTCCGGCGCGGGGCCCAGCGGCCGCATCGCGGTCAGGGCCAGGGTCAGCGCCGGGATCGCCAGGAGTGTCCTCAGAAGCCTCTTTCTCCGCACGGCCGTTCCTCCTCGGCTCGGTGGGGGGTCTGGGAGCGCTCCCAATTTGTCTAGCCACGTTACTCGGGTGCGTCAAGGGGCTGGACGGGTGGGAGTGACCGGCCCGTGACGGCCGGTCAGGCCGTCATGTCCGCCGGGCGAGGGTGCGGCGCGCCGTCGCGGCCATCGCCTCGTCCACCATCCGCCCCTCGAACAGCACCGCGCCCTCGCCCCGCGCCTGGGCCGCCGTCACCGCCGCCACCAGCCGCTCACACCGCGCCAGCTCCTCGGCGCCCGGCGAGAACACCTCATTGACCACCGCCACATGGGACGGGTGGATCACCGTCATCCCCTCGTACCCCAGCGCCCGGTTCTGCTCCGCGAAACCCCGAAGCCCCGCGAGATCGGCGACATCCGCCCACAGCCCGGCCACCGGATGCGGGCTGCCCGCGGCGCGCGCGTCCAGCAGCACCCGGGCGCGCAGCGGGTGGGTCTCCTCGCCGCCCGGGCTCCAGCGGTAGCCGACCGCGCGCTCGACGTCCCCGCCCGGGGCCGTCAGCGCGCCCAGGTGCGCCACCCGGCGGGCGGCCCGCCCGATGTCGTACGCCTCGCGCAGCCCGCGCGCCGTCTCCAGCAGCGGCACCAGCGCGATCCGCCCCTCGGGCAGCCCCGCCTCGCGCTCGCACCAGGCCAGCAGCCGGTCGGCGACCCGTACGTCGTCGGCGCGGTCCACCTTCGGCAGCACCACGCCGTACAGCCCCGGCCCGGCCACCGCGCGCAGGTCCTCGGCGCCCGCCCAGCCCGCCCCCCGGTCCAGCGGGTTGATCCGTACGAGCAGCCGCATCGGCCCCGGCCTTAGCGCCACCCCCTCGACGGCCTCGGCCACCGCCTCGCGCGCCGCGTCCTTCGCGCCCTGGGGCACCGCGTCCTCCAGGTCGAGGATCGCCGCGTCGGCGCCGGCCGCCTCGGCCTTGGCCAGCCACTCGGTCCGGTTGCCGGGGACGAAGAGCAGCGAGCGCAGCGGCTCGCGCCGGCCCTCCCCGCCGTCGAGGTCAGATGACACCTTGGCCCTCCAGCTTCGCCAGCCGCTCCTCGTCGATGCCCAGCCACTGCCCGTACACCAGGCCGTTGTCCGCGCCCAGCGCCGGGCCGGTGCGCCACACCGCGCCGGGGTTGCGGCGGAAGTGCGGCAGCGCGGCCTGCATCCGGACCGGGCCGAGGTCCGGGTCCTCGACGGTGACGATGTCCTCGCGCTCGGCGTAGACCGGGTCGGCGACGATGTCCGCCGCACTGAACACCCGGGAGGCCACCACCTCGGCGCGCTCGAAGGCCGCCAGGCACTCGTCCGCCGGGCGCTGCGCCACCCACGCGCGCAGCGCGTGATCCAGCCGCTCCCGCCCGGCGTGCTGCGCCTCCACGGTCGCGTACTCCTCCTCGTCAAGGCCCAGCAGCCGCACCACGTTGAGCACCGAGCGGGTGGTGGCCGAGGTGACCGTCAGCCAGTCGCCGTCGCCGCTGCGGTAGGTGTTGATGACGGCGGCGGGCGCGACGGCCAGCTGGTTGCCGGCCCGCTCCGGAGCCGCGCCGAGCTGGTCGTACGCGATGATCTGCCACTCCACCAGCCGGAACAGCGGCTCGAAGAGGGCCAGGTCGATCCACTCGCCGTCGAAGTGCGGATCGGTGTCGCGGCGGTGCAGCGCGGCCAGGATGGCGAACGCGCCCATCAGGCCGGTGACCGCGTCCCCGTGCGAGAACCCGGTGTGCACGGGCGGCCCGTCCGGGAACCCGGTCAAATGCACCACCCCGCTGCGGGCCTCGCCCATCTTGCCGAACCCCGGGGCGTCGGCCCGGGAGGAGGTCGCGCCGAAGCCGGAGATCTGCAGCAGGATCGCCTTGGGGTTGACCGCGTGCACGGCCTCCCAGTCAAGGCCCCAGGCGCGCAGCCGCCCCGCGCGCAGGGTCACGATCACCACATCGGCCCAGGCGATGAGGTCATGGGCGATCCGCCGCCCCTCCTCGTGGTGCAGATCCAGGGTGACGGAGCGCTTGTTGCGGCCCGCGACCTTGAACCACAGCGGCACGCCGTCGCGCCGCGGCCCCATGGCGCGGGCCGCGTCACCCGCGCCCGGGGGCTCCACATGCACCACGTCGGCCCCCTGGTCGGCGAGCATCGCCCCGGCGAGCGGGCCCGCGACGACGTGGGCGAACTCCACCACCTTCAAGCCGGTCAGCTGCCCCTGCTGCCCCTGCTGTCCTCGCTGTTCCCACGAGGCGCGGCTGTCGTTGCTCATACGGTCCATACGGGTCAGGCTGCGGGGTCGGCCATATGCGGGTCCAGCAATGAACGGTCATCAATTCATGCGGATCTCACAATAGTTTTGCGTCAGCGCGCCTCGCCGTCCTCCCAGAAGACCCCCTCGGGGAGCCCATGGCCCGCGTCACGGAACTCCTCCAGCTGCTCCAGGAAACGGCGGGCCCCCGGCGGCAGCGCCCGCCGCGCCGGAAGCACCACATGCAGCCGCCGCTCCACCACCGGCTCCACCAGCGGACGCCGCACCAGCTTCCCCGGCGGCACCAGCGGATGCACCAGGGCGGGCATCGCCGACACCCCGAGCCCCGCCGCGACCAGCCCGCCCACCGTCGCCACGCTCGACGCCTCCGCCGCCGGGTCCGCCGACAGGCCCGCCTGGGCGAAGGCCGCGTCCGTCATCCGGCGCACGCTGGAGTCCGCGCCCACCGCCAGGAACGGCTCGCGGCCCAGGTCCTCCCAGCTCACCTCGGACCGCTCGGCGAGCGGGTGGTGCTCGGGGAGCACGGCGTCGAAACGGTCACGGACCAGCGGGCGCAGCCGTATTCCGGCCGTGCGCCGGGCCACGGTGGACACCGCGAAGTCCGCGTCGCCGTCCACGACCCGCTCGAGCACCGGGCGTTCAAGACCGTCCAGCAGCCGTACGGTCACCTCCGGGCGCCGCGCTCGGAAGGCGGAGATCACCGGAGGCAGCAGCACGGCCGCCACCGAGGGGAGGGTCGACAGCGCCACCGTGCCGCGCTCACCGGAGACATAGCGCCCCAGCTGTGCCAGGCCCGCCCGGTGCGCGGACAGGATCTGGTCCGCTATCCGCAGCGCCTCGGACCCGGCCGGGGTCAGCTCCACATTGCGGGTGTCGCGCTCCAGCAGCCGCATGCCGAGGGTGCGCTCCAGGTCGGCGACGGCGCGGCTCAGCGAGGACTGGGACACATGCATCTCGGCCGCCGCGGCGGTGAAGCTCGCGGCGCGCGCCACCGCGGCGTAGGCCGCGAGCTGGCGCAAAGTGACGTCCATCATGAAGCGGGAGAGTAGACGCGGCAGGCGCGCGGGGGAACTGTTGCGCTAAACGCATGGACAGATCTGTGTTCGATGCTGGACGCGGATCTTTCGGCGCTCGGAAACTCATCGGCAACGCGTCCGAGGTAAGAGAAAGCGAGCGGACCATGCTGGCAGCACTGGGCTTCTGCACGATCGGCGGCTTCCTGCTGCTCACCATGACCAAACGGGTCTCGGTGCTGGTCGCCCTCGTCCTCACCCCGGTGGTCGCCGCGGTCATCGGCGGATACGGGGACGATCTGGGCCCGATGGCCCTGGACGGGCTGTCCAAGGTCGCGCCCACCGGCATCATGATCGCCTTCGCGGTGCTCTACTTCAGCCTGATGGTCGACGCTGGCCTGTTCGAACCGCTGATCCGCGGGATTCTGCGGATCGCCCGCAGAGACCCGCTGCGCATCACCGTCGGCACCGCCGCCCTGACGATCTGTGTGGCGCTCGACGGGGACGGCGCGTCGACCTTCCTCATCACCATCTCCGCCATGCTGCCCGTCTACCAGCGCCTGGGCATGAGCCGGCTGGTCCTCGCCGGGGTGGTCGCCCTCGGCGCGGGCGTGATGAACATGGTGCCGTGGGGCGGCCCCACCGCGCGGGCGGCCGCCGCGCTCAAGCTGGACACCTCGGATGTGATCACCCCGCTGCTGCCCGCCCTCGCCGCGGGCATCGCCTGGGTGCTGCTGGCCGCGTATCTCATCGGCCGCCGTGAGCGCCGCCGGCTCGGCGAGATCCCCGCCGCGCGGGACGAGGCGGACGAGGTGGCGGTCGGCGACGGCCCCGGTACGCCCCGGGTGGCCGCGCGGGCCGGCACCGCGCTGACGGTCTTCAACCTCGTGCTCACCCTCACCCTGCTGACCTGCCTGGTGCTGGAGGTCATGCCGCTGCCCGTGCTGTTCGTCCTCGCCTTCGTGATCGCGCTGCTGGTCAACCACCCCGGCTGGGAGGAGCAGCAGGCCCTGCTGGAGAAGCACGGCAACAGCGTGGTGCTGGTCACCACCATGATCTTCGCCGCGGGGGTGTTCACCGGCATCCTCACCGGCACCGGAATGATCGAGAAGATGGCCCAGGCCATGGTCGAGGTGATCCCCGACAGCCTCGGCGGCCATCTGCCGCTGCTGGTCGCGGTCACCAGCATGCCGCTGAGCCTCGTCTTCACCCCCGACGCCTACTACTTCGGCATCCTCCCGGTGCTGGCCGGCACCGCCGACTCCTTCGGCACCGACCCGGCCGAGGTCGCCCGCGCCGCCGTCCTCGGCCAGATGACCACCGGCTTCCCGCTCAGCCCGCTCACCGCCGCCACCTTCATCCTGCTCGGCATGAGCGGCGTACAACTCGGCGAGCACCAGCGGTTCATCTTCCGCTGGGCCTTCGGCACCACGCTCGTGATGACCGCCGCCGCCCTGCTGACCGGCGCCCTGCCGCTGTGACCTCGCCTTCAGGAGTACCCGTGCCCAGACCCGTACGCCGGTCGGCCGCGCTCGCGCCGCTGCTGGCCGCCGCGCTCACCGCCGCCCTCGTCCCGGCCGCCACGGCCGCGCCCGCCGCCCCCACACTCCCGCCCTACATCAGCGCGCTGAGTTCCGTACGGTACGACGGGGTGAGCGACGACCTGATCAGCGCCGGGCTCGGCTTCTCCGGGCTGCGCGCCGCCGCGCCGCCCGCCCCGGCCGACCCCGACCGGCCCACCGCCGCCGAGCTGCGCCGCCAGGCCATCTGGGCCTCCGCCGGGCTGTACGCCGGGTCCGGCGGCGGCCTCGGGCGGCTGTACGGGCCGAACGTGGACCGCGGCCGCCCGGTGCCCGGCGACGGCAAGGTCGCGGGCGTCGAGTACCGCGCCGTGGCGGGCAGCGGCTCGCGCAGCGTCAGCTTCGTGGTCCAGGTCCCGGACGACTTCGACCGGGCCCGCCCCTGTGTCATCGCCGCGCCCGCCTCCGGCCTGGGCGGCGTCTACAACATGGTGGGCACCGCCGGAGCCTGGGGGCTTCACCGCCGCTGCGCGGTCGCCTACACCGACAAGGGCATGGGCCCGGCCTTCGACGATCTGCACTCCGGCACCGTCATGGCCTACGACGGCACGACCGGACCCCGCGAACAGACAGCCGACCGCGCCGCGTTCGACGCCGGGCTGAGCGACGCCGAGCGGGCCCGGTTCGACGCCGGGCGCCCCTACCGCGTCGCGTACAAGATGGCGCACGCGAAGACCAACCCGCAGGCCCTGGGGGCGCGATGTGCTGCGCTCGGTGGAGCTGGCCCTCGCGCTCGTCAGCTGCGACTGACGCGAGGGGGCGCCCCGGGTCGGCCATCTCGCTGCTCCAGCGGTGCGCCAGGCTTGCGCACTACGACCCGCAGACCGTTCCTTGGCAGTGAGCTGGAGTGAGTCCACGCACTGGCACGCCCCGAACGGTGTTGGGCGCACTGGTCGTCCACTTTCACAACCGGGCGGCGACACGGATCCTGTCCGTGGTCCGGTCCGGAAGGGCGGAGTCCCTCACGACCTGGTCATGTGGATGCGGCCAGAGGCGACGGGGAGGCCCTGAACCATCTCTCTGGTGGAGCAGGGGCCCCGCACGCTGGCACCGCACCCAGCGTCCCAGATCGCACAGCAACGCTACCTCGGCCCGCCCAAGACCGCGCAAGCTCCCAAGCAGGACATCACACGATCGGGCTAAACCGTCGTCATGCGCTCTCTTCGGTGAACAGTTGCTTCCGCCTCGTACGCGATGAGCTTCGCCCGCGCCTCGGTCGCCGACTCCCTGCGCGGCTACGGCTGGGCCCGCACCGACGCCTCGGGCGCCCCCGTCCCGTACCGCACCGCCGAACTGGCCGCCGCCTTCGGCACCAGCTCCGGCCGGGCGCCCGCGCCCGGGGTGCTGATCGACGAGAACTCGCCGGGCGGACCCGTCGCCGACGCCAAGTCCCAGGGTCCGGACGGCCGCCACGACTACAACCTGCGCGGGGAGAGCTGCGTCTACCGGCTGGCGTTCGACACGGCTCGGGAGCGGGAGTGGGCGGCACGGCTCGCCGAGGGTCTTGACGCCACCCGGCGCACCGGTGATCTGCACGGCAAGCCCGCGCTGATCGTGCACGGCCGCGACGACACCCGGGTCCCCGTCAACCACAGCTCCAGGCCCTATCTGGGTCTCAACTCCCGCGCCCAGCACGGCACGGGCACCGTCGCCTACGTCGAGGTCACCAACGCGCACCACTTCGACTCCACGGCGCCCGGCTTCGACAACCGGTACGTCCCGCTGGGCTACTACTACCAGCAGGCCCTGGATGTGATGTGGCAGCGGCTGGAGGGGCGCGGGACGCTGCCGCCCAGCCAGGTCGTGCGCACGGTGCCCCGGGGCGGCGAGCCGGGCCACGCCCCGGACCTGACGCCCGCCAACGTCCCGGACATCGCGGACCGCCCGGCCGCCGGGGACCGCGTCAGGATCGCGGGCGAGACGGTACGGATCCCCGGCTGAACCGCCGGGCCGTCACCGCCGGGCGGCCGTGGCCAGCCGCCGGGGCTCGATGACCGTGACCCCGGCGCCGGCCGCCGCCCCCATCGCCATCAGGGCCTCCGGCACCTCGTCAAGACCGATGGTGTCGGTGACCAGCAGGTCCGGCCGCAACGTCCCGGCCTCGACCATCTCCATCATCGGCCCGTACGCGTGGGCCGCCATGCCATGGCTGCCGAGCAGCCGCAGTTCGAGCGCGATGACCCGGTCCATCGGCAGCATCGGGCTCCCGGCGGCCGGCGGCAGCAGGCCGACCTGCACATGGCGCCCGTGCCGCCGCAGGCTGTTGACGGACGCCGCGCAGGTCCTGGGGGAGCCCAGCGCGTCCAGCGAGACATGGGCGCCCCCGCCGGTCGCGTCCGCGACCGCGTCCGCCACGGACCCCAGCGTCGAGGACGCGTCCACGCACACCTCCGCCCCGAACTGCCGGGCCAGGGCCAGGGCCCGCGGCGAGATGTCCACCGCGACCACCCGCGCCCCCGCCGCGGCCGCGATCATGACCGCGGACAGCCCCACCCCGCCGCATCCGTGCACCGCGACCCATTCGCCCGGGGCCACCCGGCCCTGCGCCACCACGGCGCGGAAGGCCGTCGCGAAGCGGCAGCCCAGACCGGCGGCCGTGGTGAAGGCCAGTTCGCCGCGGATGCCGACCAGGTTCACATCGGCGTTCTCGATCGCGACGTACTCCGCGAAGGAGCCCCAGTGGGTGAAGCCCGGCTGCGTCTGCCGCTCGCACACCTGCTGCGCCCCGTCCGCGCAGGCGCCGCAGCGCCCGCAGGCGCAGACGAACGGCACGGTGACGCGCTGCCCGGGGCGCCAGTTCAGGACCTCGGGCCCCACTTCCTCGACCACCCCGGCCAGCTCATGGCCGGGTACGTGCGGCAGCCGGATACCGGGGTCGTGCCCCATCCAGCCGTGCCAGTCGCTGCGGCACAGCCCGGTCGCCTCGACGCGGATGACCGCGCCGCGCCGCGAGGGAGTCGGATCCTGGACGTTCCGGACCTCGGGCCGGTGCCCGAAGGCATCGAACACCACAGCGCGCATGGACCCGCTCCCTCGCTCAGCCGCACATGGTGGGGGGCCGTAGAACCTACACCACGTTCGACCCCGGGCGACCGGCCCCACCCACCGACGGCGGTTCGGCGCCCGGCCGGGTGCCCCAGGCGGACGGCTCGGTGCCCAGCCGGTGGGCGAGCGTCATACCGTCCGGCCCGGTGGTGAACGGGGTCATCGCCGCCCGCACCGGCGAACGAAGCCCCGTGCCAGGGGCGTGGGCCTCGGTTCAGCGGTTGTGCCGCTGGCCCTCCGCCAGTTGGCGGGTCGTCCGGTCGGCGCCGGCGCCGCGCTGGGCCACGGCGGCCAGGCTCGGGAAGAGCCCGCCGAGGGCGCTGCCCAGGCGCAGTTCGAGCGGTGCGATGTTCACCTCGGCGCGGTCCCGTTCGATGGCGCGCAGGGTCGCCACCGCCACCTGGCGGGCGGAGACCGTACGGACACCGGGGGGCGTGGTGGCGCCGGAGTCCGCGAACATCCCGGTGTCGCGCACGAATCCCGGCTGCACCACCGAGACCCCCACCCCGGTGCCGTGCAGGTCCTGGCGCAGCCCGAGCGCGAATCCGCGCAGCCCGAACTTGGCCGCGTTGTAGAGCGCCGCCCCGGGCGAGGCGGTGCGGCCCGACAGCGAGCCGATCATCACAATGTGGCCGGAGCCGGAGGCCACCATCCGCGGCGCCAGCGCCCTGGCCAGCTGGAGCGGGGCGCGCAGATTGACCTCCAGGGCGCGGTCGAGTTCGTCGGGCGCGTAGCCCAGGACCTCGCCGCTGGACGGCAGCGCGGCGTTGGCGATGAGGATGTCGGCCTCGGCGGCCTCGGCGATCAGGTGGTCCAGCTGGGCCCGGTCGGCCAGGTCGGCGGCGACGGCCCGGGCGCCCAGCCGGTCGGCCAGCGGCCGCAGCACGTCCTCGCGGCGGCCGGTGAGCAGCAGCCTGGCCCCCCTGGCCGCGAGGGCGCGGGCCAGTGACTGCCCGATGCCTCCGGTCGCTCCGGTGAGCAGGACGGTCGCGCCGCCGATCCGCATGCGTGTCTCCTCCGCGTAGTGGCTGGTCCGGGTGGTGGCCGTACGGCCGGTCCGTACCGGACGAACGGTACTGCCCGGCGGTGCGCGGGTCATGTCACGACCGCCCGGGGTCCATGCCGCTCACCCGCGCGATGGCCTCCACCTCCCGCCGGTCGCGCTCCTGCTCGGCCCCGAGGTGCACCACCAGTCGCAGGCCGTTCGGCCCGAGCAGACTGGTCAGCTCGGTGAGCTCCTGCCCGAGGGCGGGGGTGAACCGATCCTGGTCGCGCGGGGAGAACGCCACGTCGACGCTGTCGACGCCGCCGCTGTCGCCGTCACGGCGGTGCACGATGGCGTCGTTGATGCCGCGGAGGATGCGCAACAGGAGGTCGTACGAGTCGGGGTCCAGACGGCTCTGGAGCTCGGCCAGCCGGTGGGCGAACTGCTTGGCGCGCTCCAGGAAGTGCTCTTCGTCCATGACACCATCGTGACCAAAACCCGCGCCCGACGCGTTGGTTACCGGTGATTTTGCGGTCGGCTCCGGGTATTGCCGGTGACTGTGCTGTCCAGCCCGTACACTCGGCGCGCGTTGTCCGCGGCCACCAGGTCCGCCACCCGCTCCGCGTCCGCCGCGCACCACGCGCCGTCGCGGACCCAGCGGGCCAGAGTTGCGTCCAGGGCCTCCCGGAAGAGCAGCGCCCCGACCGCGTACAGCTCGGGCAGGCTGTGGGCGTCGGTGGAGAAGAGCACCTTGCCGAAGGGCGCCACCTCCAGCACCTCGGCCAGCACGGCCCCGGCCCGCGCACCGGTGTGTGTCAGGGCCAGCCCCACATCGGCGTACACATGCGGATACACCGCGGCCAGAAAGGCGGCGCCGCGGTGGTACGGATAGCCGTGCAGCAGGATCAGCGGGCAGCCGGTGGGGCGCACGGCGCGGATGAAGTCGGTGAGCAGCAGCGGGTCGCAGCGGTCCAGGCGCAGATCGGGGTCGCCGAACCCGGTGTGCAGCTGCAGCGGCAGGCCGGTGCGCGCGGCGGACCACAGCAGATGGCGCAGCAGCACCGGGTCGGCCACCCGCGCCGCGCCCGGGCCGCCGCCCGCGCGGGCGGCCAGCCAGCGGTCCGCCGCCGCGCGGAGCGCGGCCGGGGCGGGCGGTGCGGGCGCGAGGTCGAGCCCGTAGCGGTACGCGGCCACCGACTTGAACCCGGCGGCGGTGAGCGCGGCCCCCCGCACCGCGGTGTCGAGCGAGGCGAGGAAGGAATCGGCGGTCCGTGAGGCGTCCGCGACCCGCTCGGCGAGGTGTTCCAGGCGTACGATCTCGCGCGCCGCGCCCCCGGCGGCCTCGGCCAGCTCCTGAGGGCCCGTCAGCTCCCCGGGCAGCCCGGTGTCCACCAGGAACTCGGTGATCCCGGCGGCGCGCAGCAGCCGCCGGGTGACCTCCGCCGTGCCCAGCTCCCGCCGCCGGGCCAGATAGCGCTCGGGCGGGCAGTGCGGCGGAAGGCCCAGCAGCGGCGGGCACCAGCGGCGCACCGCGAACCCCAGCTGGGTGTCGAAGTAGCTGGTGCCGGGCGCGGCGGGCGCGTCCGACTCGGTGAGACACGCCTCGAACGCCGCGGTGTCCGGCTCACCGCGCAGCAGGCCGTGGCAGTGGTGGTCCACCAGGGGCGGCCGGGGCCGCGCCGCGCCGTGGCCGGCCATGGGTCAGTACCTCCAGCGGGTGGCCGCGGTGATGTCCTGGGGGCTCGCCCCCTCGAACAGCGCGGCCTCGGCGCGGCGCACGGCGGCGATCGACTCGAACAGCGGGTCGCCCAGCGCCTCGCGGAGCGTGTCCGAGGCCTCGAAGTGTTCCAGGGCGGCGGGCAGAGAGGTCGGCAGCCGCCGCTCACGGCCCTCGTGCACCGGGTCGCCGGTCACGGGAGGGGGCAGCGTCAGCCCGGAGTCGAGCCCGGCGAGCCCGGCGGCGATGACCGCGCCCGTCAGCAGATACGGATTGGCCGCCTGGTCGACACACTTGACCTCGGCGTTGGCCCCGCCGGGGTCCTCCGGCGCCCCCGCCACGAAGCGCAGCGCGGCCTCGCGGTTCTCCAGCCCCCAGCACTGGTACGCCCCGGCCCAGCGGGAGGGCTCAAGACGCAGATAACTGGCGGGCGAAGGGGCGCCGATGGCCAGCAGGGCGGGCAGCGAGCGCACCACACCGGCCAGGAAGGCCTCGCTGGTCGCGGTCATACCGCACGGCCCGTCCCCGTCGCGGCACAGATCCCGCTCGCCTTGCCACAGGCTCAGGTGCAGATGGCCGCCGTTGCCCACGGTGCCCGGGGTGACCTGGGGCGCGAAGGACGGACGGAGGCCGTGCTGTGCGCTCACGCCCCGGATGGTCTGGCGCACCAGCACGGCGAGGTCGGCCGCGCCGACGGGGTCGGTGGGCGCCACGGACACCTCGAACTGCCCGGGGGCGTACTCGGGGTGCAGCTGCCACACCTCGACCTGCTGGGCCCGCAGGGCGTCGAGCACATCCGCGAGGTAGTCGGACAGATCCACCAGGCGGCTCATACCGTAGGCGGGCCCGGCGGTGGGGTGGTGCGGCTCCGCCTCCGGCGTGTCCGCGGTGGCGACGACCCATTCGGTCTCGAAGCCCATGAGCACCCCCAGGCCGCGCTCCCGGGCGCGCTCGGTCATGCGGTGCGCGAACCGGCGCTGGCACACGGGGTGTTCCCGCCCGCTCACGTCGTACCGGTCGACCGGGGCCCAGGCCCAGCGGGGCTGGGCGGCCAGCGGGGTGAGCCGGTCGAGGTCGGGGAAGAGCCGCAGATCGCCGTCGGGGCCGCCGACGTGGCGGCTGGTGGTCATGGAGTCGTCGACGAGGTAGACGTCGAAGACGGGGGACATGCCGACGCCCCACTGCGCGGCGTGTTCCAGCCGCTCGGTGGGCACGGCCTTGACGCGGGTGAGGCCCGCGTTGTCCACCCAGGTCAGGGCGGTGCCCACGATCCCCTGGGCAGTCAGCCGCCCGGCCTCCTCGCGCGCCCGTGCGCGGGCCTGTGCACGGTGTTCGGTGTCCACGGGCGGCTCCTGTCCGGGGTGCGCTCATCCGGTGTGTTCGCGGGTCCTCGACGTCTAACGCGCGGGGCTCACGAGCGTTACGATTATTGACATGTCCCGAACAAATCCGAAAACCACGCACTCGGGAGCCGACCAGTGATCAGACGCAGGACCGTACTCGCCAGCACCCTGGGCGGCCTCACCGGCGGCCTCGGGCTCGGCACCGCCGCGGCCGCGGCCCCCGCCGACTGGTCCCGGGCCGTGGTGGACTCCACCATCGCCCGCAACCCGGACCCCAAGTCGCTCGGCGGCTGGGGCTACACGCGCGGGCTGTTCCTCTACGGCACCTACCGGGTGTACCAGCGGGTCAAGGAGGCGTCCTACCTCGCGTACATCAAGCGGTGGGTGGACTATTACGTGGACGCCGACGGCCACATCAACCACAGCTTCGACAACCTCGACGCCATGCAGTCCGGCAACCTGCTGCTGATCCTCCACAAGGAGACCGGCGACCCGCGCTACCGCACCGCCGCCGACCAGATCCGCACCCGCGTCACGACCTATCCGCGCACCTCCGACGGCGGCATGTGGCACGCCACCGGCAAGACCAACGAGCTGTGGGCCGACGGCGTGTTCATGGCCCAGCCGTTCCTGCTGCGCTACGGCCTCGCGTACGGGGACGAGGCCTACGCGTACGACGAGGTCACCCGCAATCTGGCCGTGTACTTCGACCATCTCAAGGCGTCGAACGGGCTGCTCTACCACGCCTACGACGCGGACGGCGACGCCCCCTGGTCGCCCGACCCGGCCACCGGCACCTCCGCCCACCACTGGGCCCGGGCCATCGGCTGGACCGCGATGACCCACATCGAGGTGCTGGAACTGCTGCCCGCGGACCACCCCCGGCGCGCCGGTCTCATCGCCAACGTGAAACACCTGGCCAAGGGGTTCGTCCGCTACCAGGACCGGAGCACCGGCCGCTGGTTCCAGGTGGTGGACAAGGGGAGCGAGGCGGGCAACTGGACCGAGACCTCCGCCTCCAGCATGTACACCCTGATGCTGCACGCGGCGCTGGAGCGCAAGTACATCGCCGGCGGCGACTACGCTTCCGCGGCGCGCCGGGGCTATCAGGGCGTCCTGAAGAAGGTGAAGGTCAACGCGGACGGGCTGACCGACATCACCGACATCAGCGAGGGCACCAACGTCGGGGACCTGGCCTATTACTTCGGCCGCAAGCGCAACACCAACGATCTCCATGGCCTGGGAGCCTTCCTGCTCATGAACGAGCGGCTCGCCCACTGACCACCCGCACGGTCGCGCTCCGCGGCGGACCGCGGAGCGCGACGTGCGGCCGGTTCTGTCCGGGCGCCGGTGGCGGCGGCTACTTCAGCTCGACCTGGAACACCTTGTCCGCGCCGTCCGGCTCACCGCCGTTGTTGTCGGCGTTGGTCGTGGACAGCCACAGGGTGTTCTTGCCCGGGACCGTCTCGACGGTGCGCTGACGCCCGTACTCGTTGATGTAGTACGCCTTGGGAGTGCCCGCGCTCGTGCCGTCGACCGGGATCCGCCACAGCCGCTCGCCCCTCAGCGCGGCCATGTAGAGCGCTCCGTCGGCGTAGGTGACACCGCTGGGCGAGGCATCGCCGACCGACCACTGGCGCTTGGGATTGGTCATCCCGGAGGTGGAGCAGTTGCCCTCGCAGGTCGGCCAGCCGTAGTTCTTGCCCGGCTCGATGAGGTTGAGCTCGTCGTACTTGCTGTTGCCGAGCTCGGCCTCCCACAGCCGCCCCTGTGCGTCCCAGGTGAGGCCCTGCGGGTTGCGGTGGCCGTAGGAGTAGACGAGCGTGCCGAACGGGTTGCCGGGGGCGGGCTTGCCGTCCGTGGTCATCCGCAGGATCTTGCCGTTGAGCGCGTTCTTGTCCTGGGCGAGGTCGGATGTCTGCGCGTCCCCGGCGGTGGCGTACAGATAGCCGTCCGGGCCGAACTTGAGGCGTCCGCCGTTGTGGTACTTGTTCTTCTTGATGCCGCTGACCAGTGTGGTGTAGCCGCTCAGCGAGGAGCCGTCGAAGGTCATCCGGGCGATCCGGTTGCCCTCGGACGCGGTGTGCATGAGGTAGACGTAGTGGTCGGTGTTCCAGTTCGGGGAGACCGCGATCCCCAGCAACCCGCCCTCGCCGCTGGTGGTCACGACGTTCGGCACCGTGCCGACCTGGGTCTTGGTGCCCGACTGGGTGAGCTTGAAGACCCGATACGAGTCGCGCTCGGTGATCAGAGCCGACCCGTCGGGCAGCCAGCTGAGCCCCCAGGGGATCGACCAGCCGGACGAGACGGTCTTGATGCTCGACGGCACAGAGTCGGCTCCGTCGGACGAGGCGTTGCCCGTTCCGGCCGTTCCGACCAGCAGCCCTGCGGCGAGCGCGGCGGCGGTGGCCGCCGCGGCGATGTTCCGATGGCTCTTCATCGCGTCCTCCTACTGGAGCTTGTACGCCTTGAAGTTGCGGGTGAGCAGGTAAGTCGTCCGGAGGCCGCCGCTGTTGAGACTGCGATAGATGCCCCACTTGGGACGCAGGTAGTTCTTGCCGCGCCACATGTCGAGACCGGTGCGCTTGTGCTTGGCCACCGTCCCGCCGTCGGTGACGACCGACCAGTCGACGTAGGCGCCGGAGTCGGACGCCTTCACCTCGACCGACACCTCGCTCCACTTGCCCTGGATCGGCGCCATGTCGGCGGCCCCGGCCTCCGTCAGGTTCTCCGCGTCGTCCGAGGTGCGCATCTCGACCTTCGGACCGCCGTCGTGCTGGTGCAGCGACATGGTGAACAGCGGGGCGGCGACGTCCCCCACCTTGATCTGCATGATGTGGGTGAAGCCGGTGGTCGCGTCCAGCGTGTCCGGTACGTACATCTGGTACTGGATCCGCCAGGTCTCGTCCTTGAGGATCTTCACGGCGGCGCCGTTCTGCCGCATGCCCCGGACCTCGTTGCGCTGGCGGTCGGTGCTGGTGTCCACGTCCTTGGGGTAGTGGATGTCGGTGCGGAATCCGCCGCCGCTCGGGTAGATGTGGGTGACCCCGGGGTGGGAGTCGGCGCGGTCGTCCTCGGCGCCCTCGAAGGCGTCGGCGACACTGGCCCCCGACGCGGGGCTCCACTTGAGGCTCCAGGTCGCCGTGGGCGCCTGCGGCGATCGCTGCGCGCCGTGGGCGGCGACCGCGGGGAGGACCAGCGCGCCTGCTGCCGCCAGGGCCACCGCGGCACGGCGGCCCCTGAGCGGATTGCGCTCCATCAGTGATTCTCCTGTCTGACCTTTGGTCATATCCATGAACTTGCCGGACATGGAAAGGCCACGGTGGGGGAGTGGCGCATGAGGTGAATCGCTGTTGAGGGGGACTGTAAGCAAACCTTCCTATCCCGTCAACAGTTCAGCGCGGTTCAGCCGCGGGAGACCCGGAACACCACCGTGCCGTGCGCGGGCACCGAGGCGCTGATCGAACCGGTCGTGGTACTGGTCGCCTTGGACCACAGGTCCTTGAGCCGGTACGAGGACGAGCCGCCGAGGCCGATCGCGGAGGCCGTGGTGGAGACCGTCTGGGTGGACGAGTTCTCGTTGAGCAGGGCGACCGCCCGGTCGCCGTTCGCCAGTTGCTTGGTGTAGACGACCTTGCCGCCGCTGGAGGAGGCGGCGGTCGCCTGCTTGCCCAGGGTGTCCTGGTCCACCGCGATGAGGTCGGTGTTCTTCAGGATCGACTGGGTGGTGGCGGAGGCGTCGCGGATGTCGCTGCCGATGAGCAGCGGCGCCGCCATCATCGCCCAGAGGCTGAAGTGGGTGCGGTACTCGGTGGCGGTCATCCCGCCGTTGCCGACCTCCAGCATGTCCGGGTCGTTCCAGTGGCCCGGGCCCGCGTACCGCGCGAGGTCGTCGTTGATGTGCACCTTGTCGATCATGCTGGACCACTTGTCGCTGATGTCGCCCGTGGTGCGCCACAGATTCCCGACCGGCTCGCCCCAGGTCCACACCTTGGGGCTGGTCTGGCCCCATTCGCAGATGCTGTACGCGATCTTCCGCCCGCTGGCCTCGAGCGCGTCGCGCATGGCCTTGTAGCGCTGCTGCGCGTCCACGCCCTGGTTATTGCAGTTGTCGTACTTGAGGTAGTCCACGCCCCAGGACGCGAACTGCTTGGCGTCCTGCTTCTCGTGGTTCAGCGCCCCCGGGAAGCCGGCGCTGTTGCAGGTCTTGGTGCCGGCGCTGGTGTAGATGCCGAACTTCAGCCCTTTGGAGTGCACATAGTCGGCCAGGGCCTTGATGCCGTTCGGGAAGCGGGTACGGTCGGGCACCAGACTGCCGTTCCCGTCCCGGCTGGGCTCCGCCCAGCAGTCGTCGATGTTGACGTACTGGTAGCCGACGTCCTTGAGGCCGAGCGAGACGAAGGCGTCGGCGACCCCCTTGACCATGGACTCGTTGAACGAGCGGTCGCAGTGTGTGGCGTTCCAGTTGTTGAAGCCCATGGGGGGCGTGCGGAGCAGGCCGTTGTCCAGCGCGGCGGCCTGACCTGCCCCGGCGGTGAGCGTGAAGGTGATGGCCGCCGCCGCGGTGGTCGCGGTGGCGGTGGCCACCGCGACGAACGAGCGGAGTCCGCCGGATCGTGCGTTTCCCTGCATGATCGTCTCCTTCGAACGCATATGAGGCATCCGTGGGTGATGCATCGCGGAAGGTAGGAGGTGTTGTCTGTCGAGTCAAGGATTGGTGCAGGCCAGAAGATGGCTCAGGGGGCGGTCGGTGGGCCATGTATGGCTAATCACCTGCGGTTTCTGGTGGCTTGAAAAGTGATATGCCGTCAGCTCAAGGGGTAGAGATCGGAGGATTTTTGTGTCCGCCCCATTGACCCGGCCCTGGCGGCTCGCAACTCTTCAACAGGACACCACTGGAGACACCACCCCATGTCCTCCACGCCCGGCACCGACAGCTCGGGGAAGGAGCCCCCATGAGCCGCAGACCGCGCCGACGTCTTCGCGCCTGGTCGGCCACCGCACTGCTCGCCGTCGGCGCCCTCCTCCTCACGGGCCCCGCCCCCGCGCACGCCGAGGTCGTGCACGCGCGGCAGCAGTGGCTGCGCGACTCCCAAGCCGGACTCTTCCTGCACTGGGGCATGCGCACCGCACCGGGCTACACCAGCTGCTCCGCCTGGGAGAAGGCCGTGACCGACGGCGGCTGGGACGCCGACTACTGGGTCGGCGAAGCCGTGAAGCTGCATACGAAATACCTGGTGCTGGCCTCCTTCCACAGCCGTCTGGGGTACGCCCGCGCCTGGCCGTCCGACATCCCCGGCAGCTGCTCCACCAAGCGCGACTTCCTCGGCGAGCTGATCAGCGCCGCCGACGCCCGGGGGCTGAAGGTCCTGCTCTACATGACCGACGATCCGCAGTGGCATGACGAGGGCGGGCACGAATGGCTGGACTCGGCCGCGTACTCCGCCCACAAGGGCCGCGATGTCGACCTGACCACGCGCGACGGATTCGGCGAGTACGCGTACGACAACTTCGTCGAGGTGATGCGGAACTACCCGAAGCTGTCCGGCTTCTGGATCGACAACGACAACGACTACTGGATCGACCACGGCCTCTACGAGAAGATCCGCGCCGACCGCCCCGGCTGGCTGCTGAGCAACAACAACGAAGACACGCCGATCATGGACACGGTCAGCAATGAGCAGAAGACCGGCATGACCCCGGCCTATGACTATCCCCAGGCGATCTGGAGCCCCCAGCCCCGGCTGACCGAGGCCTGCTTCAAGCTGCCGAGCAGCGGCGCCTGGTGGTACAGCGGCACCGACTCGGCGGTGGACCAGGCGCTCACCCTCCGCCGGCTGATCGCCGACTCCGGCTCCTCCGTCAAGTCGCTCATGGCCGAGACCGCTCAGGTCAATGGCCGGTTCCCGAGCAAACAGGAGGCCTTCAACAACGCGGCCAAGACCTATCTGGACGCCATCTGGGGCTCGCTGAACGGCACCGAGGGCGGCGGCTACAGCTACGGCGGCCTCGCGCCCGGGGCCTGGAACGATGGGGCGCGCGGGGTGACCACGGTCTCCAGGGCCGATCCGGATCTGCACTTCGTCCACGTCCTGACCAAGCCCACGGGCACCACCCTGACGCTGCGCGACAACGGCTACCGGGCCGCGCGGATCACCGACTTCCGCACCGGGAAACGCCTGAGTTTCAGCCAGGGCGACGGCAAGATCACCATCACCGGGATCGGCGACTGGGACCCGTACGACACCGTCCTCAAGGTCGAGACCGACGGCAGGCAGGGCCTGATCCCCGCCGACTCCATGACCGCGAGCGCCGGCGCCTCGGCGAGCGGACACCCGGCCTCCGCCGTCCTCGACGCCAATCCCCAGACGTACTGGGACAACAACACCAAGCTCCCCGTCTCGCTCACCTTCGATCTGCGCTCCGCCAAGAGCATTCGGTATCTGGCCGTCAACCAGCGGGAGTGGTCGGTCAGCTACGCCCGCTCGGACACCGAACAGTCAGCCCGCGTCCGCGACTACCAGATCCAGGTCTCCAGCGACGGCACCGACTGGGGGAGCGCCGTCAAGGCCGGCACCCTCCCCAGCGCCCGCGGTGTGCAGTTCATCGACATCCCCGCCACCACCAAGCGGTATGTCCGGCTCACCGTGAACAGCACCTGGGCCGCCGATACCGACACCAAGCGCTACAGGAAACTGCTCGTCGACGAGGTGCGGATCGGCTCCGGCTACGCGGGGAAGAGCTCATGAGACCGTGAACACCGCGTCCGTTCAGCTCCCTTGACCCCCTCCACCCTCCGTGCGGATCCACGGAAAACCGTCCCGAGGATCACCCCCCAACACACAGGAAGGCAGGTAAGGACATGAACGAAACCGTGCAGCGGACCGAGCCGAAGACGGCGGAGCAAGCCCGCCCCCGCGTCGAGGAAACGGCCTGGCAGACCCCCGACTACGTGGTCGTGGACACCGCGCTGGAGGTCACCGCCTACTCGCTGACCACCCGCTGACGGCGCCGCCATGCGCTTGCGCGTGCTCGGCACCGCGGCGGGCGGCGGACTGCCCCAGTGGAACTGCGCGTGCCCCGGTTGCACCGGGGCACGCGCCCACCCCATCCGGCGCCGCCGCCACGCCTCCCTCGCCGTACGGGCCGCCGAAGGCCACTGGTACCTGGTCAACGCCACCCCCGACCTCGGCGACCAGATCGAGGACTGCCCGGAACTGCACCCCGGGCCGCGGCCCCGGCAGACCCCGCTGGCCGGAGTGGTCCTCACCGACGCGGAACTCGACCACACCCTCGGCATCGCCCGGCTCCGCGAGGCTTCCGGCGGCGTCGACGTACTCGCCACCGCCCCCGTGCGCCGCGCCCTGCTCGACGGCCTCCACCTCGGCGACGTCCTGGGTCCGTACACCACCCTGCGGTGGCGCGGACTCGACGCCGATCCGGTGCCCCTGGCAGAGGGCTCGCCCCTGACCGTCAGCGCCGTACCCGTCTCCGCCAAACGCCCGCGCTACGCGGCCGGCATGGATACCGACGTGGCGGGGGGCGACCCGTGGGTGGTGGCGCTGCGCCTGACCGACCGGGACACCGGCGGCTCCCTGCTCTACGCCCCCGCCCTCGCCGCCTGGCCGGATGCCTTCCAGCAAGCCGCCGCCGAGGCGGACTGCGTGATCGTCGACGGCACGTTCTGGGACGACGAGGAGCCCCGGCGCTCCGGGTTCTCCCCCCGCACCGCCACCGGCATGGGACATCTGCCCATCGACGGCCCCGGCGGCACCGCCAAGCGGCTCGCCGGCCTTCCGGCCCGCTGCCTCTACACCCATCTGAACAACACCAACCCCCTCGCCGACCCGGCCGCGCCCCAGCACGAGGCGCTGGCCGGGCTGGGTCTCGAGGTGGCCGCCGACGGGATGGTGATCGAACTGTGAGCGGTGTGAGCGATGCGAGGGACTTCGAGGAGCGGCTGCGGACCGTGGCGCGCGAGCGCTACCACGACCGCCACCCCTTCAACGTCCGGATGCACCAAGGCGAGCTGACCCCCGACGAGCTCCGCCGGTGGATCGCCAACCGCTTCCACTACCAGCGCCACATCCCCATAAAAGACGCCCTGATCACCGCCAAACTGGACACCTCGGCGCTGCGCCGGATGTGGCTGCGGCGCATCCAGGACCACGACGGCACGGCCGAGGGCGAGGGCGGGATCGAGCGGTGGCTCAGACTCGGCGAGGCCGCGGGCCTCGACCGCACCCTGCTGCTGTCCGGCCGGGACGTGCTGCCGGGGGTGCGGCTCGCCGTGGACGGCTACGTCAACTTCTGCCGGCTGCGCTCCCCGCTGGAGGCGGTCGCCGCCTCGCTCACCGAGCTGTCGGCCCCGGACATCATGCGCACCCGCGTCGACGCCTTCGAGCGCCACTACCGGTGGATCGACGGCGACGGGCTCGCGTACTTCCGCACCCGCGAGACCCAGGGGCGCCGGGACAGCCGGGAGGCCCTGGACCTGGTGCTGTCCTGGGCGCGCACCGAGGAGGACCGGGAGCGGGCCGTGGCGGCGCTCTCCTTCAAATGCGATGTGCTCTGGTCGCTGCTGGACGCGGTCGACCACGCCGACCCCAAGGAGGGCCCGTGACCGCCGGCACCTCCGAAACCACCGACACCAACGCCGCCACGCCCCCGTGGCGGCCCGCCCTCGCGCCGGTGGTCCACCTCCGCCACGACCGGGTGCGCGACGTGGACCTGTTGGTGCTGCCCGAGCGGGTCGTGGTGCTGCGCGGCACCGCCGGCGAGATCCTGCGGCTGTGCGACGGCGCCCGCGACGTCGAGGCGGTCGTCGCCGAACTGGCCGGGCGCTTCCCCGGCGCCCCCGTGGCCACCGAGGTCCCCGCCTTCCTTTGCCGGCTGCGGCGGGAGGGCTGGCTGCGATGACCGGCGCGCCGCCCCCCTGGGCCATGCTGGCCGAGCTCACCCACGGCTGCCCGCTGCACTGCCCGTACTGTTCCAACCCGCTGGAGCTGGTCCGCCGCTCCCGGGAGCTGACCGGCGAGGAGTGGGCGGAGGTGATGCGGCAGGCCGGGGAGCTGGGGGTGGTGCACACCCATCTGTCGGGCGGGGAGCCGCTGCTGCGCACCGACCTCGAGGCGATCACCGCGTCCGCCGCGTCCGCCGGGATCTACACTCAGCTGGTCACCAGCGGCGTCGGGCTGACCGCGGCGCGGCTGGCGGCGCTCGTGGACGCCGGGCTGGGCGGCGTCCAGCTGTCCGTCCAGCACGCCGACCCGGGCGCCTCCGACCGCATCGCCGGACGCCGGTCCTTCACCGCCAAGGAGCGGGCCGCCGCCCTGGTCCGGGAGGCGGGGCTGCCGCTGGGCCTCAACATCGTGCTGCACCGCGACAACCTCGACGCCCTCGACGACCTGGTGGAGCTGGGCGCTTCCTGGGGCGCCCAGCGGATCGAGCTGGCCAACACCCAGTTCTACGGCTGGGCCCTGCGCAACCGCACCGCGCTGCTGCCCACCCGCGAGCAGCTGGCGCGGGCCCGTGACGCGGTCGAGCGGTGGCGGGAGCGGCTGGACGGCGCGATGGACCTGGTGTGGGTGGTCCCCGACTACTTCGACGCGGTCGCCAAGCCCTGTATGGGCGGCTGGGGAGCGGTCTCGCTCACCGTGGCGCCGGACGGCACCGCGCTGCCCTGCCCGGCGGCGGTCACGCTCCCCGGCCTCGACCCGCCGAACGTACGCGACCACCGGCTGGACTGGATCTGGAACCACTCCGGGGCCTTCAACCACTACCGCGGCGAGACCTGGATGAAGGAGCCCTGCCGCGGCTGTGCGCACCGCGCGGAGGACTTCGGCGGCTGCCGCTGCCAGGCGTACGCGCTGACCGGCGACGCGGCGGCCGCGGACCCGGCCTGCGGGTTCTCCCCGCACCACGGCCTGGTCCGCGCGCTCACCGGGGCAGCGGGGCCCGGCCGGGACGACACCCCCGCGGCCCACCCGGGCTATGTCTACCGCAAGCCCGGGCGGGAGTGAGCCCGCCCCGGGTTTGGCGCGGCCGCCCCCGCTTCCGTAAAGTTTCGCCGTTACCCACCCCACCACCACCCAGGGCACCGCCCTGGAACGGGTTCAGCAGAAAGCGGCAGCGGCGAATGACGGTGACTGAAGACGGCCGGGCCAAGGAGGCGGGCATCGACCCGGAGCGTCTGGCGACCTGCCTGAGCGTGCTCGAAGAGCTCGACCGGCTGCCGCTCGACCACCCCGACGCCATCGCGGTGCGCCGCGCCACCTCCGGCATCTACCGGACGGTCAAGCAGCGCAGGCGCCAGGAGCGCCGGGCCGCGAAGACGGCCCACGACAAGGCGGTCACCGAGGCCACGGCCACCGGCGCCGCCGACCGCATCGACGACGAGACGCTGGGCCGCGCCCTGGCCAGCTCGGTGACCACCCCGATCGCGGGCATCCTGCAGCGGCCCCGGTCCTGCTACATCTGCAAGACCCGCTATGTCGAGGTCGACGCCTTCTACCACCAGCTCTGCCAGAGCTGCGCCGCCGAGAACCGGGCCCGCCGCGACGCGCGCACCGATCTCACAGGGCGCCGGGCGCTGCTCACCGGCGGCCGGGCGAAGATCGGCATGTACATCGCGCTGCGGCTGCTGCGCGACGGCGCGCACACCACCATCACCACGCGCTTCCCGAACGACGCGATCCGCCGCTTTACGGCCATGCCGGACAGCGGGGAGTGGCTGCACCGGCTGAAGGTCGTCGGCATCGATCTGCGGGACCCGGCCCAGGTGGTCGCGCTGGCCGACTCGGTGAGCGCGGCGGGCCCGCTGGACATCCTGATCAACAACGCCGCGCAGACGGTGCGTCGCACGCCCGCCGCGTACGCGGAGCTCATAGCGGGCGAGTCGGCCCCGCTGCCCGCCGGGGAGCTGCCGGAGTCCGTCGTCCTGGGCGCGTTCGGCAGTGGCGCCCAGCCGGCCCTGCCGGGGCCGGCGGCCGCGCGGGAGGGCGCCCTGAGCGCGCAGGACCTCACCGCCCTCGCCCTGACCAGCGGCTCCGCCTCGCCCGCACGGATCGAGGCGGGGACCGCGATCGACGCGGGCGGTCTTGTGCCCGACCTCGACGACACCAACACCTGGATCCAGCGGGTGCACGAGGTGGACCCCGTCGAACTGCTGGAAGTGCAGCTGTGCAATGAGACGGCGCCGTTCATCCTGGTCAGCCGGTTGCGCTCGGCGATGGCGGCCTCGCCCGCGCGGCGGAAGTACGTGGTGAACGTGTCCGCCATGGAGGGCAAGTTCAGCCGCGGCTACAAGGGCGCGGGCCATCCGCACACCAACATGGCCAAGGCCGCCCTCAACATGCTGACCCGCACCAGCGCCCGCGAGCTGTTCGAGACCGACGCCATCCTGATGACCAGCGTCGACACCGGATGGATCACCGATGAGCGCCCGCACCCCGACAAGATGCGGCTGGCGGCCGAGGGCTTCCACGCCCCGCTCGACCTCGTCGACGGCGCGGCCCGCGTCTACGACCCGATCGTGCGGGGCGAGGGCGGCGAGGACCTCTTCGGCTGCTTCCTGAAGGACTACGCCCCCACCGACTGGTAGGCGTTCAGTCGGTGCCCTCGACGATGCGGAAGTCCCGGTCCGCGCCGTCGCCCAGCACGGTCAGCGCCTTCTGGTAGTCCTCGCTGTCATGCGTGGCGACGGCCAGCTCGAAGCTGTCGAACTCGATGACGACCGTTCGCTCCGCCACCGCGGCCTCGTGCGCGACGACCTGGCCTCCGAGGGTGAGAAACCGTCCCTTGGCCTTCTCGACGACCGGGACGGCCAGCTTCACATAGGCGGCCGACTTCGCGGGATCGGAGATCGAGCGGTAGGCGACGACCCAGTAGCCCTTGGACATGAGCGGACTCCTTCGGCTCGGCGGGAGGGGTCGGCCGAGAGGCACACGGGAGCGGCGGCGCGGGAGTGGTGAAACGGGAGTGGTCACGGGGTCGAGAGGCGCCCCGGACCCTCACAATTTACCGCTGTCCCGGACGCTCGGCGCGTCCGGAGGCCGGGGACACGTACACCCGCAAGCCACCCGTGCCGGGCAGGGCGTGCCGCGTCCAGCCGCGGGCGCGCAGCGACGGCAGGCCATGCCCGGGGGAGCGGCCGAGCACCGCGGTCGGCTCGTGGGCGGCCCGGCGCAGCAGCGCGGACGCCGTGGTCGAGGCGTTGTTGCCGACCACCTCGGCGGAGGCGCAGCCCGCCGCGTACCCGATCGGCAGCGCGCGCGGACCGGCCACCAGGCACGGCGGCCGCAGCCCCAGCGCCCGCAGTCCGGTGGCCGCCCGCTGATACCGCTCGGCGGTGGCGGCGGCCTGCCCCGTGGTGTCCGCGAGCACGGCGTACTGGCTCCCCAGCTGCAGCGCCACCACCAGCCCGAGGGCGGCGGCGACCGGCACCGGCGAGCGCGCGGCCCGAACCGCGCGCACCCCGAGGGCGGCCAGTGGCAGGGCGAGCAGGGCATAGGCGGGCAGCAGGAAGCGGGGCGCCGAGTAGTCGATGAGCAGGAGATACGGCACGGCCATCGAGCCGGCGCACACCAGCGGCAGCGCGGTCGCGGGCAGCGCCCGGCCGCGCCCGGCGCGGTGGTCCCGTACGGCCACGGCGAGCGCGGCGGCCGCCAGCAGCGGCAGGGCGAGCCACCACAGCGTCAGCTCCGGGTGGCGCAGCGGTACGTGGCAGGGGCGGCACAGCAGCGGGCCGTTGAGGTCGCGCAGCGCCGTCCCGATGTTGAGCTGCGGCACCATCCCGCCCTCCGTGGCGCTGGAGGCCCGCAGCCGCGCCCCGACGCCGCCGAACCGGGCGTAGGCCTCGGCGACCCAGGGCGCCGCGCCCAGCGCGACCCCGCCCAGCAGCGCGGGCAGCGTGGGCCGCCACCGGCGTACGCACACCGCCGCCGCCAGCAGCGGCAGCCCGAGCCAGCCGCCGTCCGGCATCCGCAGCAGCGTGACCGAGGCCACCGCGGCGGCCGACCACCAGCGGGCGCGCGGCTCGGCAGGGGCCCGCAGGAACCAGCCGACGGCGGCCACCGCGCCGAGCGCCACCCACAGGTTCGGCATCACCTGTGACCCGCTGATCTGAGCGATCCACAGCCCAGAGAACAGCAGCGCGGCGAGCGCGGCGGCGCCCCGCCCCACCAGCGGCCCCCACACCCGGAAGACGGCATACAGCGCGACCGCCGACAGCAGGGCCAGGACCACCCGCAGCGCCACGGCCGAGGAGGTCGCGGCGACCACCGGCGCGACCAGATAGCTGATGCCACGGGAGCGCGGCGCGCTGAAGAAGGCCGCGGGACGGCGCGGATCCACCTGGGAGGCGTAGACGCTCTCGTCCCACAGCAGCCCACCGCCCACGTGCGGTACGACCACGGCCAGCTGCACCACGGCGTACGCCGCCGCGACGACCGCGAGCCACGGCACGCCGCGCCGCGCCGGGGGCGGCGCCGCGCCCACAGCGACGTCCCGGACCCGAACGGTGGCGGTCACCACGCGGCCCGCCCACCGGTCTCCCGCCGGGGCCGGGCGGTCCGCGCGACCGGCACGCCGCACCCCGTACGGGCCGTGGCCGTCACGGCATCGGCCCGCCCGTCGGCTTCCCACCGGGGCGCGGCTGGGCGCCCGGTGCCTGGCGCGGTGCGCGCGCCGGGGCGGCGCGGGCGGGTGGCCGGCCGGCGGCCGGTGGGCGGGGTGGTCCGGGTGGCGCAATCGCACCTCATGGGCGCTTGACGCGGGGCGCGGGGGCCGGGCGGGTCGCGCGTCGGGCCGCGGCGAGCCATTGGCGCGCCACGCTCCCCGCGCGCCGCCGCACCCGGGCCCGGCCCCGCTCCCAGCCGCGGGAGAGGCGGCTGGCCGCCAGGTCCTCGAAAAGGCGCTCATAGCGCAGGGCGATCGGCTCGGGGTCGTAGGCCCGCGCGCTCTCCAGGGCCGCGGCCCCCATGGCCCGGCGGGCCGGGGCGTCGGCGACGAGGTCCAGCAGCGCGGCGGCGAGGGCGTCCTTGTCGCCGGTGGGGACGAGCCGGCCGGTGACCCCGTCCCGGATGATCTCCGCGGGCCCGAGCGGGCAGTCGGTGCTGACCACGGGGACGCCGCAGCGCATCGCCTCGACGATGGTCATGCCGAAGGACTCGGCGTCCGAGGCGACCGCGACCAGCGACGCCTTGGCGAACTCCGCCTCGATCGGCGAGCACGGCCCCATCAGCCGTGCGCTCTCCGCGATGCCGAGCCGGTCGATGAGGGCCTGCAGCCGGTCCTCCTCGGCGCCTCCGCCGTAGATCCGCAGACGCCAGTCGGGGTACTTGTCCGCGACCGCCGAGAACGCCTCGATCAGCAGGTCGAAGCGTTTGCCGCGGGCCAGCCGGCCGGCCGCGGCGATGACCGGGGCGGTGCCGTCCGAGGGGGCGACCGGGGGCCTGGGGACGCTGTTGGGGATGGCGAGGGTCCGTACGCCCGGCAGGGGCATCTTCGCCCGGTACACGGCCGCGTCCGCCTCGGTCGTGGTGACGACCGCGTCGAGCGTGCGGTAGTGGCGGGTGAGCTCGGCCCGCAGCGCCTTGCTGTGCGCGTCGTGCCGCAGGTGCTCCTGGGCGATGCGGAGGGCGTGGCGCGGGGCGAACCGGGCTATGTAGACATTCGCGCCGGGGCGGGTGCCGACGATCACATCGGCGTCGCTGGCGCGCAGATACTCCGCGACCCGCTCGTCGTGCAGCCGGCTGTACTGGCGGTGCCGCTTCTCGGCGGCGGGAAAGTCCCGGGCGGGCTCGTGAAACCGAGGGTCCTGCGCGTCGAGGCCGCTCGGACGCGTGTCGACCAGCGGCACGAGCCGCACCCGGGGGTCCACGGTGAAGCGCGGCGTCTCGCGGTGCCGCTGCATCGAGGCGATCTCCACATCGTGCCGCTCGGCCAGGGCCGCCGCCAGGTTCAGCGTGGTCCTGATCGTCCCGCCGATCGCGTAGACGTTGTGGAGCAGGAATGCGATCTTCATGTGGTGTCTTTCCGGCCGGTGGCAACACCGGGGCGAGGCGACCGCGCGGCGGTAGCCGGCAGCGATCGATCTGCGGCTTTGCCGCGTGGCGTCCGCAGCCCCCGGATCGTTGTGACCACCATGGCCCGGCACGGTAAGCCGGCCGCGAGAACAAGGTGAGAGCCGGGTAAGAAGCCAGGCCACGGGGGGCTCCGCGGCGCCCGTATCCCGTCCGGCTTGGCAGACTCGGGGTGTGACGACGTACAACACCGTGCTGCTCGCCGAGGACGACCGGGCCATCCGCCACGCCCTGGAGCGCGCCCTGTCGCTGGAGGGCTACCGGGTCACCGCCGTCCCCGACGGCATCGAGGCGCTGGCCGCCGCCCACCGGGAGAACCCGGATGTGATCGTGCTGGACGTGATGATGCCGGGCCTGGACGGGCTGCAGGTGTGCCGGGTGCTGCGCGCGGAAGGCGACCGTACGCCGATCCTCATGCTGACCGCCCGGGTGGAGACCGCCGACCGGATCGAGGGCCTTGACGCGGGCGCGGACGACTACGTGGCCAAGCCCTTCGACGTGGACGAGGTCTTCGCCCGGCTGCGCGCCCTGCTGCGCCGCGCCGCCCCCGCCTGGGCCGGGGAGGAGACCGCGCCGGGGGACGGCACCGAGGAGGTGGCGGATCTGCGCCTGGATTCCTCGGCCCGGCGCGTGTGGCGGGCGGGGGAGGAGCTGGAGCTCACCCGCACCGAGTTCGACCTGCTGGAGCTGCTGGTGCGCAACAGCGGCATCGTGCTGGACCACACCACGATCTACGACCGGATATGGGGCTATGACTTCGGCCCCGGGTCGAAGAACCTCGCCGTCTACATCGGCTATCTGCGGCGCAAGGTGGACCAGCCCGGGCTGGTTCCGCTCATCCACACCGTACGGGGCGTCGGCTACACCCTCAGGGCGGCCTGACCGTGCCGCTCCCGCGCCCGCGGCGCCCCAGATCCAGCCTGCGCGTCACCTTCGCGGTCTCCTTCGCGGCGGTGGCGGCCGTCGTCACGCTGCTGGTCGGCTTCCTCAGCTACGACGCCGCGGCCGGGCTGGTCCGGGTCGACCAGCAGTCCGTCTTCACCGAGGTCATCCACGACCTGCGGAACCAGGTGCGGCGGCAGCCGCTCGGCTACGCGGACTTCGTCTCCTCCGACCCCGACCACGACGGCCCGCGCGACGATCTGCGCCGCCCGACCCGCACCGACGTCCAGATCCTCCGCCCCACGGGCGCCGTCGCCGACGCCGGGAGCCCCGCCCTGCCGGTGAGCGCGGCCGAGCGCCGGATGGCGGCGTCCCGTACGGCGGGCCTGGTCTCGCGGCGGAACGTCGAGATCGGCGAGGAGCAGTTCCGGATGGCCACCGTCTCGCTCGGCGACGGCCGGGGCGCGGTGCAGGTCGCGCAGCAGTCAAGCGACGTCGAGGACCTGCTGCGGGAGCTCCAGAAGCGCACCGCGCTGTTCGTCGGCGCGGCCATCGTCGCGGCCGGTCTTGCCGGATGGTGGCTGGCGGGGCGGATCACCAGGCGCCTGGTGCGGCTGGCCGGGGTCGCCGAGAGCGTGGCGGCCACCGGGCGGATGGACGTGGCGGTGCCGGTCGCCGGGGCGGACGAGGTGGGCCGGCTGGGGCGGGCCTTCGACGGCATGCTGGGGCGGCTCGCGCGCTCCAAGGACGACCAGCGGCGGCTGGTCCAGGACGCCGGGCACGAGCTGCGCACCCCGCTCACCTCGCTGCGGACCAACATCTCGCTGCTGCGCCGCTTCGAGGAGCTGCCGCCGGCGGCCCGCGAGGAGCTGCTGGCCGATCTGGCGGGGGAGACCCGGGAGCTGACCGACCTGGTCAACGAGGTGGTGAGCCTGGCGGCCGGACAGGGCGACGACGAGCCGAGGGTGGCCACCTCGCTCGGCGAGGTGGCGCTGCGGGCCGCCGCCCTCGCCCGCCGCCGCACCGGCCGGGAGATCACCGTGACCACGGACGACACGGTCCTGGAGGGCCGCCCGGCGGCCCTCCAGCGCGCCATCACCAATCTGGTGGAGAACGCGGCCAAGTTCGACCAGGAGGGCACCGAGCCCATCGAGGTGGTCGTCGGGGACGGCCGGGTGGCGGTCCTGGACCGGGGGCCCGGCGTGGCCGAGGAGGACCGCCACCGGGTCTTCGACCGCTTCTACCGCGCGCCCGGGGCGCGCAGCCTGCCCGGCTCCGGCCTCGGCCTGGCCATCGTCCGGGAGGTGGCCGCCGCACACGGCGGCACGGTCTTCGCCGAGCGTCGGCCGGGCGGCGGCGCGGTGATGGGCTTCACGGTCACCGACGCCGCGCCCGGCACATGAACCCGAGGGACCTCAGGGCTTGCGGGCCACCCCCGCCCAGAAGGAGACCTCCTCGTCGGTGACCGTGACCGGGCCGTCGGGCCACCAGCGGTGCGGCGGCACGATGCCCGGTTCGACGAGCTCCAGACCGTCGAAGAACTTCTCGATCTCGCTCTTGGTGCGCAGCTGGGCCTCGATGCCGCCCTTGCGGTAGATCGCGACCGCCGCGTCCACGCTCGCCTGGTCGAAGTCCGGAGAGCTGTGACTGATCTCGAGATAGCTGCCCGAGGGCAGCGCGTCCATCAGCCGCGCCACGATCTCGTACGTCCCGTACTTGTCGGGGATGAAGTGCAGCGTCGCGTTGATCGACAGCGCCACGGGCTCGCTCAGATCGAGCGTCTCCAGCAGCTCCGGCGAGCCCAGGATGGACTCGGGCTCGCGGACGTCGGCCTCGATGTACGCGGTGCGGCCCTCGGGGGTGCCGTTCAGCAGGGCCTGGGCGTACGCCAGCACGATCGGATCGTTGTCGGCGTACACCACCCGGGCGTCCCGGGCGATGCTCTGGGCGACCTGGTGGAGGTTGGGCTCGGTGGGGATGGCGGTGCCGATGTCCAGGAACTGCCGTATCCCGGCCTCGCTCGCCAGCCAGCGGGTCGCCCGGTGCATGAAGGCGCGGTTGCTCCGGGCACACGGGATGATGCCCGGGTAGACCTCCATCACCTTGCGGGCGGCTTCCTCGTCGACCTGGTAGTGGTCCTTGCCGCCGAGGTAGTAGTCGTACATCCGCGCCGAGTGCGGCTTGGTGGTGTCGATGTTGGTGGTCTTCATGGCTTGCGTGCCACTCCTGCCCACATGGATATGTCCGCGCTGCGGATGTCCTCGGGGCGCTCGTCGGGATCGGGCTTCCAGTGGTGCGGTTCCGAGACGCCGGGGTCGACGAGGTCCATGCCCTCGAAGAAGCCCGCGACCTCGCTCTTGGAGCGCGTGATGAAGGGGATCCCGTTCTCCTTGTAGACCTCAATGACCTTCCGCCAGGTATCCGCGGAGAAGTCGTGGGTGGAGTGCGACATCATCAGGTAGCTGCCCGAGGGGAGGGCGTCCATCAGCTCGCGGACGATCCCGTACGGCTTCTGCTCCTCCGGGATGAAGTGGAAGAGCGCGTTCACCGACAGGGCCACCGGTTTGCCCAGATCCAGCGTGTCGAGCAATTCGGGAGCCGTGATGATCTTCTGGGGCTCGCGGACGTCGGCCTCGACATAGGCGGTGCGGCCCTCGGGGGTGCCGTTCAGCAGGGCCTGGGCGTACGCCAGCACGATGGGGTCGTGGTCGGTGTAGACGACCCGGGCGTCGGGGGCCACGGACTGGGCGACCTGGTGGAGGTTGGGCTCGGTGGGGATGCCGGTGCCGATGTCCAGGAACTGCCGGATTCCCGCCTCGCCCGCCAGCCAGCGGGTCGCCCGGTGGATGAACCCCCGGTTGACGCGGGCGTTGAGCTTGACGGTCGGGTGGACGGCCAGCACCTTGGCGGCGGCCTGCGCGTCCACCTCGTAATGGTCCTTGCCGTCCAGGTAGTAGTCGTACATCCGGGCCGAGTGCGGCTTGGTGGTGTCGATCCGGCCCGCGAAGCCGCGGTGCTCGGTCATGCGGCCCTCCGTTCTGCTGGGGTACCCGCCGAGGTGGTCAGGTTCGGTTCCGTACGGGTGGTGAGGAGGAAGTCCGCGGCGCCGGCCTTGGCGCCCTGGATGAACTTCTCGATCTCAAGAGGCGTGTAGATCAGCGCGGGGCCGTCGGGGTCGGTCGACTGGCGCAGCGCCACGCGGCCGTCGCTCAGCTTCAGGACCTCGACGCAGGCGCCGCCGTTGGGGCCGCTCCAGGGCTTGCGCCAGCCTTCCGCACCGAGGTGCTTGGCCGGCATACCGTTGTAAATGTGATCCACCTGATCCACGGTCAGAGCTCCTTGCGAATCTCACGGAGGTGCGCCTCCGTGCGTCGCGCCGGTGTGGCCTGGGTGCCCATTCGGTCAAGGGCCTCCAAGTAGGCGGCCACATCAGCGCGTTCGTCGAGATAAGCGGCGCCGGTCAGACCTTCGACATAGACGATGTCCGGCAGTTCCGGGATATGGAACCGGAAGAGCTGGAACGGTCCGCCCATGCCCGGGTGCGGTCCGGCGGTGAACGGCACCACCTGCAAGGTGACGTTCGGCATCTGGATCGCCTCGATGAGGCGGTCGATCTGCGCACGCATGATGTCCGGGCCGCCGATGGGCAGGCGGAACACCGGCTCGTCCATGACGACCCAAAGATGAGGTGCGTCGGGTCGGGTGAGAAGTTCTTGACGCTCCATCCGCAGGGCGACCCGCCGGTCGAGTTCCTTGGTGTCGGCCTGCGGGAATCCGATGGTCAGAAGCGCTCGTGCGTAGTCTTCGGTCTGCAGCAGTCCGGGGATGAAGTGAGGCTCGTAGGAGCGGATACGGCTTGCCGCGCCCTCGAGACTCACATAGAGGCTGAACCAGTCGGGCAGCACATCGCGATAGCGGTGCCACCAGCCGGGTCTGTTGGCGTCCTCGGCCAGGGAGAGGAAGGCGTCGATCTCCTCCTGCTGGGCTCCGTAGGTCTGCAGCAGCTTCTCGACATACGGGAGCTTCAGGCCGACTTCGGCCTTCTCCATCCTGCGCACCGTCGTCTGGTTGACGTGCAGCGCCCGGGCGGCCTGGTCGTAACTGACGCCGGCTTTCTCGCGAAGATCTCTCAGACGCATGCCGAGGACCATCTGCCCGACGGTCGGGGCAGACCGCGCTTCACCCACGCCTTACCTCCTCGGACGGTCTCGTGGGCCTCAGTGTGCCATGCTCGGGATGAACCCGAACAGAGTGCTCTGGCTATTCTGCATTTTGCAGAACGCCGCTTGCCAACTGACGCTTACAGCACCGATAGTGATGGTGTGACTGGGCCCAATGTGGCTGACGTGTCGCCGACTTGCGGCATGCGAACCCCCCACCGTTGGACGGAAGGCGAACGGCCATGGCACTGCCTCAACGCATGACGATGGCCCGCCCCATGCTTCCCGGCAGGGTCGACACCGGGGTCCGCCAGGAGAGGTTCCAGTTGCCCGCGCAGGGCGCGTCCGTGGCCGCGGCCCGCCGCCGGGTCCGCTCCCGGGTGCCGGTGTGGGGCTTCTGCGAGGACGTGTGCGACGCCGCGGAGCTCGTGATGTCCGAGCTGTTCACCAACGCTCTCGTGCACACCGGCAGCGAGCAGATCCTCTGCGTCCTGCGCGCGGAGGAGCCGCGCACGCTGTACGTCGAGGTGGCCGACCAGGGCGGTGGGTCGGCCGGACCGGCCCCGCGCGAGGCGGGCGCCGAGGACGAGGGCGGGCGGGGGCTCGCACTGGTGCGGGCCATGGCCGCGGCGTGGGGGGACCGGCCGGGGCTGAACGGCGGCCGTGTGGTGTGGGCCCAGCTGAGCTCGATGCTCCCCTAGCTACCGCTGGGAGGCGCCCCCTGATGCCGCGCGTCTGCCGGACTCCGCGCGCCGGGAGCCCGGCATGATCCACAAGCTACGACCTACCATGACCGGGTGTCCGCCCCACGTCGCCGCCTCCTGACGCTCACCGCCGGCGCCCTCGCGGCCGGCGCCCTCCAGGGGTGTTCCGGCGACGGCCCGTCCGGCCGGGTCCGGCTCGCCACGGGGCCGCGGGGCGGCCCGTACGCGATCTTCGGCAGCCGGCTGGCCGACGAGGTGCACCGGGCCCACGACCGGCTCACGGTGCGCGTGCTCACCACCGCGGCGAGCGTGGAGAACCTGCACATGCTGGCCGACGGGCGGGCCGACCTGGCCCTGTCCCTCGCGGACAGCGCGGCCGACGCCACCGCGGGCCGCGGCCTCTTCCAGCGGCCCGAGCCGGTCGCGGCGCTCGCCCGGCTGTATCTCAACTATCTGCATCTCGTCGTGCCCGCCGACTCGCCGATCAAGGAGCCGGCCCAGCTGGCCGGGCGTACGGTCTCCCTCGGCGCCGCCGAGTCCGGCACCTCGGTGACCGCCGGACGGGTGCTCGCCGCGGCGGGCGTACACCGCGTCCGCTCCGTGCAGCTGGGGCTCGGCGAGTCCATCGCGGCGCTGGCCGGACGGGAGGTGGCCGCGTTCTTCTGGTCGGGCGGCGCGCCGACCCGGGCGATAGCGCAACTGGCCCGGCGCAGGCCCGTGCGCCTGGTGCCCCTCGGCGGCCTCGCCGCGGCGCTGCGCCGCGAGCACGGCCCCGTCTACGAGAGTGCTTCGATCCCCGCCGGCGCCTACGGTCTGCGCACCCCGACCACGACCGTCGGCACCCCCAGCTATCTGGTCTGCCGCACCGGCCTCGCGCCCGGCACGGCGCGCGCCGTCACCGGCGTCCTCTTCGAGGCCCGCGCCCGCCTCCCCGTCCCGGACGCCCCCGGCAGCCGGCTCGACGAGCGGTACGCGATCGGCACGGGGACGGTGCCGCTGCACCGGGGGGCGGCGGCGTACTACCGCGCGGTCTACGGCTGAACGCTCCGGGACCTGCCCCGGACAGGACCTAGGCCTCGGGCAGCCGCACCTCGACCACCAGGCCGTGCGGGGTGGCGGGCCGCAGCGACAGCTCGCAGTCGGCGGCGCGGGCCAGTTCCGAGGCGATGGCCAGGCCGAGGCCGCTGCCGGGGACGTTGCCGTGGCCGGGGGAGCGCCAGAAGCGGCCCAGGGCCGCCTCGAACTGGTCGGGCTCAAGGCCCGGGCCGTCGTCGGCGATCCGCAGCACGTCCCCTTCCAGACGGACCGTGACCGTGCCGCCGGGCGGTACGAACTTCGCGGCGTTGTCCAGGGCGATGTCCGCGATCCGGGCGGCCGCGGCGGGCAGCGGCGCGCCGGACGGGCCGGGGTCCTCCAGCTCCACGGTCAAGGTCAGCTCGCGCGCCGCGTAGACGTCGTGCCAGATGGCCAGCCGCCCGCGCAGCGCCGCGCGGGCGATCGGTTCGGGCGCCGCCGTGCCGGCCTCGACCCGGGCGAGGGTCAGCAGGTCCTCCATGAGCCGCCCGAGCCGGTCGACTTCGGCCAGGGCCTCGGCGAACTCCTCGGTGCCGTCCTCCGTCAGATGTGGCTCCAGGTTCTCCAGCCGCAGCGACAGCACGGTCAGCGGGGTGCGCAGCTCGTGGGAGGCGTCCGCGACGAAGGCGCGCTGCCGCTCCAGGGCGGCCGAGACCGCGTCGGCCATCGCGTTGAAACGGCGCTCCAGGAGCCGCAGCTCCGCCGGGCCGCGGCCGCCGTCGCGCACCCGCGCGTCCATCCTGCCCTCGGCGATGGCGCGGGTGGTCAGGTCCAGCTCGGTCACCGGGCGCAGGATCCACCGCGCCAGCCTGCGGGCGGCGATCAGGGCGCAGAGCACGGCGACCACCGAGCCGGCCGCGACCGCGGCCCACACCAGCGTCACATCGCGCCTGGCCGCTGCCGTGGACACCTTCATGACCACCACACCGGACACCTGCGCGTCCCGGCCCACCGGCTCGGCGACCACGGCCGAGGCGGGACCGAAGGGGGTGACCAGGGGCAGACCGGCGGTGGTGCGGCCGGACAGCGCGCGCTCGGCGGGCTCCTTGGACCAGGCCCCGCCGCCCGCCACCCGCCGGCCGTCCCGGTCGCGGATCTCCACCGCGGTGCCGTACAGCTCGCGGTAGCGCGACACCTCCTGGACGAGCCCGGAGGTGTCCCCGTCGCGGATGGCCTGGTCGGCCAGTTCCGAGAAGCGGGTGGCGTCCGCGCGCCGCTCCAGCAGCAGCTTGCCGGTGCGGTGCGAGGAGTACGCCAGGGAGAACGGCACGGCGAGCGCGGTCACCAGGCACGCGATCAGCACCGTGTAGACGGTCAGGATCCTCAGCTGCATCCGCCGGTTCCCAGGCGGTACCCGGTGCCGCGCAGCGTCTCCACCAGCCAGGGGCAGCCGGTCTTGGAGCGGATTCCGGCGATGTGCACATCCAGCGAGCGGGAGGCCGACAGCAGCAGATCGCCCCACACCGCGTCCAGGATCTCCTCCCGGCTGCGGACGACACCGGGCTCGCGGGCGAGCAGGGCCAGTACGTCGAACTCCCGGCGGGTGAGGGCGACCGGCCGGCCGTCCACCTCCAGCTGCCGGGCGGCCAGGTCGATCCGCACACCGCCCACGGCCACCACCGTGCCGGACCCGGTCAGCGGGCGGGTGCCGCGCCGTACGACGGCGTCCATGCGGGCGACCAGCTCGGCCGTGCGGAACGGTTTGACCAGGTAGTCGTCCGCGCCCCCGCGCAAGCCCCGCAGCACATCCCGCTCCTCGGACCGGGCGGTGAGCACGATCACCGGGACGGCGGAGGCGCGGCGCAGCCGGCGCAGCGCCTCCAGGCCGTCCATGTCGGGCAGCCCCAGGTCGAGCAGGACGAAGTCGGCGCCGTCCTTGAGCCGCAGGGCGTCGTCCGCGCGCCCGGCGCGGACGACCTGGTGCCCCAGCCGGTCCAGCGTGGCGGTCAGCGCGGCCGCCAGCCGGTCGTCGTCTTCGACCAGGAGAATGTGCATGGACGTAAGGGTAAACAGCCTCTGTACTGGTCAGACAGGGGTGCGTGCCGTCCGTTCGGCCGCGGCCGGCTCATCGGCGCGGGCCTTGGTGAGCGAGGTGTCCCGGGTCTCCCGCATGGTCAGGTAGACGATCAGCGACACGGCGGCGCAGCCCGAGACGTACCAGTAGAACCCGGACTCCGCGCCGGCGTTCTTGAACCACAGCGCCACATACTCCGCGGTGCCGCCGAACAGGGCGTTCGCCAGCGCGTACGGCAGGGCGACGCCGAGGGCCCGGACATGGGTGGGGAACAGCTCGGCCTTCACCACGGCGTTGATGGAGGTGTAGCCGGTGACGACGACCAGCGCGGCGAGCGAGAGCAGCAGCGCCCCGCCGAAGGTGTCGGTGTGCGACAGCGCGGTCATGATGGGCACGGTGGCCAGCATCGAGCCGACGCCGAAGGTGATGAGCAGCGGGCGGCGGCCGATCCGGTCGGACAGCGCCCCGGCCAGCGGCTGCAGCAGCATGAAGACGAACAGGGCGCAGAAGCTGACCAGCGAGGCGTCGGACTTGCTCAGCCCCGCCGTGTTGGACAGGTACTTGGTCAGATAGGTCGTGTAGGTGTAGTAGGCGACCGTGCCACCCATGGTCAGCGCGATGACGAGGGCGGCCTCCTTGCGGTGGCGCAGCAGCTCGCCGATGGTCCCGCGCTCGCTCGCCCGGTGGGGGTCGGCCTCCTCGTACACCTCGGTCTCCAGCAGATTGCGCCGCAGCCAGAAGACCACGGCCGCGGCCACGGCCCCGACGACGAACGGGATGCGCCAGCCGTAGGAGTGCAGCGAGTCATCGGACATGGTGCGCTGGAGGACGATCAGCAGGCCCAGGCCGATCAGCTGGCCCGCGGTCATGGAGACGTACTGGAAGCTGGAGACGAAGCCGCGGCGGCCGGGCTGGGAGGCCTCGGTCAGATAGGTGGCGCTGGCCGCGTACTCGCCGCCGACCGACAGGCCCTGCAACAGCCGGGCCACCAGCAGCACCCCGGCGCCGAAGTATCCGACCTGGTCGTAGGTGGGCGCGATGGCGATGAGCAGCGCACTGGCCGACATCAGGGTCACGGTCAGGGTGAGGGCCGCCTTGCGGCCGCGCCGGTCGGCGAAGCGGCCCAGCAGCCAGCCGCCGACGGGCCGCATGAAGAAGCCGACGGCGAAGATGCCGGCCGTGTTGAGCAGCTGCGCGGTGTCGTTGCCCTTGGGGAAGAAGGCTGAGGCGAAGTAGGTGGCGAAGCTGGCGTAGACGAACCAGTCGAACCACTCGACCAGGTTTCCGATCGAGCCGCCGAGTACGGCGCGCCATGGTGTGCGGGCCTGTGGCGCGGAGGATGTGACGGACATGGGGCCTCCTGGAGCATGCGGGTGGATGGCGGCCCGCCCGAGGGACGCCGCCGCGGATGGCAGCTTCGGCGGCGGAGGGCGGCGGCGTACAGCCCTTGAGGGCCAGAGCTAACCTGCGCTTAACAAAGACCCTTGACGAGGTGTGGGGCCCTTGGGACTGTGGTGATTCCGATTGACTTCTGTTTGCTTGTGTTCGAAGTTTCGGACTTCGGGAGGCAGCCATGAGTGGCATGTCAGCACGGAGCAAGTCAGCGCAGGGTGAATCAGCACAGCGTGAATCAGCGCAGAGTGAATCAGCACAGGGCGGATCAGCGCGGGCCGAGCCGGCGCGGAGCGAGTCGTACGGCCGCAGACGGTTCCTCACCACGGCCGCCGCCCTCGGCGGGGCCGCGGCCCTGACCGGATGGCCGCGCCCGGCGGCCGCCGCCCCGGCCGCGACCTGGGAGGACGTCATCAACGGCTCCTTCGGGAGCTACAGCGCCTTCGAGTCGGAGTGGAACTATCTCTACCCCTGGGGCTCCGATCACAACGGCAGCGCCCGGATGTACGGCAGCGCGAGCGACCACAACCACATCTATCTCAGCTCCGGAGTGCTGACCCTCAAGGCGAGCCGGATCACCTGGGACGAGGGGACCAGTTCCTCCTCCCCGCATCTGCCGATCCGCTACCACTCGGGAGCGGTGCACGCCAAGAACCAGATCCTGGTGACCAGTCAATTCCCCGACTACGAGGTGAAGGGGGAATTCCAGGCGCCGAGCGGCGCGGGGACCTGGCCGGCCTTCTGGCTGACCGGGGTCAACAGCTGGCCGCCGGAGAGCGACATCCTGGAATTCAAGGGGAACTCCAACAACTGGTTCAACACCTTCCGCACCTCCTCGGACGTGTCGAGTACGATTGTCGGGGTGTCGTCACCCGGCAACTGGCACACCTATCGGGCCTGGATCACCAAGGTGAACAACACCGACGTCGACATTCACTACTACCTCGACGGGACCTGGAAAGCGGTCCACCGCGGTGCGGGTTTCGTCGGAAAACCCCTGTGGCTCATCATCAACCTCCAGATGGAGGGCTCCTCCGGGGCATCGGGCCCCGGCGGGGACACCTATTACCGGGCCCGGAACGTCTATGTGGGCCGCAACCGCACGTCCTGAACACGCCCCGCCACGAGGCGGCGGCTTCCGGGAGACCGCTCCCGAAAGCCGCCGCCTCACGTGCAGGCCTGCGAATGACGGCAGTCGTCGGCAGCGTCCTCCAGAGCCGCCATCCGCTGCTTTCCCCAGGCGCCCAGCGGCTTCAGCGCCGTATTCAGATCCTCGCCAAGACCGGTGAGTGAGTACTCCACCTTCGGCGGCACCTGGTCGTAAATCTCACGGTGGACGATTCCGTCCGCCTCCAGCTCCCTCAGCTGCTGGGTCAGCACCTTTTCGCTCACCCCCGGAACCAGCCGCTTCAATTCACCGAACCGGCACCGCTGGGAATTCAGTGCCCAGATGATCAGCACCTTCCACTTGCCGCCAATGACATCCACGGCCGCGTCCAGGCCACAGACATATGGCCGCTTCCTCATGAATCCATCCCCCACTGACCTCAAGGTAAGTACGCACTTTTTAATCCGTACTTGCCCACAGTACAGGCGGGCGGCAAGGCTGGGACAGGCGCGCCGGACCGATACGAACAGCAGCATTGAGCAACGGGAGCACCCGACATGAGCGACACCCCCGTGACCGTCCTCGGCCTGGGCGACATGGGCACGGCACTGGCCCGCGCCCTCCTGAAAGCGGGATTCCGGACCACCGTGTGGAACCGTACGGCCGCGAAGGCCGAAGCCCTCGTCCCCGAGGGCGCGCTGCGCGCCGCGACGGTCGCCGAGGCCGTCGAGGCGAGCCCGCTGGTGGTGGTGTGCCTGCTGGACCACGACTCCGTGCAGCACACCCTCGGCCCGGTGGCCGGGGCACTGGCCGGCAGGGCCGTGGCCAACCTGACCAGCGGCACCCCGCGGCAGGCCCGCGAGATGGCCGCCTGGGTCGCGGACCAGGGCGCGGACTATCTCGACGGCGGCATCATGGCCCTCCCCCCGATGATCGCGACCCCCGCCGCCTTCGTGCTCTACAGCGGGTCCCGGGAGGTCTTCGAGACCCACCGGGCGGCGCTGGACGCCCTGGCACGGAGCGAGTACCTGGGCGAGGACGCGGCGCTCGCCCCGCTGCACGACATCGCCCTGCTGAGCGGGATGTACGGCATGCTCGCCGGAATCCTGCACGCCTACGCGCTGATCCGCAGCCAGGACATCAAGGCGACCGACTTCGCCCCGATGCTCGGCCGCTGGCTGAACGGCATGTCGGGCGCCGTGGCCGGCTACGCCGAGCAGATGGACAGCGGCGACTACGCCCACGGCGTGGTCTCCAACCTCGCCATGCAGGCGGCCGGGTTCGGCCATCTCCTCGAGGCGGCCGAGGAGCAGGGCGTCAGCCCCGAACTGATCGCCCCGCTCGGGCCGCTGATGGCCCGGCGGGTCGCCGACGGCCATGGCCACGAGGACCTTTCGGGCCTGGTGGAGCTGTTGCGTCGGTGACCCGCTAGCGGCGGTCCTGCAGGACGGCCTCGCCCCGGGTGGACCGCCGCTGGTCGCGTGAGCGGCGGCCGGGGCGGCGGTCGGGCGACAGGCGGTCGTCGGCGCCACGTGCCGGGCGGGGTATACGGGGGAGCCGGCGCGGGCGGGCGGCACCGGCACCGGCGCCGGGGCCGCCGGTCCGGTCGTCCGGACCCCGCGTCTCGTGTCCCTCGCCCGCCCCGGCCGTACCGTCCGTTCCGTCGGCCGTGCCCGCCGCGTGCGTCGCCTCCGTACCGCTGTTCTCGGACGTCTCGCGCGGCCGCGGGGTGCCTTCCGGCCTGGCCGGAGGCGCCGCCTGCCCCGACGTCTCCACCCCGTGCACGGTCAGCATGACCAGACCGGTGCCCGCGACCAGCGCCGCCACCAGGGCCAGCAGGGTGCCCGGCGCGCCGTGGCGGAAGTGCTCACCCAGCGCGGCGACGCCGATGGCCGTGGCGACCACGGGGTTGACCACGGTCGCCGTCGCCAGCGGGGCGGCCAGCCCCGCTCCCCGGTAGGACGCCTGGGACAGCAGCACCCCGGCCCCGGCCAGCAGCCCGATCATCGCCAGGCTGGGCAGCCCCGAGGCCCAGCCGCTGAACTCCGGCTTCCCCCACTCCAGCTCCACCGTGACGTTCTTGGTGAACACCGACGAGACACCGAAGGCGGTCCCCGCGGCCGCGGCCAGCAGCACGCTGCGCACACCGGGGCGGCGCGAGCAGCGCGCGGCCAGGGCCAGCACGGCGATCGCGCTCACCGTGACCACGGCCACCGAGATCCGGTCGTCCTTCGCCAGCGCCCTGGCCCCCGACGAATCGCTCAGCGAGAGCAGCCCGGCGAGCCCCGCGGTGGCCAGCAGCGCGCCCCGCCACCCGGCCGCGCCGACCGGGCGCCGGACGAACACCGCGGCCATCGGCAGCGCGAAGACGATGGTCAGCGCGCCCAGCGGCTGCACCACGCTCAGCGGCCCATAGGCCAGCGCCAGCACATGGAGGACCGCACCGGTCCCGTTGAGCACCACCGCGGTCCACCAGCGGCCGCGGCGCAGCGCTGCGTACGGGCGGGGTGGCGTCGTCGCCGCGACATGCTCCTGGAGGATGGCGCCGGCGGCGTAGCAGACCGCCGAGGCCAGGGCCAGGAGCACGGAGAGAGCCAGGGAGGTCACGTCAGGGCCCCCAGGGCCGGTCGGTCGTCGTCCATGTCCTCACGATGACGTGTTTCGCCCGCCGCGTCGTCGTCCCTGAGCCCCCATTGCGCGTACTACCGGCGCAGTACGGCCCGTCGGAAGCGTGCCGTCGCGGCCGCCGTGCGGGCGCGCTGCGCCAGCTCGTTCTGGGGTTCGACCGGGCGGTAGACGGTCAGGGCGCCGGGCCGCTTCTCGATCACCAGCGCCTCGGCGGGGGACGGGGCGACCTCACCGTCGTAGGCGCGGACATCCACGTCGTGCAGGCCCGACAGGTCCAGTCGGCGCAGCCGCCGGGCCGCCACCACCCGGGACCGCCCCAGTGTGCCGGTGAGGGCCGCGACCAGCAGCCGGGTGCGGGCCAGCGGCTGGTCCCCGTCGACGGCCCGGACGTCCAGCAGCCCGTCGTCGAGCCGTTCGCGGTACGCCGGGGCGAAGCCCTCGGGCGCGTAGCGGCAGTTGCCGACGAACAGCACCCACAGCCGCCGCGGGCGGCCGTTCACCTCGACCTCCATGGGCGTGGCGGTGCGCAGCACGCGGGCGAACGCGACAGCGGCGGCGGGCCACTTGCCGAGCCGGCCCTCCAGGCTCTCGCGGATCCGCACCAGCTCGGGGTACATCCCCAGGCTGAAGGTGTTGATGAAGTGGCCGTCCGGCCCGTCGCCCGGCAGCGGGGCCACGCGGGCCAGGTCCACGGCGACGGCGTCGCCCTCGGTCACGGCGTGCACCGTGTCCTCGATGGCGGGCACCCCCACGTCCAGGGCGAAGTGGTCGAAGGTGCCGCCGGGGAACACGGCCAGGGGCAGCCCGCGTTCGGCGGCCACCGCGGCCGCCGCGTTGACGCTGCCGTCCCCGCCGCAGATCCCCAGCGCCCCGCCCCGCTCGGCGGCGCGCCGGGCGGCCAGGGCCAGCAGCGGCCCGAGGTCCTGCTCGGGCTCGCGCTCCAGGATCTCGGCGGCGGGCAGCAGCGTGCGCAGCTGCTCGGCGACGGGCCGTGCGGCCCCCGGCACGCCGACGCCGGCCTGGGTGTTGACGACCACCACCAGCCCGTCGCCCCCGGGCAGCGCCGGGGCCGAGACCCGCGGCCGGGCCCGCGCGGGGGTCTGCGGCCGCGGCGGCCACCAGCGGCAGGTGAGCGCGGCGGCGCCGACGCCCAGGGCGAGCCCCGCGAGGACGTCGCTCGGATAGTGCACGCCGACGTACACCCGGGAGAAGGCCACCGCGGCGGCCAGCGGGGCGACGGCGATCCCGTACCCGGTGGACTCCAGGGCGACCCCGGTGGCGAAGGCGGCCGCGGAGGCCGAGTGCCCGGAGGGGAAGGAGCTCGTCCACGGCTGTTTGGCCAGCCGGCGGATCAGCGGCACGCTGTCGAGCCCCGGACGGCGGCGGTCCACGGTCCACTTGACCACCGTGTTGGACGCGAACGAGGCGGCGGCCAGCGCCCCGACGCCCCGCAGCGCGGCCCGCCGCGCGGTCCGGCCGCCGACGGCGGCGAGCACTCCGGCGGTGCCGAACCACAGCCGGCCGTGGTTGGCGGCGTGGGTGAGCTTGGGCAGCAGGGGATGGGCGCCGCGCAGCCGGCCTGCCGCGACCCTCGCGAACAGCCGTCGGTCAAGATCGCTGATGAGTCTCATGGCACATGCGTATCCGGATCGGCCGCCCGTACGCCACCCAGGTGTGCGCGGACGGCCGATCCGCCCCCTCCTCACGCCCCCTCGCCACGCCCCGTCAGGAGGCCGGCATCCCCCAGCGCGGCGCCTCCTCGCCCGGCCGCACCGCCCGGACGCGCAGATCGGGCCGGTCGCCGGGCGCGGTGATGACCGCCTCCTGGCCGCGGGCCAGCCGGATCCGGACGGTGCCGTCGCCCGCGGGCTCGTACCGCAGGGGCCGCCCGTGCCCGTCGCGCACCTCGATGTCCCCGCCGAGGGAGTGCCGTACGACGCAGGGCGCGCCCGCCTCGCTGCGCAGCCGCACCCAGCGGGTGGCCCCTCCCTCGCGCGCCGCGCTCAGCAGGAACGCGCCCTGCGTACGGAAGTCGTGCACGACCAGTTCGCGCCAGGCGGCGGGCAGCGCGGGAAAGACGCGGATCACCCCGCCCCAGCTCTGGCACACCATGTCGTGCAGCGACTGGGCGGCCGACAGCGGGGTCTCGATGACCGGCCCCGACTCCTTGTACATGGTGTTGGCCTGGATGAAGCGGCGCATCAGCTCGCCCAGGTACTTCAGCGCGTCCTCGCCCCGCCCCATCTGGGCGGACATGGAGGCGGCGCCGGTGAAGGTATAGCCCTGCAGCGCGCCCTCGAAGCCGACCCAGTGGTTCAGCGAGGTCTCGATCAGCTCGCGGTGTGCCGGGTCCTCCCAGGTCACCTCGTACAGCGGATAGACCGCGAGCAGATGGGAGTAGTGGCGGTGGGACTTGGCGAAGGGGACCCCGGCGCCGATCATGAAGCCGTTCTCGTCGACCGGGTACGGGGTGAGCCTGGCCAGCACCTCCCGCCAGCGCGGGGCCAGCTCGTCCTCGACGCCCAGCGTCCTCGCCGACTCCAGCAGGGTGGCGCAGCCCCAGCGCAGCAGCATCAGGTCGTAGTTGCAGTCCGGGGCGTTCACTCCGTACTCGGGCGAGAAGGTGGCCGGCAGATGCAGCTTGCCGTCGCTGCCGGGGGTGAGGAAGTGCAGGTAGTAGGTGACGGCCTTGCGCAGCAGGGGGAAGAGGACGTCGCGCAGGATCGCGGTGTCCATGGTGTGGCGGTAGCTCAGCCAGACGTTGTGCAGCGCCCAGGTGAGGTTGCCGACCTCGGGGGTGGGCGGGTCCTGGCCCGGGATGCCGACGGCGTAGCCGCCGTTCGCGACGGCGCCGCCGTTGACCAGCTGGGGGTCGGTGGTGCGCGGGATGCCCGCCGAGTCCTTGCGGTACGGGGCGTCGAGCTGGTTGGAGAGGTTGTCGCGGTACTCGCTCAGCGCCCGGGTCACGGCGTCGAGCTCCAGGTGGTTGGAGCCGTGGATCAGCCAGTACTCCAGCTGCACATTGAGGTTCCACCAGGTGTTCGGCCAGGGGGTGGACTCCAGCCACGGCCCGCAGGTGGCCATCACGGGCGCGTCGGCGCGCGCGGCCGCGGCGACCTTGTAGAGCTGGATCCAGTAGAAGCGCTGCAGCCGCGCGTCGGGGAAGGACAGGAAGCTCTTGCGGTAGTAGGCGTGCCACCAGGGGCGGTGGGTGGCCGCGAGCGCGTCGTAGGCGAGCGCGGAGGTCGACCGTACGGCCTTGCATGCGGCGCCCAGGGCGGTGGTCCGGGGGAAGGAGTGCGCCACCGTCACATACAGGGTCCGCCGCCGGGAGTCCTCGCGCTCCCGCCAGGCCGTCACATGCCCTCCGCCCGCCAGCAGGGGCTGGACCGCGGTGTGGACGCCCTCGTGCTCCGCCACGACGGCCGCCGGGTTGCCGGTGTAGCCGTCCGGGACCGGCTTGAACGCGACGCGCGGGCTGATCGCCTCGGCCGGGTGGAAGACCCAGCGGAAGGCGGCCTCGCCGGCGCTCGGGGTGACCTCGACGGCCATCACGGAGCGGGAGTTGTGGACCAGGGCGCGGAGCGTGAGGGTGCCCTTGTCGGTGGTGATGGTGCCGGTCAGCTCGGCGTCGCGCAGCCGCAGCCGCCAGTCGACGGCGGTGATGGTGCCGACCGGCTCCAGGGTGAACCAGCCGATGGGCAGCCGGGCCAGGCCGAACAGCGAGCCGAACTCGGGGCGGTGGTCCTGGACCTCGCTGTGCTGGACGTTGAAGCGGATGGCGTTCGCGCCGCCCGGCTCCGCGTAGATGCCCGAGCCGAGGCGCGCGTTGCCGAGGAAGGGGCCCTCATACCAGGTCGTCGGCAGCTTCTGCCACACCATGTCGGCGTCGTCGAGGACTTCGGCCCATGGGTCGCGGGCGCCGGGTGCGTCGGGCGCGGCGGGTTCGGTGGCGTGGGCGGCGGGCGCCGCGGCGAGCCCGGCGGCACCGGCGGAGGCGGCGAGGGCGCCGCCGAGGACCGTTCTTCTGGACGGTGTGGATGACATCGCAGACGTGGTCACGTACATGCCTCCAGTTCGACACTCTGAACCCTTCGGCATGATGCAGTCCCTTGGGAGGAACCGGAACCCCTCGTGCGCGATAAACATCGGATGGACGGGCGGTGGTGGCGGTCCGATACCCGGACGAAAGGTTGTCAGGCAGACGAGACCTCGGATCTTCCCAGGCTATCGGGGCCGGGCGGCTACGTCGCCCGGGGGCCGCCGAGCGCCGCGGAGAGGCGGGCGGCCGCCGTGCCCAGGCCCGTGGGGCCGTACGAGGTGCGCGGCGGCAGGCCCACGGGGCGGCGCAGCTCGGACTCCGCATAGCGGAGGGTCCGGCGGTGCCAGAGGAGGACCCCGGACATGTAGTTCCGCAGCTCGCGCGCGTAACCGTCGAGCGTGGCCCGGACCGTGTCGTCGAGCGCCAGGTCCTCGGCCATCGCGGGCAGTTCGGTGGAGACGATCCGCTCGAACTCGCGCATCCGGGAGTTGACCAGGTCGGCGACGATGCGCAGGGCCTCAGGGGTGCCGCAGCCGAAGAAGTTCTGGACGACCAGCACACCGTTGTGGATCTCGCCCGAGAACTCGACCTCCTTCCGGAAGGAGTGGAGGTCGTTCTGCAGCCCCGCGTAGTCCCCGACCGCGTGCTCCATGGCCTGGACCGGCCGGGCCCGGTACACCTCGGCCGGGAGCGTCCGGCCGTGGGACAGCCCCGACAGCGCCATGGTCAAGGCCGCCCCGAAGGTCTTGCGGCGCATCTCGATGTAGTCGACCGGATCGGGGACGCGATGCTCCATCTCGCCCGTCAGCTCCCAGATCCAGCTGCCGGTCATCTCCTCGACGGCGGCGCGGAAGGCGCGGCGGGCGTCCACCGTCATCGGCCCCGCCGTACGCGACCAGAGGTCGGCCAGGCCCCGCTCCAGCGGGTTCACCGGGGTGGGGACGGCGGTGGAGTCCACCGGCATGAAGGCCGACAGCCGCTCATTGCACACCCGGGCGCCGACCAGGTCGAAGGCGCGCCCGAAAACCACGGGGTAGTAGTCGTCCGCGTACGTCCCCCAGGTCAGCCAGCCCGTGGTCAGATCCAGCTCCTCGGGGGTGGCGTCCGGATGGACCCCGGCGGCGGCCAGCGCGAAGTCGAAGGCCCTCAGCTTGTGCTCGTCCCAGACGCCGAAGCCGGGGAGGCCGGGCGGCACGTCCAGCATGCCCGCCCGCCGCCCCCACTCCACGATGTGCTTCCGGGAGCGGTCCAGATGAGGGCTCAGCCGCGCCGGGTAGGGCATACGGAGATCCGGAATCCGCACCGGCCCGACCACCCGGCGCGGCGGATGCGCATGGCTCCGCAGCCGGAAGGGCAGGGTGGCCGCCAGCGAGGTGGCGATACGGGCCGCCGAGGTGCCCAGGCCCAGCGGGCCGCCCGGCACCGGGCCACCGGGGTCGCCGGCCCCGCCGCCGTTCATATAGCGGCTGGAGCGCATGTGCCACTCGTGCCCGCCCGACTGCCAGTCCTGCAGCCCCTTGGCGTAGGTCAGGACGTCCGCGCGGGACCGAGGGTCCAGGCCGGTCTCCGCGAACAGCGCGGGCAGCTCGGTGAACACGGTGTGCTCGAACTGCTGCAGCCGTGAGGTGATCAGATCGTTGACGGCCTCGGCGGCCGCCTGGGTGCCGCAGCCGAGGAACCGCTCGAAGACCAGCACGCCATTGGAGAGCTCCCCCTCGTCCTCGACCTCGCGCTGATAGGAGAACAGGTCGTTGCGCAGATGCACGGCATCGGCGAAGGCGTCCCGGAGCACCAGCAGCGGACGGCTCGCCGCCACGGACTCGGGCACCTCGGCGCCGGCCGCGTACTCCACGAGCCCGGCGGACCAGGGGGCGCCGCCGACCTTGCGGCGCATCTCGATGTACTCCAGGGGGTTCGCGACCCGGCCCTCGCGGATGTTGGACAGCTCCCACATGCTCTCTTCGAGCAGATGGCGGGTGGCCTCGGCGAACCGCCGGCGCCAGCCGCCGGACATGGCCGGTGTCGTACGGGCCCACAGGTCGGCAAGGCCCCGCTCCACCGCGTTTCCCGGCTCGGCGCACGCCCGGCCGCCCGCACCGTCGGCGTGCACCGGCATGAACGCCCGCAGCCGGTCGAGATAGGCCTTGGCGCCGGCCATGTCCTGACTGCGCTTGAAGCTCTCCAGGAAGTGGTCGTCGAAGAAGAACACCCAGACGTACCAGTCGGTCACCGTGGCCAGCACCTCGGCCGGCGCGTCCGGGTGGGTGTAGGCGCAGAGCAGGGCGTAGTCATGGGAGTCGAAGTCGGCCTCGTCCCAGACGCCCGACCCCTCGATCATCTCCATCTCGCGGGCCCACCGCTTGGAGTGTTCCCGGGCTGCCGCCAGATGGGGATTCAGCCGGGCCGGATACGGCTCGTAGAAGTCCGGCAGCTCGAAGGGCTGTGACATCCGCGCCTCTCACCTCACCTCTCGTCGTGTTCGGGACGGACGGCCGAGCGGGTCAGGGGCCGCTCAGTCGCGTCCGTGGGAGATCTCGACGTTCTCCAGGACGCCGAGCGCGTCCGGCACCAGGACGGCCGCGGAGTAGTACGCCGTGACGAGGTAGGAGATCAGCGCCTTCTCGTCGATGCCCATGAACCGCACGGACAGACCGGGCTCGTACTCGTCGGGCAGCCCCGTCTGGTGCAGCCCGATGACGCCCTGGTCGTCCTCTCCGGTACGCATGACGATGATGGAGCTGGTGCGCTCCTTGGTGATGGGGATCTTGTTGCAGGGCAGGATGGGCACCCCGCGCCAGGCGGGCACCTTGTTTCCGTTCAGGTCGACGTGGTCGGGGTACAGCCCGCGCGAGTTCAGCTCGCGGCCGATGGCGGCGATGGTGCGCGGATGGGCGAAGAAGTACCGGGAGCCGCGGCGGCGGCTGAGCAGTTCGTCCAGGTCGTCCGGGGTCGGCGGGCCGGAGTGGGTCTGGATCCGCTGGGAGTACTCGGCGTTGTGCAGCAGGCCGAACTCACGGTTGTTGATCATCTCGTGTTCCTGCCGCTCGCGCAGGGCCTCGATGGTCAGCCGCAGCTGCTGCTCGGTCTGGTTCATCGGCTTGTTGTAGAGGTCCGCCACCCGGGTGTGCACCCGCAGCACGGTCTGGGCGACGCTCAGCTCGTACTCGCGCGGACGGAGCTCGTAGTCGACGAAGGTGCCGGGCAGGTCGACCTCGCCGGCGTGGCCGGAGGCCACCGCGATCTCCGCCTCGCCGCGCGCGTTCTGCCGCTGCCGGGGGAGGGCCGCGAACTCCTCGACATGCGTCCGCAGGGCGGGCGAGCCCTCCAGGACCGCGGTGAACTCCCGCCGTGGCAGCGCGAGCAGGGTGCCGGCGGTGACGGCCTTGGCGGTGTACTCCCAGGTCGAGTCGGTGCTGAGCAGGCTCTGCTCACCGAACCGGTCGCCGTCGCCCAGCATGCCGAGGCGGGTCGGCTCGCCGTACGGGCCGCTGCCGGTCTTGACGACCTTGCCGTGCGCGATCAGGTAGATGTGGTCGGCCGCGGTGCCCTCCTCCGCCAGCACCTCGCCGGCCTCGAAGTCGCGCTGGACGAAGCGGTCCGCGAGCGCCGTCAGCACGCCCACGTCCTCGAAGCCGCGCAACACCGCGAGCTCCCCGAGCTCACGCGGAATGACCTGCACCCGCGAACCGGTCTTCACGAACTCGATGCGGCCGTCCCCGACGGTGTAGGTGAGGCGCCGGTTGACCCGGTACACCCCGCCGTCGGTCTGCACCCAGGGGAGCACCTTGAGCAGCCAGCGGGAGGTGATCCCCTGCATCTGCGGAACGGACTTGGTGGTCGTGGCGAGGTTGCGTGCGGCGGCGGTGCCGAGGCTGAGCTGCTCCTGCCGCTCCGGCTGCGCTTCGCTGGCCGCGTCTACCGACATCAGCCGTGTCTCCTTTGCATGCGGGGAAAGCGGGGATTGAGGGGCGAACACCCAGCACGCTAGGGGGCGTTGAACGACCCGGACACGGACGGCGGAGATGACTCATCAGATCGAATGATCGTGGCATTGTCCGGGTTTAAGGATCAACGTCCTCAGCCGTCGAAATCGCCGTCCAGCAGTTCGAGATCCGGCGGCACCAGGGTCGTCGACTCGACGAGCCCGCGCAGCAGATTGTGCAGCAGATTGTGGTCGCTCGGCCCCGCCCCGTCGTCCTCGCGCAGCACCGAGTACGGGAAGTCCCCGCCGCGCTCGATCCGCCGGCGCACCGCCCCCACCTTGCGCTCGATCCGGCGCTCGCCCCACACGCCCTCACCGCACACATAGGCCAGTTCCATGGCCGCCTGCCGGTACGACAGGGGCCGCGGGCACTCCTCGTACAGCAGATAGTGCTGGCCGAGCACGACCAGCAGCAGCCGCTCCTCGTCGTCGAGCGGCCACCGCTTGGGCGGCAGGGTGGCGTCGTCCTGCCGCGCCCCGCCGCCCCGCTCGTCATGGTCCGTCACATACAGCTCGACCAGGTGCTCACGGTAGCCCGAACCCCTGACGAACAGCGGTGTGTACCCCGTCTCCAGGGGGATCGGGCCCGAACTCGAGTGCATCATCCGGCCGCGCGGCAGCCGGACCAGCTGCTGCCCGGTGTTCCGCAGCCACCACTTGCCCCCGCGGTACGTCAGCTCGCCATGGCGGCGGCTCACCCGCAGATCGCCCTCCGCGACGGACAGATCCACATCGGGCCGCCCGCCGCGCCCGAACCGGACGACACGGCCGGGCACCGGCGGGACGCTGATGTCGGCGATCACCGAGCGCGCGTGGAGCGTGCCCGGCCGGGCGGGTTCGACGCCGCGCGCCAGGGTCTCGGGGCGGTGGCTGTGCATCGCTGGCCTCCTTGAGTCGTGCCGTGCCGGGGACACTGTGCCCCACCGGCGGCGGGACCCCTCCCGCCCGGGCGCGGGTCAGGCGGTCGGCAGCCCGGCGGCGGCCGAGCGGGCGAGCTCGGTCGCCGTCCCGCAGGGCCGGTTCCGGGCCCCAGCCCCGTCGACCACCAGGCGCATCCGCTCGGTCGGCCCGTCGTCATGGCTCTGATGGGGGTGGTAGAACACATCGACGGTGCAGCTGCCGTCGCCCTCGTACTCCGGCATCACGACGGTGTCGCGTCCGGCGAGCTCGGTGAACCGGGCGTTGTGCGGGGGCGACAGGATGCCCTGGTCGAACACCAGCCGCACCGTCATGTGGTTGGTGGTGCTCTCCCAGTCGCAGGTCCACCGGCCGAAACCGAGGTCGGGGTCGCCGGCGTCGATGCCCGGGACGACCTCCAGCGCCCGGGCGTCGAGCAGCCCGCAGGCGTCCTGCTGGGCCAGCGAGTCGGACGGGAGCTTCGGTGAGCGGCGGGGGACCTCGCCCCGGTTGAGCACCGTGACCGCGTGCTCGACGGCGGCGTCGGCGATGTCGCACAGCGGTGCCTCGGCGTCGTCGGTCAGCTTCGCCGCGACCCTGATGACGGTGTCGCGCACTCCCGACAGCACGAGCGTACGACCGCACCACTCGCTCTCGGCGGGCTCCGCGACGACGTGCACCTTGCCCGAAGTCCGCGCTCCCGCGGTGCTCGGCGGATCCTCGGTGTCGAGGTCCACCGTCACATCCACGATCTCGTCGTCGTCCGAGCTCAGCACGGCATCGCAGCGGTCGTAATTGCCGTACCGCGGGTCCAGTCGGGACTCGTGTCCGAACCGCTCGAACGAGCCGGTGCTCAGCAGCGCGCACGGATCGACCGTACGGGGGTCCCCGAGGCCGAAGCCGCCGGTCGCCGTGGCGGTCGGGGTGGCGGTCGGCGACTCCTCGGCGTGGGCCGAGGGGCCGCCCGCGCCCCCGTCGTTCAGCCCCAGCACCACCGCCACCGCGGCGATCACCACGGCCGTGGCCGCCGCACCCCCGGTGAGCAGGGGGCGGCTGCGCAGCGGGGACGGCAGCCGGACCGCCCCCGCCGCACCGCCCTCATCGGGCGCACTGGGCTCCTCGGGAGGCGGATACGACGTGGTCACCTGGTCGAAGGACACCTCCGGGAGCAGTTCCACCGGCCCCGCGACCTCCCGCAGCGCCCGCTGTGCCTCCGCCGCGCCGGGCCGTCGCCCCGGATCGCGCTGGAGCAGCGCGGTGAGCACATCGCGCAGGGGCCCGTCCTCCACCAGATCACCCAGCGCCTCGGTCCGGACGGCCCGCCGGGGGCCGCGCGGCGGCGGCTCGCCCGTGACCAGCGCGCAGACGGTGGCGCCGAGCGAGAACAGGTCCGACGCCCGCTCGGGCGCGCCCCGGAAGGCCTCGGGGGCGGCATAGGCGGGGGTGAGGCTGAACGGGCCGCTCGGCGTGTTCGTCGTGCTGGCGTCGATGCGGTACGCGGCGCCGAAGTCGGCCAGTTTGGCGACCCCGTCCTCGGTGATCACGACATTGTGCGGCTTGACGTCGCAGTGCACGATGCCCTTGCTGTGCAGCGCCGCCAGCGCGTTCGCGATCTGGGCGCCGATGTGGGCCGCGAGCTTCGCGGGCAGCCGGGCAGAACCGTCGAGGCTGCCTCCGGTCACATGCTCCATCACCAGCCAGAAGGTGGCCCTCGGCCCCCGGCCGGCGCGCTCGGCGCCGTAGAGGGTGACCACGTGGGGGTGGCTGAACCTCGCCAGCGCGCGGGCCTCCGCCAGCAGTTCGTCGAAGGCGGCCCGGCTGTTGTCCGCGGCCAGGGTCCGCTTGAGTACGACGGGCCGGCCCAGCTCGGTGTCGACGGCGAACCAAACCGCCCCTCTGCCTCCGTTGACGGGCCCCTTTGTGAGCCGGTACTTGCCGACCTTCCCACCCGGGCGCACCAGAGACACTCCCCCCACACAGGAACCGGATCGCGCCACGACTGGGCGCGCGCACCGAACTTACTGCGTGAGGGGACGGGGGCACGCAGCGTTTCGGCCGCACTCACGAAACCCCCGCACATATGGAGGCGGGGGACGCGGCCACCCCTGCGGACCGCGTCCCCCGCCCGTCACCCTCGCCGTCGTTCCGCAATGCCGGTCACGGTAGCCAGGCCGGCTGGGGACCGGTCCCGGCACGGGACGGCGGGCGAACGGAGCGGCGCCCCGCCCGGAACCGGTCCGGGCGGGGCGCCGCGCGCCACGGGACTTCGAGGATCAGTCCTGCTGCGCGCCCTCGGGGAGCTGGCGCCACTTCACCGAGGTGCGGGTGTTGAACGCCCAGTCGAGCATCTTCTTGGCGTCCGGGTACCGCTTCGGAGCGTTGAGGATCACGCCCACCACCGTGCGCCCGTTGCGCTTGGCGGCGAAGACCAGACACCTGCCGGGCGCGGTACCGGTGCCCGTCTTGATGCCGATCGCGCCGCTGTACGAACCCAGCAGCCGGTTGGTGTTGTTCCAGGAGTACGTCCTGGTCCTGCCGTTGGCCGCCGGCGCCTTCTGAACGGTGTCGACGGACTTGACGACCGTGGCGAGGGTGGCGTTGCCGAGCGCGTGCCGGGCGAGCTTGGCCATGTCGCGGGGCGTGGTGTAGTTCTGCCCCCCGTACGAGATGCCGTCGAAGGTGTCGTAGTGGGTCTTGGTCATCCCCAGCGCGGACGCCTTCTTGTTCATCTGCGAGATGAACGACTTGGTGCGCTTGGCCGTGGTGTCACCCGTGCCGAACGTGTCGGCGAGCGCCATGGCCGCGTCGCAGCCGGACGGCAGCATCAGACCGTACAGCAGCTGCTTGACGGTGAGCTTGTCGCCCTTCTTCAGGTCCGCCTTGCTGCCGCCGACCCGGGCGACGTAGTCGATGTACGACTGCTTGACGGTGACCTTCTTGCTGAGGTTCAGCCCCCGGCTGTCGAGCACCACCATGGCGGTCATGAGCTTCGTGGTGCTCGCCATCGGGCGCTTGGTGTCGGCCGACTTGGCCCACAGCTGCCTGTTGGCGCTGTTGTCCAGCAGATACGCGCCCTTGGCGCTGATCCCCGACGGTCCGCCGGCGGCCTGGGCGCTCGATACGGGCAGCGCGACCGACATGGCGGCCGTGGATGCGATGACGGCTGCTCCCCAGCGCCGCACCGCGGTTCCCCCTAATCTCCTCATATGCCCTCCATTTCCTAGGAATTACGCGGGCGAGCGCATCATTCCATCGGGTGACGGAGGGACGGAAATCGGGGCGTCAGTTCGATTGTGCGATCCAGGCGTAGGCGGCTTGTGCGTCGAACTCCCGCTGGCCGCCCGCGAAGACCAGCCCGGCCGAGGCGAACGGAGCGACGCCCTCCCCCTCGTCCGCGTCGCCGTCGGGCGTCCGGCTGTCCGGCGCGTAGGGCACCGCGATACAGCGCATCTGGGCCCGGCGCGCCGCCTCGACCCCGGGCCCGGAGTCCTCCACCACCACACAGTCGGCCGGGGCGGCGCCCAGCAGGCGCGCGGCCTCCAGGAAGACGTCCGGCTCCGGCTTTCCGCGGCCGACGTCCTCGGCCGAGACGCGCACGGTCAGCAGGGAGCCCAGCCCGGTGGCCTCCAGGGTGGCCTCGATCGCGGCACGGGAGGACCCGGACGCGACGGCCAGGGGGTGCCCGGCGGTGTGCAGCCGCTCCACGAACGCGCGCATGCCGGGGAAGGCGATGGCGGAGGTGCGGACCAGCTCCAGGTAGTGGCGGTTCTTGACGGCCAGCAGCTCGTCCACGGGCGCGTCGATGCCGTACTCGGCGCGCAGGGTCTCCAGGGTCTCGCGGGTGCCGATCCCGATGAAACGGGAGTGCTGCTCCCAGGTGAAGCCGGTGACCCCGTACCGCTCGAGAGTCAGCCGCCCCGCCTCGTAGTAGTGCGGCTCGCTGTCCACGAGCGTGCCGTCCAGGTCGAAGAGGACCGCGGGGGCGCGGGAGCCGTGGGAGGCGGGTGGCGTGGGGCGGGACGTCATGGGCACCAGCATGCCAAGCGGGGCGATCAGGCCTCCCGGCGGGCTCCCGCCGCCCGGCCCTGCCCGGCCGCGGCCCGGTCCCGCCCGGTCGCAGCCGCCCGCCCCACCGCCTCGACCAGCGGCAGCACCCGGTGGGCCACCCGCTCGCGCAGCGCCATCTCGGTGCGGGTGCGGACCACGCCCGGCAGCTGGATGAGCCGCTGGACGACGTCCTCCAGATGCTCGTTGGACCGCGCCACGACCCGGGTCAGCAGATCCCCGGCGCCGGTGATCGAGAACGCCTCGATGATCTCGGGCACCTCGGCGAGCGCGTCGCCGACGTCGTCCAGGTGGCCCTGGGTGACCTCGATGTGGACGAAGGCGAGCACCGGATGGCCGAGGGCGGCCGGGGACACGCTCGGCCCGTACGCGGTGATCACCCCGTCGCGCTCCAGGCGGTCAAGGCGCGCCTGTACGGTACCGCGCGCGACGCCCAGGACGCGGGCGTACTCGCGCACGCTGGTGCGCGGCTGCTCCAGGAGCAGCCGCAGGATCTTCGCGTCCAGCGCGTCCACCGCTGCCGCCATCGGCGGAAGTCCTTCCTTCGGCTGTGCTGCACCGTGACTGTACGCCAGGGCGCCATTGGCCCGCCTCCGGACCGCCGACACCGCCCAGCGCTGTGCCAATGGCCCAGTGATTTCCGCTCGTCTTGAGCCAGGGGCCCGGTCGTGCTGTGATGAGGACATCAATGGCGCTGCGGATCCCGCGGCGCCTTTTTCACGCGCGGGCGCCGAATAGGGAGCGGGGAAGCGGTGCTGAAGAGGGTGTTCATGGGGGTGTCCGTGGCCGCGGACCCGGGGCGGCTGCGGCTGCGCACCTCGGCGCGCGCCGTCCTCGGCATCGGCCTGGCCGTGGCCGCCGTCGGGGAAGCGGGCCTGCCGCTGTCCGCCGCGATCGCGGGCGGGCTCGCGGCGCTGCTCGCCCTGTTCACCGTCGCCGACCCCACCGTGCGGGGGCAGGCGGTCACCACCGCGCTGCTCCCGGCGGCCGGTCTGCCGGTGCTCGCCCTGGCCACCGCGGTGGACGGGCGGCCGCTCGCGCGTGACGCGGCCCTCCTCGCGGTCGTCTTCTGCGGGGTCGCCGCCCGGCGCCGGGGGGCGCGGGGCAACGCGCTCGGCATCTTCGCCTTCATGATGTTCTTCGCCGCCCAGTTCCTGCACGCGGTGCCGGGCGAGCTGGTGCGGCTGTCCGCCGCGGTGCTGCTCGCCCTGGCCGTGGCGGCGGCCGTGCGGTTCGGCCTGTGGCGCGTCGAGCGCCGCGCCCTGCCGGCCGCCGCCGCCGCGGCGGCACCCATGCCGGGCCCGGCCGGGCGGGGGCCTGTCCACCCCGCCACCCGGCAGGCCGTCCAGGCGGTCGCCGCCTGCGGTTTCGCGCTCGCCGTCGGGCAGGCCGTCTCCGGAGAACGCTGGTACTGGGCCGTCGGCACCGCCTGGTGGATCTTCGTCAACACCGCCTCGCGCGGCGAAACCCTCGTCCGCGGCTTCCGCCGGATCCTGGGCACGGTGTGCGGCGTCGCGGCCGGGCTGCTGATCGCCGTGCCGCTGCACGGCGCGCCCGCGCCCACAGCCGTCCTCGTCGCCGGCTGCGTCTTCGGCATCTTCTACGCCGCGCCGCTCTCCTACAGCTGGATGATGTTCTTCGTCACGCTGATGGCCGGACTGCTGTACGGGCTCCTCGGGGTACTCCACCCGGGGCTGCTCGCGCTGCGCCTGGAGCAGACCCTCATCGGCGCCCTCGGCGCCGCCCTCGCCGTCACGGCCGTCCTGCCCGTCACCACGCACGCCGCGACCGACGCCTGGATCAGGCGCGCCCTGCACTGCGTACGGGAGTGCGCCGCAGAGTCCGCGCGCCGGCTCGCGGGCGACCCGGCCGCCGACCCCGCGCCCCGGGTGGCCGAACTCGAAGCGGTGCTGGTCCGGCTGCGGATGTCGATCGCCCCGCTGCTGCACCCCCTCAGCCCGCTGCGCGCCCGCAAGTCCCGGGCCCGGCAGGTCATGGTGGCCCTCGACGACTGCGCCCGGCAGGTACGCGGGCTCGCCGAGGTCGCAGCCGACCCGGACGCCTCCCACGACGCCCGGCTGACCGCCGCCTGTCTGCGGGTCGAGGCCGCGGTGGGGCGCCTGGTGAACCCGGCCGCCCGCCCCGCCGCCGTGCCCGCCGTCCCGGGCGCCGAGCCGCACCCCCACCCGGGCGCGGAGCGCGCCCTCGCCCACCTCCACGGCCTGGAGGCGGCGCTCGCCGGCCTCGCGGCACCGCTGTGCGGTGGGACGCGGGCGCCGCTCGCGGGGGCGTGACGCGCGCGAACGGCGCGGATACGAAGGCTGGTCTAGACCGGTGCGTTACCGTCGGCCCGCAACGGTGAAGTCGTCGGAAGGGCAGTGCGGTGAGCACCACAGGCAGTGGACAGCGGGCGTACATCGGGTCGTTCACCTCGGAGGGCGGCGCCGGCGTCACGGTCGCGTCCGTCGACGCGGAGACGGGCGCGCTGAGCGCCCTGCACAGCACGGACGCCGTGCCCAACCCCTCCTACCTCGCGCTCGCCCCCGGCGGCGAAACCCTCTACGCGGTGAGCGAGACCGACGCCGGCGCGGCAGCCGCCTTCCGCGTCGCCGACCCCACCCGGCCGCCCGCCCCGCTGGGCACCCCCGTACCGGTGCACGGCGCCGCCCCGACGCACCTCGCGCTCGCCGCCGGGCACCTCCTCACCGCCAACTACGGCTCCGGGAGCGTCACCGCGCTCCCGGTCCGGGACGGCGGCGCGCTCGCCGAGCCGTCGGCGGTGCTGCGCCACGAGGGCAGCGGCCCCGACACCACCCGCCAGGAGGGACCGCACGCCCACGCCGTCGTGCCGGACCCGTCGGGGCGCTGGGTGCTGGCGGTGGACCTGGGGACGGACTCGGTGTGGGTGTACGCAGTGGGCACGGGAGACCTGGGGGATGCGCGGGAGGCGCCCCTGCGGGCCCACGGTGAGGCCCGGCTGCGCCCCGGCAGCGGCCCGCGCCACCTCGCCTTCCACCCCCGCGGCGAGCGCGCCTACGTCATCAACGAGCTGGACCCGACGGTCACGGTGTGCCGTTGGGACGCGGCGTCCGGCACCCTCGACGCGCTCGGCGAGGTGCGGGTCCTGCCGAGCGGCACGGACGCCCCCGACTTCCCCTCCGAGATCGTCGTCTCGGCAAACGGCCGCTTCGCATGGGTCGCCAACCGCGGCCACGACAGCGTCGCGACCCTCGCGCTCGACGCGTCCGGCGACACGATGACGCTGGTCACCACCACCCCCTGCGGCGGCCACTGGCCCCGCGACCTGACCCTCGCCCCCTCGGGCCGCCACCTCTACGCCACGAACGAGCGCTCAGGCGACGTGACCTGGTTCCGGATCGACCCGTCATCGGGCGTACCGACCCGCATGGGCTCACTCGCCGTGCGGGCGGCCTCGTGCGTGATCTTCGCCTGACCGGTACGGGGGCGGGGCGGCGGCCCCGGTGGCGGGGCCGGCTCGCCCCGTACGGAGGCTCGGCGCGGCGTCAGCGCAAGGCCGGGTTGGGCTGGAGCTTGATGCCCAGAACCGTCGCGTACTTCGCCAGGACCAGCTTGCCCACGGCCGGGTAGGCGCCGAGCGGTTCCGCCGCCGCGCACTCCGCCTCTTCGGCGGCGGCCGCGGGGAGGTCGGCCGCGACCTCGGGGCCGATGAGGTAGGGGGCGAGGGCGAGGCGGGAGGAGCCCGCCGAGCGCAGTTGCTCGGCGACGCGGACGACGGCTCCGTCCTCGTCCAGCGCGGCGGCCATGACCGGGATGGCCAGGCGCGCGGAGAGCAGCATGCCGGTGATGCCGCCGGCCTGGGCCGCTTCGGCGCCGCCGACCGTGGCCAGGATGATCCCGTCCGCGGCGGTGGCGACCGTGAAGAGGCGGGCGCGGTCGGCGCGGGCGAGGCCCGCCTCCGAGAGGCGTACGTGCAGGGCCTCGGCGAGGAGCGGGTGCGGGCCGAGGACGTCGGTGAGTTCGGCGGCGGAGCCGCTGTGCTTGACGGCCTGGCGTATCCGGCGCAGCAGCGCGTTGTCCGGCCCGGCGAGCAGCGGCACGACGACGGCGGAGGCGGTCTCGTCCGTGACGACCGGCTCGGTGGCGGGCGCCTCGGCCGCGCCCTCCTCGCCCAGCGCCTCCGCTTCGGCCTTGGCCGCCGCGGCGGCCCGGCGGGCGCGCTCGCCGCGCTCCTGGGCGGCGCGGGTGAGCACGGCCTCCAGCGCCGGGAAGCCCTCGTCGGCGCCGTCCCCGTCCACGTACCCGATCTGGGCGTCGAGGCCGGGCAGCTCGGAGCGGGCGATGCTCACGACCTCCTCGGCCAGGCTCCGGGTGGCGTCGTCAGGGGAGCCCGGGACGGCCAGTACCAGCGGAGGGGCGCCGACAGGGGCGGCCACGGGCTCCGGCCGGCGGTGCCGTCCGGGCTGTCGGGGACGCGGCATTCGTACAGGCAGGCCGGACGCGGGCCCAGTGGGGGAGCTCATGGCGCCGCATGTTAGCCGCTTGTTGTGATCGGCTGTTCGGGAGGGTGCGACGCGGGGTCTTCTGTCCCCATTTGCCGAGCCGTGTCGTTCGACACTGTTTGCTTTACCGCTGTCCGCCTTGACGACGGGCGGTGGCAGGCTCAAGACTCCCGCGCGAGCGGGCCGACGTCCATGACGCGCAACAGCGCCGCGTCCAGCGGCAGGCGCAGTGAGTCCGTGGCGAGCGCCGCGGCGATGCGCACCGCGCCGGTCAGCGGGTCCCCGGTCGCCTCGGTCACCCGGGCGTTCGGCAGCCGCTCGGCCAACTGGGCGCGCAGCGGTACGAGCAGGGGGGCGCCCATGCGGAAGAGGCCGCCGGTGAGTGCCACCACACGCCCCTCGACATCCGGGCAGGCCGCCTCCGCGGCCTGGGCGATGTGCTGTGCGGCGTCCCGCAGAATCCCGGCCGCGACCGGGTCCAGCTCCGCGCACCGCCCGACCTCGGGCGCGAACGAGGCGAGCACGGCGGGCCGGTCGGGGCGCGGATAAAGCTTCCCCGGCAGCTCGCCCGCCGGGCCGAAGACCGCTTCCAGGCGGGTCAGCAGCGGCTGTGAGCCGCCCTCGCGCCCGTCGTACGCGCGCATCGCCGCTTCGAGTCCGGCACGGCCGATCCAGGCCCCGCCGCCGCAGTCGCCGAGGAGATGGCCCCAGCCGTCGGCACGGCGCCAGCCGCCGCCCGCGCCCGCAGTGCCGCCCGGCAGGGCGCCCAGCGCGATCAGGCCCGTGCCGGCCGCGACCACCGCCCCGGGCCGCTGGCCGAGGGCACCGGCGTAGGCGGTCACCCCGTCGGCCGCCAGGGCCAGCCGCCGGGTGCCGAGCGAACTCGCGAGCGCTTCCGGCAGCTTGGCGCGCAGATCGTCGCCGAGCGAGGCCATGCCCGCGGCGCCGACGCACACCGCCGCCACCCGGTCCGCCCCGGCCTCGCGCAGCAGCGCACGGGCGGCGGGGAGCACCCGGGTGAGCAGGCTGTCCGCGTCGATGCCCCGGTCGCCGACCACGGCGGGTGTGGGCGAGGACCAGCTCAGGCCGTTCGCCGGGCCGTCGCCGCGACCGCCGTGCCGCTCCTCGCCGCTGTCCCCGCCTCCGTCGTACGGGGCATCGGCACCCCCGTACGGGGCATCGGCGCGGGCGAGCGCGACGCGCACGCCGGAGCCGCCGGAGTCGATGCCGAGTACGAATCCCTGCTCCGCACAGTCGCCCACCGTTCAGCCGAACCCGCGCGCATCCTGCTTGAGCGCCGTGTCCACGGTCAGTGCGGTGGCCACGACGAGGCTCAGCAGCGGGTCGGGCAGCTGGCGGTGGATCTGCAGGACGTAGTTGTCCGCGGTGGTGAACATCGTCTTCGCCAGACCTTCCCAGGTCTTGGTGATCCGGGCGATCTCGGTGTCGGTGTGGTCGACGATGGCGAAGTTCCAGGCCCGCCAGTTCTCCGCCTTGATGGCGCCGATCTGCTGGCCGTTGACCTGAATGGCGAAGTTGATCTTGCCGATGGCGTTCTGCTGCACGATCTCGCCGACCGGCTGCCCGTCCGGACGCGTCACCAGCACCTTGGACTTGATGAACTTCGCCGGGCGGGTCAGCACCAGATGCGGCTGCCCCTGGGCATCGCGGATCTCGAGCTTGTGGGTCATGAACTGGTCGAGGCTCGAGACGAACCGAGCCACCTTCTTGAGGGTGCTCTGGCCGACCTGGACCACCGACCCGATGGTGCGTCCGTGCTGGTCGAAGACGCTGTACTCGTTGGTGAGCTCGATCAGCTTGGCCTTCTGGTTCACCACCAGCACCGGCTCGCTGAACAGCGTGCCGCCGCCGGCGTGGACCGGGGCGACGCCCGCCTGCTGCTGCACCTGCCGCTGGATCCTCGCCGGGTCGGCGACCGGCGCCTGCTGCTGCGGGACCTGCCCCTGCTGGCCCGGCTGGCCCGGCTGGCCCGGGTGGGTGTGCTCGGTCCACTTCGCGCCGTCCCACCAGCGCAGCTGGTTGGGAGTGCCCTGCGGGTCGGCGTACCAGCCCGCAGGGGTGTTCGGATGTGTCGTCATGGCGGGCAGACTACCTGCCGCTCACCAGGACGGAAGCGGTCAGGGAAGGCGCCAGTCCACCGGCTGGGCCCCTTGCTGTACGAGCAGCTCATTGGCCCGGCTGAACGGACGCGAGCCGAAGAAGCCGCGGTCGGCGGACATGGGGGAGGGGTGCGCGGATTCGATGGCGGGCAGGCTGCCGAGCAGCGGCCGTACGTTCCGGGCGTCGCGGCCCCACAGGATGGACACCAGCGGGCGGCCGCGTGCGGCCAGCGCCCGGATGGCCTGCTCGGTGACCTCCTCCCAGCCCTTGCCGCGGTGTGCGGCGGGCCGGCGCGGCGCGGTGGTCAGCGCCTTGTTGAGCAGCAGCACCCCCTGCGCGGTCCACGGGGTCAGATCGCCGTTGGACGGGCGCGGCAGGCCGAGGTCGGTGTGCAGCTCGCGGTAGATGTTCTCCAGGCTGCCGGGCAGCGGGCGCACCTCGGGGGCCACCGAGAAGCTCAGCCCCACGGCGTGGCCGGGCGTCGGATACGGGTCCTGACCGACGATCAGGACGCGCACCTCGTCGAAGGGCTGCTGAAACGCGCGCAGCACATTCTGTCCGGCCGGCAGATAGGTGCGCCCCGCCGCTATCTCGGCCCGCAGGAAGTCGCCCATCGCGGCGATGCGTCCTTCGACCGGCTCAAGGGCCTTGGCCCAGCCTGCTTCTACGATTTCGTTCAAGGGTCGTGCAGCCACGTCGCGTCACTCTAGTGGCCCGGCGCGTGCCGGTGTGCCCGCTCTCCCGATCAGGGCCGCACCGCCCCGTCGGCGGTCGAACGGTCCTGTGCGAGCTGCGCCAGCGCCCGGCGGTCCACCTTCCCGTTGGCGGTGCGCGGCAGTTCCGGGAGGGTGTGCACGACGTCGACGATCGAATGCCGCGGCAGCCGCTGCGCGCAGTGGCGCTTGAGGTCCAGCAGGGTGGGGTCGCGGTCGCCGGCGCGTACCAGGAAGGCCACCAGGGCCGCGTCGATGCTGTGCCCGACCACCACGGCGGCGGCCTCGGCCACCGCGTCATGGCTCTGCAGCACCGCCTCGATCTCGCCGAGCTCGATCCGGTGCCCGCGCACCTTGACCATGGAGTCGCGCCGGCCGACGTACTGGAAGCCGCCGTCCTCCAGCACCAGCGCGATGTCGCCGGTCGGGTAGCTGCCGCCGGCCAGCGGCGGCCGGCCCCAGTAGCCGAGCATGACCGTCGGCCCGGACACCACCAGCTCGCCCTCCTCGCCCGGCCCGGCGGGTTCGCCGTCCGACCGGACGGCGGTGACCGTGTCGCCGGAGCACATCCGGCCGATGGGCACCGGCAGGGTCCGCTCCGGGTCGATCGCGTCGACCTCGTAGGAGGTGCAGACGTTGGTCTCGGTCGGCCCGTAGAGGTTGAGGAACCTGGCGTGCGGCAGGTGGGCCCGCAGCCGCCGCAGCGGGTCCACGGGAAACGCCTCGCCCGCGAACAGCACCGTGCCCAGCGCCGGCAGCGGGGTCTCCAGCAGCTCTCCGTGGCGCATCATGAGCAGCAGCGCCGCCGGCACCGAGTACCAGACGGTGATCTCCCGCTCGGCCAGGAAGCGGACGAGCTCGCGCGGGGCGTACGCCGTCTCCTGCGGCACCAGGTGCACCGAGGCGCCGACCGCGAAGGCCGCGTAGAGATCGAGCACCGAGAGGTCGAAGTGCAGCGGCGCGTGGTTGGCGAACCGGTCCGCCCCGCTCGCCCGCAGCTCGGCGGCGGCCCAGTCCACGAACGCGAGCGCATTGCGGTGGCTGAGGCAGACACCCTTGGGGTCGCCGGTGGAGCCGGAGGTGTAGAGGATGTACGCGAGGTCGCCCTCGGTGCGGGCGGGTGCGGCCGGCGGCGGGCCGGCCGGCCCGGGGCCGGTCTCCGGCACCCGCTGCCAGGGCGTGCCGCCGGGCCAGGAGTCCAGCAGCGGCGGCGCGTCGCCGAACTCGCCCAGGGACTTGGCCCGTTCGGGGGGAGCGACCAGCGCGGTGGGGGCACAGTCGGCCACCAGCGACGCGGCGCGGCGCGGCGGCGCCTGCGGGTCGAGCGGGACGTAGGCGGCGCCGAGCCGCAGTACGGCCTGCATCGCGGCCACGGCCGCCGCCGACTTGTCGAGCCAGATCGCCACCCGGTCGCCCGGGCGCACCCCGAGCGCCGCGAGTTCGAGGGCGATCCGGTCGGCCCAGCCGCTGAGCCGGCCGTAGGTCAGCACGCCGTCCGGCCCCGCGACGGCGAGGGCGTCGGGGGTGCGCCGGGCGGATTCCACCACCAGCTGGTGCAGCATCACAGGCCCATCTCCCGCGCCATGATCTCGCGCTGCATCTCCGATGTGCCGGAGAAGACGGTCGAGGGCAGCGCGTCGCGCAGCATGCTCGCCACTCCCGTGTCCTCCAGGATGCCCGCGCCGCCGAAGAGGTGGACGGCCTCCAGCGCGGTCTGCACCGCGTTCTCGCTGATCGCGAGCTTGGCCATGCTGACGTCGAGAACCGCGCGCTCCTGCCGGTCCAGCTTCCAGCAGGCCTGCCAGAGCAGCAGCCGCGCCGCCTCCAGCCGGACCCGGGCATCGGCGAGCCGGTGCGAGACCGCCTGGTTGTCCGCCAGCGGCCGCTTGAACTGCCGCCGGGTGGAGGCGTGTTCGACACACTGCTCCAGCAGCCGCGCCGTCTGTCCGTTGTACGCGGAGAGCAGACAGGTGCGCTCCCACTGCATGGAGCGCTGGAAGATCGCGGCTCCGTTGCCCTCCGGACCGATCAGATGGTCGGCGGGTACGCGGCACTCGTCGAGGACCAGCTGCCCGGCCGGGCAGCTGCGCAGGCTGGACTTCCTCATCGGCTCGCCGGCCCTCAGGCCCGGGGTGTCGCGCTCGACCAGGAAGGCGCTGATGCCCAGGTGCCCCAGCGACGGTTCGGTGACCGCGTACACGACGAAGACATCGGCCACCGGGCCGTTGCTGACGAAGGACTTCGTGCCGCTCAGCACATAGTGGCCGCCGTCGCGAACCGCCCTGGTGCGCATGGCGTTCACATCGGAGCCCGCCTCGGCCTCCGAGATCGCGTTCCCGGCGATCCACTCCCCGCCGCACAGCTTCGGCAGCACCCGCTCCCGCAGGGCGTCCTCGGCGTACTCGGCGAGGGGCATCGCACAGGCGAAGGTGTGCGCGGACGCGGCGAAGACCAGCCCCAGGTCCCGCGCGCCCCGGCCGAAGGCGTCGACGAGACGGGCGGTCTCCAGGGCGCCGTACTCGGCGCCGCCGTACTTGCGGGGTATCGACAGCCCGAGCAGCCCGAGCGAGGCGATCCGGCGCCACTGCTCCCTGGTGTAGAACTCGTCATCGGCGGGCCAGGTCCACTCCCCTAACGCGGCGACGATCCGGTCGTACTCGTCCTGAAGCCCTGCATCCCATCGAAAATCCATGAGTCCTACCCTCCGACGGTCCTTGACGCGTGCCATGCGCGATCAGTATGTTGAGTCGGTCCAGAAGTGAATAAGCGGTGGGGCACGGGGGAGCACATGAAGGATATCGAGATATTCAACGATATCAAGGCGTTCATCGAGGACAAAGGACTCAAGGGGCAGGGGACCGTTGAATCGGATACTCCGTTGCTGGAGTGGGGAATTCTCGACTCGCTGACGCTAGCACGGCTCACCACTCATCTGGAAGTCCGCTACGAAATCACCATCCCCAGCGGAATCAACCTGGGCGCGCGTTTCCGGAACCTCCAGAGCATCTGTGACTTCATCGTCGAACTGCGCGCCGGCTCCGAGTCCGCCGGTGAGTCCGCCGACCCTGTCGACCAGTCGGTCGGCGGACCCAACTGACCTGGTCAAGGGGGTTCGCCATGGGGGAACGGTTGGCGCTGTCCGCCGCCCAGACCAGTGTGTGGGTCGCGCAACAGCTCGACTCGGACGACCGGTCGTTCAACATAGCCGAGTACTGTGAAATACGCGGGGCACTGCACCCGGAACTTTTCGAGAAAGCGGTCCGCGAAGTCGTCGCGGAAACCGAGGCGCTGCGCACCAGATTCGAGATCGACGAGGCAGGGCTCGGTCAGTTCATCGACGATTCCGTCGAATGGTCCATGCACCGTTTCGATGTCGCGGACGAACCCGATCCGGAGGCCGCGGCCCGGAAATGGATGGCCGGGGACCTGGCCCGGGAATTCGATACGGCCAAGGGCCCGGTTTTCTCGTCGGCGCTGTTCAGGATCGGGCCGGAGCTTTTTTACTGGTATCGCGCCGTGCACCATGTCGCGATCGACGGATTCGCGCTTTCGCTCATCGCGTCGCGGGTCGCCGACGTTTACACCGAACTGGTCACCGGGCGCCCCCGGCAGCCCCTGCCGCCCGCGTCCCTGCGGCATGTCGTCGAGGACGACGCCCGTTACCAGTCCTCCGAGGACTACGAGACAGACCGCCGGTTCTGGCTGGACCGCCTCGCCGGCCTGCCGGGGCCCGTCAGCCTGGTGGAGTGGAAGCCGACCGCCACCCGCCGGTTCGTACGCGCCGGCCACCAGCTGACCGCCGAGGAGGTCGACCGCCTCCGCGCACTGGCCCGCCGACTCGAGGTGACCTGGCCCGAGGTCGTCATCGCGGCGGTCGCCGTCTACCTCCACCGCGCCACCCAGTCCCAGGACGTGGTCCTCGGCCTGCCGGTGAGCGGTCGCCTCAACCCGCTGCTGCGGCGCATCCCCTCGATGCTCACCAACTCCGTACCGCTACGGCTGCGCCTCGACCCGGACACGCCCCTGGGCACCGTGATCGACCGGACCGCCCGAGAGGTCGAGCTGGCCAGGGAGCACCAGCGCTATCCGCACGAGCGGCTGCTGCGCGAACTGCCCGACTTCCCCGACGGCCGCCGCCAGTTCGGCGTCGACGTCAACATCATGGCGTTCAACTACAGCTTCGACTACGCCGGTTGCCAGGCACGGACCCACAACCTGTGCGCCGGTCCGGTGGAGGACCTTTCCGTCAACGTCTACGACCGCCTCGACGGCAGTGGCCTGCGGATCGACTTCGACGGCAACGCCGAACTGCACAGCCCCGCCGAGCTGGCCGACCACCTCGCGCGTTTCGTGGCTCTCCTCCGATCCTGCTCCGAGGAGGGCGCCGAGCGGCCGATCGGCGCCCTCCCCCTGGAGGTCCGGTAGGTCCGGTAGCGAGCGGTCACTCCGCCGTCATGGCCACCGGCAGGCTGCTCACACCGCACAGCAGGTTGGAGTAGACCCGGCGCGGCTCGCCGTTGGGCTCCACGGTGGCCACGATGTCGCGCAGCGCGGTCAGCATGGCGGCGATCTCCGCCCGCCCGAGATAGGCGCCCAGGCAGAAGTGGGGGCCGTAACCGAAGGCGATGTGCTTGTTCGGCGTCCGCGCCAGATCGAAGCGCCCGGGCTCCGCGAAAACCTCCTCGTCCATGTTGGCCGAGCCGTTCCACAGGGTGACGATCTCACCGGCCCGGATCACCTGGCCCTCGTCACCGACCGGTACGTCCTCAAGGGCCGAGCGCCCGAAGTGGATCGCGGGGGTCGTCCAGCGCAGGACCTCCTCCACCGCCGTGGCGATACTGACCTCACCGGACTTCAGCGCGGCCCACTGGTCGGGGTGTTCCATGAACGCCAGCACGGCGCCTGTCATCGAGAGCCGGCTGGTCTCGTCACCTCCCAGGATCAGGCTGTAGCAGTTGACGACGATCTCGTCCATGGTGAGCGGCCTGCCTTCGAGGGTGCCGGTGGCCAGGACGCTCACCGCGTCCGTGCCGGGGTTCCTCCGGCGCTCGACGGCCAGCTTCTCGAAGTAGGCGAGGATGTCGTTGCGCGCCTGCCACGCGACCGCGGGGGACGGCACCGCCCCGTCGGAGCCCAGGGCCGCCTCGGTGCACTCCAGCACGAACGGGCGGTCCTCCTCGGCCACGCCCATCAGGTCACAGATGGCGTTGAGCGGGATGTGCGCGGCGACGTCCTTGGCGAAGTCGCACTCCTCGCGGGCCACGGCGTCCAGCAGCAGTTTCCGGGTGGCAGCCTGGATGTTCTCCACGACACCCGTCAGCACCCGTGGCGAGAACGCCTTGAGCAGGATCGTGCGCAGATCGCTGTGGCGCGGACCGTCGGTGACCGCGGCCATCATGCCCGCGGCGGAGTCCCCGCCCAGCAGCAGCGTGGTGAGGACATTGCCCTTCTCCGACGTGAAACGCCTGGTGTCACGGTAGAGGTCGGACACATCCGCGTGCCGGGTGACCACCCAGAACCCGTCCGAGCCGGCCACCGGACGGTGCCGGTGGAAGGGCTGTTCCTTGCGCAGCCGCCGCCAGACCTCGGTGAGGTCGTGTTCGGCGTGGGTGCGCGGGTCCGTCAGGTCCAGGGTGTCGAGGGCGTCGGCGTCGAGTGTGCGGAGACTGGCCATGGGCGGTGACTCACCTCAGGTCCCGTGGGTTCGTATAGAGCCGGGCTTCGAAGTACGCGTCGTCAGGGGAAGCGAGCGTCCCGCCCAGCCGCGACCACGAGCCGCGCCCGTCCAGGACGGGCACGAGGGCCGTCCCCACCAGACACAGCACCACGGCGCGCGGGGCCCGGGCGAGGGACGCCTCGATATTGTCGAGCACCCGCTCGGTGACGGCGGCGGAGAACGGCTCGTAGAAGTAGAAGAAGCCCGCGTCGTCGGGGATTTCAAAATCCCGGGCGTCCCGGCAGACGACGTCGATGGGGCGCTCGTTCGATACCTTCGCGGAATAGCTCGCGGCGTTTTTCCGCGCTATTTCACAGAGCTCGCTCGAGAATTCAACACCGATGACCCGCCTGAACGGGAAATCGGCGGCCACGAACAGCACCCGGCCCTTTCCGCAACCGAAGTCGACGAACGACATGTCCTCGTACCGGACCCCGGCCGCCGAGATGACCAGCCGAATCGTCCGGACCGGCGTGGGCGAGTAACGTGAGTTGTTCACCAGAGTGGTGTCGTCCGCTTCCCGGATCTCCCAGGGCTCCACGGGCCGGCTCGTCTCCACGCCGTATGCCGTGTCGAATCCATCGAGGTCGTCGATCTCGGCCAGGACGGTGTCGAATCGCTGCTGCGATTCCAGCGAATCAAGCGCACTGCGCCGAATATTGTTTTCTGGCATGAAAGCGTGCGTGCCCCTCGTGGTCGGGCGGGATGCGGTAATGCGGCACCGGGACGGCTGCGGCGAGCGGACACGGTGTGAGCAGATGATGGCCCGTCAGCAGGCCTTCAGTGCACAAGGCTTGGCCACGTTAGGCGATTGCCCCGACCCGGGTATATGACCTAGGTCACATCCTAATCACGCGTGTGTGTTGATCCCGTGAGGGCCGTCCCGTTAGGCCGCGCCGTAACGCCTTGACGCGTTCCGGCTCAGCTGATTGACTCGCGTAGTAGATCTGGAAGCGCGCTAGGGAGGGGACCCTCTTCGCGCTGTGGTGGTGGCCTTCCGGTCTTAACAAGTCGCCGCCGTCAGTACCGCAGATCTCAAGCGGGCACAGAGTGCCAGGCGCTTTCGAGCCGAGCATCAACTCACGGGGGAGTTTGTGATGATGGCTGAACCAGGTCGACGACCATGTTGGTGCGTCGGATTCGGCATGTGCGGGCGCTCGGCGCTGCCCTGTCGACGGCTGCCCTGTCGCCCCTGGCTGCCCTGTCTTCTCTGAAAATCGCCGGCCCCTCCGCGTAAGCGCGGCCGGACCATTCCGGTGTGACATTCCTTGGGACAGGTGCGCCTCAAGGCGGCTGGACAGCCGGCGTGTGCAAGGACTCTTTTTCGACGACTTGGCCAGACGATTACCCATGCCTTTGCCTCGACCGGTGCTGGGCAGGAAGAAGGAATCAGATCGTGATCCCGTTGTCCTTTGCGCAGCGTCGGTTGTGGTTTCTGCACAAGCTCGAGGGCCCTTCGGCCACGTACAACATGCCGCTGACGCTGCGGCTGAAGGGCGATGTGAACGCGGCGGCGCTCCAGGCTGCCATCGGCGATGTGATGGCACGCCATGAGTCCCTGCGCACGGTCTTCCCCGAAGCGGACGGCGAGCCCCACCAGCTGGTGCTGGACACGGAGCAGGTCGACTTCAGATGGGAGAGCCGGGCGGTCGCCGAGGCCGATCTCCCCGGCGCCCTGGAGGCGGCCGCCCGCCACACCTTCGACCTCTCGTCCGAAGTGCCGATCCGTGCCTGGCTGTTCCAGATCCATCCGGACGAGTCCGTACTGATGCTGCTGATGCATCACATCGCCGGTGACGGCTGGTCGATGGCCCCCCTCGCGCGTGATGTGGTCGAGGCGTACACCGCGCGGGTCGAGCGCCGCTCCCCGCAGTGGGACGAGCTGCCTGTCCAGTACGTCGACTACACGCTGTGGCAGCGGGAACTGCTCGGCGAGGAGTCCGACCCGGACAGCGTCTTCTCCCAGCAGGTCGCCTACTGGATGGACAGGTTGGCGAACCTGCCGGAGCAGGTGACCTTCCCCGCCGACCGGCCTCGCCCCGCGGTCGCCTCGTACGAGGGTGCCTCCTTCGCGTACGAGCTGGACGCGGAGCTGCACGGGCGGCTGGTCGAGCTCGCCCGCCGTACGAACACGACGGTGTTCATGGTGTTGCAGGCCGGTATGGCGGCGCTGCTGACGCGCCTCGGGGCGGGCACGGACATCGCGCTGGGCAGTGGTGTGGCGGGCCGTACCGACGAGGGGCTGGACGACCTCATCGGCTTCTTCGTCAACATGTTCGTGCTGCGTACGGACACCTCCGACTCCCCGGCCTTCACGGACCTGCTCCGACGGGTGCGCGCCGCCAGCCTTGAGGCGTACGAACACCAGGACGTGCCGTTCGAACGCCTGGTGGAACTGCTCAACCCCCGGCGGTCGACCGCGCACCACCCGCTGTTCCAGGTCGCCCTCGTCCTCCAGAACGCCGCTACCGAGGAGTTCCAGCTCCCCGGCCTCCAGGTGGAGGCGGAGGTCCTGAGCTCCGGCACGTCCCGCTTCGATGTGCTCCTCTCCCTCACCGAACACCACGACAAGACGCAGCGCCCAGCGGGCATCGAGGCGCTGGTCGAGTACTCGACCGAGTTGTTCGACCGTGCGTCGGTTGAGGGTGTGCTGGCGCGGTGGGTGCGGTTGTTGGAGCAGGTGGTGGCGGATCCGTCGGTGCGGATCGGTGGGGTGGAGCTGCTGGCGGAGGCCGAGCGACGGCAGCTGTTGACGAGCTGGAACGACACGGCCGTCGAGGTGCCGCCGGAGACCCTGGCCGGGTTGTTGGAGGCGCGGGTGCGGCGGGCTCCCGATGCGACCGCGCTGGTGCGTGGTGGGGAGGCCCTGTCGTATGGGGAGGTGAACGCCCGGGCGAACCGGTTGGCGCGTTGGCTGATCGGTGAGGGGGTGGGGCCCGAGCGGTTGGTTGCGGTGGAGTTGCCGCGTTCGGTGGATCTGGTGGTGGCGGTTCTTGCCGTGTTGAAGGCGGGGGGCGCGTATCTACCGGTCGATCCGGGGTATCCGGCGGAGCGGCGTGCGTTCATGCTGGCGGATGCGCGGCCGGTGCTGGTGCTGGACGAGGCGGTGCTGGGGCGGGATGTGTCCGGGTTCCCGGACACCGACCCGGGGGTCGGTGTGGAGCCGGAGCACCCGGCGTATGTCATCTACACGTCGGGTTCCACCGGTGTGCCCAAGGGTGTGGTGGTGTCGCACCGGGGTGTGGCGAGCCTGGCCCATGCGCAGGCTGCGGGGTTGGGCGTGGGTGCGGGAAGTCGGGTGTTGCAGTTCGCGTCGCCGAGTTTTGATGCGGCGTTCTGGGAGTTGGTGATGGCGTTCGGCTCGGGTGCCGCGCTGGTGGTGCCTGAGGGTGGTCGTCTGGTGGGTGAGGTGTTGCGGGATGTGTTGGGGGAGCAGGGGGTGACGCATGTGACGTTGCCGCCGTCGGTGTTGGGTGGGGTGCCTGCGGGGGCGGAGGCGTCACTGCCGTCGCTGGAGTGTGTGGTGCTGGCCGGCGAGGCGGCGCCGCCGGAGCTGGTGGCCCGGTGGTCGCGGGGGCGTCGGGTGGTGAACGCGTATGGTCCGACGGAGTCGACCGTCTGTGTGTCGATGAGTGATGCGCTGTCGGACGACGGTGTGGTGCCGATTGGCCGTCCGGTGACCAACACCCGGGCCTATGTGCTGGATGAGGCGTTGCGGCCGGTGCCCGCCGGTGTGGTGGGGGAGCTGTATGCCTCGGGCGCCGGGCTGGCGCGTGGCTATGCGGGCCGGGCGGGGCTGACCGCCGAGCGGTTTGTGGCGTGTCCGTTCGAGCCGGGTGTGCGGATGTACCGGACCGGTGATCTGGCGCGGTGGCGTGCGGATGGCCAGCTGGAGTTCGTGGGGCGTGCGGATGAGCAGGTGAAGGTCCGTGGGTTCCGTATTGAGCCGGGTGAGATCGAGGCGTTGCTGACGGGTGTTGACGGGGTGCGGCAGGCGGTGGCGCTGGTCCGTGAGGACGTCCCTGGTGATCAGCGGCTGGCGGCGTATGTGGTGCCGGATCTGGAGGCTGCGGCTGCGTGTGAGGA